>CBINBC010000010.1:0-114789 GCA_966248825.1 uncultured Fluviicola sp.
TACTGGATGAAATTACCGAAACATCAGATGTAAAACCGAAAGAAAATGGTAAGTTTGAAGGAAGTTCTCTGGATAATGTGAGTCAAAAGAGTAAGGTTTGGGATGATATCGTTGGAACCCAACCTTTATATGATGTAAACTCTTTAATTTATAAGTCATTTGAAATTAAAGTTGGAAATAATAAAATTTGGGTTCATGGAAATGCAACTGAGCATTTACGAGAGTTAGAATTAAATATTTTAAATGATATTTCGAAAACACCTGAACTAAAAAGATTAGGAGTTGAACTGATTCTAACAGATTTTCAAGGTGCATTAAAGGAGGTAACGAAAAATGGATTGAAATACGATGAACTTATGAACGCTGGTCGATGGGAATTCAAATTATCTTCTCCAAGGGAAGTTGGACAACTCCCAGCATTAATTCATGCACAACCTAAATAATTGAATAATATGGATGATATCGAGATCAAGAAACCAATATATTTTAAGTTGTCAATAATTGATATTGACGAAAAGTTGCCTTCACTAAAGATATGCATTCAACTTGAAGAAGAAGTATTAAAGGGAAAGTTTAAGTCCGAAATAAATTTTTGGTTAGAATGCAAAAACTGGGATTCGTTCACTTTTAATACAGAATGTGGGTTAATTGATATGAATGGCATATCAAGAATAAGAATAATGCAAAACAGTGACTCTAATACATCCGAACTTCTTATCGACACTTCATTTAACTCAAGTGGTAAAATACATTCAATTATTTCAAAAATTGATCTAACAGCAGATGATTTGAGCTTATTTTTGAATCAATTTAAAAATTATCCAAAGTGGTGGTAAGATGAAATACATTTTCAAAATCATTACATCATACTTTTAGATAAGTATCGGAATAAACATTTTTTTTCATTTCTACATGAAGGATTTACAGGATTACGTAAATTCCTCAAAAGCCAGGGAATTGATGAAGCCAAAATACCGGATGAAGATTTAAATAAGGTACTGGATGAAATTACCGAAACATCAGATGTAAAACCGAAAGAAAATGGTAAGTTAGTAGAGAGTCCATTAGATGTTAAGAACATTTATGAAGATGTACCGCTAAAAACTAGTTCTAACTCTTCAAAACAAAAGAAAATTGATAAAATTGCTGAATGTTTAAGAGCAATGGGCAAAAAAAATAGTGAAATTAATAATATCATAAATGGAAAAATTGATTTATCTGGTGGAGTTTCAGTAATTCAATTAAAGAAAGGTGATAAGGTATGGCGCTTTGAAAGAACTATGGGCAATAATATTGATCCTGAGAAACACTTCTTTACTACTGGCGATGCAGCTGACGCAGGTGTTTCTGCTGTAGGATTTTATGATCCTTCAGGTTATAAACTTGTGACATATGAAATTTTAGAAAACACTGATGTTCTAAAAACAAAAATGAACACCGGTTACACACAATATATAACAGATAAATTACAAAATAATATTAAAGTAATTTCCGAAGAACCAGCACATTAACAACACAACATATGAATAATAGCATAATAAATAAAATTGACACTGTAATTACAGAGATAAAAAACAAGACAGCATCTAACGGTTATTCAGCTGCTGACTTATTTATCATTCTAACTTTTGAATTACTTAGAGCAGAACTGAAGATTAACAAAGTTAGTAATGATACCGTAGGAGCAATCAATGAAATAAGCGCTACCACTTCTCATTTTTATTACTATAGAGATTTCAAAAGTATTTATGAACAACTTGACAGTATTTATATTGATATTAGTAAACTGGATAGCAGATTTTCTGATGCCGATCTTGAGCAAAAGATTAATTTTAAGTTGAGTTCGTGGAAAGAATACCTGAATACTGAAACAGGAAAATTGCTTAATGAATTACCTACTTCTTATTTTTCATAAAATGAACGATTATGAGTTGATGGACTTGCCACCAAGCAACTCAGAACACCACTTCCAGCAAAAGAAAAGATGGTGAAGGTAATTTCCACAAACAAAACCCAGAAACCGGTGAGTTTAAACAAATCACCAAAGAAGAGTTTGAACAGCTCGAACTTACCACCAAAAACAAGGGTGATGAAACAGTTAAATCAAACGAAAACGGCAGATTTGATGGGACCTCTTTGAGTATTGATAAAACAGAAAGTCTGGACGATTTGATGACCCGGGCTAATAATTTATTGAACGAGACAGGTGATATAGAAGCGTTTAAGAATACATTAAGCGAGCTTGAAAAGACGCATTCATTAGATCCTGAAATGAGCCGGGCAATTCTGAATGCCGCAGAAGCCCGCAGAGGGTATTACGCTGCCGTGAAGGAGATTTTTAATATGGGAAATTGGAAATATTATCAGCTTATAGCAACATTTTATGGAGCATTTTTCGACTTGGTCGGTCAAGGTGTGACTTACGGTGACGCAATCAACAGAGTGTTCAACGACTTTTGGTTTTTTCCTGAAGAAAATAATAAACTAGTAAATCTAATTAGTCTAACTCAATATATTGAAGTTAAATTTTCTATGGATAATAAAATTAATAATGATTTGGTCGTTTTATTCAATTCACAGATTGAAAAAATGAATTCAATTAACCTGGAAGAAAATCTAACTTTAGAAGAAATTGAACATTTAACGGAAACTATTGATGAAATAAACTATAAAATCGACAAGATGAATAGTTTATAAACATGAAGTATTTTATAAATTAAAGCCAGTAAATGGCCAAGGACAGGAATACCCACTATTTTGAGATCCATTCGACTATCTCGATTTATAATCTATACCTCTCATTTTATTATGGGTTGTTTAGATCTCCTCCTTTTGTAAAAGTCAATAAAGCTGATTTCACCAATGTTCTCCGTAAACGAAGTGCGGATTAAAAGCACTCCCAGAAACATTGGCTTATCTTCAAAAGGCACATCAACTAGACCCTAAAGTGAGCAAGTCTATTCTGAATGCCGCAGAAGCCCGCAAAGGTTATTACGCTGCCGTGAAGGACTTCCGAAAACTCTTTGGTAATCTCAACTCAGGTATTAACCCGGAAATGCTCGACGCACTAACCCGCATGGCGTATTATAAGATCCGCGAGGGGATGGCAACCCTGGATCAATTTGTAATCCACATAAAGCAAGTCTGTAATAAAACGGATCTTACGCCTGAAGAACGCGACATGGTAGAACAGGCCTGGAAAAAAGGTGGAGAAGATGTTGAGACCGGGGTTTCATATGCTGATGAAATGAACGAAACACCAGAGTTAAAACCAAAAGAAAATGGTGATCTGGTGGAGAGTTCTTTGAATAAAGCAAGTGAGGTAAGTGAGGTGGTAAATTCAGTAAAGGTAATTGAAGAGGATGGTTATGCAATTGTTAGAGGGTCAAACAATGAGTTTGTGGCAAGAGCATGGCTAGGTTTTGATAACGAACTGAATTTAACCATTATCACTAAGGGAACATCTTTAGAAGGCAAAGGACGTGAAGTTTTTCAAAGTCTTTTCAATTTTATTAATACAGAATATGATGAAATTTTAAAGATACGGGGAACTTGGCGTTCTAGCGATTCAGTCGCTGACAATCTAAATACATTTAATGATTTTATTAGAGACGGTTTATCCCCAGACAAAGCTGCATTAAAAACGTTCACGGGTAAAATGGCTGTAGAACATAAGTTCACAAATGCAAAAGTTCTATCAACAAGTATTATTAAATCAGATGGAACATATAGCAGTGTTGATGTTTTATTCACAAAATAGTAGCAAGATCACTATTAGCGTAATAATAATTTTTAAAAAATAAAAGTAAGTCTTCAATATCAAGCAGAGAATTACTTTTATTTAGGGTTTTACTAATTAGATTATTGTCTTCAATTTTTTCGATCCTCCAAATATCATTTTCCCTAATTAAGGAAAGAAAAAACCACTCATCAAGATATTTAGAAGAAAAGGAAATCCTCTCTTTTCCATCTCTCATTTCTTTTTTAGGGAACATAAAATCAGTAAAGCCAATTATTGCAAATTTTTCTTTAACCGTCATAATTATTTCTTAGATTATTTAAGTTTCACAACTAAATTAAGCATAAAACATCTGTATATTGTACTCTATTTAGACAAACTTAACTTATTTTCAATAAAATAATTCAAGTGTTAGCTTGTTGATTTGTTGATTTACTTTCCTATTAAAACAGAATGCATACATCGAACGGTTTAAAAGAACTTTTAGAGAGGATGTACTGGATACTCATTTGTTTGGTTCCATTCAAGAAGTGAACGCAATGGCTTATGAATGGCAGATTGAATACAATGCCAATCATCCTCACAAGTCTTTACAGGGGCAAAGCCCCCGGATTGTTTAAGGGAAGTGCTGTATTAGAAAAAAATGATACGGAATAATTATATTTAATCACTGTCTGAAAACAGGGAGGCTACAAAATGGGAAAGGCTACATTTTTAGGGAAGTTTACAGAAGTATTAGAGTAAATAAAGTTAACTCCATCTCTGAACTCGCAACTAATCCGCAAAATATTTTTGGACATCTTGACAACGAATTAGATGATCTTTTAATTCAAAACGGGTGGACGAAAGGTACTTATGGAGGAACATCTGATGCTGTAATGTATTTCAAACAAACTGATGCCGGAAGAAGCGAGATTGTATTTAATTATGGAGGTGGGCTGCATTCGGGAGGACAGACATTTAAAAAACCTTATTATTATAAATTAGAAGGCCCCGAGTTTGGCAGAAAAATACGCGTTATAGATCGGCAGACATATCCGGTAGATGAATTTGAAAACGCAATAGACTTTGAGAATTTTAAACTAGTTGATGGACCAACAGGAACAATATGGAAACAATAAATTTTAAAAAACAACTGTATAATCTTCCAATCACTCCTTTTCATGGAAATGATTTTTTATATATTGGAATGCCTCTTGAACAATTAGATGACATCCTAAGAACTCATTTTGCCATATACGGAGAACAATCCAATACAGGTTATTGTCTGACTTATTGGATTAAACTGGAAGATAAAATAAGAATTAAACTTAATATTTTAAAGCAAAAAATCTACCGGATTGAATTTTTGACAGGATATAACGGTGCAACTATAGATGGTATTCGCATAGGAAGCACTGTAAAAGAACTTTGCGATTCAAGAAATGATATCTATTTCGATGAGCAATATATTTTAGTAGGTAAGTATCCCTATGAACTAGTTATTGAAATTGATAACAACGATAATACAATATACAGCTTGGAAGAAGTTTACAATAATAAAATCACCAAAATTATTGTCGAAAATAGGGAGATATTGAATACTGAGTAATCCAATTCCAATAGCGGAGTATTTATGAAGTGATTTGAGGATCATGTAGGAGAAGTCTTTTCTGTTTTTTCTGAATTTTATTAATATTCAAATAAATCTGGTGCTTTTTATCCTAATAGTTTGCATAAATCGCTCACTTAAAATACTTCAGTGTTTGAACTAAAATTTCATTTAGTTGATGCTTTGGGATTTGAACGAGCTATGGTCTGTAATCAGGGATTGTATAAATAGCCCCCAGGAGGATTATTTTATTGAAAATGTGAATATTTTATATTTAAAGATCAAACTGGAAGATGTATTAAATTTCCAAACTGGTAAATCTAGACAATTTGATAGCCAGTAATAGGGAGTTAAATTCTATCCGGGTTTTTGAGGAAAGCGATGGTTAACATGGATTTAATAATTATTATTTAGTACAATGATTTTACAAGGTGGAGAAATTCAGTTGACTTCAGTTAATTTATTTAATGATATCTCTGAAGTAATTTCGGAAATGAAAAGGTTGAACACAAAACTCCATCTTTTTGAAGAGCATGTTTTCAATCAATTTATCAATTTCACAAATGCATCCGATTCTTTTTTCTATAATTCGGTGGTTTCGGTTACGCTTTTAACAAACAATTTCGATGAGCTTTTTCTTGCATCTGATCTTTTCGAAGGAATGGAAATTCCTAATAAATCTGAAGTGATAAATCAGGCGAAATCTTCAGACCAAAGAGTATTTTTTAAGGTCAAAGCATCCAATCAATCAGATTACCGATTATCATTATTGTTTACTGTGGCTTTTTGCAATATTACAAAAGGAGTTATCGATCTGATAGCATTTCCAAAAGAATTAAGCAACTTTGAAAAAGACAGATATTATTATCCTGAATGGGAAAATGAAGTTTTTACGGAATTCTCCATTATATAACTTATAGACCAAGTTTAATAGCATTAGTTTATCACTTCTATCGGCAAAGGCCACCGATCAACAGTTTGTTAGTGCTGGGTTGAAGACTAAGGATATAAAATTAATTGAATAAAAATAATTTTGACTAATGGATTTAAGTGATATTTTCCTCTTTATAAAGGAGTTTAAACCTGTGGAGGTTACAAAACTTAAAAAAGACTTTTTAAGTGATTTTGAATCAATAGATACTTATTATGAATGCCCAAAGTATTCTCAGGAAACTATTTTCGAAACAGAGTCTTTTAGTGAAATGTTTGATTTTGTACTTGAAAAGCCGGGAAGGCCTTACACTTTCTGCTTTGAAAATAAATCTCCTGATAAAATTAAGCAAGGTATCATACAACTGAATAACAATGGTTCAATGTGTCTGGCTATTTCAGTTGAATCGTCAGATGAGAAATATGGTATTGAACTTCTTCAAAAACACTATTCGGATCTTCCTCAAATCAGATGTAATGAAAAATCTTAGGGAAGCACATAAAAATGGAACACCAATAGAGTTTAAATATAATGAAAGAACTATTGGTTACGAACCAGACCTACCTATGTCTGAAGGATATTCGGCAATGACAATATCACCTCACCAATTAGACCCGGTAACATTGAAACCATTGGGTGAATCAGGGTGGCACTTTGGACCTCGAGCTTTTACCTCAGAAATAGAGCTCCGAAAGACAATATTACAAGAATTACATAGACTTAATTTTTCAGATGTTGTAAAAAAAGGTGGTGCAGAAATTGGAAGTGCAAAAAATTCAACAAAAAACGCGTTTCAATTTGCTGAAGATGGATGGAAATTAATTGACTAAAAATGGAAAGATCAGAAAGACTAAAATGGATAAAAATCGGTTCGGAAGTTAATAAAAATCCTAATTCTGAGTACAGATGTCCCAACAATGAAGAACATATCATTTCTTATGAGATTAAGGATTTTGAGAAATATGGCAAAAGAGAAATAAAACTCTTATGTAAGGAATGTAACAAGGAGATAACATTTACTTTAGATATTCCGAAAATGTGAAGCTCAAAGGTAATGTATCAAATTATCACCTAATGAAAATGAACTGTAAAAACTGTAATGAAACAACCAAATTAGCGCGGATGTTCTTTAATTCAATCTCAACCTAATTACGAGCAGGAATACCAGCGTAAATTTCAGATATCGGGATCGAAAAGGCCGGAAAAAGCCGGTGCGTGGGCCGCAGAAAAAGTTATCCGGTTTATGAATCTGACCCCGATTGAAGCCGGCAGGTCAGCCTGTAATTTATTTGAATGGTAAAGAGTACGTAAAAATAAATGGAGTATTTGTAGAATACGAAGCTGGTAAATTAGGGGGTACATCTTCTTTTTTTCCTGAACACATGACTAATGCTGAAATTAAAGCAGAGGTAGAATATGCAATTGCTAATAATCATGGTTTAGCACCTGATGGAAGCAATCAATATTTCGGGTACTCTAGAGATGGTTTAATTGAAATTAGATTCTTATTATAATACTGACGGTTCAATAGGCTCTTATTTTCCCAAAAAACGATAATATGACAAATTTAAATGTAATTGTAAAACCAATACTCTATACAGAAAATAGAGACTTATGGATATTTATTGGTGAAACAAACCAAATGCCTTTTTCTATGATAGAAGATGGTATAGAAAGTTGCAGAAGAGTAATGAATGGAGAACATCCCGAATTGTCCTGGGGTTTGGAAGTTTCCGAACTACTGATACATCAAGAAACCTGTACTTTAGAATATAACGGAGATTTTATTGCAGAAATACCTACAATAGAAATTTACAATATGCTTATTAAATATCGGGATAAATTAAAAGATTTCGAAACAGAAATCTCAGATTAATCTTTCAATCCAGGAATTCATAGATTTTATTGAACCAATGTTAAATCAGTATTTGATAGAATATTCCCAAGAAAAAACGGTTATCGAAAGCCTGATAAAAAACATCAAACTTTTATAAAAGAAGGTGTATCCAAAATACAACAGGCGGTGTCCAGATTATTTGTAACGATTAAAAAAGCATGTATGAGGTAACTTCAGATGGATATAAAATCGAGGTTATTTCAAAGATGGAAAAGTTTCTACTTTTTATTTCGAAACTAATTAAGATACAATGATGAAATGGAGTATAATTACAAATTCAACAGAGACTTCAGGAGGAGTGGATATTTCTTTAACACCTAAAGATGACGTAACTCGTTTTACAATTCTTCAATATAAGATCCCAGAAGTTCCTGAATTAATCAAAGAGGTAAGTAATCTATGTCCACGGGAATTGAATACGCTCATATTCGGAATTTTAAAGACATGGATTGGGAAGATAAAGCATGGCGAAGAATGTAAAAGGTGCACCTTTGGAAGAGGATGAAATGTTTTTGGTTCATGATGTTATGAGAGAAACGATATTAAAGAATCATTATTTGATAGGATAATATTTGATTATCGCACTAAATTATTAGAAGTCTATCAAAACGATGAAACTTTACCCAATACATGGGGCACCGATATGCAAAAGTCTTTAGATGAATTAAAAATAAAAATTACGAGTTAATAAAGTGTTTTACTTATACAAGAGCAAATTACTTACGCGCCAATAAGATTGACTTAAATAGACTTTCAACAATAAATGGTCCTGTAGACGGATTAATAGAATTATCAGAGTGGAAACAGCGAATGGAATGATTGGACAGTCTCGGGAAAAAGACATGCTGAAAATGCAGCGAGTAAAGTCCGTAACCTTAGTGGTAGCCATCCATTGATTGGATATTTTTCAAGAGATGAGTCGAAAATGAACCAGCTAATGGGAAATCTTGGGCTCTTTTATCAACCTTACGGTGCGCCTCAACATGATTTCTTAAAAAATCAAGTTAATGATGGAAAAACAAATCCCTACACCAACACCATGTATTCGGGTTTTCTGGAAGACCCTTTTAATCATAAAAAGAACGAGGGTGCTTCCCAAAATGTAAATACAGAGGGCATAAAGCGGGCTATAAATGAGACATCTCAATTCAATAGAAGCTTCAAAAAGAACTCTATTATTTGGTGGTACTGGTTTATTTAAAGAAATAAAAATTGTGACCTTAAACGGAGATGAGTTGATATTTAATAACTATAATTTAGTACAATGATTTTACATGGAGGAGAAATTCAGTTGACTTCAGTTAATTTATTTAATGATATCTCTGAAGTAATTTCGGAAATGAAAAGGTTGAACACAAAACTCCATCTTTTTGAAGAGCATGTTTTCAATCAATTTATCAATTTCACAAATGGATCCGATTCTTTTTTCTATAATTCGGTGGTTTCGGTTACGCTTTTGAGAAACAATTTTGATGAGCTGTTTTTTGCTTCTGATCTTTTCGAAGGAATTGAAATTCCGAATAAATCTGAAGTGATAAATCAGGCCGAATCTTCAGACCAGAGAGTATTTTTTAAGATCAAAGCATCCAATCAATCAGATTACAGATTATCTCTATTGTTCACTGTGGCTTTTTGCAATATTACGAAAGGAGTTATCGATCTGATAGCATTTCCAAAAGAATTAAGTGGCTTTGAAAAAGATAAATATTATTATCCTGACTGGGAAAATGAAGTTCTTACGGAATTCTCCATTATATAACTTATAGACCATGTTTAATAGCATTAGTTTATCAATTCTATCAGCAAAGGCTACCGATCAAAAGTTTGTTAGTGCCGGGTTAAACGGAGATTTATCCTAATCCCGCATTCCGGATCGGTGACGTTGTTACTTATCATTCATCTAAAAAAGGAGAACTTATTTTAACCATCAATCGGCTTATCTGGCATGATAAGGAGCAAACTTTTTATTTTTTTGGACTCCTGGATGGTAAAGAGTACAAAAGAAGATTTTCAGGAAGTGAATTATCATTGAGCAAAGCCATTTCTTAAAGGTTAAGTTCATGGTGGATAATACCATAAAAAGACTTTTCAAGTCTGATAAATATGCTTACGTGGAGTATCGGAGACCTGATCGTGACCTTGGAAGAAAATTTGTTTGGCATTGAAGGATTCTTAGAAGACGGAACTCCTTTTTCAATAAAGAATTTAAATTATGCTGTCCGGGATATTATTAATGCAAAAAAGAATTCAGCTTATACCAAAGCGTATTTTGAATCTTTACACAAACAATACCCAAATGGTATCTCTTACAAAGCCAATGGTACTCCAGATGTTCGTACTATAGCCGCGCGCACAACAGGTGGAAAAATAACCACAGGAAATACAGGGGAAGTCATTGAAGTAGATTTATCTGATCCTACAGAATTAAAAGAGCTGAAACTGGACAAAAAAATAGATGGATTAACCCAGATAGAATCAGAACTGGAGCAGCCAGTCTAAATATTTGTGATTTTGCCGCTTCAGCATCTTCTCGTATTTCAGTGCTTCTGATTTGTCTTGAAAGTTTTTAATAAAAATCAACTCCCATGGACCTCTTTCTGAGGTGTATTTTCCCATAGGAGAATTGTCTTCTTCCAAACGACGTGTGATATCAGTCGTGTAGCCTTTATAATAAATTCCGGATGGATTGGAGATAATATAAACGTAATAGCTTTCCATGAATAGTAATTTCTATAAAAGCAAAAACCCTAGAGCATTGATACACTCCAGGGTTTTCTAAGCTTACAGCCATATAAGCTATTTTCTTTTAATCCCGGCTGAGCCGTGACGGTCTGGACGGGACTTCTCGGCTGAGCCGAGACGATCCCATGCGTGACTATTTTAATTCGTTTCTATCTGAAGTTACCAGCCAGTCTAAATATTTGTGATTTTGCCGCTTCAGCATCTTCTCGTATTTCAGTGCTTCTGATTTGTCTTGAAAGTTTTTAATAAAAATCAACTCCCATGGACCTCTTTCTGAGGTGTATTTTCCCATAGGAGAATTGTCTTCTTCCAAACGACGTGTGATATCAGTCGTGTAGCCTTTATAATAAATTCCGGATGGATTGGAGATAATATAAACGTAATAGCTTTCCATGAATAGGAGTTTCCTAAAAGACAAAACCCTCAAGACATTGATACATCTTGAGGGCTTCTATTTCCTACAGCCATATAGGACTTATCTTTTAACGTAGTGTGCGGTCTGGACGGGACTCGAACCCGCGACCCCATGCGTGACAGGCATGTATTCTAACCAACTGAACTACCAAACCAATTTCTTTTCCTTTGCAGGAGTTGACAACAGTCAACTTTCGAATTGTGTAATGCTTTACGTTAAAAGCGTTGCAAAGATACGTGCAAATTTCATTTCTGCAAGGAAAAAATGAAAAAAAAGTCATTTTAATTTTAACAAACTTGCGTTTTTATTAGAAATCAGCCAATTAATCTTTCATTTTTTTCAGTGCAGATGTCACATTACCCGAAGACATGACGCAAAAACGACTCCTTTACAGATAGACATCCATCTATTTACCCAGTGAAATCAACGATATGCAGTGATTTGTTCCCCACTCCTGTCTTACCAAATCCTTAAAAAAGGATAAAATAATATTTACCATGGTAATTATTTCAAAAGTTGTTGTATCTTTGCTTCATAAATAATCCAAGAAAGGACAAAAACATGAAAACAATCTTCCACTCAGAAAACTCAAGAGGTCATGCAAACCACGGTTGGCTGAATGCAAAACATTCATTCAGCTTCGCTTCCTGGTACAACCCGGAAAGAGTTCACTTCGGTACTTTACGCGTATTGAATGACGATACCGTGTCACCGGGAATGGGATTCGGAACACACCCTCATGACAATATGGAGATCATCACGATCCCATTGGAAGGAGCAATTGCACACAAAGACTCCATGGGAAACAGCGCAACCATTACAGCTGGAGAAATCCAGGTAATGAGCGCGGGGACCGGAGTACAACACTCAGAGTTTAACCCGAACGAGGACAAAGACCTGAAATTATTCCAGATCTGGTTATTCCCGAACAAACGCAATGTGGAACCACGGTATGATCAGCAAAAGATCGCAGTGGACGACCATTTGAACGAGTTTGTTCAGATCCTTTCACCGGATAAAGAGGATGCCGGAGTTTGGATCCACCAGGATGCCTGGTTCAACATGGGGAAATTCACCGAGGACAAAACCGTGACATACGCGTTGAAAAATCCGAAAAACGGGGTATATGTGATGCAGGTTGAAGGGAGTTCCGTAATCGACGGACAGCAATTAAATCGCAGAGATGCATTAGGAATTGTAGACACTTCCTCCGTAACTTTGCATATAACCAAAGGTTCCACTGTTTTGCTGATGGAGGTACCGATGGAGGTGAAAATGTAACAACAGAAAAATGAAAAATGCGCTAGCATGGCGTTACGCCACACAGAAATACGATCCGACGAAAAAAATCAGTCATGAGGACATGCAGGAAATCCTGGAAGCAATTAACAGCGCACCGACTTCCTACGGATTACAACCCTTTAAATTGATCCACGTCAAGTCCACGGACCTGCGTGCACAGTTAAGAGCTGCATCTTTCGACCAGTCGCCTCTTACGGATGCTTCAGACGTCATTGTATTCACTGTGAATCGTAACATTGAAGACCAACAGGTTGATTCTTACATGCAGCGCATTGTTGAAATCCGTGAAGTTGAACGTGAAAAACTGAACCGGTTCCAACAGAATATCGTTGGGGTGCTATCCAATCTGAGCTCGGAAGAACTCATTGCGTGGAATACCAAGCAAGCGTATATCGGGTTAGGGTTCGGTTTGGTAATGGCCGCTCATCTGGGAATTGACAGTACTCCGATGGAAGGTTTCCAAAAAGAGAAGTACGACGAGATCTTAGGTTTGACAGATGATCATGCGGTTCTCGTTCTGACTTTCGGATACCGCTCGGATGAAGATCATACACAACATCACAAAAAAGTCCGTAAGACTTTGGAACAACTAGTAACGATTAAATAGATTTTAAGATTAAACCGCAGCGATCAGTCGCTACTGATCCGCTACTGGTTTAAACCTTTTGAACAAATAAAGTAAACAATTTAAAATTCAATCAAAATGAGTACAACTAAATGGACAATTGACCCTTCTCACAGTGAAGTAGGATTTAGCGTAAAACACATGATGTTTACAAAAGTAACCGGAACATTTGATGCAGTAAATGCTACTGTAGAAGCTGAAGACGGTTTTAAGAACGTAGTTATTGATGCAACCATTGATACAGCTTCCGTAAATACCCGCAACGAACAACGTGACGGACACTTAAAAAGCGGAGATTTCTTCGATGTGGAGAATCACCCTCAAATTACCTTCAAAGCAGAGCTTCCTGAGTTGAAATCAGGCAAGATCGAAGGCGAATTCCAGTTACACGGGATAACAAAACGTATTCCGTTGGATATCGAATTCCACGGAGAAGGAAAAGATCCATGGGGGAATGAAAAAGCAGCTTTCAGCTTTGAGTCGTCCATCAACCGCAAAGATTTTGGTTTAACCTGGAACTCAGCCCTTGAAACAGGTGGTGTATTGGTTGGAGAAGACGTGAAATTACGTGGTGAGATTCAACTTGTTAAGCAATAAATTTTAGTACAAGGTTTTAGTATAAGACAGGCTTACGGCCTGTCTTTTTTTATTCATTTAAATGTCAATTTTAATCATTCGTATTAGCATTTTACACATCCGGAAGCAATTTTGTATTTTTCTTAACCAACTAAGCATTAAATTTATCGTTAATAGAATGTTAACTAATTAACGACTACTTTTTATGAAGACCCTGCTACGATTGGTAATCATCTTACTACCCCTAAATCCGTGCTTTGCACAACCTGCAAATGATAATCCTTGTTCAGCAACATCACTGACAGTAGGAGCTTCCTGTTCTTATTCAGGCTATACGAACGTAGGAGCAACAAACACTGCAGGAGTTCCTGCGCCCGGATGCGCGAGCTACAGCGGAGAAGATGTTTGGTTTACCGCAGTAGTTCCGGCAACGGGTTCCATTATGGTTAATACCAATTCCGGGACCATGACCGACAGCGGAATGGCATTCTATACCGGAACCTGTGGTTCATTAACACTTGTAGAGTGCGATGATGATGATTCGGGCAACGGAGCCATGTCGATGATCTCAAGAGGTGGGTTAACACCGGGAAGTACCCTTTATATCAGAATATGGGATTACGCCGGAGGATCCGGTACATTTTCAATTTGCGCAGTTGATCCCGGACCGTCAAATTCCTGCGGAAGCGCGGCAACAAATGATAACTGCCCTTCTCCGGCGATTTTAACACAAGGTCCCGGAACATTCAGTGCTTCAACGGATGTTACTTTTACGGCAGATCAACCGGGTAACGTAACCAGTGTATTCTGTGGTTCCATCGAAAACAATTCCTGGTACCAGTTCGTGGCTTCAAGTACCACTCACACATTTCCTATTGCATCGGTAACAGGATGTGTGAACAATTACGGAATTCAGGCGCATGTATACAGCATAACGCATGATGCAAACGGGTGCTGTACAGGCTTCACTTCTATGTCGAACTGCTACAACCCTGGAAATACTACCCTGGGAACTGTAACAGCTACCGGCCTTACTATTGGGAACACTTATATGCTGATGATAGATGGAAATGCCGGAGATGGTTGTGAATTTACGATTTCCGGATGGACAGGAACAGGTATCTTACCGGTATCACTTTCTGAACTTAACGGAAACGCTACAAGCCTGGGAAACATGCTTAACTGGCGAACAGAAAGCGAATACAAAAACGATTATTTTGAAGTCATGTATTCCCGCGACGCCGAGCATTTCGTGCCAATCGGAACTGTTCAGGGAGCAGGAACAACCTCAGATCCCAACGAATATCAATTCATCCACCAGGGAGTTCCATCCGGAACCAGCTTTTATAAACTACAGCAAGTGGATCTAAACGGAGATAGAACCGATTCGAAAATCATTTCTGTGAATTCCAAAGAAAACATCGATGGTTTATTCAGAGCGTATCCGAATCCGATGAAGGACCAATTGGTCATTCAACTTCAAAGTTCCAGAAAGGAAACCATGGAAATTCAAATTATGGACCAGAAAGGAATTCCGGTATTACAGGAGAAAATCGATGTAAACGAAGGAAACACAAACCTTTTCAGAGACATTTCTTCTTTGAGTGAAGGAGTTTACACTTTGGTTGTAACAAGCAATAGCTCTTCTCAAAAACAACGTATCATTAAAATTGACTAACTATGAAAAAAACAATCTTTTTATTTGCGATCTGTTTTTTCTCAAATGGTGTTTTTTCTCAGACATCCGTATTTGAATTAAATCAAGAAAAAGCACGTTATAATCAGTCTAAAAATGTTTCAAAGATCGTTTCTAATACCTTTGTGTCCCAGACTCCCATAACGGGTTCTGATTTCACACAAATCAGTGCTCTGATGAGAGAAAAAGACGGCTATGTTTCATGTACATTGAGCGCTCAGAATAAACTAATCGTTGAACATGAAAACTGGTTGGAAACAAAAGACATTGAAGATGTCATCGGACAATTTGTGACCGCTGAACTTTTCAAGTTTCCGGCAGAACATTCAATAAAATAAAATACCCCGGTTAAAAAGCTCCGTTTGTTAAATGACAAACGGAGCTTTTTTGTTTTAAGAACTTCTTATCCTAAAAACTCCCCACATTCGAGCGGCTTTCAACAATAACAGCAGTAATTCAGAAGGATACCCACCATACAGGGGAAAGAAACCTTAAAATCATGCTCCGACGGACTTTAGAATGATCTAAGTCCTCAAATTCAATAACAGAATGCTCTTCCCCGGTTGAATCATCTTTCATATTCTTTCAATCATAGCCGAAACTAAATGAAATAAAAAAAACGGCCACTCTTTCGAATGACCGTTTCCTTTCAAACTAAACTACGAATTAGTTCTTCACGATTCTTTCGATGGAAGTACCTGATTCCGTTTTAATTCTCAATGTATAAACACCTCTTTCGTAAGCACCAAGATCAACCTGATCTCCGGACTTAATTTGAGTTGTTTGAACCAATTTTCCTTGTACATCCATTACTTCAACAATTGCCGAAGAAGCATCCATCGTCACGATTACAACATCGTTAGTTGGGTTTGGATGAACAGAGATCGTAGAGATTGTATGCTCTTTGATTCCAACATTTGTAATGTTCACACAGTTTGATGTATCCGAACATGTACCGTTTGATACAATGACTGCATACGTACCATTTGCAGTCGCAGCAAAAGTTTGTGCTGTTGCACCCGCAATCGGTGTATTTGTTGTACAATTAATCCACTGGTAAGTTGTCCCTGCAGAAGCTGTAATTGTAGCATCACCATTATCTGTTGCCGTTGCAACAAAGTTTGTGATTGTCAGGTTCAAAGTCACCACCGAATCACATCCGGCCGCGTTCAAAATGGTATCATTGTACATACCTGAAGCACTGTAAACAGTTCCGTTCTGAGCCCATGTATAAGTAGGACTACATGTTGAAACAGTAAACACAGAAGATGTCGGCATATTGATCGTCAGATCTAAAGTGATAACTGAGTCACAATTCACTGAGTTTGGAATAGTATCCGTATACATACCGGAAGCAGTATAAGTCATTCCATTTTGAGCCCATGTGTAAGACGAACATTCTGTTACGGAAACCGTTGACGCTGTAGGTTGGTTGATAGTCAGGTTTAGCGTGATTACCGAGTCACAACCAAACATATTCGCGATTGTATCGGTATAAGCACCTGAAGCCGTATACGTCATACCGTTCTGAGCCCAGGTATAAGACGAACATTCTGTTACTGAAACAGAAGATGCAGAAGGACCTCCGATTGTCAGGTTTAACGTAATTACAGAATCACAATTGGCAGCATTTGGAATCGTAGCTGTATACACCCCGGAAGTTGTATAAGTCATCCCATTGATCGGCCACGTATATGTTTGACAAGCAGCATGGTTTACCGTAGCCGAAGTTGGCTGGTTAATTGTTAAGTTCAATGTAATCACCGAGTCACAATTGGCAGCATTTGGAATCGTAGCTGTATACGTTCCTGATGTAGTATACGTTTGACCATTGATCGGCCATGTGTAAGTGCTACATGTTGTTACCGGAACCGTTGCAGTTGTACTATTGGTAATAGTCAGGTTCAACGTGATCGTTGAATCACATCCTGCAGCATTCGGAATAACCGCAGTGTAAGCACCAGAAGTTGTATACGTTGTGCCGTTTTGAGTCCATGTATATGAATCACAAGATGACGCAGTAACAGATGAACTTGAAGGCTGATTTACTGTAACAGCAACAGAACCAGATGCAGAACACCCAAAACTATTTGTAATAGTTACTGTATAATTGGTATTAACTGCAGGCGCCACACCTGTTGGATTTTGAGCAGAAGAAGTGAACCCTGCAGGAGCAGATGTCCAGCTGTAAGTTGAAGGATCAACCGGAATTCCAGTGACTTTCACATCATCTATTACCCAATAATATCCCCAAGCAGTTACAAAGTTATAACGAATCTTCAAGTTGGACTGATTCAAGTATGGTGCTCCCAGAACAATACTTTCATTCGCAGGAACCTGAGCACCTGATGTTACGACACCCTGACTTCCCAATGGAAGGTAATCTTTCAATGTAGCCCATGAAGTTCCTCCATCAGCAGATATCTCAAGGCGTACTAAGCTATCTCCGGAATTCCATTTTTGATACAGGTTCTGGAACGTAAGTGTAGCAGAAGTCATACCAACTGTACTGAACGCAGGTGAAATCAAGGCTGCTCTTGTCTTAAGACCAGACCCTCCGATATCCCCGTTCGTCATTGCAAATCCACCACCTTGCGGTGTAGCGAAATTTGTAAAATAAGTTGTATAGCTAAATGGTGCGTTTTGTGCAAACCATCCCGATGCAGGCGGAGCAGTTCCTGAATAAGTAGTTGTCCATGTACCAAGACCAGCATCAAAGTTTTGAGCCATAATTGTAACAGGAGCTATTGGAGAACCGGTTATAGAAGTCACTGACAAATTAACCATCTCACCATTACAGATTGACGCATCATTTACACTTGCTACCACCGAAGCAGGATTAGGATTAACCGTTACAGAAACGGTATTTGTTGTGGTACAACCTCCATCTACAGCGGTAGCTGTATAGATATAAGTCCCTGCAACTGAAGGATTGATAGTAACCGGATTACCTGCTACCGGAGTTTCAGCACCGCTTCCTGCAGTACTTGCCCAGGAGTAAGTATAGTTTTGCATTGGAGTCGGATTCGTATTCGCAGCCGTTAAGGTAACAGAACCGTTCTCACAAACAGCAGCAACAGAAGCCGAAGCTGAGATTGCATCCGGTGTAGAAACTGTTACAGTAACAGGAACACGAGCACTTTCACAACCTGTAACGGTATTCAATTCGCTTACATAGAATGTAGTTGTAGCTGAAATTGCCGTGGTATAAGTTGTCGAAGTACCTGATTGAAGGACAGTTCCTGCAACTGCCGCATCATACCACTTAAATGATGGAGTTGGCAAACCACTTGTAGAAGTTACAGAAGCTGTTGGAACCTGTGTACCACACTGTGTAGAGTTTGCCGCTGTCGGAGTTGAAGGAAGCGGGTTAACCGTTACCGTCACTGTTGGTGAAGGAGAAACCGAACAACCCGCAGCTGTAATTGTTGCTGTATAAGTTGTTGTTGTAGTTGGAGAAACCGATAAAGGATTTGTTGTTCCAACCGTTCCAACTCCGTCTGACCATGAAATAGTTTGAATTGCAGGTGCAGCATTTCCGGTAAACACAACATTTAATCTGTTGACACTTGTTGTTCCAACCGCATTCCCACTTGTTGACCACACAACTGTGTTTCCTGGCGTAGCCGTATAGTAGGTCTGAGAGTTATTTAATGCATCAGCACCATCGTGGCTTACCTCAACAACTATATTGGATGTACCATCCCAGTTATATGGAGTTGAAAAGTTAATTACGTTAACTCCTACGGCATGCGTATACGTTGCAGCCGGATAAACAGTTGTATAACCAGCAGAAGAAACAAAATCAGTAAAAGCTGTTAATCCTGTAGTTCCGACTTTAACAACAAAGTTTGCATTCGTCGCAGCATCTCCTAAAGTAGTGATGTTATAAGACATCGAAGTAATCGGACCTGCACTCAATCCCGCCGCAGTCAATTCCGCAGCTGTAAAGATTGTCTGCATGCGGTAAGAAGGCCATCTGTTACAAAATGCCGTTGGTTGTGAAGTAGCACTTGTTAAAGTTGTTGCTGTACCAATTGTAGCAGAACCACTCTTATTTAGTTTCGCTGTAAGTACAGATGGAGAAGACGCACAAATGGTTGATGAGCTTGCAGTTGCAGATGCTGTAGCTCCGAACAAAGGTTCATCCGAATAAGAAGTTCCGATGTAATTACCCGTAATTCCAACTGAATTCGTAGCTGCTACACCCCAAGCAATTGTTCCATTTGCCGGTGTTGCTGCAGGAATTGTACCTTCCCAGGTAGTTCCGGAAACGTTCGTCATAACGATATTCGTTTGCGGGACACCGTTCACTGAATATCCAATTGTTGCACCTGTAATTGTACCGACAACAGTTGTAATATTCACAGAAACTAAACGAGTAGCTGCTACACATTGTGATGTCGTTGGAGGTGTTACAGAATTCAAAGTAATAACCGGAGTCGGTGTAGTACCAGAAAACTCGTAAGCACCTAGATCAGGAGTAGCTGATCTGGTTGCTCCGGTATAATCCGTTGTGATTCCGGAAATAGTTGCAGCTCCGCTCTCAACCTGGGTAGTAATCCCTGCCACCGGACGAAGAAAATCATTACTTGAACCTGTCAAACTAATAAAGAAGTTTCCTGCTGTTCCATAACCAGATCCTGTAAATGCAGCTTCACCTGTAAATGAATTAGCATCTCGCGGTACAGTAACCCCTTGGTATCCCAACATAGTTTGCTGTGGCGTTGTACCATCTGTAAAGATCAGATTAGAAGCTGAAGGAGCTCCAGCATATAATAAGTTACGATTTGATGCAGAAGCATAATTCGCCAATGAAGTTCCGGATCTTCTGTAAGCAACAGTTAGACCGGTTCCGTTTTGGACAGACTCATTGATAATGATATTATTTCTCATATCAAGAGCCGCTGTTGTTGCTGTTGCGCTTGCAGTATGAAACAATCCTGTTGTTCCGAAGTTAGCACCTGCTGATGTTGCATTCAAATAGATACTATTGTAGTAGACATTGATAGCTGAAGATGTCGAAGTCGAAGTAATATTGATTCCTTTGATAGCATCTGCTACTGAAGCATTTGGTGCCGTTAATCCACTAATCAAGTTATTCGAAATAGTTGTTGAAGTTCCACCAGCTACCAAAACACCACTTACAATTCCTGCCGAACTCAAATTCTGGAGATTATAGAATTTATTATTTGACAATGTATGTGATGTCCCAGCTGTTATATTTATTCCGTTAATGGCTACTGCACCCGATCCGGCAGCTGTAGTCAATGCCGAAAACTCATTGTTTCTAACAGTATTGGTTCCGGTTGTCAGCAACATACCATTAATGGTTGGCGTTCCTGTTCCTCCCGCAGTAGAAGCAATGTGGATTACATTTGAATTCAAAGTACCTGTCGATCCAACCTGAATATTAATCCCTGAAAGTGTTGAACCGGAACCCGAAGAAGTTAGATTAATCGTATTATTCAAATAATTCATAATCGCTGCACCGGTATTAGATAAAATACCATTTACAGAACCACCCGAAGTAATCGTGATGTTATTTCCTCTAACCCTGCTATTTGTAGCGTAACCAACACCAATACCAGTAACTGTTGATGTGGAAGAACCATTCACAACGATTGTATTATCATTGATGTTTTTTGCTGATCCTGCTCCCGGACCTCCGTATGATTGAATAGCAATAACAGTAGATGCTCCGGTAATCCCGGTAAACGTTATGTTATTTAATGAGATCGTATCTGCTACTTCAGAAGGACTGGTCGAAGTAAAAGCAAAGTAACTTGCTCCGGCAGCTGTTCTGTTCACATTAATCGTATTCGATTTCACATTAAACAATACTGTTACTGTCGCATCCTGGTTAACACCTTTAACGGTACCTGTTGTGCGAACATTCAATCCAGAATTATTCAATGTATTTCCTGTCACATGGATTGTTCCTGACGCAGCATTTGCATCAATGAAAGTAATATCTCCACTTCCATAACTACCTGTACCTGTCGGCGCATTCTGATTGACGTTAATTGTATTATTTGTAACATTCACAGTAGTACCAACTCCAGCAGCATTCACCCCCAATACAGAACTTGTCAAAGCACCTGCTGAGGTATTTTGATTAATGTTAATCGTATTTGTTGAAATAGTACTTGTAGCAGAAGTATAATTTGCACGAATTGCGGTAAGATTGGCAGAAGATGCAGCAGAAACCGTTTGATTAATCGTAATTGAATTATTACTTGCAACAAGCGTTCCTGTTGATGATCCACTTACAAAATCAATTCCTGACACCGCAGTTGTCCCAACAGTTGTTAGGTTAAATGTATTATTACTTACAGTTGTAGTATAAGTAACTCCTGAAGCACTAGTATTCTGGCTGTATCCAAAAATGGTTCGTGTTAAACCTGCATTCGTAGTAACGGTGTTAAAACGGGTCGTATTACCGTGACCGTTTCTGAAATTAATTCCAATTATCTGGCTCCCTGAAAAACGGGTAAATCCTAAATCTCCGGCAGTGTTATTACCAAAAGTGATCGTATTACCAGTAGCAGCAGAGCTACCACCAATATCATTTCCTGTTTCAAAAATAGCAGCAGTGATTGGTTCACAAATAAAATAAACTCCATAAGCTACATTAGAAATGGTATTTCCATAAACTTTATTGTTGGAGTTTGTTCCCGCCGTACTTGTTGCTGCAAGTGCTGTATTTGTTGAGGAAGAAGAAGAGGTTGAGAATATTCCTATCGCATTTTGATAAGTACTTCCTAATGAGATGGTATTCCCTATAAAAGAGTTATTCTGAGCCCCATTTGTTGCGGATGTTATAAATAAAGCAATACCAAACTCCGTCATAGTATTACTAGCAGCAGTTGTAACGGTATTAGCCGCATTTTCCTGCAAATTCAAATTACTGATTGTAACATAATCTGAACCAATCAATTCAAAAATTGCATCATGAAGAGAACCAACAACGTGCGATCCCGAAGCAGTAATAACAGGTAAAGGTGCCCCACCCGTTCCCTGGATAACAATCGGATCCGTTGCCGTTCCCGTAGCAGTGATTGAAAACCCTCCTGCAGGTGCCGTTTCCGTATAACCTGAAGGAACATTTAAAGTAACACCCCCGGCTCCAATGCCGTTAGTGTTGATGTCGGTGATGAAGGCTGCAATGGTAGCATAGTCAGTAGGAATTGTTTTTGTTCCTGAGACCTGTCCAAACAAACTTCCCGATCCAAGAATCAAAAGTGCAAAGCACATAATGAACCTTGAAAAATTCATGGTACTGTTTTTCAACATAATCTATAATTTAAGTAACTAGTGCAAAAATGTTACTATCCTAGCTACAAAAAAAATCCAAGCAACTATTGACAGGTTAACTATTGATATAGTAAACCGATTTAGTAAATTTCACAAAAACTTAATAAATAGTTAAAGTCAAGTAAAATATGGGTAAATGGTCCAAAAACAAGGGTAAACAAGAAAATGAAAATCTGTTAATTATTTAACGTAATAATTTGATTTTTTCTAAAGACAGCATCGTGACCATAGTTTTAAAAAGCCTAAAAATGTTAGTCTTCCGGTTTTTTGTTGTTTTTTAATACTGCAATTTTAAAAAATAATATTTTAACAGAAATGTTAAATAATAGTTATCAAAATTAACTATATTCTTGCAGTTTTAAGCATTCTAAAGGTTATTTAGAAAACACGGACAACTTTTGAAAAGCCTTTAGAATCGGTTAAATGAACAATTTGCACCCGGTCAATTCTACGTATAATTACCGGATTCCCATTTGAAAGCTCCTTTTTACCTATTATTTTTCCCCTTACATCAAAAATGTTTACTTCGAATTCCGATTCAGATACAGTAAGCTCCACAAACTCCTCTCCTGTTTTTATAGTTACCGGATTAAAATCAACCTCGGATAATCCCAACGAATTCACCTCAACCTGGATGGAAAATGTATCTGTGTTACAAATGGATGACGCGATTAATTGAACGGTATACGTCCCGTTTGAACCGAATGTGTGCTGTGCATCTTCCGTTGCTGCACTTTGTCCGTCACCAAAATTCCAGGTATAAGTTGTCGCTCTTGAGCTGGTATTTGTCAGCTGAATTGTTTCTCCGTTTTGGATCAGGGTAAAAGAAGCCTGTGTCGGTTCATCAACCCGATGCAGGTGGAAATGGTCCAAAGAGTCTAAAACAACTGTAGCTGCTGCATTTTGCAGAATTCCGGCAGTTGCTGCAGACAATCCGCCATAATAGGTAGATCCAACCGGGCTTTGACGGAAAAGAGATGCATAGAAGGTACAGGCAGCCAGGTAAGTCCCTTCTGCTGACGGATGAGATTGATCGGCATTGTACAGATTAATTGCCGGATGATTTTCCCGCACATAAGACCAAACGCGTCCAACCGGCGACACCATTGCCCGGTCGCTGGAATCCGCCATGCGCATATAGGCATTATACAGGCGCGTATTCATCTTTTCAAACGTATTTATTTCCGACCATTGCGGATCTCCGTTCTGTCTTCCCCAGGTCATGTAATACATCACGTTGCTGCAGGAATTATTCGCCCAAATACTGTCCGACAGTTGCATCGCATAAGGTAAGGTCTGTGAATTAACCTGTGTATCCGGAAAGCTTGGCTCCTGGCTTTGTCCCTGGATCACCACAACATCCCATGGTTTGGAATGGATCTTCGAATAGGTCAACGGATCAGTTGTGTGATTTTGAAAAGTATAACCGCCGTTTGTCTTGAAATCTATGGTTAGTTCTTTTCCAAGATTCGCAGCAAGTGCTCCAAGCGTACCCGGAAGATCGTTTACATAAGTATAACTATTCCCGATAAACAAGACAGAAATGGAATCCTGCGCGTAAACACCAGAATAAGTAACGGAGAAACAAAAGAAGGAAAGGATCCACCACATCGGACAGGTAATTTTTTTCATTTTAATACGTTTTATCTCTAAACAGGAATCCGTTTTTGGAGTTGCCCGAATATTTGGCTTATTTTACAAACCATATTGTAATCCTAAACAAATGAAAAAAGTCTTCATTGCCCTTCTATGGATAATCTTGAGCTTTCAACCGGTTCTTTCACAGACTTATTTGGGATTTGAATACAACCCCAACATTCCGGTTAAGAATGGAGGTGCAACGCTGAAGAACCCATGGGCCGGCGGAATTAATTACGGCCAGTTCTCAACCATCGATTATAATTTCGACGGATTGGACGATCTGGTCATCTTTGATCGCAGTGCCGATGAATTCATCCTGATGGAACACACCGTAAATGCTTCGGTTCATGGATACGAATACGTTTATAAAGGTTATGAATATTTTCCCGCTGACTGCAAATACCGCGCTGCGTTTGTTGACTATGATGCGGATGGAAGGAAGGATCTTTTCACTTATGGAATTGGCGGAGTAAAAATTTACCGGAACATCGGAAGTTCTTCACTCGGACTTCAGTGGCAGCTGATTACAGACAATCTTCAGACAGATTATGCGGGAGATATTTCCAATCTGTATGTAAGTGCCGGAGATATTCCTGCCTATACAGATGTAGACTTTGACGGGGACATCGATGTGCTGACTTTTCATATCGGCGGACAGAATCTGCTATACCACCAGAACCAAAGCATGGAATTGTACGGAATTCCCGATTCACTTATTTTTGTACTGAAAAACCAATGCTGGGGAAAGTTTAGTGAAGATGCCAACAGCAACGATCTTTTCCTGAATGAAACAGCGTATCCCTGCGAAAACGGCGATATCCCAAATCCATTAAGACCTGAAAATCCGGGTATAGAACCGGAGGACTATGAATCGCACCTCTCAATCAACGAGGTTCTTGAAAATACCACCCGGCATTCAGGCTCCACTATTTTAGCAATGGATGTAAATAACAATGGAGTTATGGACCTGATCCTGGGCGATGTTTCCTATGCCGGTATCACCTTATTGATGAACGGCGGAACAGCTCCCAATACCAATTCTGCCATGATCAGTCAGACACACAACTACCCTTCAGCATCCAACCCGGGGTTCATGCAGTTATTTCCTGCTATGTTCTGGGAAGACGTGGATTTTGACGGAAAGAAGGACCTGATCGTCGCTCCCAATGCTCGAACCGTTTCCGAAAACCAAAACAGTGTGCAGTTTTTCAAAAATACCGGCACAAATGCCCTTCCGAACTTTGTTTTCCAGGAAAACAATTTCCTTCAAAAAGATATGATTGAGAACGGACTGGGAAGCATCCCTGTTTTGGTGGATGAAAACGGGGACGGTTTAAAAGATTTAGTGGTTGCAACCTTTATCCGGTACAAACCCACTTTAGCCCTGGAATCCGCACTACAATTATACCGCAACACAGGAACCGCTTCAAACCCGGAATTCACATTGATCAATAACGATTACCTGGGCCTTTCATCCCAGGGATTGGGTTTAAGATCTGTTCCAACATTCGGGGACCTGGACGGCGACGGGGATTCCGATATGATTATCGGCAGAGAAAATGGGACGCTTCTGAAATACATCAATAGCGCGGGCCCGGGAAATAACTTAAGCTTCGGAACATCTGTTTCCTTAACAGATAATACCGGAAGCACAATCAATGTGTTGTCCTATGCTTTTCCACAGCTTTTCGACCTGAACAATGACGGATTGACTGATCTTATCGTTGGGAAAAAGACCGGAGAAATAGCATATTATCAAAACACAGGCACAGCTTCCAATCCTGTTTTTACTTTAATCACTCAGAATTTAGGCCAGGTTGATATTTCATCTTCCCCCGACGGATATGCCGCACCACATTTCTTCCGTGAAAATGATACCACACATTTATTCGTCGGAGCTTATAACGGCAAAATGAACTACTACCGCAATATTGACGGACACTTAAGTGACGGCGACACTTTCAGTTTGTACTCAAATACTTATTTGAATATGGATGTGGGGCTTTACAGCAGCTTTTTTGTGAATGACATTGACGGGAACGGATTCCTGAACCTATTTGTAGGCCAGGACCTGGGTGGTTTATTCCTCTTTGAAGCAGATCCTTTGAGCACATCCTCTGTCGGAGAATGGAAAACAGAGTCGAACCTGGTCCTTTATCCGAATCCGGGAGATCAGCTGGTGCAGATACTTTCCAAAAATGGCGTCTCCGATCTAAAGCTTCACGGGGTTTACAATAACCTGGGACAAAAGCAGACCGTCGAACTTTCAGGAGTAGCTATTGATATAAGTGGTCTAAGCAGCGGTTCTTATTATTTTGTACTGGAAAACAATGGGAAGGTCGAACATCTGAGTTTCATTAAAAACTAGCTGCATTTTTTTTGCGTTTTAAAAATAAAACTACCTGATTTTCAGTTTTTAAGTCCAAATTCTGTTCACAAATTTATGAAGACATGAATTCATGAATTCTAATATTCAGCAAGGAAAATCAAATCTTCAGATACGCTTCATAATTCACTTCATGCGACCACTGAATTGCTTGAATTTCGGATTCAAAAATCCCGAACAAAGTAGATCCGGAGCCAGTCATGGATGCATAAACAGCCCCATGTTCATAGAGGTCTTTTTTAATAACCTCCAATTCAGGATATTTTCTAAAAACAGATTTTTCGAAATCATTCACTAAATGCACTTTCCAATTTTCAATCGGTCCCTCCAGGACTTCCCTTAAAGAACGGCGATTGTTGTTCGGAACAACTCCTTCATAGGCTTCTTTGGTTGAAACATGAATACCCAAGTTCACCAGTACCACCCATTTATTTTTCAGGTCAATATTCAAAGGTGAAAGCACTTCTCCTCTTCCGGTTGCAAACTGCAGTCCGCCATCAATAAAAAAAGCGCAATCAGACCCGATTTTGGCTGCCATTATTTTCAGCTCCTCATTCGGGATATCCGGTGCATATTTATCACGCATCAATTTCAAAGCAAAAGCAGCATCGGAAGAACCGCCTCCCAAACCGCCCCCCATCGGAATGAGTTTATGTAAGTGAAAAGCAAGCTTCGGAAATGATTTAACTCTTCGAAATGCTGCCTCGGCATCCAGTATCAGGTTCCCCGATCCGGGAATTTCCAGTCCGGAAGTTGTAAATGAAGTATGCTCACTCTCAACAAATTCAAGTATATCATTGAAAGGAAGTTCCAACATCGCAGTTTCCACATCATGGTAGCCATCATCCCGTCTTTTTAGGACGTGCAAACCCAGGTTTATTTTGCATGTTGGAAAATTTATCATGTCGTAAAATTAATTGATGCGAACTATTTTCGTAAATTTCGACCCTCAAAATAGCAATTATGTCCACATATTTAGATTTTGAAGAACCTTTAAAGGCTTTAGAAGATCAAATCGAACAAACGCGTGAGATCGGCAACAGTACGGGTGTCGACATGTCCGACAAGATCCATGACCTGGAAGAGGCTCTCACCAAAAAAACAAAAGAAATATTCAGCAAGTTGACCCCCTGGCAGCGCGTTCAGTTGTCCCGTCATCCTGACAGACCTTATACATTGGCTTACATCAATGCAATTACCGGTTATTCCTTCCAGGAATTACATGGTGACAGAACTGTAAAAGATGACAAGGCGATGGTCGGAGGATTTGGTTTGCTTGACGGAAGAACAGTCATGTTTATCGGTCAGCAAAAAGGGATCAATACTAAGATGCGCCAGTACCGTAATTTCGGGATGCCGAATCCGGAAGGGTACCGCAAGGCTTTGCGCCTGATGAAAATGGCTGAAAAATTCAATAAGCCGATCGTAACATTCATAGATACTCCGGGAGCATTCCCCGGATTAGAAGCAGAAGAAAGAGGTCAGGGAGAAGCAATTGCTCGCAACATTTACGAAATGATGCAGTTGAAAGTTCCTGTAATTTGCATCATCATCGGTGAAGGAGCTTCCGGTGGAGCTTTAGGAATTGGTGTGGGAGATAAAGTTGTAATGCTTGAAAACACCTGGTATTCAGTTATCTCTCCGGAATCTTGTTCTTCCATCCTTTGGAGATCCTGGGATTTCAAAGAAAAAGCAGCCGAAGCATTGAAATTGACCAGTGCAGATATGAAACGATTGAAACTGGTTGATGACGTAATCGAAGAACCGCTTGCCGGAGCTCACAGAGACCAGGAAGCAAGTTTCCAAAACGTCAAAGACAAAATCATTGAATACCTGAAAGAACTGGATGCTAAAAGTCCGGAACAACGTATCGAAGATCGCATTGAGAAATTTAACTCAATGGGGGTTTGGAACGGATAAATTAAGAAAGAATTCAAAAAGTAGGGGCGTAAAATTTTACACCCCTACTTTTTTTTAGTTTTATTCCCACCTATTAACCGTATGTTCATTATTCAAATCAATCTCGAGGGTAACCTTCAATCCCTTTTTCACTTCCACTGATCTCTCATAAACTGCATCCACTGAATAATTGTTGACAATCGTATGGTCCTGCCATACACCTTTTATCAAAGATTGATTGATAATGCGGATCCGGTGATGTCCCTTAGGGATTTTCACTCCAAATACTCCCCCGATGCTTTCGGATGTCTGAGGAGAAACCCCAACTTCCACATCATCCACAAAAACCAGCATGCGTGAAGGATGATCGTATCCTTCTTCAATGTTCTTAAATTGCCAGGAAATCTCCATCGGGTAATGCTTCCCTTTGAATTCCGGCATTTTATTCCTCAGCTCATTTCCGGTCAAATCAAACTTAACAATGGAAACATCCGATTTATCGAGGTCAAATTCAATCCGGACTTTTGAAACTTCTTTTGCATTGACTTCAAATTCACAAACTGCATTGATGCTGAACTCATTTTCAAAGGTATGTTCAACCCACTTTCCCTTGCAATAAGCTTCATTGATAAGTCTGATCTTGTGAACTCCCTTCGAAAGGGATAAGGAATATTTCCCCCAATTGCTCTGACGGCAGGAATCGGAAACAGGCAGTACCGTTCCGTCCATGACAACTTTATTTCTGTTTAAATGGTCATATCCGGTTTCAATCCCTTTGAATTTCCATTCTAAAACCACCAAATGGTCTTTTGAATACGCATTCAAAGAAAGCAATACAATTACGCAAGTCAATAAGTTGTGCAAAAGCTTATCTATTTCAGTATGATAAAGTTAGTGTTTAAACCTGATTTTACAAGTTCAAAATAACCTATTTTAGGATTCCTATAGTAGATTGTTTTTCCTATCAACAAAGTAGATTATTTTACAAAAGCATTCCAACCATCTACACAATTCTGCATTAAATCGGTGGTTATTTATCAGGGTAAATATTATCTTGGCAACAAAAGAAACTAACTAAAATGATTAAAAGGCTATTATTATTTATTGGGTCAGCGTGTTTTTTCACACATTTTTCAATTGCACAGGAAACCGACTCTACGGAAGCGGTAGAAACCGAAACTGAAGTTGATGACAACCTTGTTGAACAGACGTTTCAGTCCACCCGCATTGTCAGTGGCCATTCGGTAGAATGTTTACGAAAAGGAGTTTTGGAGTTTCGGGTAGAACACCGTTTCGGTGATCTGGCAGGTACAAACGGCGGTGTTCAAAACTGGTTCGGATTCGACAATTCAAGTGATATCCGTTTGGCATTTGAATACGGGATCACTAACAATCTCATGATTGGTGTCGGAAGAAGCAAAGGTACAGGAACCCCTTACCGCTCATTGATCGATGGATTTGGGAAATACCGCATCCTCCGGCAGAAGAAAAAAGGCATGCCGATCTCTTTAGCAGTAACGGGAAGCATGTTTTACACCTATATGAAAGCACTTCCGGATATTTATGCAGTTGCTCATTTTCCCAAACAGGAATACCGATTCTCCTACTCCGCTCAATTAAACATTGCGCGCAAATTCGGGGACCTGGTAAGCCTGGCTGTGATGCCTACGGTTGTTCATCGTAATTATGTAGCGGCTGACGATCAGAACACTTTGTTTTCTCTAGGCGGAGCAATGCGCTGGTCATTGACAAAACGACTGGGAATTATGGTGGAATATTACCAGGTTTTCCAGGATAAGGGAATGCGAAAAGCAAACTTTAACAGTCTTGGTTTTGCGGTAGAATGGCTGACTTTCGGGCACAATTTTACCATCTACCTGACAAACGCTCGTGGTTTCGGAGAAACACAATTTATCACCAATACCTATGACAATTGGTTAAAAGGTCAATTTAGGATTGGTTTTTGCATCGGAAGAAAGTTCGAGTTCGGACAATAAAACAGGTTCAAAAGGTTCAATGCATAAAATCCAGTTTGAACATTTGAACATTTGAATCTGCCGCGGCAGAAACATTTGAATATTTGAATATAAAATTTAAAACAACCATTATGAAAAAATTACTTTATCCAGCATTAGCAATCTGCTTATTCGCAGGTTCGGCATTTGTAACATTGACAGCACCCAAAGATTATGTCTTCAAGGAGGGGTTCAAAATTGCATTCAAAAGCAAAGATCCGTCGGGTGAATTTAAAAAGGCAAAAGGAACAATCAAATTTGATGAAAATGACCTGTCAAATGCAAAATTCGATTTGACTATTGATGTGAATTCCATCAATACCGGGAATTCCATGCAGAATAAAAAAGCTCAAACTTCCGAATGGTTTGAAGCTGACAAATATCCAACGATCAAGTTCGTTTCTTCCAAAGTGGAAAAATCCGGAGAGAACTATTCCATTACCGGAAAATTAACCATGAAAGGAGTTACCAAAGAGAAAAAGATTCCGGCAACTGTTTCCAAATCCGGGGATGACCTGACTTTCAGCGGGAAATTCACGGTGAATCGCATCGATTATGGTGTGGGTCATAAAAGCGACGCTGTTCCGGACATCATGAATATTTCTTATTCCATTCCCGTAACCGAAAAGTAGCCAGATGTTCAAACGCTTTTTTTTCCTTGCCGCAGCCTCGGGCTTGTTTGCGTCTCTTATTTCATGGATCTATTCTTCCGTTTATAAGAACATGATCGCAGATTTTACAGAAGCGAGCGGTTATTGGCATTTGCTGTGCTTTTCAGGAATGATCACGTTCGGTATCAGCATTCTCGGAGCCGGCATCTATGCACTTATCAAGAACAAATCTGTCGCTTCTTTTGTTTGTAATTTCATTTTGTCCGGATTTTCAGTAGCCTTGGTTTTTTACGTCTTTACCATGAATGACCCCGAATTCAAGAACGAGGATTCTATGGCAATGATCGATTATTTCAAGGGTTACCTGATTCCGTTCGTGTTCATTCCTGCACTTTCATGGATGAGCTTTAAACCTTTATTTATCAAGTAAATGAAAAAAACACTTTCTATTTTCTTAGCACTGGGAAGTATTGCAGCTTCGGTATTATTCCTTCACAGCGCATGTACAAAGGCAAAAACTCCTCCCGCATTACCAGAGGTTACCTGCAACAGTACCGTTTCATTCAGCACACAAATCGCTCCGATGATCGAAGAAAACTGTGCCGGATGCCATGGGGTTGGAGCCGGAACATCACCGGTTTTGTCGAACCATGCAGAAATCTCCGCAAATGCAGAGGCAATTATTCAGGCTTTGCGCGGAACACCTCAGCTGATGCCGCAAGGCGGGCCGGCTCTTCCCGATTCGCTTATCCAGCAATTCCAATGCTGGCTGCAACAAGGAAGAATGCAGAACTAAAAATGCAATAAACTTCGGAAATTCATAATAGTTAACGGCAATTTCATAACAATCAATTATCAGTACACAGCTAACTTTGAGACAATTACACAATAATGTTTTATGACTAAAAACTACATTTATATCGGACTATTAGCTGCTTCGGGACTTTTATTAAGCTTTGCGGGAAATCGATCCGCACAGACAGTTAAAAACTTCAGTAAGAATTATCATACTTTGAACCAGGCCGGAAGCCCGGGAGGAAGAACAGGAGCTCCCGGAGACGGAGTTTGTACACAATGCCACGCAGGAACAGTTCAAAGCGGTTCTGGTTTTAACAATGTAACTCTGACGCACGCCGGAACACCGGTTACAGATTACGAACCAGGGACTACTTACGAGGTTCAGGTCAGTATGGCTACTACCAATGCCAAAAACGGATTTGAGATCGTTGCTTTGAATCCGAACAACACAGCAGCCGGAACTTGGACAATTACGGATGCTACACATACCAAAACCATTACTTCCGGAGGGAAACCGCGCGTTACTCATAAATTGGCCGGAACAAGTTTAACCAGCTGGACGTTCAACTGGACTTCACCGGCAACCAATGTCGGAACTGTAACATTCTACCTGGCAACAAACCAAACAAACAGCAGCAGCGGCACTGACGGTGATGTAATCCGTACTTCACAGCATGCTTTCGGCTCACAAGCCGGAGTTGAAGAAGCTTCAGCCAAGTTGGAAACACAAATCGGATACCAGGCAAGTACGAATTCTTTGAACATTCATTTGAACAGCAAATTCGACGGAGACGGCTTTGTAAACCTGGTTGACATGAACGGAAAATCCGTTTTTACAGAAAAACTTGGAAACGTAAACGCCGGTGAAAGTGCGCATTCAGTAAGACTTGATAACGAATTAAACAGTGGTATCTATATGGTCAATGTGTCGGTAGACAACAACATGATTATGAAAAGGGTTTTCATCTCAAAATAATTTGAACATCACAAAACAAGTTAGGGGCGCGATTAATCGCGCCCCTAACCATTTTTATCCGATTCTTCTTTGTACCAAATCCTCCACCCGCTCAAAAAACTGGGAAGGCGTACTTGTTCTCCACTCAATATCTTCCAAATCGCCGCCCATTACAAAATAATGGTCCACCCGGGCTCTTTCGAATTCATGAATCACATGGTCGTGAAAATTTACCAATGCAATCCAGCCATCTTCTACTTCATCAAACCATTCTTCGTAATAACAATCATCCGAGTAATGGAAATTCAGCACGTTCTCACCAATCAGAATAAACTTATTGATTCCATGAGGCATCATTTCTTCGATGACATTCCGTTTCAGGGTCATAATATCGTTCTCAATAGCATCATTCCATTCGCCGATAAACTCCATAATCGCATAAGCTTCTTCGTAATCCACAAATAAGATCTTGGCAAAAAGTGTTCGTGAACCAATGTTGTCCCATTGCGGATGGATCAGGAAGTTGTAGATCCGGTCCGTAAATTCAAATTCACTGTACTCTCTGTCATAAAATGGCGAAAGTGAATCCTCGGAAGCAATGTACAAGTGTCTCCAATTAAAATAAGGCTCTATAAAATGCACAAAATCAGCTTTTTAAGTTTGGAATAAAAATTGTAAAAATCAACTTCGAAATTAAAAAGAAAGTCTACATTTGAGTGTTCATTTGAAACAAAAATTTACCAATGAAAAAACACAATAAATCACTATTATTCAGCATCTTAACGATAAGCGGAATTTTATTTTTCAGCTCCTGTTCATCCGATTCTTCGGAACGCGATGCCGCTGAAGCAACTTCAGCAATGATTGAAGGTAATGAAAAAATCGTTGCATTCGGTCATGTCAGTGCCATGAATATTTTGAATAATGCCGATTATAAAAGCATTCCCAAGGTAAATACGATTTTAGGAAGTGTTCTCGGAAACTGGAAAAGAGGGCTTGAAATCGATAAACCGATTTATTACGCATTAGAAGCTCCATTTGCACACGACGGAACTCCGGAAACCCTTTATGCAATCATAAATATCAAAAACCAGGACAGCCTTGCATCCATCATCAGCGAAATGGGATACGCATTGGATAAGGACGGGGATATTTCTTACCACCAGGAAGACGACATAACTTTCGGTATTCGTAACAAACTGCTGATCATTATCAGTAAACCGGGAGATTATGACGGAAAAGCAAAAATGCAAGAAGCATTTGCTTTAACTGAAGGAGATCTTTCAGAAAACAAAGCGGAAGCTATTATCGAGCAAAAAGGAGATATCGTTTCCGGAATTGATATTGCCCGCTTACTGCATACATCTAACACGGAATTGGAAAACCTTCCTGACGACAAGAAAGAACATTTGAATGAGCTGGTAGAAGATGCCTACATCAAAACTATCGCAAGCTTTACAAATGGAATGGCGACCGTTGAATCTCAAAATTTGTTCTCGGATGCACTGAAAGATGAATTATTTTTCAAGGATAACAACGGAACAACCTTAGTAAGCAAATTAGGCGGTGGAAACCCCTGGATGGGAGTTGCTATGAACCTCGATTTGAGAAAAGGTGAAAACTTCCTCAGCACTTATCTGCCGAATACCAAACAACGTATCATGGCTGATTTTCCGGGTGAAGCAAAATTTGCGTTAATGGCATTGGGTGAAAATCCGTTCTCCAAATTATTTTCAGGTCAGGCAGGAATCGCTCTGAAAGGAAATCCAAAATCTGAATGGGGCATGGAATTAGAGTACAGTAGCTACCTTGGACTTGGTCCGAAAGGAGATATTCTTCAAAAAATAGTAGAAGAGCAATTCTCCGTTTTCGGTGAAAAGAAAGGCGATACTTACATCATGGACAACATGCGCCTTAAATCAACGAAGAAAGGAATATTTACTTCAAGCGGAAAAGAAACAACCGGAAAGTTAAATCTTCCATCTTATGCTAAGAACTTTGGAGAAGACAGCTTCTCCTTATTCATTGCGTTCGAAAGAATGGATGTGAAGAGCCTGGAATTGGAAGATGCTGCAAAAGTCGTTGAGATTCTTCAATATGTTACTATCAATGCAGACAGAGACGGTTCTAAAATGGTCATTGCCGCAAAAAAGAAAAATGTGAACATCCTGAAACAAGTAACTGATTTTTATGCAAGTCAGATCATGGAGAAAATGGATGCGATGGGCGTTTAAAAAACTAAACGATTAAATAAGGGAGGCTGTTCAATCGGACAGCCTTTTTCGTGGGTTTTAGGCGACCTCATTTCGTCAAGAAAATCACAAACAATATTCAGTTACATTTTTGAAAATCAGTTTACTACACAATAATCTGTTCACAAATTTATGAAGAAGTGAATTCTAAAATTCAAGAATTTCAATTGTTTAGACGAAAATCATTTTTAACTAAAAGCCATTCGCTATTTTTTTAGGCTAAATTCATTCTGAAGTAAATATTTCCTGTCCTTTCAAACACTTTTTTTCGTAACTTGTATTGCCAAATTAAACTGATGAAAGAAAAGAAAGATTGGAATCCACTAACTCCGGATGAAGAACGTATTATTGTTCGAAAAGGAACCGAATATCCCTTTACAGGTCAATACAATAAATGGAACGAACAAGGCATTTTTGTCTGTCGCAGATGCGAAGCTCCTTTATACAAAAGCTCGGATAAATTTGACTCGGGATGCGGATGGCCGTCATTTGATGATGAAATTCCGGGAAGTGTAAAACGAATCCCTGATCCGGACGGAAGACGTGTTGAAATCATCTGTGCAAATTGCGAAGGTCATTTGGGACATGTATTCACAGGTGAGCGGTTCACACCGAAAGATACCCGCCACTGCGTAAATTCGTTGAGTATTCTATTTCAAAAAACACCGGGATAAACTAAGTTTTTACATACTTTCCGACCAACTCCTCCAATTCCGATTGTTTAGCTTCCTGAAAAATCTCTTTGTGAAAATCATCTAATTTGCGAAGGATACTTACCAGGAACACCAATTCCTTATCACTCAAAATACCCGTTGCTATGGCAGCAAGAGATTTCGTTGTCGATGCAGTGGAATAAACGGCAACCCTTCCTTTATCAGTTATGGATACACGTACACTGCGCTTGTCTTTCAGATCATTCGTTTGTTCCAGGTATCCTTTTGTAATCAAACGCTTTATAATTTCCGTACCCGTTGTAATTTGGTGGGCATTGTGATTTATAAGTTCACTTTTCGTCATACTTTGTTCCTGCAGCATAACAATCAGATAGGTAAATTCCTCTATTGAGGCAAGCTGTGTTTTGGGCATCGATTTTTTTGCATAGTGATCCACATAACGCCCCATTTTACCTATCAATGCTCCTGCCATTTCCGTCAGTGTTTGCCGGTTAAAATTATCCCAGCTTGCTATTCCGAAATCGACTCCATTATCACCCGTTTGACCAAGCCGCTTATTCATAAATAATAAAAAGCCTGTCAAAGAATCCTGTTGCAGATCATTTGCTATTGAACGTTGATATTCCTCGTATTGCTTGATTATCTGAACTAAAGTGCTTTCCATTTACGCCTTATCTACTGCGAAAATACAATAACTACTACAAAAATGTTTCAAAAAAATATTTTTTAATACAATTTCGTATTAAATTTGACATCGTAATACGAAAACATATGAAATTAAAGACTACCATATTTCTTCTACTGTTACTAAACATTTCCGAACTTCATGCTCAGAATAGCGGGATCATCCAGGGTGTTGCACGGGATAAAAACACCCAGGAACTACTAATGGATGGTATTGTAAGAGTAATCGGAACCGATTTCGCAACCAAAACAGATGAAAACGGTGCGTACCGACTTGAAATACCAACAGGTACTTACAACCTCACATTCATACTTCCCACTTATGAAAGTATTACAAAGTACAATATCGTAGTAACTTCAGGTAATGCACAAATCGTCAACTTCGAGACATCGGAAGCAGAAACGGAGATCGGAGAGGTTGTGATTACGAATTCCAATGCTACCAGAGCAGATGCTACTGACATGGTTACCCCGCTTTCGGTACAGCGTTTGACCACCGAAGAAATCAAAAGCAATCCCGGCGGAAATTACGATGTATCTAAAGTAGTACAGACGCTTCCCGGAGTTGGTGGTGCAAGCGGCGGAGCTGCCAGAAATGACATTATCATCCGGGGAGGTGCCCCTAATGAAAATGTTTATTACCTCGACGGGATCGAAATTCCGGTGTTGAATCATTTCCAAACCCAGGGAAGTTCGGGAGGTGCACAGGGAATTGTCAATGTTTCTTTCATCGAAGAACTGAAACTGTCTTCCTCTGCATTTGACGCCCGTTATGACAATGCATTGGCTTCTACTTTTGTTATCAAACAGCGTCAGGGAAACAACCAAAAATTCTCCGGGAACATCCGGGCCAGTTTAACTGAATCAGCAGTAACACTCGAAGGTCCTTTGGGAAAAAGAGCGGATTTCCTGGCCGCGGGAAGATTCTCTTATCTGGATCTGCTTTTCACATTGATCGACTTACCGATCCGGCCTCGTTACCAGGATTACCAATTAAAAGTTTCTACCAAACTCAACGACAAAACCACCTTATCGTTTATCGGATTGGGGGCTATTGATAAATTCAAATTCGGTGCTACCAGGGAAGCAAGTCCTGAAAACGAATACTTCCGCCGTTCCCTTCCATTCATCAGTCAATGGAACTACACCAGCGGATTAACATTGAAGCGCCTGATTAAAAAAGGATACATCAATTTTGCACTCAGCCGGAACATGTTCAATAATCAATTGGACCAGTTCAAAGATGCGCAATACGACAATGAAGCATTCCGAAACTTCGGATTGCAATCACAGGAAATTGAGAATAAACTGCGGATAGATTTAAATAAGTATGTCAACAAATGGAAATATTCCGTAGGAATTTCTGCACAATATGTAAAATACAATACGGACATCTATTCCAAACTAAATGACGGAATAAAGGATTCTGCCGGAAACATCCTTACTCCCCCGCTGGAAATCCGATTCAAAAGTGCCATTGAATTCTTCAAGTTCGGTGCATTCGGACAGCTTTCCCGCAACTTCTTCTCAGACAGATTACTGATTTCCGCCGGTGTGCGTTCGGACATCAACACTTTCACAACAGACGGATTAAACCCGCTTTCGACCCTTTCTCCCCGTCTTTCGGCAGCCTACAAGATCACTCCAAAATTTGAATTAACCGGAAGCGCTGGTGTTTATTATAAAATTCCAACTTACACCGTTTTGGGATACCGGAACGATACCAATCAATTGGTTAATAAATCGCTCGATTACATCCGTTCCACACACTACGTATTTGGCGGCCAATTCCTGCCGAATGAAGCTTTGCGTATTACCCTCGAAGGTTTCTATAAACTTTATTCGAATTACCCGGTTTCTATCAGCAACGGCATTTCACTCGCAAACCAGGGACAGGAATTCGGTGCTGTAGGTAATGAAGACGTTCAAAGCTCCGGAAAGGGAGAAACTTACGGATTTGAAGTATTTGTTCAGCAAAAACTGGTTAAAAAGCTGTTCTATTTTGTCAGTTACACCTACGTAAGAAGCAGATTCTCCGGAATTGACGGAATTCTGATTCCTTCTGCCTGGGATAACCAGCATTTGCTTTCGGGAACAATGGGCTACAAATTCCGAAAAAATTGGCAGATCGGAGCGAAATACCGTTTAGCCGGTGGAGTTCCTTATACTCCTTTCAACCTAACGGCATCTCAGTTCGCCTACCCTACAACCGGAAATGGGGTACTGGATTATACCAGTATAAATAGCCAGCGCCTGAAAACATACAGCCAATTGGATTTGAGAGTAGACAAAACCTGGAACTTCAAAGCAACCAGTCTGGCTTTTTTCATTGACATCCAAAATATATTAGCAACCAAACAGCAGGGAACGCCTTATTATACATTCAAGCGAACTGAAGATAATACTGCTTTTGCAACTACGGACGGACAGCCTTTAAAAGCCGATGGTTCAAATGGAATTCCATTGCTTCTGAAAAACGAATCTGCCACAGTAACCCCGACATTAGGTATCATTTTCGAATTCTGAGAAATGAAAAACCGGTCTTCACAATTTCCGAAACGGAGGCCGGTTAATTTGTTTCAAATGCTTCCATACATGGATAAACGGTACAAGCTTTACGTGAAATAATCTCATTCAATTGGATATGAGCCGCCAAAGCCAACTGGGAATAATTCTGAGATGCATTCCCAAAGCTTGCAGCGCTGGTAACCCACATTTTCCGAATCAACTCTTCCCCCGAGCTTACCGGACCAATCGCGTTCACTACTGCCTTTACATTCAAAGCCCCGGCGTGATAAACATGCATGGTCAATAAACGGAACCAGATTGATTGTTCGTCCACAACGAGTCCGGCGCTTTCTGCAATGTTTTTCGCCGAAGGAATACAAATACGCTTCAGCAATTGAGAAGCCGCATAGGCAGAGCGCATAAAATCCTTTCTTTCATCCACCGAACGGTTTACCGTCAATCCCATGGAGCGCGCTACTGCAGGCATCAATTGGAAAGGCCCGTAAGCTCCCACAGATGATTTCTGCATTCTTCCCGGACTCTCAATCAACAAAATGGATTGTGCATACCAGGGATCTACGCCGAACTGTTCAAAAGCAGAAACACCTTTCGGCAAACTTTCAAACACCAGGTCGAAACGGTAAAAATCATTCTTTCCGGTCGTAACATTGATGCGTTCATCTGCATTCAGGCTGTATAAAGTCCGGATACTATCCTTGAAAATCGTCTTTTGAGCTTCAGTCTGGGCGTGCCAGTCTTTATTCGACATTTTGGCAATGATCTGTCGGGTAGAACCAACATTGATCAAAACAGAATCCGGTGAAAGGATCATGATCTGCTGCCAAAATTTCGGATGAGCCAGCTGGTCCCACTGCGCAGCCTGAATTCCAGCCGCGCCCATAATAATATGCTCGGAAGTACCTTCCGTAACGGCGATCATTTCTTTTTCCCAGGAAGAATTTTGGGAGGAAGCAATAAATGGAATACACGCAAGTATTGCAAGGAGAGTTTTGCGTTTCATTGTTGTTGTGGGTTTTGGGTGATGCAAATTAGGAAAACGAAGTGAAAAACACAATACGTCTGTGAAATTTTAACGGTTTGTCTGAATATACACTTCTTTATATGAACCGTAGAGATCAGTCGCGACTGAACTCTACGAGGATCCTTCCTTAATTTAAAACCGCTTCAATCCTTCGCCGTTTACATATCCCTTCAAAATGATTTCGAGTTCATCCATAGAAACCGGGAACCAGGGCTCTTTAGCAATCTTTCGAACCGTCAGCCGCTCTTTCACAGAAAGTGTACCATCAACGATCAATCCGAAAATAAGCAAACGCGCCATCACCCTGTTTTCTTCCGGCTTCGAGCCAAATAACTCCTGTATTTTGACTTCCTGATCGTATTTCATCGAAAGATCCGGGAAAATAAACAGCATTTCCTTCATAAAAGAGTACAATGCAAAGTTATACTGGCGTTTTTGCTGGGCTACAAAATGGAACAACTTATTTAAACGGTGTTTCACCGATTGTAGTTCTTCCTCCGAAAAATCCTGCATAAAATCCCTGGTAGCCACAGTTGCAACAATTCGCATTTGCGCTTCCTTCATCACCTGGCGGCTGCTCCATGCATTCCAGAAAGCAAAGATCGGAACTCCTACAAGGTCCGTAACTATTCGTAAGGCATATCTTCCAAGAAAGCGCCGCACCAGGAATTTCATCAATACGTTTGAAAGTGTTGCTTTGAGCTTCATCCCGATCAAAAGAGCATAGTAAGAAAATTTAGTCAACCCCACATACGGATCGATTTCCAACAGTTTCATGTGTTTAGCAGGCATCTCCAAACCGGCTTCCGTCAGCAATGCAACCTGTTCCTTGTAGTCCTCCCGGGAGCTCGACGGGTATCTGTAAATTTCACAAATACGTCTTACCGCATAAATATTCAACATATTCAGCAGCCAGATTTCCGGAAAGATCATCACCACCGCATAAATCGTGTAATAAAGCTCAAAATCGAATTGATAACCGAAAACATCAAAATGCTGTGCATCCAGCAAATTGGTAAAATGGAAAGGAAAAATAACGATCATCACAGCACACGCACCGATAACACCGGCAATCAGGTATATTTTCAACTGCAGCTTTTTCAACTGCTTTTTTTGATCTGCATTTAAGGTATAACCGTGTCTGTCTTCGTTTCGAATAGATGAAGTTTTTTTACTCAAATACGTATTCCCAAGCCGGAATGCAATGCTCTTATTTCGTTTCTTTTGAATTTCTTCCATAAGTATTGGCTAAAATTACAAAATAAGTCTTCCATTCTTGCGTAACTTTGTGACGAAGAAATACATGAAATACGTCCGACAGTTCTTTATTTCAATCCTGATTGTCCCGGTAAAGATTTACCAGTGGATCATTAGTCCTATTCTTCCGAATGCCTGCAGGTACGACCCCACTTGTTCTGCTTATATGATCGAAGCATTAAAGGTTCACGGACCGATCAAAGGCCTGTGGCTGGGAACACGCCGGATCAGCCGTTGTCATCCTTGGGGCGGATTCGGTTATGATCCAGTTCCGGAGAAAAAATGCTCTTGCAAGGAAGATCAAAAAGGTTCAAATGTTTAAACGTTCAAAACTCTTTGAACTCTTTGATTCCGATAGCTATCGGAACTTTGAACTTTTCTAAAAAAAATCACAAAATAATTTTCTCGATTCATTTATTTTCATTTACTTTGAATTTCAAAGTTCTTTTATGGAAAATGAAAAGTATTTAGCACAGCTTCAGGAAATCCAATCCATGATGCAGAAATCCTCCAAGTTTTTGTCCTTGTCGGGAATCTCCGGAATCCTGGCCGGTACCTACGCTTTAATCGGAGCCGGAATCGTTTATTCCATGAGAGAAAGGCTTACCTCCTCTATTCGCTTCGACTCTGCTGAATTCATTACCATTGTCGTCACAGCCATATTTGTGATGATACTTTCACTGGCTACAGGAATCATTTTTTCCATTCGTAAAGCACGAAAGAAACAGGAAGTTGTTTGGAACCAGGTTTCCAGGTTGTTCATTATGAACTTTATGGTCCCGTTGATTACCGGAGGATTATTCGCTATCATTTTGATTTCCAAAGGAGCAATCGGGTTAGTATCACCGGTTACCTTGCTATTTTACGGACTTTCACTGGTAAGTGCCAGCAGGTATTCATACGAAACTTTGAGAAATTTGGGATTCATTTTTATCATTCTCGGATTACTAAACAGCCTTTATATTGGTTATGGTTTGTACTTTTGGATGTTCGGTTTCGGAGTCTGCCACATTTTTTACGGTGCATACATGTACCTGAAATACGATTATAAGAAGTAATGACAAGTATCATATCAGATATCAACAAAACGTTTGACCATCGGATCAGGCTGGGAATCATGTCCGTTCTGATGGTGAACGACTCGGTGGACTTTAACCGGCTGAAAGAACTGCTGGAAGTGACCGACGGAAACCTGGCTTCGCACATAAAAGCACTGGAAACTTCAGAATACATTACGATCAGAAAACAATTTATCGGAAAGAAACCCAACACGACTTATGAAGCAACTTTACTTGGAAAACAAACATTTGCCAAGCATTTGGCCGCGCTTGAGCAATTAATCAAAACCAGCAAATAACTATTTTTTTATGCTTTTACTTTGTTTTTCAAAGTTCTTTTAAATCAATTAAAAATGGAAAATCAATCAGAATCAAACAAACCGGAAACCAATGGTTTCATGAAATTTTTAAATGCTCCTTTCGGTCGTTTTCTTTTAATAGGTACGATCACTATTATTCTTCTGGCCCCATTGGCAAGGGTGATATTCCTGATAGAAGAACGCAAAGACCGGGCTGAAGCCATTCAAGAAGAAATACGTTCCGAATGGGGAAGTGATTTTATTTACAAAGGATTGGTGCTGCGTATTCCTCTAAAAACCAACAAAGCCGAAAAGAGATACCATTTCTTCTTTCCTGAAACGGAAAAAACCACGCTCAACGTAAACGCAAGCTCCAAAAAACGAGGTATTTACCACATCCCCGTCTTCCAGTCAAAAAATTATACTACTGCTGAGTTCATTCCCAATCTCAATGATTCCAACTTGGATTTATCAAAAGCGCAAGTAGGGCTTTTAGCACTTTCCGAAACACGGATTTCAAACATGGGAAAGATCGAAGTGAACGGCAAAGGATTCGAAATCGAACAGGAATCGACGGCAGAAGCCAGCCCCGACAAATTATTCTATGCCACAGCTCCATTCACTATTGACAAATCAACCACCCAAATCGCAGTCAATACCGGTTACACCATCAACGGATCAGGCAAAATTATCCTGAAAGGTTTTGCCAAAAAAAGCACCTATCACATGAACTCAAACTGGGAAAATCCTTCTTTTTCCGGGACCTCACTTCCGAATCCGGATTCGTTTGAACTCAAAAAAGGATTCAAAAGCTCCTGGAGCATGATGAATATTGCCCAAAACACAAAAATCGGTATCGACCATTCCAAACCTTATGGAAAACTGTCAGAAGCTTCTGTGGACTTCCTGGAGGCAATTGATCAATACCAGCTCAATGAACGCACGGTTAAATACGCCATTCTTGTGATCCTGCTAACATTCACTGTATTTTACCTCATCGAGTTGATCGGAAAAATGAGCATCCACCCAATCCATTACCTGATGGTCGGCCTTTCTCTCATTCTGTTCTATGTAATCTTGCTCTCCTTTTCCGAACAATTCGGATTTGCACGCTCCTATTTAGCGGCGGGTATCGGGATTCTATCCCTCTTAAGCTGGTATGCCTATTCCGTGCTTCGATCTCTGAAATTTGCATTCACCATTCTTACGGCCATTTCAATCCTCTATGGTTTCTTGTATGTCCTCGTAAACCTCGAAACCTATGCTTTAATTGTAGGAAGCCTGGGCTTGTTTGTTGTCCTGGCTGCAATCATGAGCTTCACCAGACGATTGAAAGTTTGAGTTACAAAAATCCCCGGCCCGCATGCACGGAACCGGGGATTTCTCTCCTCTACACGAATCCTCTTTGTGCTCCTTCGCTAAAATTTTGACTAAATGGGGTCGCGAAGGTGCTGATTTATTTGGTGTAGGTGTATTTACGTGATCGGGTTATGTTGATTCCTAACGAAATCCCATAAGTGGTCCCGTATTTATTCATGCTTGCATAAAAGTTCAATGGAACATTCAAAGCCCCCGGACGGAAAGTTTTACCAACCGCGAAAATGAAATTGGTTGAAAAATAAGTCGCTCCGCGTGTATCCGGTCGTTTAAAATAAGACAGATGCTTGGCGGATTCTCCCATTCCCAGGTCCGCTAATTCCTGGTAAGTACGGAAACTCCCGTCATAATCAGTCGTTCCTGAAACCAGGCGCTTCATAGTGAATGATGGCCCCATTGCGATCTCCCAGGCGCCTTTGCCAAATCGGACACCGTGCATAATAGCCAGCGAAGGTATCGGAGTACCATGCTCCATTCCGGCAACATTTCCCAAAAACTCAAACAAACCGCTAAACTTTTCACTTCCCGCATACTGAACTTCCAATTGGTAACCGATATTGAACAACACCGGTAAAGTTCCGACTCCTCCTTCACGTTCATTCCGCGTAAAGAACTCTCCGTTATCTCCTGTTGCGACCGCAAATCCAATACGAGGGCCTGAGTTGTTCATCTTACCTAATCCAGTACTTGCCGTAGGTCCGTCTTTGAAGAACAGCGCTTTATAAACAGAAAGGTCCACATCCATTTTTAGCAGTTTGTAGATCATAATATCTGTCATGCGGTTCAATTCACGCGGCTGGTTCTCAAATTGCTCAATTTCATTCCGGTCAATTTCACCCGTTTTGACATTCACAATTTTCATGGAGATCAGGATACGGTCGCCTAATCCTTCGTAACTGGCACTCATTGCAAAATCAGCACTCAACTGATTACCGACCTTCCCCAGGCAGTCTTTGCCCATACATTCCTTCATTTTGTTATCGCCCAATTTCTCGGCGACATCGTATCTGTCGTTTACCACATATTTTTTGGAGTTAACAAGGCTTTTGTAGATCACGGAGCGGAGAATGTCTTCATTGGAAGCAATATTCCTTACTTCAATCCCGGCTATTACCATTGAAGGCAGTTGTGAGGTTTGCGCAAAGGATTCGTATGTATATAATCCCAAACACATTAGAATCAATTTTTTCATGGTTTTCAATTTTAAGTTTCGAGACAAATTTGCTAGGTATGCATAGGAATAGAAAACGGAATTCTGCACCTCAAATTCAGACTGTTGCGATTTTCCGTACAGCATTTTTAAATAAAACACTAGCCTGACTTTTTTGTGTAAAAATCAACATCCTGTTTTTGCGTTTGCTTTTTGGCAAACTCGCAAATTAGAAAATTGGCATAGTGGGCTTGCATCCAAACAAAAAAGGCTGCTACACAATGTAACAGCCTTTCCCGAATCGATAATCCGTTTATTTTTCCAACACAACCGGTATATGCTGTGTTCCCGCATCTGTCATGATACGAAGTGTGTAAACACCTTTCGCCATATATTTCAGATCAACGTCTTGTTTTGATGTTTGTAAATCAGAAACCTCATAAACAACCTGACCCAGAGCATTATACACCTTCAAAGAACTCATGTTCACATCTCCCGAAGAAACGGTGAATGATCCGGTAGACGGATTCGGGTAAACCAGGATGAAATCCAATTCATTTTCCGAAATCGACGCACAACCATCAACCACCACTGTTGTCTGAGCAGATCCGGAACATCCGTTTCCATTGGTATAACTGTAAGTTACCTGCGTAGAACTCACACCAACTGTTCCCGGATTAAACTGGTTTCCTGTTACTCCCGTTCCGGAATAAGTTCCACCCGCCGGACTTCCCTGGAATAAGGTGTAAGGTCCGTCATTCACACACAACATTGGTACTCCGCTAAATATCACGTTTGGATTCGAGTTAGCTGTTACCGTAATGGTATTAGATGCAGCCGAAGTACAGGAAGCAACCGTTGTGGTAGCTGTATAGTTTCCGGAAGCATTTACTGTGATGGAAGAACCACTTGCCGAATTAGACCATGTGGTTGCCGATCCGGTGGAAGAGCTCAACGTTACCGAACCACCCTGGCAGAATGTTGTTGCTCCGCCGGCAGTGATTGCCGGAGCTGAAGGAATTGCATTTACCGTAACATAACCTGTTTGATTGGATGCATTCGATCCACCGGCATTTGTAGCCGTTAAAGTTACGTTGTATGTTCCCGCAGTTGGATAAGTTACAACCTGGCTTGCAGAAGTAGAGCTCGATGGACTTCCACCGGGGAATGACCAGCTGTATGAAGTCGGGTTATTGGTTGAAGTACTCGTATAAGTCACAGATTGTCCTGCACAAACAGTTTGGTTAGTAGAAGTAAAAGAAGCAACAGGAGCAGTTGGAGTTCCGCTTATGCCTGATACATTAATATTGTCGATATAAATATTGTTCCCATTTCCTCCAAGATTTTTAAACGAAATCCAAACAGTGCTATTCCCTACAAAAGGAGTCAAATCTATTGTTTCACTTCTCCATTGAGATGTTGAAGGTGAAAAAGAACCTGTAGTGGCATTTGCCGTTGCTAAAGTAGTATAAGATTTAGAGTAAACCGTAGTAAAGCTATTTCCGCAATCTGTTGAAACAAGGACCTCCAAACCATCATAATAAGTGGCATTGTAAGGGGCATAAGCTACATCAAACGTCATGGTAGCACTTGAATACGCTGCAATATCTGCCTTTGGTAAACGGATTTCATCATCACCCGATACAATATTGTAGTTATCAAACTTCAATGAATTACCTGCTGTTGGTGCGCGACCTACAGTATTGGAACGGGTCCATGTACCTGAACCGTTCGCATCAATAATTGTCCATCCCGCTGGAGGGAAAGTTGTAGAAACAAATCCTTCTGTAATTGGTAAACTAACCGTAGAGTTTGTAGTTACTGCAATGTAATTTGTTTTTGATTTGGAATAAGTTGCCCCGTTAGAAGTAGCTGTTACACTTAGACTTGCGTTGTAAGTCCCCACCGTCGGGTAAGTAACTGTTGGACTCGCGGCTGTTGAAGTACTTGGTGTTCCTCCGGGGAATGACCACGAATAAGTTGCGATACCTGAAGTCTGGCTTGGTGTGTAAGTAACCGTGTTACCGGTACAAACTGCTGTTTGGTTAGCACTAAAATCCAATGCACACAAAGATGTCCCAGGTCCGCCACCTACTAAATTCAAATTGGCAGTTGTCCAGATATTGTTTCTGCCTCCTACGGAACTGATGATTGCAGCACGCATTCGATCTACCTGGCCCTGTGTAAACATTTTTGAACAATAGGAATAGTCCATATAGTTTTGCACCTGGTCGATTTGATCAAATCCCCAATAAGCATTGTCTGTTGAACAGGAGTTTTGAGTCAACGCACAAGATTGGGATCCCTGCGTTGCCGGAGTATCGTTTACATTATCCGTACCACCACAGCCTGCAGATCCCGGATTGTTGTTCGCTCCCCAAACATGGGATAAGTTCAACCAGTGCCCCACTTCGTGTGTCAATGTTCTACTATTGGTAACACTCGAAGTTCCAATTGATCCGGTGTAATTATGTAAAGCGAAAACACCGTTGTAATACATTTGCTGCTGGGCCGTTCCTCCGTTATTCGGATTAAAAGTATAACCGGCTGCACCACCTATATCATCTGCAATATAGATATTTAAGTAGCGGTTATGCGGCCAGATTCCCTGGTACACATTATTTCCATTAACAACGGCAGCAACCTGAACTTCACCATCACTACCATCAAAGGTAGTCGTACTAACTGTTCGGGTAATTCCCGAAAAACAAGCACCGTTTGGAGCTACGGTAGCAAAAACAAAACGCATTTCCACATCTGCGGCGTCACCTTGAAAAGCAGCTACAATCTGACTCGTATCCGCATTCAGTTTTCGATAATCCCGGTTCAGGATATTTAAAGCGTCCTGGATCTGTGCATCCGAAATGTTTTCCGATCCGTTGTTATGAATAATGTGGAAAACAACCGGGATCGTGTAAATAACACCTGTCAGCTTCTCTGTTCCGCTGTTTGGTTTGTGTTTTGTTCCCTGATTTGGCAGCGGATCTTTAAAAATTGTTGCATAGCGTGCCGGATCTTTGATTTGCATTTCCTGCATGTGATGATGCTGGCTGCATTTTTCAACCGTTTGTGGAGAAACAAACTGCTGAGCCTTTGATTGTGCAACCTGCGAATAGGACGTAAGCCCACATAGCAGAGCCGCAGAAAAGAGGATTTTTCTCATAAGCGTAGTTTAATTTTGAATATAGTTTTGTAGTTCTGGGAGTGAAATTTAATGAAAAAATCATTTCAACATGCTTATCCTGTTTCCAATAAATTCAATTTGTGAATATCTTTTCATGAAACTTATTTCACAAAAACACCTGTTTCAGTTGAAATAACAACTCGTTTTAACTGAAAAACCCCCGATAAAAACTATCAGGGGTTTCTTTATGATTTTTACAACTATTTAGTTCAATTTCTCCAAAGCTGCTTTCAAATTCGAAATCACTCCGTCAACATCTTCCAATTTACAAGTACCAACAGAAAGTCTGTACCAATTGGAATCATCTGAAGAGCCAAAAGCATAGAAGGGAACAATAGCCACTTTTGCCTCATCTAAAATATACTTCGTCACATCCTGGGTAGTTTCCAGCACCTTCCCTGATTCGGTTCTCAAACCGTGCAATGCGAACTGTACCGTTAAATAGATCGCAGCTTCCGGAGCAATAGCATCCACTTTGTGACCGGCTGATTTCAAAGACTGAATCCCATTGTAGAAACCAATCAAACGTGCATTGATTTCAGATTTGATGTGGTTCAAATAGGCATCGTACTGGCTCAGCTCATTCAAATATTTCGCTGTAGCAACCTGTTCGGCTTTCGGGGCCCAGGCTCCAACATGTGTCAGGATCGATTTGATCTTGTTAACCAGGAACTTTGGTCCCATGGTCCATCCAACCCGAACGCCGGTTGCTGCCAATGATTTGGAAATACCGTCCACAAACAAGGTATACTCACGCATTTCAGGCCGAAGGGAAACCGGGTTGTAATGTTCGATTGAACCATGTGTCAAAGGCCAGTAAATCTGATCGTACATCACATACAAAGGTTTCGCACCGGAAAGCTCCCGCTTTTTATTTTCTGCCAGCACCAAATCACAGATCTGCGTCAAATCTTCTTTGGAAAAAACAGTTCCCGTAGGATTTAGGGGAGAACACAAAGCCAATAGACTTGCTTCAGCCACGAACGGAGCAATCTCTTCGGCACGCGGCATAAAGTTATTTTCGGGACTCGTCTCAATCAGGATCGGGCGGGCATTATTTAAATAAGTATAATGATTGTTATTCCAGGAAGGAACCGGGAAAATGACCGCATCTCCCGGATCAACAACCGCCTTGAAAATAGCATAGATAGCCGGACGCGCACCACCTGTAATCACGATTTCATCACTCGCGTATTCCAAATCACCTCGCTTGCTCAACAACTGAGAAACAGCCTCGCGCAATTCCAGCATTCCGTCAGCTGCGGGATAATTGGTCTGATCATCTTCGTATGCCTCCTGAATCAATTGCTTTAATTCAGAAGGGATCGGGAACACTTTCGGATTAAAATCTCCGATCGTTAAATTGTAAACCTTTTCTCCCTGTTTGATCTTCTCATTCACCTCAGCGGCCAACTTGATGATCTCAGAACCGATAATGTGTTCTGCCAATTTGGAAACACGGGGAGTTGAAAGTTCATTTTTTGTATCCATGACTACTTAAAATTTGTGTCGCAAAAATATAGGGATTTGTTCCCAATAATGAAACGAAAACTTAAAATTAGGTCAAACTACGGACTTCACTGAGTAAGAGGTTGAAAAGGGATGTTAAGCGGTTGATAAATAGATTTCAGGATATTAAGACTTTAGGATGTTAAGACTTCAGGATACCAGGACTTAACCCGGTTAAAAAGGTTGGTCTGAGTCCAAGGACGTATATTAAGAGACAAGAGTCATGAGCCAAGACCTGGAATACAGTCCTGACTCATGACTCTCATAATCTTGTCTCCAAAAAATTAATTCTTGATAAACTTATCCTGAACGATGGTTCCCTCCGCACGGATCTCGATCACATACGTTCCTTGTTTCAAAGAAGAAACGTTCAATTCCTTCTTGTTTTTCAAATTCTCCGACAATACCTGGTGGCCAGCCATGTCATAAATCACAACACTGAAATCGGTTGCTTTGGTTTGAATGGTAATTGTCTCTGTCGCCGGGTTTGGTCCGAAACTGATTGCCGAAGTCGTATTCTCTCCCAATCCCAAACTTGGATCAACTACAGTCACTTTCCCTGTCATCACTGCAGCATGCGGATCACAGCGGTACATGTAAATTCCGGGTACGTTGAAACGCTTTCCAAAAGTCCACGTTGTTCCTACCGTAGGCATTCCGAAAGATTCCGGGTTCGCCGGGTAAGTTGTTGTTGTTCCGTTCAGGTTGTGTGAACCACCACCATTGTTAACCCAAGTTACGGAATCACCCAAATCAATCGTCAAATCGTTCGGCGTCCAGGACATTCCCTGTGCATTAATTGTATGATTCGTTTGCCCGAATGCTACCGGAGCCAAACACATCATAATTACTTGCGTAAATTTCTTCATAAGCTTACTGTTTTACTTAAAGGTACAAAGACCTTGTTATATTATTAAATGTTTACAATGAAAATAACGCGCATTGTTAAGAAAGGTTGGAATTCAACGACGAAGTCAAATTCACCAATCACTAATCACAATTCGCTTATAACACCTTATACCAGTTCTTTGTTTAGAGTTAAACATGATTCAAATGGTTCAAATTAAATCTTTTAAACTCTGCGCCTATGCTGAAGCTCTTCACCTTTGCGTAACCGCTATGGTGGAGCAAGGTCTGCGTAAGCATTTTGAACCTTCGTAGCTCACAGAGCGTTTTCAAATCCTGATACCGAAGGTCGTCAGTGAAAGAAGATCTGAACATTTGTTCGCCTTTCAATCCTTCATTCAATTAATTCGTAATTAGGAATTCGACATTCGTAATTAAAAAAAACCGTCCCACATTTGTCCCGGCTCTCGTATCCAACTTTTCTCTATTTTTAAATTTCTAAAATCAATTTATGAAGAAACTATTTGCTTGGGTCATGATTGGCGCAATGGTTATGAGCCTTCGAATGCCTAACCCGCCTGACCAACCTTCCAATTCACCGCTATGGATGCGTTATCCGGTTATTTCCCCGGATGGAAAAACAATCGTCTTTACCTATAAAGGAGATATTTACCAGGTTGCCGCAGCCGGAGGAATTGCTGTACCTGTTACTTTGAGTGAAGCGTATGATTTTATGCCTGTATTTTCACCGGATGGAAAAACCATTTACTTCGCTTCCGACCGATATGGAAATTTCGATGTGTTCTCCGTTCCGCTGCAGGGTGGAACAACCAAAAGGCTGACATTCAACTCCAGCGGTGATTATCCGCAGTGTGTTTCGCCGGATGGAAAACGAGTGATTTTCACTGCTGCCCGTGTTGACAATGCAGCCATGTCACAATTTCCTTACGGAGCTTTGGGCGAAATTTATTCCGTTGGAATTGACGGTGGCCGCGAAAAACAAGAACTTTCGATTACTGCAGAAAATATCAAATGGAACAAGGCGGGAACAAAGATGATTTTTCACGACAAGAAAGGATACGAAGATGCGTGGAGAAAACACCACCAGTCTTCTGTAACCCGCGATGTGTGGATGTACGACAAAAGCGGTGAGAAATTCACCAAACTGACAGAGTTCGAAGGTGAGGACCGCAATCCTGTCTGGAACAGTGATGAGAGCAGCATTTATTATTTAAGTGAGAAAAGCGGTTCTTACAATGTTTGGAAAATGAACCCAAGCTCGCCAGCATCAGCAACACAGGTTTCGAAATTCGACAAAAACCCGGTGCGTTTCCTTTCAATCTCAGAGAACAACACACTTTGTTATGGTTATGATGGTGAAATTTACACGCAAAAAGACGGTCAAAATCCGGAAAAAGTAAGCATTCAGATCAATACCGAAGACCGCAATGCCGATATCCAAAATAAAGTGGAAACAGGAGGCGCAGGCGAAATCGCAGTTTCATCAAATGGAAAAGAAGTGGTTTTTACAAGTCATGGAGATGTTTTCGCAGTTTCCCTGGAAAATGGTGTAACCAAACAAATCACCAACACACCGGAAGAAGAGCGAAATGTGAGTTTTTCACCGGACGGAAAAGCCATCTTATATGCTTCCGAGCGAAATAAGATCTGGGGAATTTACCAAACTACCAGGGTACGGAAAGAAGACAGCTATTTTTATGCCTCTACCCTTTTGAAAGAAGAAGCATTGGTAGTTACCGAAAACGAATCTTTCCAGCCCCAGTACTCTCCGGACGGGAAAGAAATCGCTTTTCTGGAAAACAGAACTGCAGTAAGCGTTTACAACATTGCAAGCAAGAAGATCCGTAACGTGCTTCCTGCCACAAAAAACTATTCTTACAGTGATGGTGATCAAACTTTCAATTGGGCACCCGACAGCAAATACATCCTGGTTTCTTTCCTACAGGACGGAAACTGGCATGAGCAGATCGGGTTGGTGGATGTGAGCGGTGGAAAACCCATGCTTGAATTGACCCAAAACGGTTTCTCAAACGGCGGACCGAAATTTCAAATGGACGGAAAAGCTGTTTTGTGGTTCTCCAACAGAGACGGAATGAAGAATGTGGCAAGCCACGGCTCCCAGCAGGATGCCTATGCCCTTTTCCTGGAACAAAACGCTTATGACCTGTTCAAAATGAAAAAAGCAGATTACGAGCTTTGGAAGGAACAAAAAGAGAAAAACGACAAAGAGAAAGAGAAGTCCAAAGAGCCTGAAACCGCTAAAAAAGGCAAGGGCGAAAAAGCAGATACAACTAAGAAAACCGAGCCTTTAAAAATCGATATAAACGGATTATCGGATCGCCAGGTTCGCTTGACAGAAAACTCTTCCTTCCTGCAGGATGCATTCCTGGACCCGAAGGGTGAGAAACTGTATTACATTTCTCCGAATGAAGACGGAAACAACCTCTATGTCCGTGACTTCAAAGACCATGAAACGAAAATGCTTATTCCCTTAAAAGCGAGGGGAATCTGGAGTACTTCTATGGACAAGGACGGAAAGAACATTTTCGCCGTTATTGATGGAAAATTAACCCGTTTGGACCTTGAAAAAGGCGAACGCAAAGACATTCCTTTCAGAGCGGAACGTACCCAGGACAGTTATGCGGAACGCGCATACTTGTTCGAGCACATGTGGAGACAGGTCAAAACGAAATTCTATGTGGTAGATCTGCAGGGAACGGACTGGGATTATTACAAAACCACTTATGCCAAATTCCTCCCTCATATCAACAACAACTACGACTTTGCTGAAATGTGCAGCGAATTATTGGGTGAATTGAATGCTTCCCACACGGGATGCCGTTTCTATTCCCGTAAGGAAAATGGCGACGAAACAGCACAGCTTGGAGCTATTTTCGATGAAACGTTCACGGGAACGGGGTTGAAAATCGCAGAAGTGTTGGATAAAGGTCCTTTGGTAAGTGCCGAAACAAAAATCAAAGCCGGAGCAATCATCGAAAAAATTGACGGGGTGGAAATCAATCCGGAATTGAATTATTACCCGTTGCTGAACCGCAAATCAGGAAAGACTGTTTTACTTGCTATTTACGATCCTGCAAGCGGGAAACGCTGGGAAGAGATCATTAAACCGATTTCTGCCGGAGCACAGAACGAATTACTTTACCAGCGCTGGATCAAACGCATGCAGGCCATGACAGAGAAACTCTCTGACGGAAAATTAGGCTACATGCACGTTCGCGGCATGGACGATCACAGCTACCGCGAATTCTACAACCAGGTTATGGGGAAATACATCAACAAAGAGGCTTTGATCGTCGATACACGTTTCAACGGCGGCGGCTGGCTGCATGACGATCTTGCAACATTCCTTTCCGGAAAACAATACATCAACTTTGTTCCGAGAGGACAAAAGATCGGAATTGAACCGGGATCCAAATGGACCAAACCGAGCTGTGTGATCATGGGCGAAGGAAACTACTCCGATGCACACATGTTCCCGGTTGTTTACAAAACTTTGAATATTGGGAAACTGGTTGGTATGCCGGTTCCGGGAACAGGAACAGCTGTTTGGTGGGAAAACCTGCAGGACAACTCATTGGTATTCGGGATTCCACAGGTGGGTGTGATGACAATGGACGGAAAATACTACGAAAACAACCAGTGTGAACCGGATTATAAGGTCGCAAACGATTACAATACGATGCTGAAAGGCGAAGATGCGCAATTGAAAAAAGCAGTCGATGTGTTGTTAGGAAAATAATAAAAACATACTAAGAATCCCCGGTCACTGAGTGCCGGGGATTTTTGTTTTTCCCTAAAAATGAATACATTGCCCTACTGAAAACTAAAAGCTATTCATGATGACACTCGAACAAACTAGTACCAGCAATCAATTCCGGTTTCCCAAACGTGCTAATTCCGTTTTAAAATGAAAGTGGGAATTTACATTTCCGGTCTTGGTCAGTCAGTTACCAATGAATCGGCGGAAAAATATACCGAGCGTTTGAAGAACGAATTAATGGTCAATACGCAAGGAAAAGAATTCGAAGTTAAAAAAGAAGAAATTAAGTACCGGGAAGACCGTGAAAGCACGATTTACAGCATTTGTGACAAAACGATTCCGGACAATCCTGTTTACAAAATCTACGATTTTAAATACCATGAGATCCTGACATCCAAATTCAACAGCTATTCGCTGATCGTAAAAAATCTGTGGCTTTTTTTGTTGGTTTTAAGAAAATTCCCGCTAATCCTGACCCGATTATTTGTAAGATCAAGTTACAATCGTCCGATGCAAACGGTTTATGTTTTTATGATCTTTCTGATCATTGCTTCTGCGGTATTGATCATGCTTCCGGCTACAGCAGAAGTCATAGCCAGCTTTTTAAAAAAACAGGAAAACCTGGAAACGATAGCGGCATTTAAAAAAAGAGTCGGGATCGAGCATTTGCAACTCGACTTCGTTGAAAAACTATCACTTGCGATTGTTCCGATAACCGCCATGCTGCTTCTGGTTGTTCCCAATGCAAACAACCTGCTTTCCAACCTGGCCACGGAATTCGTTTGTGCCAATGACTACATGCAGCGCGGATCTCAGAAAGCGGTAATCCAGGGAAACCTGGAATTATTGGTCGATTACATTTCAGAACACGAGGAAAATTGCCGGATCCATCTCCACGCCTATAGTTTCGGAAGTATTTTAGCCCTCGATTATGTATACCCGTATGGGAATAATCCTTCTAAGAATGCCGAACGTTTTTGCGAAGCCATCATCACCATCGGGACGCCATTCGAATTTGTCAATTCCTATTATCCGAAATTCTATAAAAATCGCCGGATGGAACTGGGAGACAAACTTCAGTGGCTGAATGTCTACTCCATTGCTGATGCACTGGGAACCAATTTCAGGAAAGACGCAAAAATCGGTGATGCGCAATTCGGTATCCGGGCCAAATCACTCAAACCGGTGAACCTGAACTATGAAGTTTCCGCTCATAATCCATACAGTCTCATTGACTTCATCTCCCTTTACAGCATCAGAGCGCACGGAATGTATTGGGATGCAAAAGCAGAAGGAAAAAGCTGTCTCGGGCTTATTTACTCTGAAATGCATCAACGAAGTTTAATTGAAGTATCTTAGCGCTCCTTTGAAATGATACTATGAGACGACAACTTTTTCCATTTCTGATCTTTTCTGTTTTCACAGCTTGTTCTCCCCAACCCGAGGAAGTGGACCCGAAAACACCTGAACCGGTTGCTCCGACATTCGAATACGCAGACATTTTACCCGCTAAGGACACCCTTTTCGGAGCACCTGATGAGTACGGAAATTCTTTTGCATTCCTGAATAAAAAAGGCGATACCATTATTCACACGGGAGAATTCGACAACTGTTTCAGTACAATTTTTACAACCTTCGCCTACGTGGCAGATGAACGTTTCAAAGACCAGGGAATGGTTGCTATCAACCGGAACAAAGAAGTCATTTTCGAAGCATATATTTTTGATAACGGACCTGACTACATTGTAGAAGGTCTGTTCCGCATCAAACGAAACGGGAAGATAGGATTTGCGGACCCAAGCGGAAAAGTAGTTATCCCGGCCATTTATAGCTGCGCCGATCCATTTGAGAACGGCAAAGCCAAAGTTGCGCTAAATTGTGAAGTAAGCAGTGACGGTGAGCATTCATCCTCGAAAAGTGACGAATGGTTTTACATTGATCAGCAGGGAAGAAAGATTCAATAAATTAAAAAGACCATCTGCCGGAACAAATGGTCTTTTATTTAAGCTTTTTATTTCCCGAACCGGTAGCCGATCTGGGCATTCACATTGAAACCTAACCCAATGCCGCTAACTTTTTCTCTGCCATATACATAAGCGCCTTCAGTACTTATCCCCTGAAACACGCTCCGGTTAAAAGAGTAAAATCCCGGATTGATACCAACGGAAGATCCCATATAAAAGTGTTTTCCCAGTTGCCATTCCAATCCATAACCTACACTCAGGTTCATTCCTATCATTTCATATTCATATCCCGTTTGATGCATAACCCCGTTCCCAGACGAATGACCATCAAATCGGGAAGTGGTAAAGGAGATTCCGCTGTAGAAATAAGGCACGAATCTGGTCCCAAAACCATTGAAATACCTTTTGTAATTAAATGTAACTCCCCAGTACTTGATTGGACTATTTAGCCGGGCAAGTCGGAACTGTGGTCCCAATTCAAATTGGTTCTTCCCGTAAGTATAAGTAAGCATGGGCAAAACACCAGGTTTCAAACCCTGCATCCATGCCGGATCAATCTTGTACTTATCGAAAGTAGCCCCAGCGCTCAATCCCCAGCGTCCTTTAACCGAAGGAGGATTTTCAATTTGGGCTGTTGTTCCGAAACTCAGTAGAAAAATTGCACCGGACGCACCGATGACTTGCCATAATTTAGATGATCTCATAATTATAATTTAAATGATAGGCCTCAAACATAAAGTCTCACAAGAAATCTGAAGAACTATTTTGACTTAATTTAACGAGCTTTGGTCTATATTTAGGATTTAGTAACAAACACCCCAAGCCATGAGCTACGACGTACAACTCTTCAGGATTGAAACCAGGCAACGCGAAGAACAAAGCAACGATCCGGATTTCTTTGAAAAAGAAGACTACCTGGTTCCTTTTTCTGCTGATCAAATCAAGGCATTAACCATCCGTTTGGAGCGTTATAAATTTGTCGAAGAAAGAAGAAGTACTTTTGGAACCCATTTTCACAACGATCAATACGGGATTTCAGCCTTATTGACAGACAGAGCTGTTTATTTTCAATCAGGCTGGGATGGCGACAGTATTTTTGAACTATCCATGACCACTTCTGAGTTTACAGATAGTGGGGAGTTTTCAAAATACGACCGGCAGAATAATGGTTGGGAAAATTAAAACAATGGACACAGCAAACACACTCACCTGGGACGAATTCATGCACGTAGAAATGCGTGTAGGAACAGTCCTTTCAGCAGAAATATTTACAGAGGTGCGCAACCCCGCATACAAGATCACTATAGATTTCGGGGAATTCGGTCTGCGGAAGACATCTGCACAGGTTACGGCACTTTACACACCCGAAGAGCTGATCGGGAAACAAGTCGTGGCTGTTATCAACTTCCCGCCCAAACAAATTGCCAACATGATGAGCGAATGCCTGATACTGGGAGGAATCGGAGAGAACAAAGAGGTTACTTTATTGCAGCCGGAAAGAAAGGTGAAAAACGGAACACGGATCGGGTAATTGAAAATGGAAAATTTTAAAATTGAAAAGGATTCGGGTATACTTTCTCAAATCAATTTCATTTATCCGGATTTCTTCTTTTCAATTATCAATTTTCAATTCTTTTGAATTTTGAATTATACATTTTGAATTCTCTGTGCCTGCACCATATGCCGCTGGTTGTGATAGATCACAAACCGGAAGGTATCTCCCAGTTTCAATTTGATCAGCTTTGAAATACTAATAGCTGTCCGTATTTTATTCAGGCTGATTTTGCGGGATTTTTCCAATAGACGAAGCATTTGCTCCTGCTGACTGATGAATTCATCGATGACTTTTTTGTCCAGTTTACTGTTCAGCGGATTCATATTTTTGAATGTCTTCATCTTGTTCAGTTTCTCCTTCGGAAGCATACTGTTCGCAAAATAGTTTCCCAACCGACCGCTTTTGAAAACCGGATCGAAACAATACTTAACATCCTCCCCCTCAGTCCCCCTCCGAAGGGGGAAGGTAGTAATTCGTTTTTCAATTTCCGGGAGGTAAAAACGCCCGTACAAATTCAGATGCTCCAAACATTCCAATACACTCCAGCTTTCGGAATGCTGTTTATAATTCAGCTGTTCTTCAGATTTTTCTTTCAGAGCTTCCGCCTCCAGGATCAACTGTTTCGTTCTGTTCATCAGGTCTGTCACCAATACTTCTGCCTGTATTTTCATGGTTATTTCTTTAGATCCCGACATTCATTGTCGGTGAATTTTCGACAAAGGTCAGGTATAAGCCTTGAAAAAACATTGATTGAAATCAAGACTTTTTCAAACGAGAAAGTGTTTCCGGGGTCATGCGCAAGTAATTTGCAATGTGCCGGTTTGAGACTTCCTGGAACAGGATCGGACTTCTTCTGAGCACACGTTCATAGCGCTCTTTCGGGGAAGAAACCAGCAGGTCCTTTTCGCGTTCAATTTGCTGAATGACCAAATCTTCCAGGATCTTCGTCCACAATTTCAGGTTGTTTTCATCCCGGTAAATAAATTCCATGAACGCTTTTTTAGGAATTACTTTTACCCGAGTTTTCTTCAGCGCCTGTATAACGAATTCCGATGGCTTTTCTGTCAAGAACGAATCCAGTGAAACCAAAATATTGTTTTGATAACCAAAACGGATCGTCCGTTCTTCGTTCTCATCCAGGATATAAACCCGCAAACTGCCTTCTTCGACGAAATAGATATCGGTATCAATACTTCCGGCTGTCTTTAGAAATGCATTTCGTTCCACGGTCATTTCCCGGTCTATCAATTGATTGTTTTCAATAAGTGCTATCAGTTCATTCCTTTTCATAGACTTAATGAATACTTAAGGGAATATCATACAACCTTTGAAAGGAAAGTTTATCCCAATATCCGCGCTGGAAGACAATTTTACCATCTTTGATATGAAAGAACCCACACCCGCGCATTTCCTTCGGGTCTTTCCATTCTAAGATTACCCATTCGCCGTCCTCAAAAATGTTTTCAGGAATACAAACCATTTCAGCACTTCCAAACTCCCGTTCAAACATTTCCCTGATTGCGCCTCTGCCTACAACCGGTTCATTCGCCACCTGGTGGTTGACCGCATTTTCTGCGTACAACCCGGCAATGTTTTCGCTATCCGCTTCATTGAAAAAGCGAATCCATTTTTCTAAAACTTCTTTCGGTGTCATGATGGATACTTTTGTTCACTAAAAATACGAAAAGCTCAATAAAACCAACCCAAAACTGTAAATCCTGCAACTTTTCAAAGCGATCATACAATAAAAATTCAAGCTCGATCCCTGACCTTTGAGAAAGGCTCCCGGAGAACTCCGGAAACAACTTGAATGTCAAATACTAAAATAGAAGAATTATGTTCCATCATGTAAAAGAATTACAATTTAAAGCACGAGTTTCCAAACCCGATCCGCGTTTTGCACGATTGTTACTGGAGCAATTCGGCGGGCCCAACGGCGAACTAAAAGCGGCCATGCAATATTTCGTGCAGGCTTTCGGCTGTAAAAAACCATACCCGGATAAGTATGACATGTTCATGGATATTGCCACCGAGGAATTTAGTCACCTGGAAATTGTAGGAGCAACTATCCAAATGCTGCTCACCGGAGTCAACGGCGAATTAAAAAACGCTGCCGATGAGTCGGACCTGAACAAAATGCTGGATGGAACTGAGGCCAGGGAAACCTATATCCACGATGCATTGATCGATCCGCAATTCTTTTTGGTAAGTGGCGGAACTCCCAAATTAACAGACAGTAACGGAAATCCATGGTCTGCAACCTACATCATGGGAATGGGCGACATCACTGTTGACATGCGTGTAAACATTGCCGCGGAGGCGACTGCAAAACTAGTTTATGAAAACCTGATGAAATTTACGGATGACCCGTATGTAAAAGAAACCCTTCGTTTTCTGATGACTCGAGAAGTTGCCCACCAACAGATGTTCCGGGCTGCCCTTGAAAGTGTACAACCCAATTTCCCGCCCGGAATCCTGCAAAGCGACCCGAGGTTCAGCAACAAATACTTCAATATGTCTGACGGAGAATATATTCCCGGACCATGGAATGAAGGAAAATCTCCGGAAATGAAGGAAGAATGGCAATTCATTGAAGATCCGGTATCACGGGTAATGGAAACAAATGGCTTACTGGATGAAGCTGCAGAGGGAACCGACCGTACAGAAAAGACTGTTCAAAAAGCAAACAAAGCATTGAGTGCCGGGCGTAAGGATGAAATAGACAGAGCTACTAATCCGCCGGCGGACGGTATTATGGATTGGTCTGATGATTCCCCGAAAAAAATGAAGAAGTCCAAGAAATCCGGTAGTTAATAAACCCCGAATGCGTCCGCTGAATCGGACGCATCGTTTTATCTCCTCAAAATGCCAGAAGGTCCGTCCATCGTCATTCTCAAAGAAGAAGCCCGGAAATTCACTGGGAAGAAAATCCTTTTCGTAAGGGGAAACAGTAAAATTGACCAAGCCAGGCTCGCGGATCAAAAAGTGATCTCGATCCAAAGCTGGGGCAAACATTTCCTGCTCTGTTTTACAGGTTTCACACTACGCATTCATTTCCTCTTGTTCGGCAGCTACCGAATCGACGAAGAAAAACCGGATGCTGATCCACGCTTGTCGTTTACATTCGAAAACGGCGAGCTGAATTTCTATTCCTGTTCGGTCAAATTCCTGGAAGGTGACATCGATTCACACTATGATTGGAGTGTTGATGTGATGAACGATGCCTGGGACCCGAAAAAAGCCAAAACCAAACTCAAAGAGCGCCCCAACATGCTCGTTTGTGACGCACTGCTTGAACAGGATATTTTTGCAGGTGTGGGGAATATCATTAAAAACGAAGTCTTGTACCGCATCAAAGTCCATCCCGAATCATTGGTCGGGAAACTGCCAGCAAAAAAACTTGATCAACTGATCAAAGAAGCACGGATCTACAGCTTCCAGTTCCTGGAGTGGAAAAAACAATACGAATTAAAAAAGCACTGGCTTGCACATACAAAAACCTGGTGCTTACGCTGCAACCTCCCCATCACTAAAAAGCATACCGGATCAAAGAACAGACGCAGTTTCAGTTGCTCAAACTGTCAGATCTTATACACTTAACCCGGGCTTCTGAGCAGCTATTTTCAATAAAGTGGAACTTATTATCAGGTAAATCACTAATTTGCCGGTTCAAATCCTTCACGATGAAAAACACACTACTCACTTTACTGCTCTTTTTCAGCCTTTACGCAAAAGGAGACGATTTCAAGGCCCATTTTATCAACGTCGGCCAGGCAGATGCTACTTTACTGGAATTCAGCAAAGGTGTTGTGATAATTGATGCCGGCGGAGAATTACAGAACATAAAACCCAGTCGGGCTTCTCTGAACGATTACCTCTCGCAATTCTTTGCCCGGAGAAACGATTTGAATAAAACAATTGATGTACTCATCCTTACACACAATCATTACGATCACACCAGCCTGATAACAGATCTCTCAAGAGACTATACCATCAAGCGTATAATCACCAGCAAATTCAAGCTTACGAAAGAAGTAAAAAAAGCTGCCAAAAACGAACAGATCATGCTGGAATTTATGGATTACCGACTGATGGACAGTTTGATGCCCAAAGGATACGAGTTAAGTCTTCAAAACCTGGTTACACCGGGAACGACCATTCCAAAACTGCTCCTTTATTCGGGCGAAGTATCCGTAAAAACCAAACAAACGATCAACTGCCACACCTTTCCACCCTCCGATTTTAACAGCCCGAATAACCATTCCATTGTTTCCAAACTGATTTATGGAAAAACATCCCTGTTGTTTACCGGTGACCTGGAATTGGAAGGCATCGAATACCTGTTCGCAAAATACTTCAATAACCTTCCTTTGTTTGATGTGGACCTCTATCACGTAGGTCATCATGGAGCCGAAAACGGGACCACCAAAATGCTACTGGATATTATGTCACCCAAAATTGCCATCATCAGTGCCGGAGACACAACTCACCGGAACAAAGGTTCTGCGTGGGATCATGGACATCCCCGAAAAACAACGGTTAACCTGTTGAATACTCAACATTATCTGGCAAACCGGAAACAGGCCGTTAAAGTTCATGCTTATCCGGGCCAGGAGGTAAATCCGGAAATCATTGAAGTGGAAAAAGAGATTTATTGTACCTGCTGGACAGGGAATATCGTCATGCTGGTTGATTCGAACGGAAAATATGCCGTTCAATAATGATTAGGATTGAAGACCTGTGGGCATGCGATTAATCGCATGCCCACCAATTTGTTTCATCTTCACCGAAATCCATTTCGGCAAGCCACCAACGAAAAAACCCCGACCGCCAAAGGCGCGCCGGGATTCAATTTCCTGCGGAGAGTGAGGGATTCGAACCCCCGGTACCTCTCGGTACAACGGTTTTCAAGACCGCCGCAATCGACCACTCTGCCAACTCTCCGCGACAAAAGTAGTGCTATTTTCCTTTTTGGCAAGTGTTAAACCAAAAAAAAATAAAAGTTATTTACTTGTTACCTGAGAATCAGTACCGTTTAATCAATGATTTTTCATTTCCGGGCTTTCTATTTCGGTAAATCCTTTCAAATGCACTATCTTTACCATACCTATTTTTGAATTATGAAAAAGCCATTTTTGGTGATTTTAACTTTAATCCTTCTTGCTGCGAATTCTTTGGGGCAGAAAAATCAGATGAAAGCCTTCATCGATTACAAAAGTTATTACTCACCTGAACAAGGACCATATATCGATCTTCAATTCCAATTTGTAGCTTATACCATTAAGTTTGCTCCGGTTGACTCTGTTCTTCAGGCAAAAATTGCCGTATCGACAGTTGTAACCAGCGAGCCGGGCGGAGATACGGTTTACACGAATGCATTTGCACTGGAAAGCCCCAGAATGCGTGATTCAATCGTGGAAGATTTCTTCGACAATATCCGCATTCCATTACAACCCGGAAATTACATTGCACATATAAGTCTGCAGGACCTTTACGGAAAGGATAAAACTCTTGACGGAAAAGTAGAGGTCTCTATTCCGGATACATATACGAAAGTTTCTACTTCAGATATCCTGATTGCCGAAGTTGCTTCTCCAAGCAATAATATGCAATCCCCTTTCCAAAAAAGTGGTTACGAGATCATTCCGCGAATTTCCAATTTCTACAGTCAAACGATGTCTAACATCCCGTATTATGTGGAAGTGTATAACTCACACCTAATCCCGGACAGCAGCTTTGGTTTGCGGCAACAAATCGTTTCCTCTCAGACCAATCAGGTTATGCCGGGTTTCACCCGCTTTACGAAGCTAAAACCAAGCCCGGTTATTCCAATACTAAGGAATATAGATATTACGAAGCTGCCTTCGGGTTCTTATCACCTGACATTGGAAGTGATTGATCGCAATAGCAAAACAATCGGTCAGGCAGCAGATTATTTCTTCGAACGCATCAATGATATTGAACTCGCTGAAAACGTGGAGGAGATCATTTTGGATCCCAACTTCCAGGCTTCTATAACAGATGACTCCCTGAATTACTATTTAGCAAGCTTAATCCCCATAGCAAGACCGGCTGAAGTGAAGTCGATCATGAAAACGCTGAAAGCAAAAAGTCCGGACCTGTGCCGCAAGCACATCCAACAATTCTGGATTCAAACAGCAGGAACAAATGCCTATGACCAATGGCTGAATTACAAGAAAAATGTACAGCTTGTTGAGAAGAATTACGGAAACAATTTCCAGGATGGTTTTGAAACGGATCGCGGAAGGGTTTATTTACAGTATGGTCAGCCGAATACAATCATTGTTCGTGAGACTTCACCGGCAGAATACCCTTATGAGATCTGGCATTATTACAAGATCAAGACCTTCAGCAACAAACGCTTTGTATTCTATAATCCTGACCTGGTAAACAACGCTTACCGCCTCTTGCATTCCGACATGGTTGGAGAACAGCAGAATTATAAATGGCAGGAGATGCTTGTAAAACGCAACAGTGGCTCCTCCAATGTAGACAGCAATAGCGGAAACAATCAATACGGTACAAACAGCGGCTATTATTACAAACAAGATTAAACCTACTTGTGCAAAATCCTGATATTGCCGTTGTCATATTAAACTGGAACGGAAAGCATTTTTTAGAACAATTTTTAACGCAAGTCGTCGCACATTCGAAACCTTTTCGAGTGGTGCTGGCAGACAATGCCTCCAGCGACGATTCGGTCTCCTGGACCCGCAAACATTTTCCGGAGATAGAAATCGTAGTCAACGAATCCAACGGCGGATTTGCAAAAGGATACAACGATGCCCTGAAACAAATCACAGCGGACTATTACGTTTTACTCAACAGCGACGTGGAGGTAACTGAAAACTGGCTGCTGCCATTGGTTGAAACGATGAAGAACGAACAGGTTGCTGGTTGCCAGCCAAAAGTCCATTCTTTTAAGAACCGGGATACTTTTGAGCATGCGGGCGCTTCCGGAGGTTTTTTAGATAAATACCACTACCCTTTTTGCCGGGGCAGAATAATGGACCACGTAGAAGTGGACGAAGGCCAGTACGATTATCCGGCAAGGATATTCTGGGCTACCGGCGCCTGTCTGATGATCCGTTCCAAAACCTACTGGGAAGCTGGCGGACTTGACGAGCGCTTCTTTGCGCACATGGAAGAAATCGATCTGTGTTGGCGGATTCAGCGGATGGGACTTCATTTTGAAGTAAATCCACAAAGCGTAGTCTATCATGTTGGCGGAGGAACGTTAAATTATATGAACCCCAAAAAGACTTTCCTGAATTTCAGGAACAGCCTTTTAATGATCCACAAGAATCAGCGTGTCGGGTTGACATACGTATTGTTCAGAAGATTTTGTTTTGACGGACTTGCTGCTTTCATCTTTTTATTAAGAGGACAGTTCCCGCACTTTTGGGCGGTTTTCAGGGCACACATGTCCTTCTACAACCATCTTCCATCATCTATGAAAGAACGCCGGAAGTGGAAAAAAATAGACCGCAAAGCGCCTATTTCTTTTTACAGGGGGAGCATTCTTTGGGCACTTTATGTTCAAAAAATAAGTAAATTCAAGGATTTGAACCAACGAAAATTCGATTTGTAATGAGTTCTTCCCTTGCCATATTTTTAGGAGGTTACCCACACGCCGTTAGAGAATTATTCCTGGAAACACAGTTTTTATTGGAGCGGGAACTTCCCAACAGTCAGCAGGAATTGGATATTCCGGCAAAAATGCTTGCCTTCAGTTATGGTCCGGGGTATAAAGGAATGATCTGCGTTTTATTCCCGTCGCAAAAAGGAGTGAAATTGTCTTTCAGCAAAGGTGCTGAACTTTCACACAAACATCCCTTACTTGAGGGAACAGGAAAAAAAACACGTTATGTAGAAATGAGCAAAAGCCTGCTAAAAAAAACAGAGCTGCTGGCAATTATCCGGGATGCAAAGCTGTTTCATGAAATGACTTTGTAATCTGACGCGAATTCGTCGTCTGAAAGAAAAAAATCGTTAATTCCTCTTAAGCTGAAATCATTTCCCCAGGACCTTTACTACATTTATCTTATGAGCACCAGATTTCTTTTTATCTTTTTTACTGTCCTGAGCTTTGGTTCTTTTTGCCAGCAAGAAATTCCCTACAACCTCAAGCAGGAAGACCAAATCATTATTTTACCTGCCGAGCTAAGGGAAGTTTCCGGAACCACTGGTATTGATGATAAGACCCTGGCTTGTGTCCAGGACGAAGAAGGCATTGTTTTCATTTACGACTTGAAAAGTGAAACGGTCAGGCATAAGATCCACTTTTCCGGTCCTGGTGATTACGAAGGAATTGCAGCCGTTGGAAGAGATATGTTTGTATTGAGAAGTGATGCTACCTTATTCCGGATTCACAATTACCAGTCTGAAAAATGGTCACTGGACTCCATTGTTACCGGAATTCCAAACAAAGATAATGAGGGTTTTTGTTTCGATTCCAAAAACAACCGGTTGCTGATCGGCTCCAAAAGCAAGATTGCCAAAGGGGCTGAATTCAAGAACCTGCGTACTATTTACGCCTTCGACCTGAAAAAGAACAAACTGAATCCCGAGCCGCTTTACACTTATGACATTACTTCCATCAAGGATTTTGCAGTGCGGAACAAGATCGAATTACCGACGAGACCCAGCAAGAAAAAACCAAATGAAGAAGAACCTGCTTTGAAGTTCCAAATTTCAGGGATTTATATTCACCCGGAAAGCAATCTTCTTTATGTTCTGAGTGCATCCGATTATTATCTTTTTGTATTTAATCCGGAAGGTGAAATTATCCACCTGGAAGTACTGAATCCTCAGAAATTCAATAAAGCCGAGGGAATTGCAATTATGGAGAACGGGGATTTGTACATTTCCAACGAAGGTCAAAGCGGAGATCCGAAGATCCTGCTTTTCAAAGCAAAAGGTTTTGACCGCTAAGCGTCTTAGCATTCTTTTGCGGTAAAAAGAAAACGTGCTATACTTATTTCTCCTTTTTAACTCTGTTCGTCAGCTGGAACTGCGCTCCGAAAACCACATTGTACTGCATGAAAAAGAAATGCTGCTTCGCTCTGTCAGCCTTATCATAGGTAGTACGGATATCCGGCATGTGAATGAAACCGTATTTCGCTTCCCCCTGAATGAAGAAATATTTGAAGAAATTCAGTTTTAAAGCTCCTGCCAATCCGATCCCGTAACCTGCCAGGTGGAATTCATCGTGACGGCGATTCCCCATAAGAGTGGTATTTGTTCTGGGCACCAATACCCCGAAACCTCCACCGTAGTTTGCACTTAGATTGAAATATTTTACATTGATCAAGGCATCCGATCTTCTAACCTCGACATTCAGGTAATTCAATCCGTCTGTGTGTTCGAACATTAGAAACGCTGTATCCATAACCATAGGCTGATCGTTGTATTGACCGTCATAAGGCGTACCGGAGTTTTCAATATGACCATCCATATCTACCGTTTGGTATTTCTTCATCACATACTTCATATGGTCCGCACCAATTGAAATTTCATACTTATCCTTGAAGAAATATCCGAATCTCAGGTTGTACTGAGGAATGGTCATGGTGGTTGGATTCAAATATAAATTGGAGCGGTATAAAGACTGACGATCATTTGCTATAACATTATTCAGCTTGAAATCATAATCTTTACCCCAAAATGTAATATCTGACTTGGTATAAGCATCTCTGTTCCAGCCCCAATAGAGATAAAAAGAACCTTTTTTATTAGGTTTCCAGATCTCAGCCTTTTGTGGAGTTTGCGCCATAGCAATAGGCATGACAGTAACCAGGGCTATCAGAAGAACATGAAATTTCATTTGTCTAAGTTTGGTGCAAAATTAGCAAAGAATCGTTTCAGTGTATCGGGGTAAAAGTTAAAACCCGTAAGACGGAAAAATTTTCCATCCCACGGGTTTTTGTCAGAAGTAATCGGGTTTATAGGGTTTCTTTTTAATATTTAAAGAAGCACTGAATGGATTTCCCGTCGATTGTTGCTCCCTGCTGCGCTGTTCCGCTTGAAGGATCTACCCGGTAGATATATGCATTCGATCCGGTGTTCACAGAAATAAATACTTTTCCATTTTCCATATAGAATGGTGTGTAATATTGTCCGCCATGTGCAGGAACATCATTAACGATTTGCAAGGTTTGGCTGTTCAAATCCAAAATGGCGATCCGGTGGATCGGAACATCAATTCCGAATGCAGCCCAGCTGCCTCCGGATTGTGCATCCACCGAATTAGGAACTACTCGCGCAATCATTTTGCCGTTCCCAATATAAGCACCTGTCAGGATTTTATACCCCAAAGCTTCGATATTGAAGAAATAGCTGTTGTCAAACTGCTGCTGACCTGAATTAATTCTCAGGATTCCGGAAGGTTTTGTAGCTTGTGTATATCCTGCTGCCAATGAACAAGTGGAGATGGTATAGTGATTTCCATTCTCATCTTCAATAATTGCAGGAGAACCTCCGTAATAACCGATAGGTCCTGTGCGGGCATCCTTAAACGTAGTCACGTAATTCAATCCCGGATAAGTATACACGTTTACATAAGCCGTATCGGTTTTAGGAGTATCCCAGGAAGCACCGTGCAGCGGATAATAAGAAACATACAATTTTCCGTTATTGATATAGGTTCCTGTAGGCCACATATTCAATTGCGCCATGGTATCGTTGTACATCACATTCAAAAGTACATTTTGCGTACTTGTAATGGACATAGAATTCGGATTCACTGTCTGGAATTTACAATCGTATGAACCTCCACCCCATGGTGCGCTTACCGCAAATACGTTTCCACCCGGATCGTTCGTCAAAACATCCAAACGGTCAAACACAAAACTTCCGGCGGATGACAAGGTACTGTTTGCAATCTCATATCCCGTACAAATGTTATTTGTGTAATCCATCGCCAGGTATTTATTCCCGATCTGGTGATAGTACATCCATCCCATTTGTTCGATTCCGTTTCCAGTAGCGGAAATGGTTCCTGACATCAAATCTGTCGACGTTACCAAATACTCTGCGTCAGCTCCGGCACTGGTAGTTTTTAATCCCAAAACGTATCCGGAAGCAGGAACCAGGGTTTCATCTTCTTCCGTCGTTTTTTTCTTTTTACAGGAAGTAATTGAAGTCATTCCTAACAGAGCGATCACAGCAATTACAAGTGTACTTTTTGTTTTCATTTAAATTTTGTTTTAAAATTATATACCGATGGATCAGTTATCGGTCGATCTTACCGGACAGGATTATTTTATCGAAAGCGGTGTTTTTGTTTTCTCTTGTAAATAGTAGCGAAGTTTGATATTAAAGCTCCTTCCTGGTTTCTGCACCCGGAAATTATCGTAACACATGGCATCAAACAGGTTCATGCATGAAAGGGAAATATTGTACCGGCCGGAATGACTTGTGAAACTCACGGAAACATTGCTTATAATTTGTCTCGGGATGACGAATTTGGAACTCAACGACCCCAAACTAGGCCACTTCAGGTAAAATTCTTCAATATAGGAAGTGTTCCAGTTGAAATTAATTCGCTGCTTATATTTCCCGAATTGCCGGGTATTGAATGTGAATGATGCATTCCCGAACAAGTACGGAGCATTCGGCAAGCGGTCCATGTACAACTCATCCGGTTCACCGTTGTCTTTTAATGAAGCATTCAGGATATTCTGGTAGGTTGCATTGAACTCGATCTTGAACCAATCATTGTACCCATAGCTGATTGCTCCTTCCAGGCAATTTACTTTTGCCCGACTCAGGTTCTCATAGCGTGAAGTAATCCCCATAGCCACTGAGCGGATCAGGTTTTGCGGAAGCCGGTACATATAATTAAAATCCACATTCACCAAGTGTTTTCCGAAACGTTTCCCGAACAGGAAGCCTGCATTGATATTCTGACTTTTCTCAGGCTGCAGGTCCGCATTAGGCAATTGGAGCAATCCATCTCCGAACACTTCATATCCTTCCGGCAAACGGTAGGTATTCTCATAAGAAGCTTTCAGCTGCAAATAATTCAGCACGAAAAAACTACTGGCAATTCCATAACCCGGCAATTGAAAATCGTTATCCATTCTTCGAATATCTCCTGTATCATCATCTGATTTATACAAAATGGAATTCATATTGAACATCTTTCCGAAAACAGAGGTCGTCCATCGGTCCCGGAATAATTTCAACTGGTAGGAAATCCCCGTAAAATTCTTCTCGAGGATATTCGGGTCTTCAAACGGAAGCGGATCTACTTTCAGCGGATCACTCCCAACTCTTCGCATGCGGGAATAGGTATTGTTGAGTGTAAACTGGTGGTATTTTCCAAGTTTGTAATTCAAAGTTGCAACAGCAAGTGCTGCCTGATCATTGAAAGTATACAGGGTTTTGTACCAGTTCAATTCACCGGAAGTATTCGAAAGCAGCTTCAACGTGTGATTTCCTGTCCAATCATAAATGCGGGAACTCGTATCTACTGTCTGCTGTTCAATCATACTGTACAGCCCGGAAACTTTAAGACTCAGGTTTTTAACAAACAATTGGTTCTTTTCATATTTCAATGTTGGGATAAGGCTGTTTTCGGTTCGATGAACTTCTCCGGCAACAATGGTCATATTTGCTCCCTGCTGAATTTCTTTGTAAGTGGTATTCGCAATTAACCCAACCATTAACCGGTCTGCCCATTTCTTATTCACCACTCCGAATTCCACCATTCCGGTTGCAGATTTGAACGCATCGTTGAAGCGCCTTACGGAAGTAGTATGTTCGTCAATTTTCCCGGTTTTCTTATCGAACAGGTTGATATCTACCTTAAAATCATTGTCGGAATAATTGTAAAATGCACTTGCACTAACCATAAATCCCTTTTTGGTGGTATACCTTCCAACCAAACTCGCCTGATGCGTATTAAACGATCCGAACCCGTAAGAAACATCCAAAAAGTTACGTACGGTGTTATTGGTTACGATATTTACGGCACCTCCCAGAACATCAGATCCCAGGTTGATCGGAACAACTCCTTTGTAAATTTCTACCCGTTCCACATTGTTCACCGGAATGGCATTTATACTGAATGATCTTCCCATAACATCAGTAGGCAGCCCATCTATGAAAAAACGCACCTGGTTCCCGGTAAAACCACTTAATGAAAACACGAAATCAGATCCAAGACCACCGCTCTCACGAATACGCACACCTGTAGACTGGTTCAGCACCTGGTTGACATTCAAATTCAGGTTCTGAACAGGTTTCATATCGATAGATTCTACTGCAAAAGGCTGCTCTTTTACTTCCTGCACCTTTGATTTCGCCAAAACCATAACCTCTTCCATCTGAGCAACCTTAACCAGGGTCAATGCTCCCAAATCCATTTCGGGCTGTCGTAGTTCAACCTGCTTTTCATAGGACTCGTGTTCCGAACTGTAAGCTTTCAACACATAATTCCCGTATGGAATATTTGAAATTCGAAAAAAACCATTCTCATCCGTTGCAGCTACTAACGAGGTTCCCTCAAGTCCCACAGTAATGAAAGGAACTCCCTGGTTGTTCTCCCGGAACTTGCCACTGATTACTCCCTGCTGGGCAAATAGAACAGGAACGGAAATCAAAAAGAAAAGAAGAATACTATTTTTCACAAGATTGTTTGTTTTATCCCGAGCACGGATTTTTTTGCAAAACTACATCGTGTTTGAAGCTATAACCAATACCTTTTTGAGTGTAAAAAGAAGAACAACTACCATGCAGAGAGTAGGATAAAGTCCCGGAACGATCGATAGCACCGCTAATTTCTTTTAGCTATTCTCAAAACATTTTTTCAATGAACTGTCACAAAAAAAGAGGTTCCGCATTTGCGAAACCTCTCCTGAATAGATTGGGTTAACGATTGCTTACTCCTTCACAAATTTGATTTGTGTTGGCTCATTGGCCGCCGAAGTAATTTTCACGAAGTAAACTCCGGAGCTGATATCCGAAACATCGATCGTTGCATTGCTACGTAATTCATTTTTAGAAAGAACTTTACCACTCATATCCATCACCTCTACTTTCAGAATTTCTTCCGGATTAGACGAACTGACAGCCAATTTATCCTTTACAGGATTCGGATAAATTGAATAAGTTGCTGCTTTCGGTTCTTCTCCGAAGAAAGAGGCTGAAGTTCTTGCCACATTCAGGGTATAACAAGTTGGACTGTTTGCACCATTGTACCCGAAAACACGAACCGTATAAGTTCCGACAGCCAGGTTTGCAATCGATACATTCTCCGTAGCTGACGAACTCACTCCCGACCCGATCAAGGTTCCGCCACTGTTGTAAACATTCAAATCATAATCAACACCGCTCGGTCCTGCCAATGCAAATAAATGTGTTCCGGAAGCAGTTGTGGTTACTTTATAGTAATCCTGGTCCGTACTGGATGAGATTGCAGCAGAAATGGTAGTTGCCAATGGAATTGTTGCTGCGGCAGACGAAGAATTATTCGGCTCATAAGCTGTCGAACAGTTGTTTACTGCCGTCGCTGTCGCTGTCAGTGTGTAGCAGGTAGCACTTACTGCATTGTTGTATCCGAAAACTTTTGCATAATAAGTACCGGCAGCCTGTCCGTTCAATGTAACGGATTCTGTAGCTGTACTTCCCGCTCCTGAACCAATTTGTGTTCCGGCACTGTTGTAAATCACCAGGTCGAAATCCACTCCGGAAGGTCCTGCCAGGTTGAACACGTTATTCGTAGTGGTCGAAGTCGTAATCTTAAAGAAATCGACATCACCGGAGGTCGCAATTGCCGCTGAAACGGCCGTTCCATTTGTTAATGTTGCTGCTGCAGCCTGTGTCTCATTCGGTTCGTAAGCATTTGTGCACGTTTGTCCACCGCCATTTGTATCACAAGTTAAAGTAATGCAGCTGTTAACCCGGCTTCTGATCAGGTTTCCGGGTTGTGGTCCGAAGCCCAGCGTAAAGTTCATTCCGACACTTACCAGGTGGCAATAACTCATGATTGTTCCCCCATTCGAAGGAATCGGACCGTTGCAGCCTTCAGAGTATCCAGCCTGCGGACCACATCCGTCAATCGCGCCACCCGTCCAGCTGCAGGCATGGGTATGGGGTGATCCCAGGTTGTGCCCGATCTCATGAGCCGTAACATTTACGGCCCAGCTATAAGTTGGAACCGCATTTACAGTTCCGCCGACAGCCCCGCAGAACCCGTGTTTGTAATATTCATTGCTTCCGCACAACTGATCCAGCCATGCAACTCCACCGCCACCGGTAGTTGAGAACAATGTAGCGATATTTGCTCCGAAATTTGAGCGGTTGGCTGAGAAGGTATTCAGATCATCATTATACGTATCAGCTGTTGTCCAGATATAAAGCTGGTTCAGCTTCGAACCGATCTGTTCATTTTCATAAAACAGTTTGAAGTTGTTGAAAATGTTAGTGATATGATTGGTAACAGCCTGTGTGCTTCCTTTTGAAGTATACAGATTGTACCGCGTTTCCCAGAAGTAAGTCACACATTTGTATGTTGCCTTTTTCATATCTCTCAACTCCTCTTTTTGAGAAGACAGCCGTTCAACCGCCTGTTGATATTGCTCCAAATCTTCGGAACCGCACGAGTAAACAGGTTTGTCCTTCAGGTCATCGTCCGAATAAACTACATGGATTCCGGCATTGTTTTCCGGAAGCCTGAGCAAACCGGCCTCAATCGTTGCATCTTCGGGTGAATTTCGGTTAATCAACACAAAAAATTCATCTTCGAAGAAACTCACTCCAACCACTGCATCTTCGTTTCGAAGTGTTCCCTGGTAGTACACCCCTAAATCTACTCCCTGCTCTAATCCCGGCGTACTGGTTTCCAGCTTAAATTCATCCGTAAAGAGATTCACCCGGACCAAATCCAACGTCAACACACGGTCTTCGTAAGGCAATTGAACGGAAAGAACTTCCGGCCGGATTGCAAGCAGATTTGAAATTGAATTCGTATTTGAATAGGTAACAAATCCCGATTTCTCGAGTGCCAAACTGGCTGTTGACTCGATCTGCTGAGAAACGGATTTCGGACGGGAAGCGGTAAAATCAAAAGAATAAATTTCTTTTAGTCCTTTGAAAGCATCATTCACTCGTTTCTGGTTCACACGTTTGAAAGTTTTTGCTTCCGAATAAACTCCCTTTGAAAGGGACACTTTTTTAAATTCCTGGGAATAAGCACTCAACGCACCACTCGCGACCAGTAAGGTCGTCACTAAATAGTTCATCTTCTTCATAAATAGCGTTTTAATGTTAGCCAGTGGAATATTACAACTATTGTTTGAATTAAAACAATCAACAATGTTAAAATCTTATTTTTTAACAAATGAAAAATAAATTAACAACCGAAAATCTGCTCGGCAGTAAATTGATACACAATTAGTTATAAAACATTACTTAATAAAATGCTTCAAAACCAATTTTTTAGACCTTTCAATCATCTGTTTTGAGAGTTTTTTATCTTTTTGAAAAAGAAATTCCAGAACTTGGTCCATCTTCAAACTAAAATTGCGACCTTTAATTGAATTCAGAGAACATGGAAAGATTTTACCGTTTTTGGCCGGAAATCGCTTATTACATTTCACTGCGTTACCTGATTATAGCAGGTGGTGCCTACTTGTTGTTTTATGTCCTTTTCAGGAACCAGTGGTTCCAACGGAAAATCCAATTGGTTTTTCCCAAAAACAAACGGGTGCTGATGGAAGTCTTATATTCCGTGCAGACAACCGTAATTTTTGCAACCATTTTTTTACTGGTAGTGATCGTTTTAAAGCCATATACCAATCTTTATAAAGATGTTGACACTTATGGGCTGGCTTATTATTTCTTTACGATTCCGGTTATGTTCGTGATCCACGACACTTATTTCTACTGGATGCACCGGGCAATTCACCATCCGAAATTATTCCGGCACATTCATTTCGTTCATCATCAATCCACCAACCCTACTCCGCTTGCCGCTTACTCTTTCCATTTTTCAGAGAGTATCCTGGAAGGAATGATTATACCGATTATAGCATTTACGATCCCGGTCCATACCAGCGCACTGGTCATCTTTTTACTCGGACAGTTTATCATCAATGTCTACGGTCATTTGGGATTCGAGTTGTTTCCACCGCGTTTTCACAGAACATGGATCGGAAAATGGATCAATACTTCTGTTGCGCACAACCAGCATCACAAACACTTCATCGGGAATTACGGATTGTATTTCCTGTTTTGGGACCGTTGGATGGGAACCCTAAGAATAGATTACAATGAAACTTTTGACGAAGTGAAGAACAGAAAAGAAATGATTCATGGAGAATTACAAGGAAATAAATAAAGAACAATGGAACCAGCGGGTAGATCCGCATGTGGAGTCGGAATTCTACGATCAGACCGCTTTTTTAGCAGGGAAAAATTCCCTGCAGGAAACCGAAATCGCTCTGCTTGGAGATGTAAGTGGAAAACGCATTTTGCATTTGCAATGCCATTTCGGGCAGGACACGATCTCACTTGCACGCATGGGGGCGAGCACGGTTGGGGCAGATATTTCAGACAAAGCAATTGACAAAGCGCGCGAAATTGCATCCATAACGGGTGCCGATGCAACATTTGTATGTTGTGATCTCTATGATCTTCCGCAACACCTGGAAGGTCAGTTCGATATCGTTTTTACTTCTTACGGAACAATTGGCTGGCTTCCGGACCTGGACAAATGGGCTTCGGTGGTCAATCACTTCCTGAAACCGGGCGGAAAGTTTGTCTTCGTTGAGTTCCATCCGGTGGTTTGGATGTTCGATGACGATTTCCAAAAGGTCGGTTACCGCTATTTTAAATCAGAACCTATTGTGGAAACGACAAGCGGGACTTACGCCGACCGGGATGCAGAAATCAAAACAACTTCTGTGAGCTGGAATCACGCCATGAGCGAAGTGATCACAAGCCTGTTAAAACAAGGAATCCAATTACAGGACTTACAGGAATACGATTTCTCCAATTACAACTGCTTCGCACATACCGAAGAATTTGAACCGGGAAAATACCGGATCAGGCATTTGGGGAATTTCATCCCGATGATGTATTCGGTTGTAGGCCTGAAAAAATAATTTGAATCTTGAACAGTAGAAGGCCGGAGAACTAATTCTCACATCCTCCCCCTTTATCCCCCTCCGAAGGGGGAGTTTTAATCCTCCAAAAACTAAAACAATATGGAAATCGCAATTAAAATTGTAATCGGAATCGTGGCACTTTTTCACGTGTATGTGATGTGGCTGGAAATGTTTGCCTGGACGACCAAAGGTCCGAAAACTTTCAAAAACTTCGACAGGGAATTGTTTCCTAAAACGAAATCCTTAGCAGCCAACCAGGGATTGTACAATGGCTTTTTAGCTGCAGGCTTGATCTGGACCTTCTTCATCTGCAACCCGGAATGGCACTTCAATGTGAGTATGTTCTTTTTGATCTGTGTATCTGTTGCAGGAATTTACGGTGCATTGACAGCAGACAAAAAGATCTTTTTCGTGCAGGCTCTTCCGGCGTTGGTCGGAATTGCACTCTTGGCATTTTCCCATGGAATGCATGATGGAAAACACGACGCGGCATGTGAACACAAATGCGAAAGTAAATGTGATGACCACATAAAGGAAAGGCTGACCTACTTTTACATACCCAATGACAAAAGAGGAAAAATGGACACCGTTTCCAGAACCGAGATCCTGAAAAGAAACAACAAAGATTCATTAATAGGAATTGGATTTGTCGATGATGTGAATGGAAAAGGAATCGGTGTTTCACTTGTTACAAACCAGCACTACGCACCGATGGACGGCGATCTCAACAAAGGTTATGTTGAAGGAATCGGGGAAATCTACCGCCATTCAATTACCTGGAGGAACTTCAGTATTCTCCATACCAACAATGACAGTATCAACCGCATAATCGCATTAGGCCTGGGAAGATTGCTGACACTGGAAACAGAGAACCGCCTTGCTGACGCTCCTTTTATTCCTTCGGAAAAGACAATCCAATTCGAACCGGTTAAATAAGATTAAACACAAGGCACACCAAGCACACGAGGATTTTTTATCTCCGTTCACAAACTCTCTATAAAAGAAGAACACAAAGCGTATTCGTTATTTACTGTTCGATATTCCCTCTTAAAGTGAACCGCTTTACACCGTTTCTCAATAGCTTTTCATTGAAATTAATAAGATATCCAAGTTCCTTTTTGGCTAGTTTCATGTAGGTTAAGATTTGGGCTTGGTGAACAGGTGCTAATGAGTCAACCGCTTTTAATTCAATAATTATTTCCCGCTCTACAAATAAATCCAATCGTAATCCTGAATTGATAACTTCGTTATCATAAATTATTGGCAGCATTTTTTGTCTTTCGACTAACAGTCCTCTTTTTGTCAATTCGTGCAGCAAACAAATTTCATAGACACTCTCAAGTAACCCCGGACCTAATGTCGAATGAACTTTTAACGCTGATTGGTAAATGACTTTCATTAATTCTTCCTGTCTTTCATAGTATTTTGATTCCATTAAATAAAGTTGTTTCTCTTTAAGTTAAGAAAAAACATCACTTTATCCAACACCAAAAACAGGTGAAAAACAAAAAAAATCGTGTGCCTCGTGCGCTTTGTGGTAAAATAGTCAATAGCCGATCTTCCCCCGCTGATTTCCCTTAAACCACTCCAAAGCCAAGCGGTAACCATCCATTCCGAAGCCCATGATGGAGCCTGCACAAACAGCTGTTATAAATGAATTATGACGAAACTCTTCGCGCTGTGCCAGGTTGCTGATGTGTACTTCTACCACCGGTATTTCAATTCCGGCAATTGCATCGCGGATTGCAACACTTGTGTGTGTGTAACCTCCGGCATTCAAGATAATCCCATCGTGTTTTGAGTCGTGGAGCGCATTGATCAATTCGCCTTCTACATTGCTTTGCAGGTATTCGATCTCTCCCGGAAAATGCTTTTTCAGCTCTTCCAAAACCTGTAAAAATGTACGATTTCCGTAAATTTCAGGCTCACGTGTTCCTAAAAGATTTAAATTCGGGCCATTGAGAATTAGAATGCGCATCATTGAAAAATTGGGAACGTACTATTAAACAATTTGTTCATTACCTGAAGATTGAACGAAGCCTGGCTGAAAATTCCATTTTCGCCTATCAACAAGACATTGCTAAGTTACGTGACTTTTGCGAATCTTACACACTTTCTCCCGAGCACATTCAAACGGGACATTTAAAACAGTTCATTGCTGAATTGTACGACATGGGATTAAGTGCGCGTTCGCAAGCACGGGTTATCAGCGGCTGGAAGCAGTTTTTTGATTTCCTGCTCCAGGAAGACATCCGGAAAGATGATCCTTCGGAAAGTTTGGAACTCCCGAAAATCGGCCGGAAATTGCCCGAAGTGCTGACAATCGAAGAAATTGACGCTATGATTGACGCTATTGATCTCAGTTCAAATGAAGGTCAGCGGAATAAAGCTATTTTGGAAACACTTTACAGCTGCGGACTGCGTGTGAGCGAATTGGTTTCCCTGCGCTTCGAAGACTGTTTTTTCGACGAAGGTTTTATCCGCGTAATCGGGAAAGGAAACAAGGAACGTTTGGTACCGGTAAGTCCAAGCGTGGTGGAAGAAGTGACTTTATACGCGGAAAACGACCGGGTAAATGTTCCGGTAAAAAAAGGAAGTGAAGCAATTGTATTTCTGAATCGCCGGGGAGCACAGTTAACGCGTGTGATGATCTTTACCATTATAAAGCGTTTAGCTGAAACAGCGGGGATAAAAAAAACGATCAGTCCGCATACTTTCCGGCATTCGTTTGCAACGCATTTGATTGAAGGCGGAGCGAATTTGCGCGCTGTTCAGGATATGCTCGGACACGAAAACATTACGACAACCGAAATCTATACGCACCTTGACCAGCGTTTTTTGCGGGATGCCATTTTGACTCACCATCCGCGGAACACAACCAATTAGAACTTAAAAGCAATCCCGAATTGCGGTAAGAACAATAAAGATTTTCTTCGATCCACAAATAGGTTATTGTTCTTTCTCATGAGTTCGTAGCGCGTATCCAGCCCAACCCTGAAACGGAAACGATTCCAATCGTAGTAGACACCTAAGCCCAAAAGAATTTGAGAACTGGAAGTGGAAACGCTCCCACTATCTGAAAATTTGAACTTGTTCATGGAATAATAATATCCTGGAACAACCGCCAATCCAAATCCGGCACCCAAATTGAAATTGAACTGTGCCTTCAATCCGAATGCGAACCGGGTAATGCTTGAATTTCGTGTACTCTCAATAGTACTTGTCGTTGTGTCGTAATTATTGTAATAGGTATAACCTGCCGGAACCGTATCTGTGATCGTATCAAAATATGGAATGGAGTCAATTCCTACAAAATAGACCGAGTTTGTAATACTATTCTGTTTATACGATTCCTTTCCGGAGCCGTATTCAGCGTCAAGTGTAATGTATTTCAAAGGACCTAATTCCAGGTTTCTTGAAAAACCTAAACCAATCTGGTAAGAAGTCGCTTCTTTCAGAACAAAATCGGTTTTTGAAGCTTTCGCCCCGAAACGCGGCCCACCGTAAAGCTCTACCATCCATTTTTTTGCCTTTGAGTCATCCTTTGAAGGTTTTACTTTTGACGTTTCATCAATTGGTTTTGACAATGAATCCGTTTTAGCAACAGGTAATGAATCTTTTGCCTGCACGGAATCCGCAGAATCTTTTGCCTGCAGTGATTTTTCCTTCGGTTTAGCGTCTGCCAGACCTGTCTTTTCAGGTGAACCGGATAAAGTTTCATGCCCCGGGTCCGTTTTTTGGTTCGAACCTTCTGAACTGTTTGTTTTTTCTGAACCTGCCATTGATGGCCCCGGGCTGCCTGAAATTCCTTTCTTCCCCTTTTTAACCTTACCCGAAGTCTTACGTTTAGCAGTAAGATCTTCCTTATACTTCGAAGAACCGATCTTTCCTTTCGGAACCGATGCCTTTCGGACAGACTGAGCTTTCCCATCCTTTCCAAGGGTAAACCGCTGTTGTTTTGTTTTTTCCGGAGCAGAGCCCTCTTCTCTTAATTCAAAGTCCTTTTTTCCAGCTGTTTGAACCGATTGTTTGCTATCAGCTGCCTGTTCCCCATCATTCAAACCTGATTCGGAGACGCTTTCAGACCATGAAATTCCGGAATGTTCCAAGGATGAAGGATCTTGTTCAACAGAACCTGAATTTAACCTCGAAACAGCCGGAGCTTGTTTTATTTCCGATTCATTTGAGCCATCACGAATCACTGCAAAAGCAACACCTCCCAGCAGTAAAATCAGCAAAGGAATCCACCAAAAGATAAACCGGAACCTTCTTTTAGGTCCAAGCTCCTTATCAATTTCCATTTTCACAGAAACAGGAGGAGTCACTTCGAGATTCTCAAAGACATCCCGGAACAACTTATTTATGTTATTGTCCTCTGTCATGCTTTTTGGTTTGAAACTTCAAGTAGGCTCTGAATCATCTTCTTAGCTTTGAAGTATTGGGTTTTACTGGTACTTTCGGAAATAGACAGGTACTCCGCTATTTCCTTATGCGTCAAATTGTCGATTACAAAAAGATTAAAGACCGTTCTGTAACCATCGGGCAGTTCATTGAGGATTCGAATTAATTTGTTCCTTAGTTTCTCCTGATCCTCCGGATCGAAGTGCACCTCCTGTTGTTCATCAAAAAAATCATCGTCCTCATGCAGCTCAAACCGGTAATTCTTTTTAATGTATGATAATGCTGTATTGATTGTAATTGTTTTTATCCAAGCTGCAAGGGGTTTATCCATCGAATACTGATCACAGCTTTTATAAACTTTTATGAAAGCCTCCTGAAGCACATCCTGGGCATCATCGGAACAACGCGTATAACGCAGGCACAGAGCAAACATGGCCGCAGAAAAAGCAGCATAAACGGAATCGAAGGCCTTTCGATCTCCCCTTGTAAATTGTTCCTCTATTTCTTTGGTTAGCACTTGTTAGTTCCCTTTCCGCATCCTTACCCGCTTTGATACTTCACGAAATAAATCGGTCAAACGAATAGAAAAACACTTTTCTTCTCATTTTTTATCATTCTGACTTAGTTACTCCTTCCAAAATCAAAGGTTGCCCGGAATCAAAAAAAAATTAAAATAATTCTGTTCCTTCGATACGGATTCGCGCTTTGGATATGAATTGTCCAAGACTTTCAAAGTAAGCATTTCTCTGGCGTTGATTCTCTTCGGATATCTTCACACAGCTTTTCAGCATCGAATGAAAAACGGCAAAAGATTTATTGACGTAATCCTGATCGATTGTAAATAGATAATTCAACATATTGTGTGTGATATAGAGCATTCGGTAAGCATTCGTTTCCGAAATGATTGTATTATCCTGGATGTAAGTTTGATGGAGGTATAAATGGAAATTGTCTGCTTCAGTAATTACAGGCTGACCTTTGATAAATTTCCGTCCGATCTCTGCCTGCTTTTTGATATGCTCTATCAGGTCTGCAACCTCATCGATCAGGAAAAGAGCATCTTCAGGTGTTTCAAAGTATCCCAGCTCATAGAACGACACTATTTCCCGTATCAATCCTTTTCCGGCATCGTAGCCGATCACTTCTGTTGATTTTACGCGGATATAGAAATTAGCCATCTGCTGCAGCTGCTCATCGGAAATATCGCCTTTCCATCCTTTGTGGAATTTGACATTCTCCAATTGCCCGAGCTTCAAATAACATTTCCCGAAATACAGCAACTTAAATCGTAAGAGAGCCGGAGAATTCAATAACTGGAAAATGATCAAATCCAGGTTCGACATATAAAGTTCCTGTGTACGCTGGGCAACCATTCGTTTGAAACCATCCATGATCCCGTTCAGGTAGGTTTCGAAAGAAAATTCCGATCGCTGGATAGGATTGTACTGAAAAGTGACGCTTTTACCCGAAACACCAATAATTTTATCGATCGACAGGTCATACTTTTGACAAAGCAGGTTGATTTCCTCCGGTTTCAATGCCGTTTCACCGCGGGCTCTTCGATAAGCAGAATCACGTGACAACTCCAAATCATCCATCAACAACTTACCCAGTGAGGTTTCAGGTGGAAGTTTCGCTTTTAGCTGTTCAAGTAGTCGGTTTTGAATGTCCATGGCGCCAAAATAAGAAAAAAATAAAAGTCGTCCGTTTCCGAACGACTTTAAATAGAATTATTAACTATCATTTACTTCAGTTACCTGTACATTCTATCCGTTGTTCCGTCGGAATAATAATAAATTACCACTCCTTTACAGTTGTCGTCAACCTCCTGCCCCATCGTATTGAAAATGCGTTTCACTTTTTTGATATCCCGGGAGTTGTCGGCACTTAACATCTTAGCACTGAATGTTGTTTTGGAACCGTCCAAATCAGTCAGATTCAGTCGGTAATAATTGATCTCGCTCACGGAAGGAACCGCATGGATCGTACTGTAATGATAATTTTCCTGGGAATGCCCCTGAGCAGGTACATTTGCAATCTCTTTCCAATCTCCTGAAGCCGGATCTGTTGTCCATTCCACTGTGAAATAATCCGTTCTGTCTTCTGTTTCCGTCGTCCAATTCAAAATATTTCCCTGGGAAGTTTTGGTAACGTTAAAGTCAGCAAGTACTATCGGCAATACAACAGGAGTACACCCCAAAACAGAAGTACCTCCGAAAGACAAATTGTAAGGCTGACCGGAATTGGAAAAGTTATCTATCAGCAAAATGTAAATCTGGTTCGCCGAAGTAGTAAGATTACTCACCCATTTATCTCCTCCTACGCCTTCTGAATTATCCGCTGGGTTATTGGTTGTGGTAATTAGACCGGAACAAGGCTGTAACCAAAGAAAACCACAACCAATAGAAGAAGTTTGTCCGTTGTATGGAATTACCATTCCGGTATTCCCCGTCGCGGATGAATAACTGCAACGGATCGGAGCTGAGACGGGAGGACAATTTGCTCCGGCATTAGCAGCGGTAAACGGCCCCCATAATGCAAAATCATAATCATCGCTTCCACTATTCGGGGCAATGGTCATAGTTAACGAACCGCCTGTTTGAACATTCAAGTAGTACCACGAAGATTGATGTTCAATCCCCAAACATCCTTGATTCGAGCCTGTTAATTCCTGTGTCCCCGCACCTCCGCTGTTTGCTGTTTGCGAAGTATTGGAACACAACAATTCTGCAGACTCACAATTATTTCCGCCGGCTTTTTCTTTGAATGGGGTCATAATTTTGGAACTTGTGACGTTCAAAACGGGAATTCCTGCCGATTCAAATACCGATCGAACATAACTTTCAGCATGATCCTGTTCCAGCATCAATTCAAACCTGTTCTCAAAAATATACTGACCAAAATTCGGGATATTATCCGTTGCTGAGGCAAGATAATTTTTCGTAAGATAACTGTGAGGTACAAAGACTTTATAATTTGTCTGTGCCTGTGTAGTAGCAGTCGCTAAGAATAGTAGTACGGCAATCTTAATTGCCTTAAGTTGTAGTAAATATTTCATAGTGTTTAAGTTGCAATGCTAAAATTAGAATCTTCCAGATTTCTTAAAGCCACTAATTAGTATTTAGCTGATTTCAATAAACAAACCCTATATTTCGTCGAGAATAAACACTATTTAATCGAAAAAAAACCACCCTGCGTCGCAGGATGGTTTTTTAAATAATTGATAACTAAGTAATTAATTTAAAGATCAATTTATTGTTTTTGTACACGGAAGATAAAATGTTCTCCGTTCGCAAATCCTTTCACGAAATAAACTCCCGGTTTCTGACCGGAAAGATCAATTTCTATTACCGCCGCAACAGATTCGGAAGAAACAAATTGAACTTCTTTCCCCTGAATATCCACTACACTTACAATCGAGAAATCTTTCCCTGAAGATAAACTTGCCGTGAACTTACCGTTTGTTGGATTCGGATAAACTTCCAATACGAATTCCTGTCCGTTTTCAGCAAGTCCTAAACATCCGCTAACGTTCATCGTAAATGTTGCTTCACCATCACATCCGTTCGCATCCGTATACGAATAAGTAATCACATGATTTCCTATTCCGGCTGTTACCGGATTGAAACTACCTCCTGTTACTCCTGTACCACTATAAGTTCCTCCCACCGGCGTTCCACCTGAAAGAGTTAACGGTGCATGGTTCAAACACATATTTGAAACCGGTGAAACCAACGCTACAGTTGGAGCATCATTTACAGTAATAGTTGTTGAAGCACCCTCAGCACAACCGTTTCCATCTGTGAATGTATAAGTAATTGTCTGTGTTCCTGAAGCAGGATCAAAATCAGTTCCTGTAACACCCGTTCCACTATAAACCCCTCCTGCCGGACTTCCGCCGGTCAGTGCAAGCATACCTGAATTGCTGCATACAGCAGAAATAGGATCTTGAGTAACCGTTGGAGCATCATTTACCGTAATTGCTGTCGATGCATCATCCATACAGCCGTTTGCGTCTGTGAATGTGTAAGTAACTGTCTGCGTTCCAGCTGTCGGGTCAAAATCAGATCCTGAAACTCCTGTTCCGCTGTAAGATCCACCCGCAGGACTTCCTCCTGTCAACGCCAGCATGCCAGAATTACTACAAACTGCAGCAATCGCACTTTGAGAAACAGTAGGTGCTGTATTTACCGTAATAACCTGCGCATCTGTATTTGTACAGCTATTTGCATCGGTATAAGTATAAGTTATAGTCTGAGTACCGGAAGCAGGATCAAAGTCAGTTCCCGTCACACCTGTTCCACTGTATGTTCCTCCAGCCGGAGTTCCACCTGTCAATGTGATAGTTCCTGCATTATCACAAACTGCAGTAAAAGTACCCAGGGAAACCATCGGAGCCGTATTTACTGTGATCGTATAATTTGAATTAAAAGAACATCCGTAAGGATCCGTGTAATCATAAGTTACCGTTTGCGTACCCATTGCAGGATTAAATGTACCTCCCGAAACTCCTGTTCCGGAATAAGTTCCACCACCCGGAAGACCTTCAACTAAGGTATAAGCAGAACCGTTATCACACAATGCCGGTGCAGGTGAAAAAGAAATCGGGTTTGGAGGACAAACCACCGTGATCGAATAAGCCTGGGAACCTGAACATCCGCTTGCATCATTTACAGTAGCTGTAAAATTAAATGTTCCCGTAGCTGTTGGTGTCCCTGAAATTGTTCCGCTTGCGGACAGTGTTAATCCCGGAGGAAGTGCTCCTGCAGTGATTGCGAAGTTAGGCGCACCCAAAGCACCTGTTTGGGATAGCGATTGAGAATAAGCACTTCCTGCCGTAGCACCAGGTACAGACGATGGCGACACTGTAAAGGCTGGACAAACGTATGGCGTGTAAACTACATTATCGATACCGATGTAATCAGATGCACTTCCCAAAGGCCCACCTCCGGTTACGTAATATCGAAATGCCACACGCCCTGATGTAGGTGCAGGAAGACCAGAAATTGTAATAGTATATTGGGTCCAGGCATATGGATAACCACCAACTGTTTGTCCGGCATTTATTTCCGTCAGCAGAGTTGTGAAATCTCCTATTCCAGCACCGCCAGTTCCTACATTTGTACTTGCTCCGTTTGTACTCAAACGTACCTGGAGACGATCCGGATAATCTGTGGCCGGCGGGGCCATTTTACGGGTGTAAAATGTGATAACATCTCCATTTCGAAATGTTCTGTTGGGTGTAAGCAACCAAAGGCTGACTGTATTGTTTCCTGCAACGGTATTGAAACTTCCGGCAATGTATGCGTTTCCAGCGCCGTTGTAAGCAGGAAATGTATTCACATTATCCCCCTGGACCCAACTAGGAATCACTCCGGCTGGAGTACCGTTATTTTGCATGAACCATCCATTACCGGTTAATAGAGTGATATCATCAAAATTTTCAGTAAATGCCTGAGCATAAATCTTCGAATTCAATCCTAAGATCGTTAAGCCACAAAGAGCAGCTATTTTTAACATTCTTGTCTTCATGAGCAGTGAATTAACGGGTTTGAGGATTTACTACTTCCGAGTAACGTGCGATTTCTTCCTGCAGCTGAGTTTTTAATTGCGCCTCAGTTGTTTTCTCTAATTCGGCTGACAGCAATCGAACATATTCTGCTTTCAAAAAATGTAATTCGTCATTACATTTACTTACTTGAGCCCTTGAAGCTGCTGCAGCTATTTCTGATTGCTTCGCCTCAATTTTAGCTCTTTGAGTATTTAATTCGGGGTGTGATGAAACAACAACCGGTGTTGATTCTTTTAGCATGTTTGTTTGGGATTGACCATAGCTGGAATGCGCTAATGAACATAAGCAAAACCCAATGAATAGTACTTTTCTTTTCATAAGTAACCTGTTTAGTTTGTTCAAAAGTAGGGAAATACATCTCCGAAGGAATGACTGAAGTTTTCAATAGGCTGAATTCAGGGGTTTACCCTTGTCTCAAATAAATAAGTTGCAATTGATTTGTGAATAGTTTGAAAATCAAAAATATAGCCTTATAACTTCCAGATCTTACGCGTGAATAGTTCCCTTTCTTTTAAGTAAGTAATAGTTGTACAGAACGAAAATACAAAGATTATCAGATGCTTACAAAACACACCATCGATAAATGAGCATTCTAACACTATGAATTACCAAATTCATGCGCTGAACAAGTATTAAACTAAAAATAACAGATTGTTAATTCTGAATTACGAATTTTCCGTAAAGATCATAATGATCGGCAGAAGTAATTTCCACCATCGCAAAATCACCGATACTCACGTACCCCTCGGATTTCTTCACAAGAACCTCATTATCAACTTCCGGGGAATCGAATTCCGTACGGCCAATGAAATAATCTCCTTCGATGCGGTCGAATAACACTTTAAATGTCTTTCCGATTTTTTCCTGGTTCAATTCGTAGCTTATACCGGATTGAAGCTCCATGATTTCATCCGCCCGCTGGCGCTTCACCTCATCAGGAACGTCATCTTCCAAAGAGTAAGCATGTGTATTTTCTTCGTGGGAATAGGTAAAGATTCCCAATCGGTCAAAACGCATCCGCTCCACAAATTCATACATTTCCTCGAAATCTTCTTCTGTTTCTCCGGGATATCCGGCAATCAACGTTGTACGTATAGCAATTCCGGGAACTTTTTCACGGATCGTATTCACCAAAGCTTCGGTTTTCTCGCGGGTAATTCCACGGCGCATAGATTGCAGGATTTTTGTAGAACCGTGCTGCAAAGGCATGTCGAGGTACAAACACACATTCGGATGTTTCACCATCGCATCGAGCACATCCATCGGGAAACCTGCCGGGAAAGCATAGTGCAGACGAATCCATTCGATCCCTTCAACAGCTGCTAGTTGGTCCAATAATTCCGCGAGATTGCGCTTTTTGTAGATATCCAGTCCGTAGTAAGTCAAATCCTGTGCGATCAATAAAATCTCCTTCACTCCCTGGGCAGCAAGACTTTTTGCGGATGCTACCAGCTGATCAATTGGTGTAGAAACGTGTTTCCCTCTCATCAAAGGAATGGCACAAAACGAACAAGGCCTGTCACAGCCTTCAGCAATTTTGAAATAAGCATAATGGGATGGAGTTGTTAATAAACGTTCTCCAACCAGCTCATGCTTATAATCTGCTTTCAATGTTTTTAATAATCGCGGCAACTCTCTCGTACCGAAAAAAGCATCTACCTCCGGAATCTCCTGCTCCAGGTCGTCTTTATAACGCTGCGCCAAACAACCGGTCACATATACTTTGTCTACCAATCCTTCTTTTTTCGCATCCGCATAACGCAGGATGGTTTCAATGGATTCCTGTTTCGCGTTGTCTATGAATCCACAGGTATTAATGATTACGATCTCCGAATCGTCCTGTTTGGCTTCATGTTCCACTTCAAACTTATTGGCTGCTAATTGCGCCATCATCACTTCGGAGTCAAAGGTGTTCTTTGCACAACCAAGCGTTATCACGTTTACTTTATTCTTACGAAGTGTTTTTGTTTTCATGAAATCAACCAAATGGGGTGCAAAGGTACGACTACTAATTCAAAATGAAAAATGCAAAATTATGAAGCCGAAAAACCTGTATGGGCGCGATTCATCGCGCCCATACAGGTTCATCTATAAAAACTTTATTTTAAAGGAAGTGGTTTTGCCACAGCTTCATCAAATTTGGCTTGCTCTTTCTGCGGAACCTTCCGAAAAGTCAAATACAATCCAATGATAATAAACGGGATACTCAGCAATTGCCCGGTATTCAATGCCCAAACATCGTCGCGCTGTGTTTGTCCTACCTTGATAAACTCAATCACAAAGCGCGCTGTCCAGATCAGGATCATAAACATCCCGAACAACCTTCCCGGAATTGCTTTTGCATTTGTTTTCCAGTACATTCTCATCAACACGATAAATGAGAATAAATACGTAATGGATTCATAAAGCTGAGCCGGGTGACGCGGAATCGGATTTCCATTAGCATCAAAGTATTCCGTGGCATTGTAAAACTTGAAACCCCATGGAAGGTCCGTCGGCGTACCTATAATTTCATGATTTACCAGGTTCCCCAAGCGGATAAAACATCCCGCAATAGCGATCGGAGCTACAATCCGGTCCAAAATCCACAGCATCGGTCGGTGGACAACACTTCTCGAGTATACATAAAGCATCACCAGGATCATAATGGCTGCTCCGTGGCTTGCTAATCCACCTTCCCAAACTCTAAGAATCGACATCGGATGGGAGAAATACCCTTCTTCAATCAATCTTCCGCTGGAATCAAAAGTATCCCAATACGGACCGTAGAACAAAACGTGTCCCAAACGAGCACCAATGACTGTTGCCGGAACAACATATAACAATAATTTGTCGAGGTACTTATCGGAGATCCCCTCGGATTTAAACATTCTTTTGATCATGTAATATCCGAAGATCATTCCTCCTACGAACAACAATCCGTATAAGTTCGGGGTAGACCATCCGTCGATAAGTTGTGAGTCTACTTTCCAGTCAATTACTAATTCCACGTGTTTGATTTTGTTGGTCGAAGATACGGATTTTATTGTTTCGAAGATTAACCGGCCTCATTGTTCTTTGCCACCTTCCTGTCGTTAGACCAGGTAATTCATAGGGTTAATCAAATCCATCGGACTCATCTCCAACTCCATTGCACTCATAGAACAACCTCAGTTAATTCTACTCTACATTTTCCACATTTTTTTCTTTAGAAAAAGAAGCAGCAAACTACCCCGTATATCCGATTTTTCTTCGTTCCGTTTTGATTGGTTCCAACTTCACCAGGTAATTCAAAGCTTCAAAAACATCTTCGAATTGTTTATTAAACCGCGTTTCCAGTTCCTTTAGCTTTCCTGCGAGTTCATCATGATTCTGAGCAATTTGTCGTATGGAAACAAATACACGCATGATCTGAATATTTACACGAATAGCCGTTTGACTTTTCAATACACTTGAAAGCATCGCAACCCCTTGCTCTGTGAATGCGAAAGGTTTCGCTCCTCCCAAATAACTTTTAGATGGTATCACAAATTGTGATACCATCTGTTCTATTTCTTCTGTTGAGAGTTCAAACATAAAATCTTCCGGGAATCTTTCCATATTTCTGCGAACAGCTTGTTTCAAAACCCTGGTTTCAACTTCATAAAGCAAGGCCAAATCGCTATCTAACATTACTTGCTTACCCCGAATAGTTTGGATTTTTGTACGAATCGTGTCAATGGTCATTTTTCGTGTTTCTTATATAAGTTAACGAAAATGTTGATTTATACAAAACAATTTCAACTGAAACCTGAAGTCTATTCCGGGCAAACTGTCAATTTCCGATTACACTTGTCCAGAGGCAATTATTTACTCGTTCAGCATCCTAAACAAGTGTTCAGATCTTCCTTTTTTAAAGATTTTGTTGCTATTATCCTGTCCTTTTCTCAAGGCTTTTTGTTCCTCTAAAGGAAGATGAATGATTTCCTGACATTCGGGAGTACAGCAGTTTTCGTATTTCTCATTGCATTTTTCACATTGAATGAATAGCAGATGACAAGCTTCGTTTGCACAGTTTACATGTATATCGGCCGGTTCTCCACACTGATGGCAGTTTGAAACCACATCCTCTGTAATCCGTTCTCCGCGCCGTTCATCAAACACGAAGTTTTTACCTATGAAACGATTTTCGAGACCTTTCTCCTTGCACTCGTTCGCATATTTAATGATTCCGCCTTCCAGCTGATGCACATTCTTGAATCCGCGGTGTTTGAACCATGCTGAAGCTTTTTCACAGCGAATCCCGCCAGTGCAGTACATCACAATATTTTTATCCTCGTTCCCCTTCAAATAGGCTTCTTCGATAATAGGCAGGGACTCACGGAATGTATCCACATCCGGAAGGATGGCACCTTTGAAATGCCCCACTTCGTGTTCGTAATGATTTCTAAAATCGATTAGGATCGTATCCGGGTCCTGTGTCAGTTCATTGAACTCTTCGGCCTTCAAATGCTTCCCGATATTGGTAACATCAAATGTGTCATCGCTCAAACCGTCTGCTAAAATCTTATTACGAACTTTTACTTTCAGTTTCAGGAACGGAAATTCTGCTCCTTCTTCCTCTACAGCTATATTCAATCGCACACCGTCCAGGAAATCGATGGAATACAACTCTGTGCGAAAATCATTCAACCGGTTGACGGGCACAGAAATTTGCGCATTAATCCCTTCATGCGCGACGTAAATACGCCCCACCACCTGGCAGTTGTCCAATAATTGGTATAAGTAATCTCTGAAAATCTGAGGATTGGCAATTTTTGCATATTTGTAGAAAGAGATCGTCACAAACTCGTGACCGGCCTCGCGCAATTTTTGCTCCAATTCCTCTTTACTAAATGTATTCCACAGTTGCATGCTATGTTTGTTTTTGTAAAAAGTCGGCACAAAGATATTAAGATATTAGGACTTCAGGATATTAAGACTTCAAACTTTTTTACAAAAAATGAAAACTCTGATTTACCGAAATAAACCAGAGTTTCCAACTTTAAACCTAACCCCTAAATCTAACCGGTTAATTAAACCGGGCTAAAACACACTACCGCTGCATGAAACTGCAACTTTAAATCACATACGAATGAAGGTTTGTTTTGGATTTCGGGGAAATAAAAAACACAGTAGGCGCGCGATTAATCGCGTGCTGTGTTAAAATTATGTTTTGCGTTTTTGCTTCTTAGCCGCCGGGAACAAAATATTGTTCAGGATCAACCGATATCCGGGCGAGTTCGGGTGCAGATTCAAATCGGTTGGCGGGTCCCCTACTCTGTGCTGAAAATCTTCGGGATCATGACCGCCATAAAACGTCCAGGTTCCCTGGCCCAACTCGCCGTGAATGTAACGAGCCGTGTTCAAAGCTTTATTTTCACCCATTACCAATACGTTTGATTTAATCAAATCACGTCGAAAATCCGTTGTTTGTCCCATGAAACCATCAATCACATCGGTATGACATTGTGTTAGCATTGCCGGAACAACATCCCATTTAGCTGAAAAATCAAACAAGGTAAACTTATCCTGGTTTGCCGGCAAACGGTGCATCTCTGTCCCATCGATATTTGAATATTCATAAACCATCGGATCTTGTATCAGGATAAAATCCTTGAAGGCAAAGGTCATGTTATAATCCAGTTCATTCTGACAATTCGGGTTCCTTGGATCTCCGTCAAACATACGCTCGCAAATATCCGTTTCGTGAGCAGCAAGTGCAATATCAAAGCTATCGGTTCCGCTGCACATGGTAAATAAAAACCCACCACCCATTACAAAATTCCGCAAGTTGTTTGCAACAGCGAGTTTTAACTGAGAAACTTTCGCGAAACCTAAATTCGCAGCATCCCTTTCCGCATCTGCAACCTGGTTAATGTACCAGGCTTCACGGTGAAAGGAAGCATAAAATTTACCGTATTGACCAGTAAAATCTTCGTGGTGCAAGTGCAGCCAGTCATATTTCGGAAGAACTCCCATTACTATCGCCGAATCATAAATCTTATCATAAGGAATTTCGGCATAATCCAGGACCATCGTTACCGCATCATCCCAGGGAAGGGAGCTTTTCGGGGTGTAAACTGCAATTTTGGGTGCTTTTTCCAACTGAACAATTTCCATATTCACTTCCGGATTGGCAATTTCCGTACGGATTGCATTTACCTGGCCGTCAGCAACAATTTCATAGCTCACTCCGCGGATAATTAACTCTTCCTCAATAGTCTGCAAATGTGGGAATAAGAAAGATCCGCCGCGGTAATTCAGCAACCATTCCATCACAACACCATTTTCAAGCACCCAGAAAGAAACTCCGTATGCCTTTAAATGATTGGTTTGTCTGTCATCCATCGGAACGAGGATCGAAGAAGCCGAAGCGGTTTTTACAACGATCAAAAATGCGATTGCCAGGAAAAATCTCATAATGTGCTTGTGATAGACCCTAAATTTAATTCAAAAAAGAAATAACGCCGTATTTACAACATAAATTGTGAATCAACCTGTTAAAAAGGTGTTTCATCCGGACCGTTAAAATCTTCATCCGGAACATTGTTCATATTACTTCCCAAAGTAATTGTTCTCGGTGCGTCGTCAAATCCTCGGTTCATAGACATTCCTGCACTCATGGAAGTCGGATTAAAATCACCGCCTCCGGAATTGTACTGATCTTCCATATTTTCGAAACGTGCATATTTCCCAACGAAACGCATCCGCACATTCTCCAAACCACCATTTCGGTGTTTTGCAATAATGATCTCACCGACACCTTCGTTGGAAGAACCATCTTCAGCAGTAGTGATTCCGTAATATTCCGGTCGGTACAAGAACCCAACAATATCGGCATCCTGCTCGATCGCTCCTGATTCACGAAGATCCGAAAGCACCGGACGTTTATCCCCGCCGCGGGTTTCCACCGAACGGGAAAGCTGGGAAAGTGCAATGATCGGAACGTTCAGCTCTTTGGCAATTTCTTTGATGGAACGGGAAATCGTTGAAATTTCCTGCTCCCGGTTACCGGTTCCTTTTCCACCACCGGCTGACATCAACTGCAAGTAATCGATGATTACCATCTGGATATCGTACTGCATTTTCAATCGGCGGCATTTTGCCCGTAAATCGAAGACGCTCAAACCGGGAGTATCATCAATGTAAATAGGCGCTTCAGCGAGTTTCGTTACACGCGTATATAGCTGTTGGAATTCATACTCCTCCAGTTTTCCTTTTCTCAGTTTCTCTGCGGAAATCATACTTTCTGCCGAGATCAAACGTTTTACCAGCTGCACGGAAGACATCTCCAGGGAGAAGATTGCCACCCCCATATTGAAGTCAACGGCGGTATTTCGCGCCATGGATAATACGAATGCGGTTTTTCCCATCGCCGGACGTGCTGCAATTACGATCATATCGGAGCGCTGCCACCCGGAAGTCAATTCATCCAGCTTGCGGAAACCGGTTGGAACTCCCGAAAGTCCGTCACTGTTTTTTGCTGCCTGCTCAATTTCCTTAATCGCTTCACTCACCACAATATTCATGGTTGAAACTGTTTTCTTCATGTTGTTTTCAGCAATCCCGAACAAAGCTCCTTCTGCTTTGGTCAGCAATTCAAAAACGTCAGTTGTTTCATCGTAAGCATCTCGCAATGTCTCCGAACACATGCGGATAATTTCCCGCTGAATGTACTTCTGAGCGATGATCCGCGCATGGTATTCGATGTGTGCCACCGAGCCTACCCGCTGCGTAAGGGAAGAAAGATAAACCACTCCGCCGGCAGCTTCGAGCTCACCGTTCTGCTTCAGTTTATCGGCAACTGTCAATAAGTCAATCGGATTGGAAGTTCCGAATAATTCGCGGATTGCTCCGTAGATGTATGTATGCTTCGGATCATAAAAACTTTCTGCCGACAACATATCGATGGTATCGGTAACCGCGTTTTTATCCAGCATCATTGCTCCGAGAACGGCTTGTTCTACATCAATTGCCTGAGGTGGAATCTTCCCCATTTCATTTGCAAGCGGTAAAATAGTATTCTTGGTACGAGCTCCTACCCTACGGGAATTGTTCGGCTGTTGTTCTTCCATTGAACAAAGATACGGAATCAAAAGCAGGCTTCAGATCGAAATCAACATAATTAGTTACGAAAAGGTAATTAACAGGTTATAAACATCGTCTGATTTCTCAGATGAAACCAAGCAAAAAAGTCCCCTCGGTTAAACCGAAAGGACTTTCCAAACCAATAACAGGCTTCGAAACTAAAATCTGTAACCCAATGTTAGCTGAAGCCATTGATTTTTATAGCGTGGAGCGGATGAGGAACCATCACCGTGGTTCGTTTGAAAATCCCATCCGGCTCTCGGAGACACCACAAAGTGATTTACGTTGACATCAAAACCGACTACCGCTCCAAGCGTGCTTCGGCGGATATCCGTGTCAAAATCGCGAAATTCCGTAGCAGAAGAAGTTCCCGTGGTGAAGTTATCTTCCTGGCTCATCAAAAAAGAGTATTGCGGACCCGCAACGATCGAAAATGCCGGAAACGGTTTAAAAGTAAACAGGATTGGTACATCCAAATAATTCGTCGTACGTTTGAAGGCATATTCCTGACCAAGAATTGAACCGGAACCCTGAAACCCTTTTTGAGAGAATAAAACCTCCGGCTGAACCCCTAAGAATTTTCCGATCGGAATGTGTAAGAAAGCTCCTCCTGCAAAACCTGCTTTCCCGTTTGCCTCAAAATCATTGTCCTGTTCATCCCAAACGTTGGAATAGTTAGCACCGGCCTTTAAACCGAATTTCAAATTTCCCCTGTAATCTTCCTGCGCATTCAAATTCATCCCGAACAGTGAAATGCATGCTATCAGCATTGTCGTAACCTTTTTCATGTTTCAATTTTTAATCCGTTTGAAACAAAGGAGGCCAAATCCATGCCCGCGCCGGGAAAATGCGCTCTTAAAAAAACTTAAAGACCAGCTGGCAAAAGGAATTGCGAAGGCAGGTTAAAAAAATGTGCTTGTGCCAAAACGGAAGATTGTTTTCATTTTGAAAATCATCCATTTCATTTTGGAAATGTTTAGTTACAAAAAAGCAGGCACGCAATTAATCGCGTGCCTGCTTTTTTAATTACAACGCTAATTCCAATCCAACCGGGCAATGGTCGGAACCCATGATCTCATTGTGGATCGTTGCCGCTTTCAAACTTGGAACAAATGTTTCGGAAACTAAGAAATAGTCAATCCGCCAGCCCACATTCTTCTCTCTTGCGCCACCGCGGTAGCTCCACCAGGAATATTTGATCTCATCTCCGTTCAATACGCGCCAGGAATCGACCAGTCCGCTCCCCACAAAAGCATCCATTCCGTCAATTTCTTCCTGCATGTAGCCTGCCGACTTATTGTAATTCGCTTTCGGGCGTGCCAGATCAATTGCTTTGTGGGCCACATTGAAATCCCCGCAAACAATGACCGGCTTTTTCGCCTCCAGGTTTTTCAAATAAACCAGAAAATCTGCATCCCACGCCTGACGGTATGGTAAACGCAATAATTCACTTCCCGAATTCGGCACGTAAACAGTAATCAGGTAAAATTGATCGTATTCCGCACAAATGACACGTCCTTCATCATCGTGCTCGGCAACTCCCATGTCATAAACCACCGAAACCGGTTCTATTTTTGAAATGATTGCTGTTCCCGAATATCCTTTTTTCCCTGCTTCATTGGCGAACACGAATGGATAACCTAAAGGATTCACTGTTTCCAGCACTTGTTCTACAGTAGCTTTTGTTTCCTGCAGACAAATCACATCTGCATTCACCTGCTGCATATCGGTAATAAATGATTTTCCGGCTATTGCACGGATTCCGTTCACATTAAAGGACAATAATTTCATGCTTCAAGAAGTTGAAGGGTTTAAATGTTCAAAAAGTTCAATTTTCGATAACTACCGAAGAACTTTGTAGGGTAAAAATAGAATTTTGTTGATTGATTTTCGATGAAAACTAAAAAAACAATCACAGGATTCATTTCAAGGCATTGCCCGATCCTAAATTGCCATTATTTTTACAGCATGAAAGGATTTGATCAGCAAACACTTCACGATTTAGAATTCAACCAAATCAGGGAATGGCTCGCTGCATTCAGTATTGGAGCGACTGCTCAAAAAAGGCTGGAAGACCTGTCGCCAAATAATGATTTCGACGCGATCGAATTTGAACTTCTCCGGCTGAACGAATTCAAACGCATTCGTGTGGAAGGAGAATCTTTCCCGGCACTTGACTTCGAAGAATTGCTGGCTGAGATCAAGTTACTACCTATTCATAACGCAGTGCTTCAGCAGGAAGGTTTTGTGCGTATCACCCGTGCTTCCGAACTGGTGAACCACATGCTGCATTTCTTCGACAAGCGTTCACAGGATTTCCCAAACCTTTTCGCATTGCTGAAGAACGTCTATTTCACCCGGGAATTGATTGAAGCCATTGAAAAAGTATTTGACCGCAGAGGCCAGATCAAAGATGATGCTTCTCCGGAATTATACGCAATCCGCCAGCAAATCACCAAACTCCGCAACCAGATCAACCGCAATTTCGACAAGGAAATGCGCCGCTACCTGAAAGAAGGGTTACTTGGTGATACAAAAGAAGCCTTCATCAATGAACGACGAGTTCTAACCGTTCAATCCAGTCACAAACGCAAGATCGGTGGAATGGTGGTCGGCTCTTCCAAAACCGGAAGTTTGACCTTCATTGAACCGGCGATCAATATTCCTTTGAACAACGAATTGGAAATGTCCCTGGACGATGAACGGAAAGAAATTTTCCGTATCCTGCAGGAGTTAACCCGGGAAATTGCACATCATCTGCCATTGATTGAGGCTTACCAGGAATTATTGGTAGAATTCGATTTCATCAACGCAAAAACCAAACTCGCACTTGACCTGGATGCAAACCTACCTGGAATTGTACGAAATACACGCATCGAATTAATCGACGCATACCATCCCATTCTTTGGAAAACCAATAAAGCACTTGGAAAAGTAACACTTCCACAAAGCCTGATCCTCGACGCTAACAGCAGAATGCTGGTTATTTCAGGTCCAAATGCAGGTGGAAAATCCATTACACTGAAAACAATCGGATTACTGCAAATCATGCTGCAGGCCGGTTTGTTAATTCCCGTTCATGAAAACAGTAAATTCTGTTTCTTCCAGCAAGTACTGACCGACATTGGGGATAATCAATCCATCGAAAACGAACTGAGTACCTATTCCTATCGTTTGAAACGTATGAAATTCTTCCTGAAGGTTTCCAACCGAAGAACATTATTGCTTTTGGACGAATTCGGAACAGGATCTGACCCCGAACTGGGCGGGGCGCTGGCAGAAGTGTTTTTCGAGGAATTATACAAGCGAAAATCTTACGGAGTAATCACCACACATTACGCCAATATCAAGCTGAAAGCCGACCGACTTCCGAATGCGGTGAACGGATGCATGCTTTTCAATACGGAAACACTGGAACCTTTGTACCGCTTCTCCATGGGACAACCCGGAAGTTCTTTCACTTTTGAAGTTGCTCAAATGAACGGAATCCCTATGGATTTGATTGAACAAGCCAAAGGTAAACTGGATCAGAACCGCGTAAAGATGGACCATTTGCTCAATGAGCTCAACAAAGAAAAAATGTACTTGCAGCGTTTGAACAAGGAACACATTGAAGCCCAGGAACTGGCAAATAATGCCCGCATGGAATTCATTGAAAAGAAAGAACGGATTGATGAACGCCTGCGTAATCAACAGGAATTAGCAGAGAAAAACAACCTGTTCATTAATTCGGGAAAAAAAATGAAGTCCTTCATTGACCGTTATCAGACACGCACCCGAAAGAAAGACGCCAACAATCCATTAATGGAGGACGTGCGCAAATACCTCATGGTGGAGAAGTCCAAAATTGAGGAAGCAAAACGAAAAGTGGAATTGATAAAAGCGCAGGCCAAACCCCAAAAACCGGTTGCTAAAAAACGCAAAACACAAAAACCTGAAGAAGACACTTATCAAAGAGATAAAATTGTCGTCGGTTCAACGGTAAAAATGATCGAAACCAAACAAAGCGGCACGGTAGAAGAAATTAAAGGGCACATTTTAACAGTTGCTTTCGGGTTTATGCGCTTAAAAGTAGAGCGGGAAAAATTGATGTGGATTAAATAATAATGTTCAAAAGTTAAACGGTTCAAATGTTCAATTTTTGATTAAAGTTCTAATCTTTGAACTCTATAAAAAATAACTATGCCAACTAACAATTATTACTACCTGGGACAATCCAGCCTTTTAAACAGCCTACTATTCCTGGAAAGATTTGCTTTTTACGGACTGCAAACATTTGCCTACAGTTACCTCATCAGCGAGTCCATGAATTTATATGGTGATGATGCCAATGAGTTGCTGCTCACTTTTGCTTCTGCACTATTGTTTGCACGTGTTTTCGGCGGATTGATCGTAGACTTTTTACTCGGTCCTAAAATCGCGATCATTGCTAGCTGTGCACTCCAGATTTTCGGGATTATGTTATTCATGAAGGAAACACTGGGAATGTTCTATTTGGGAATGTTTGTCTTTATTGTAGGGCAATGCATTTTCTCACCGGCCATTCTAAAATTGATAGGAACAGTTTATTCCGATCGGAAACAAAAAATGGACGGAGCAATGACCCTGAGCATTTTCGCTATCAATCTCGGGGCATTCCTTGCGCCAAGAGCATTCCACTACATGGAACTGGCTGAAACATTCAAAAGCGGTTTCACAACCTGTATCATCTGCTTCCTGATCATTATCGGACTTTGCTTCCTGATCAAAAAACCGCAGGAACCTGCTGATGAGATCCGCGCAAACCAGGAGTTTGGAAGCCGTATCAACGAGGTCATCTTTCTTTCCATTTTAGGTTTATTCGTTTACTGGCTGTTCGAAACACTATTGACCCGCACCATGGAGAATTTTAATTACAGCGGATTCAGATCTTCCGACAATAGTTTATTCGTTAGCATGATCCCAGCCCTAATTCCATTGATTGGCTACCTGATCTTCGGGATTGTATGGAACCGATTCAAGTTCTCACCGCTTTTAAAGATCAGTATCGGATTCGGAGCTGCTACCATTTCCATTCTTGCGGCAATTATTACTATGTCGAACAGTCAAACCGATGATCCAAAGTTCATGACCGCTTTTCTGTGTTTGAATTTTATCGGAGAAATTTTAATCGTGCCGATCTTCTTAAGCCTCATCCTTCAATACGCTCCCAAGAAATTAATGGGCACCTATTCAGGAGCAGCACTTGCTATGTATGGCTTTCTTTCCATGTTTATCGGGAATAAGATTTACGAGGCAATTGGTGATGGAAATTACGCGATAACAACTATTGTTGCAGGAGTTGGCTTCTTCTTTAGTGCCCTCACAATGCTCATTATCTTTCTGCTTAGCCGTAGAAAAGATGTTGCACATGCTCATTTGGATGAATTCTAAAACATGTTCAAAAAGTTAAAAGGGTTCAATGGGTTCAAAAACTTTAAAGTTTCAATTTTGAACTTTTGAACTTTTGAACTTTTGATTCCGATAGCTATCGGAATTTGAACTTTTGAACTTTTAATTTACTAAAAAAATAAAACCCCGTCTTGAAAGAGATCGTGCCAATTTATTTCAAGACAGGGCATTTATATACTGAAAGGCTTTAAACCTTATCAATCATGTGAAACTTACACTATAAGAGTGTACATGTTTTAACAATAGAACCATCCGTTTCGTAACCATCACAGGTTTTCTTCGCGTCATCCAATGATGAATTCTTAATGGTCTTGTGTTCTGTGACAGTCGTACTACCCGTATTTTGGTAAGTACACTCACAATCATAATCCTTCTTACACGATGCCAGGCCCAACAATGCCATTGCTGAAACTCCTAAAACCAACTTTTTCATAATTTCTGTTTTTAGTTTCTAATTCCCAATCAAGATAGTTCGAATAGAAAGGCGAAAAAATCAACGTTTGTTAAAAAACAATTGGAATAATTCAAAAAGAGATCAAAAACAGACGATTCGAAAATCGCGCTACTCCCCTAAACGCAAGTGAATCCCGGCCAATGAACTAAAAACTGTTTTCCTTACATTTACCGGGGGCGCACTGTCATAATAGATGTTAAATTCAAACCGCATATCCAATCTTTTAGTGATCGCCTGACCGATTGTGTACTGTCCGGAGAAGCGAAAATCACCGAACCGGTCCCATCGCGGTTGGTAATATGTAGTGGCCGAAAAGCTGAAACCTGTTTTGGTACGGATAAACCAACTCAGGTAATTACTCCAACGCATATTGTCATTAATAACACCGTCTTCCGTTAATTCTTCGTATTCCCAGAAAGTGGAAGTTCCCACAAAAAAGCGCACATTGTTCGTATCGATAAACTTCCACCGCGGCCCCGTACCTATCAGGTACCTGATGCGCTGGTTCAATAACTGGTTGTATTGAATTTGCGTATAAGTTTCCCATTTCCACGGGCTGTTCTTAATCCGCCTTGCATACCGGAAATGAGCCATCCCGGAATTGGCATAAGTTGTTTTATTAGAGGCTGCATAATTCAGGTCAGTAATTATCAGGTAATGATTTTTACGGGTTTTGTACTGCACCCTTGGGCGGAAATTCCCCGAATACAAAATATCCGGTGAGTTTTGAGTAACCGAAAATCCGGCATCCAATGCACCACTCCAACCGGAAGTATCTTCATAAATACGCCGGTTCTCAATATTGACGATTTGTGCATTTAATCCAAAAGCGCTAAAAATCAGGAAGCAAAATAAGGTAAGAAATCTCATTATTTAGGAGCAACTCGATACATAAATATAGCCAGGACGCCAAAAATAATATTCGGAAGCCATACCGCTACAACCGGAGGAAAACCGACCGTCGTAGCAGCAACTGTTGTCACCTTCATGGCGAAAATATAGATGAATACAAACAGCAAGCCGATTGCAATGTTCACACCGATACCACCACGTTTCTTCCTGCTGGAAACACTCACCCCGATCAAAGTCAGGACATAGGTTGCGCAGGGATAACTGGTACGCTGGTAAAGTTCTATTTCAAAACTCGGTGTATTGGCATTTCCCTTCTCCCGTTCTTTTTTAATAAATGCCTTTAATTCGGTATAAGTCATCGCTTCGGCAATGTTATCCCGGATAGCCATATCTTCGATCTTATAAGGCAGAATTGTATCCTTATTGTGTTTTTCGATCAGGTCCATTTTTTGGTTCACCACCTGATCTTTAAACGGGAGTGTATCATTAAAGCTGATCACCCGCTCGAACACATCAACCAAATGCCAGTTCGATGAATCAGGAGCAACGGTTGCCGTTCGCGCTTTCAAAAAGTGAATCAGGCGGTTGTGTCTATCGTATTTTTCAATGACAAAATCATTGATGATATTCTCGTGAGAATTATAACTCGCATAATGAACCAGTTCATTCCCCGGAAATTCCGCATGATAATTCTCGACCAGTAAACGGTCGCGGTAAAATGATTCCTCAAAGTCGAGCCGGACCCGATTGGCTCTTGGCAGCACGAAGTGGTTCAACACCAAAGACATCAGCATCAGGATCGTTGCCGCAATCATATACGGGCGAAGGATACGTGTAAAAGGTCTTCCGCTGTTGAGCATCGGGATAATTTCCGCTTCCTGCGCCATTTTCGCTGTAAACCAGATCACCGAAATAAAAACGATCATGGACGAGAACGTATTTCCGTAGTAAAGCAGGAAATTGAAATAGTAATCAAAAATAATTGCCTTTAACGGTGCCTGGTTACTGATAAACTCAGATAAACGCTCGGCAACATCGAATACCATAGCCAAAAGCATGATGATCCCCAACATAAAAAAGAATGTTGTGAGAAACTTCCGAATGATATAGCGATCTAAGATCTTGAGCATTTAAATCCTTCTTCCCAGTTTTTTAACTTGTTCGTCCTTCCATATTCTGAATGTTCCGTCCAGAATTCTTCTGCGGGCTTCCTTAACCAACGCCAAATAAAAGGCTAAATTGTGAATTGTCGCAATTTGAATGGCCAAATTTTCCTTGGCCTTAATCAAATGGTGCAAATAGGCTTTCGTGTAAACCTGGTCTACATAAGCCGTGCCATTCGGGTCCAGGGGAGAAAAATCCATTCTCCATTTGTGATTTTTGATATTGATCGTTCCTTCGGAAGTAAACAACATTCCGTGGCGTGCATTGCGGGAAGGCATGACACAGTCAAACATATCGACTCCCATTGCAATGGATTCCAGAATATTTACGGGTGTTCCTACCCCCATCAAATAACGCGGCTTATCCGCCGGAAGAATGGAACAAACCAAATCGGTCATGCTATACATATCTTCATCCGGTTCCCCCACTGACAACCCACCGATTGCATTCCCCACAGCACCTTGTTCTGCGATAAACTCTGCAGATTCCTTTCTCAAATCCGGGTAAACACTTCCCTGTACAATTGGAAATAACGCCTGGGAATAACCGTATTTCGGTTCTGTTGAATCCATTTGCGTGATACAGCGTTTCAACCAGCGGTGAGTCATGTGCATCGATCTTTTCGCATAATTGTAATCGCAGGGATAGGGCGTACACTCATCAAAAGCCATGATGATATCCGCCCCGATTGTGCGCTGAATATCGATCGCTCTTTCAGGAGAAAAGAAATGATAGCTTCCGTCGTGATGTGATTGGAAACGTACACCTTCTTCGGTAATTTTCCGGCTTGTAGCCAACGAATACACCTGGTAACCGCCGCTATCCGTCAAGATCGGTCTTTCCCAACCAATAAACTGATGCAATCCTCCGGCACCTTCAATGACTTCCAGACCCGGACGCAGGTATAAATGAAACGTATTTCCCAAAATAATCTGGGCTTCCACATCATCCCGCAATTCCTGCTGATGAACGCCTTTTACCGTTCCCTGGGTTCCGACAGGCATAAAAATCGGAGTTTCAATGGTTCCGTGATCCGTGTGGACTAATCCGGCTCTTGCTTTCGAATGCGGGTCGGTATGCTTCAGTTCAAAGTGCATAATTGTGTTGAAAAATAAACGCTGCAAAGATAAGGGGATTTCGGAAAGAGCCCCATCTTTGTAAGCGAAGAAGAGACTTTAATGAAAATTATCCCCGAACTACAGGAACCAGGCGTATTTTATATCTTTTGGATTTTTGCAGGATTACTGCTTATTCAATTGCTTTATTCCATTTTCTTCTTCGGAAGACTGGCTTTTTGGAAAGGAAAACCTGTTCAATCCAATTTGCCACCGGTATCGATCGTGATCGCTGCACGTAATGAATCAGATAATTTATACGAAAACCTTCCCAAAATCCTGGAACAGGATTACCCCGCTCCGTTTGAAGTAGTTGTGGTTAACAATCAATCCATGGACGATTCCAGGTATTTACTGGATGCGCTGAGCCGGCAATACCCGAACCTGGTTGTAATGGAAGTGGAAAGGAGCAGACATTTAACACCCAGTAAAAAATTTCCTTTGACTTTAGGGATCAAAAAAGCGAAATACGAGCATTTGGTACTAACGGACGCGGATTGCACTCCGGCAAGCGAATTCTGGCTGCGAAAAATGACTGAACGGTTCAATGAAAAGAAACAGATTGTTTTGGGTTATGGCCCATACCGGAAGAAAAAAGGATTTCTGAATAAAATCATTCGATTTGATACAACCATGATTGCAGTGAATTACTTTTCCATGGCAATCAACAAAATCCCCTACATGGGAGTTGGCCGGAATATGGCTTACACCAAAGAAGTCTTCAAATCAACGAATGGGTTTAAATCACATTATTCTTTAATGTCGGGTGATGACGATTTGTTTATACAGGAAGCGGCCAGAAAAAGCAATTACACCATTCAATTGGATCCGGATTCTTTCCAATACAGCGAAGCAAAAGAAGATTGGGAATCTTTCGTACTTCAAAAGTCGCGGCACTACACCACCTCTCCGCGATACAAGGTTTTCAAAAAAGCAATGTTAGGAATATATCCTGCCACGCTGATTTTGATGCTGATATCTTTTGTTCTTTTGATTTTACAAAGTGGATGGTGGATACATGCTCTGGCAGGTTTTGGTTTTGTAACAGCGATAAAATGGTGGTTTTTGGGACTTTGTTTTAAAAGGTTGAAATCCCCGGGATTCATTGCTTTATTGCCAATTACGGACTTGGTATATGTTTTGATACTTCCATTTTTTTATTATTCAGCATTGCAAAAAAACTCTTCGAAATGGAAGTAGATCACTTATCGGACAAGGCACGCATAGATCTGGTTTTGGTAGACCAGGCAAGAAACGGCGACCAGGCTGCATATGCGCAATTGATGGACCGATACCGCGAATCTATTTATTTCATGATGATGAAAATGGTCCGCAACTCAGACGATGCTGATGATCTAACGATTGAAGCATTCGGAAAGGCTTTCAGCAGGCTCGACCAATATTCTCCAAGCTTCGCTTTTTCTACCTGGCTGTTCAAAATTGCTTCCAATAACTGTATCGATTTTATCCGTAAGAAACGCATCAAACTCACCTCCATGGATACCGGCTATACGAATGAAGACGGAGAAGCAGTGGGTATTGATGCCAAATCAGATACGCGGGATCCGGAGGAACACATTATTCACAACCAAAAAGTGAAGCACATGCGCCAGCTGGTTAGCAAACTGAAACCACGCTACCGGGAGCTGATCGAAAAACGCTACTTTGAAGAATTGAGCTACGAAGAAATTGCCGAAGAATTAAATCTTCCTTTAGGAACTGTAAAAGCCCAATTATTCCGGGCACGTGATTTCCTGGCCCAAATGATGGAGCAGACAAAAGATGCTATTTAAATAATTCATTTCATAAAGAGCAGGTACGTCTCGGTTAAACCGAAACGTGTCTGCGTTTTTTTATAAAAATCCTTAAAACTCATAATTGTGTAACACCGAATCAAGAACAGATCGATAATTTAAAAGCTATGATCCTGGCAGAAATGATCGATTTGGATGCCTTTCCTGAAATGGCTGATTTGATCTACGTATCGGTTTCCGATGCGGGAATTTCCCGTGTGCGAAACGAAAAAGGATTTGAATATTATTACGGCAGCAAGAAAGTAGATTCCGAAAAGCAGCTGGAACGAATCAAGGCACTTGTCATACCGCCTGCCTGGGAGAATGTATGGATCTGTAAAAATGCGAACGGGCATATTCAATGCACCGGAATAGATGCCCGCGGAAGAAAACAATACCGCTATCATGCACTCTGGCAGAAATCGAGAAATGAATCGAAATTTTTGCGTTTAACTGATTTCGGAAATGCCATGAAGAAACTTCGCAAACAGATAGCGAGTGATTTGAGAAAAAAAACACTGAGCGAAGATAAAGTAATTGCCGCTGTCCTGGCCCTAATGGATGAAACGCATATCCGTGTTGGGAACAGCTGTTATGAAAAAACCAATAAATCCTACGGATTGACCACATTGAAAGACAAACATGTAGAGATCTCGGGAGAAAAAATCCTCTTTTCTTTTGTAGGAAAAAAAGGAATCCATCATACCATTTCATTGCGCAACAAGCAACTGGCGCGTATTGTCAAACAATGTCGCGACATTCCCGGCAAAGCACTCTTTCAATATTACGACCAAGCCGGAAACCGTCATACACTGGATTCGGGAAAAGTAAATGCCTACATCCGAAAGTATACGGAAGACTCCTTTACCACGAAAGATTTAAGGACTTGGTCGGCAAGTGTCTGTGCGCTGCATCATTTTCTGAATTCAGATCCCGTAGACAATGAATCCCTGCGCAAGAAAAAGACAATAGAAGTTTTGGACCTGGTCAGCAAACAACTGGGCAACACCCGAACGGTCTGCAAAAAATACTATGTTCACCCGGAAATTTTATCGCTTTACGAAAGCTGTCAGCTGGAAAAGCATATTAAAAATATTCCTTCTCCCGATAAATGGCTCAGCTCTGAAGAAAAGCTGTTATTGCGGGTTTTGAAGAAAACCACACAAAAAAACATAGTCAAACAAAAGTGGGCACGCGATTAATCGCGTGCCCACTTGGTTTAATTATTTTTAATTATTACTCGTGATGTTCTTCTTTGTAGAATCCATCAACCATACCTTTGTATTTCTCGAGGATTATCTTTCTTTTCAACTTCAATGTAGGCGTTAATTCACCCGACTCTATTCCGAATTCTTTCGACAGCAATCCAAACTTCTTGATCTTCTCCCAGCTTCCGTATCCTTGATTGATGCGGTCTACTTCTTTTTGAATACGTGCAATCACATCCGGGTTGTTCGCAATTTCTTCGTTGCTTGTTCCAATTTGCAGATTCTTGCGGTTTGCCCATTCTTTTACAAACGCGAATGCCGGAACAATCAATGCGGATGGGAATTTCTGTCCTTCACCCACAACCATGATCTGCTCGATAAAACGTGATTCCTTGAACGTATTTTCCATCGCCTGTGGGATGATGTATTTCCCACCTGAAGTTTTGAAAATTTCTTTCTTGCGATCGGTAATTTTCAGGAAGATTCCATCTTCAAACGTCCCGATATCTCCGGTGTGAAACCAACCCTGGGAATCAATTGCTTCAGCTGTTTTATCAGGTAGATTGAAATAACCCATCATCACGTTCGGACCTTTCACCAAAATCTCTCCGTCTTCGGCAATTTTTACCTTTACACCATCGATCAGCGGCCCAACTGTTCCGATCTTGATTCCTCTTTTCATACAGTTTACAGAAATTACCGGAGATGTTTCTGTCAATCCGTATCCTTCCAACACCGGAATTCCTGCTGCCAGGAAAATCTGGGCCAAACGAGGTTGCAATGCCGCAGAACCGGAAGCTACCGCCCTCACCTCTCCACCCAATGCCTCCTGCCATTTGGAGAATACCAGTTTTCGGGCAATTGCCAATTTTAATCTGTACCAGAATCCTAATTTGCCTGTATGGTATTGCTCGGCAACGGAGACCGACCAAAAGAATATCTTCCGCTTAAATCCGGTCAATGATTCTCCTGTCAGCATGATGCGGTCAAAGACTTTCTCCAGTAAGCGCGGAACAGCTGTAAACACATGTGGTTTCACCTCTTTCAGGTTCGCCCCGATGGTATCCATTGATTCTGCAAAGTAGATCGCTGACCCGCAATACATGTATAAGTAATGTAACATGCGTTCATACACGTGGCAAACCGGCAAGAACGTCAATACGCGCGAATGCTCGTCTGCCGGAATACTGACTTTACAGGAAAGCACGTTGGAGAGAATGTTGTTGTGAGACAGCATCACACCTTTCGGATTCCCGGTCGTTCCGGATGTGTAAATAATAGTCGCCAAATCTTCATTGCGCACATTGGCCTTTAATTCCGAGATCTTATTTTGAGGAACATCTTTACCCAAAGCGACCAATTCCTTGTAGTTGGCAAAATCTTCAAGCTGATCAAAGGTGAAAATCTTCTCCAAAGCCGGGATCTGTGACTTAACGCCCTGGATCTTATTTCCTAGTTCCGCCCCGGCCACAAAGGCATGGCGGACTCCTGAGTCGTTAAAAATATACACATAGTCGTGCTCCGAAATATTCGGATAAACCGGAACTACAATTGCCCCAACCTGTTGAATGGCAATATCCATGATATTCCACTCTACCCGGTTCGGGGAAACCAATGCCACTCTCTCACCAACGGAAACACCAAGTGCCACAAGTCCCTTAGAGATTTGATTTGTAAGTGCTACAAACTCTTCGGTCGTCATAGGTACCCATACCCCCTCGGTTTTGGTAACAAACATGGAGGGATTGGGAAAGTTATTCAATTGATAAGCAGGCACGTCAAATAGTCGTCTTACTTCATTCATATCAGTTGTAATAGCACTCACAATATATGTATTAAAAATTAAGCAATAATGCAAAAATGTTCATTCAAAACCAGTGTTTGTTTTTTCACACCCAAACGTTAAGATACTACTTCTTACTTTTACTTTGTGGGAATATAGTTTCTAACTTCGATCAAGTGCAATTCATGAACTAGTTGGAAAGTTACAAAGAATTAATGACTTGTGTTTGATCGTTTTTGGTTTTTTGGTTTGTAGGGTTCGTTTGCCGGCGAGCCCTTTTTTTTACCCCTAAAATCCGTCTGATCAATCCATTGAAAACACCAACTCTCCCCTGACAAATGTTCGGTTTGCATAATTCGGGCTATAAACTGCCTTAGAAGAAAACGGACTTTCCAACATGACCAAAGTCGCATCCTTTCCTTTTTCCAAACTTCCTTTAGTTTCTTCCTGGAAGCTCGCAAATGCCGCCCAGATAGTCATTCCGCGAAGGCAAGCCTCTTCAGTCAAGGCTTCCTCCATTAAAAATCCTTCGATCGGATCTCCTTCGGCATTTTTTCGGTTTACTGCCGCATGAATGGTCAGGAACGGGTTTATGCTTTCCACCGGGAAATCAGTTCCAATTGCCAGCATCCCTGCTTTTTGCAATAAGGTATTGTAAGCATAAGCTCCTCTTAAACGTGCTTTCCCCAAACGTGCTTCTGCCCAACGCTGATCACTCACAGCATGTGTTGGCTGTACGGATGGAAAAACTCCGGAACTTTCCAGTAAATCAAAATCTTCCGGATCAATAACCTGTGCATGCTCGAGTCTCCAACGGTGATCCGGATTTTTTTTCGAAAAGGCTTGAATCAATTCCAGTACCAATCGGTTGGTCGAATCACCTATTGCATGAATATTCAACTGGTAACCGGTTAATTCGGCAAGAGAAGAATAACGCTTTAAATCATCCACAGAAGTCGTCAACAGACCATGATTGTGCAAATCGTCCGAATAAGGCTGTTTCAAAAGAGCTCCTCTCGACCCCAAAGCTCCGTCTCCCATCACTTTAAATGAACGCACCAACAGGTTTTTTTCTTTTAGGACACCATGCTTTTTGGCAAAATCCGCATTTGCTTTTTCCGGGTAAAGCATGCCGTAAATTCCAATGGTTAGTTTATTGTCTTTGACTAAACGGCGAACCAGCTTAAAGTCATGCGGAGTCAGACCTGCCTCATGCACATCGGTGATTCCGTAACCGTATAATTCCTGCTGTATTTCCAGCAAGGCGGCAGTCAATTCATTATCCGGAAAATCAGGCAGCTTTTCACTGATCAGTGAAATGGCATTGTCCAAAAGAATTCCTGTCAATGTGCCATCCTCCTTCTTTAATACTGCCCCGCCATCCACTTGTGAAGATCCGCTTACTCCATATTTTTTCAAAGCAACATCATTCACCAAAATGGCATGCCCGTCGATTCGGTATAATACAACCGGTTTGTCCGGAAATTTTTCGTTCAGCAGTTCATTGGTCGGAAGTTCCTTTGTATTCCACAAACTTTGGTCCCAGCCACCACCAACAATCACCGGACGTTCTTTCTTCTGCGAATACTTTTCTACCCTTACAATCAATTCCTCCATGGAAGTTGTTCCAACCAGGTTTGCAGATAATTTCTGACGGGCCAGGCTCATCATGTGTCCGTGTGCATCTGCAAATCCCGGAAAGACATCCTTTCCTTCGGCATCAATGAATTCATCCGCACTGTATTTATTCATAATCTGCCTATCCGGTCCCACTTCAATAATCTTTCCGTCCCGGATTGCAATAGCCTGTACCACTGAATTCCGGTCATCCATGGTATGAATTTTTGCATTGTGTATTACCAAATCAACCGACTGCCCTTTCATACAAGAAGCACAGATTGCCAAAACCATCGAAAAAAGAATGTAACGCATCAGGAATGTGTTTTATGGAAAATAGTTGAACTAGCCTGGGCACCCGGCATGATTACCAGGTCATTGATACAAACATGTTTCGGTCTGGAACACACATAATAAACTGCATCGGCAATATCTTCAGCCATCAGCGGATCAAAACCATCGTACACATTTTTGGCCGTTTGTTCGTCTCCTTTAAACCGCACCAGTGAGAATTCCGTTTCAGCCGCTCCGGGAGCAATATTTGTAACCTTGATATTGTCATGCACTAAATCAATGCGCATTGCTCGAGAAAGAGCATCTACAGCATGTTTGGTAGCGCAATAGACATTTCCCCCTGCATAAACTTCTTTTCCTGCAATACTTGCAATGTTTACAATATGCCCACCACCATTCTTTTTCAAAATCGGGGAAATGGCACGAGTCACATACAACAAGCCTTTTACATTCGTATCAATCATCCGGTCCCAATCATCCGTTTCACCGGAGTCGATAGGTCCGCGCCCAACAGCCAGGCCTGCATTATTGACCAGGATCGAAAGATTATTTTTCACTTCTTCCGGTAAGGACTCAACTGCCTTGTTCACTTCCTCTTCATTGCGCACATCAAAATGCAGCAATACGATCTCAACTCCTTTGGATTGCAATTCTTCTTTTAAAGACTCGAGACGTTCCATTCTTCGACCTGTCAGAACCAGGTTCCATCCGTTATCGGCAAAAATGCGTGCCGTTGCTTCTCCAAAACCGGCAGTTGCGCCGGTAATCAAAATGGTTTTCTTCATAATTTAAACTTAAACGGCCTTGAACCGATAAATGCGATTAAAAACAATGCTAAATAAGCCGGCATCCGGTAACGGACTATTGCTCCCAAAACAGGGGTCGTCCAACCGATCAACACCAACAATATTACCGAAAAGGCTGCTAAAAAAACAAGCACATTCTTTTCTGCCGGTGTTCTGTACTTTCGATTGTACCAAAGTCCGAAAGCAAGCATTGAAAATAACGCGATCGTCTCTAAAAAACTGACGATTTTCAATTTCCCTCCCGGATCCCAAAAAGAGGGGCGGAAAGCAGCATTGGAAAGTGCTTCGGGAATATTTTTCATTAATTGCCCGAAATCATTGCCAATTGGAGTCGCCTCTATATAACTGCCGCAGGCTTCCCCGATAAAGACAACACTCCATGGACCTTCTCCCGGTTTCAAACGAATATCCTGAAAGGGGTAGTTCATTCCGAAAGTGACCTTTTTGGCCGTCAGATCTTTCTTAGCCTGAACACCTTTATCCGTAAATTCCAGGTCTGCGAATTGATCACTGCGAAAATAGTAAAAGCACGAATCGGCATACGCATGCATACCACCTCTTCCCACATTGATAAAATCAAACTGCATGCGTGTCAAACGGTGTGTCACATTTTTCCGGAAACCGGAGAATAACGCAAAGACCAGTGCCGCACCAGCCAGGATTGTGAGTGGCGCAAGCCAAACTTTTTTCCGGAACACCCATTTGCCCAACAGGAAAACCGGTATGCTCAACAGCAGACAACCCAATACATAAGGCTTGAATCCAAGCATTAGGACAAAACCAAGAGCAAAACGCCACAACCGCGATTTTACAGACAATCCTCCGAACAAGGCATTCAGAATAAATGCAAATCCCAGGATCATTAGGGGTTCTTTCAAAACAGAACTGGTCCAGAAGCTCAAAGTTGGAAAAAGAAACAACGCAAACCAGAACAAGCGTTTATTGTAAAATATACGTTCGCGGAATGCCTGGAAGATTTCCCGCAAACCGATAAAAGAAAAGAAGGAGAAAAGTAAAATGTGAACGTATACATTCCCATTGGATATAAAAACGATCAAGCTATTTATACGTAAAACGTTCCGGGAATCGTTCATCAGGTCCAGGTCTCCGGCCGACCAATGATGCGTATTTGCCAGGTAATGTCCGACAGCAGCTTCCGTATTCGTTCCGAACAGAAACCGCAGGTAATCCCCAAAAGACTGGTAAGCCACATGGTTAAGCGTCATGCTGTCTTCCATGTATTCCTCCCAATCAACCGTCACTTCACCAATGCCGTAGATTTTGGTATGAATGATCATAAAAAGCACTCCGAAAAGCACTTTAATTCCCCAGCCGACCAATAAATCAGTCCGCGACAAGCCATCTGTTTTGAACTTCCAAACAAACCAGGTTAAAACAATCAGAACTAGCACGAATACCATTTGACCCCTAAGTTAATGACGAATTCCGAATTACGAGTTACGAATTACCGATGAGACCAAAAATCAATTTAATTATTTAACTGTTGATTATGTTCATTTCTCGTGTAAATTTTGAATTCGGAATTGGTAAGGAATGATTACTTTTGCATCAAAGTTATAAGAAAATGAGTACTTCCATTAAGCAAGAAGCTACAGTAGAGCAAGCGGTTGAATTAGGGTTGCGCGCCGATGAATTTGAAATGATCAAAGAAATCCTTGGTCGCACGCCAAACTTCACTGAAACAGCAGTTTACTCTGTCATGTGGTCTGAACACTGTTCTTACAAAAACTCCATTTACTGGTTAAAACAATTACCGAAAGATGGCCCGCACATGTTGGTAAAAGCCGGTGAAGAAAATGCCGGACTGGTAGATTTGGGAGATGGAATCGGCTGTGTTTTCAAAATCGAGTCTCACAACCACCCTTCTGCTCTGGAACCCTATCAGGGTGCTGCAACGGGAGTTGGAGGTATCAACCGCGATATCTTCACAATGGGAGCCCGCCCGGTTGCACAGTTAAACTCATTGCGTTTCGGAGATATCGAAGAAGCGCGCACAAAATGGCTCGTAAAAGGAGTTGTTAAAGGAATTGGGGATTATGGGAATGCTTTTGGTATTCCAATCGTTGGCGGAGAAGTTTTCTTCGACAAATCATATAACCAAAACCCGTTGGTGAACGCCTTCTCAGCCGGAATTATCGATACTAAGAAAGTAATTTCTGCAAAAGCAAAAGGACCGGGCAATCCGGTTTATATCGTAGGTTCTTCTACAGGAAAAGACGGAATTGCAGGAGCAGCATTTGCTTCAAAAGATATTACGGAAGAATCCGCTCAGGATCTACCATCTGTTCAGGTTGGTGATCCATTCATGGAAAAATTGCTTTTGGAAGCTACCATGGAATTGGCAAATACAGATGCAATTGTCGGAATGCAGGACATGGGTGCAGCAGGGATTACCTGTTCTACATGTGAAATGAGTGCCGGCGGAGGTGTCGGGATGGAAATCCATCTGGACCGCGTTCCTACCCGTCAGGAAAACATGCTTCCATACGAAATCTTGCTTTCTGAATCCCAGGAGCGTATGCTTGTAGTGATTCAAAAAGGAAAAGAAGCAGTAGTGAAAAGCATTTTCGACAAGTGGGATTTGCACGCTGAAGAAATCGGAACGGTAACAGATGACGGACGAGTTCGCTATTACATGAACGGTGAATTGGTCGGAGATGTTCCTGCGGAGTCATTGGTACTTGGTGGCGGAGCTCCGCAATACCAGCGTGAATATTCCGAGCCAGCTTATTACCAGGAATACAAAAAATTCACTATCGACTCGGTAGAACAACCGGAAAACCTGAAAGAGATCGGATTCTTCCTGTTGAGCCAGCCGAATATCGCTTCCAAGCGCTGGGTTTACGAACAGTATGACTCTATGGTCGGAACAAAAACAATGACTACAAACCGTCCGACGGATGCAGGAATTGTAAACCTGAAAGGAACTGAAAAAGCATTGGCAATGACGGTAGATTGTAACTCACGCTACGTAAATGCTGATCCGGAAGTTGGAACGGCAATTGCGGTTTCAGAAGCTGCACGTAATATCGTGGTTTCCGGGGGTATTCCAAGTGCCATTACAAACTGTTTGAACTTCGGAAACCCTTACAACCCGGAATCTTACTGGCAGTTTGTAGGTGCGATCAAAGGAATGTCAAAAGCATGTTTGAAGTTTGAAACACCGGTTACCGGAGGAAATGTTTCTTTCTACAACCAAAGTAATATCGGAGGAAAAGAAATTCCTGTATTCCCTACTCCAACGATCGGTATGATCGGTGTGGTACCTGACAAATCAAAGATCATGTCTTTGGATTTCAAACAAAAAGGAGATCTGATCTTTATTTTGGGAGATTGCGTGAACGACATCGCTTCTTCCGAATATTTGGCAAAATACCATAAAATCGATGCTTCTCCGGCTCCTCATTTCGATTTGGAAAAAGAGTACGCATTACAGGAGGCAGTAAAAGGTTTAATCAGCCAGGAACTGATCAACGCTGCTCACGACTGCGCGGACGGAGGTTTATTCGTTTCATTGGTTGAAATGTCTATGCCGCGCGGACTTGGTTTCGATATCGTTACGGATTCTGAAGTTCGTGAAGATGCATTCCTTTTCGGCGAAGCTCAAAGCCGTGTCGTAGTGACGGTTTCTGAAGAAACAGAAGAAGAATTCATCGAATTCATGATGGGAAGCGGGGTAAATTATACGCTTCTTGGTCACGTTACAAAAGGTAAAATGATGGTTGACGACGAGCATTTCGGGTTTATCTCTGAAGCAAAA
>CBINBC010000011.1:0-104991 GCA_966248825.1 uncultured Fluviicola sp.
CAGGGTGATTAATCCCGCGAATTTTTCCAATACGTGGATTTACGGTTGGATCAGGGATTAATTATCGATGATTAATTGCACAATTATCAAGTTTGAACACCCTTGATAATTTCAGGCCTTGATAATTAATCATTCAATTCATATCCGTGAGTCTCCAATTTTGAATCAGTTGGTGATGTTTATTCTGGAAAACGGTCATCAATTTATCAGAATCGGAGTCTTTTCCCGGACAACGTTTTTCAATAGATCGGAATGTTTGTTGAATGATCTCTAAAATATCCGATTCCATTAGTATTTCCGAAGTACTTGTATCGAACCCGTAATTCTGGTAAACTTCAATAATCTTATTGCGATCACTCAGTTCTTGTGGCAGCAGGGTGCTCTTTTTAGATAATTCATTGAAAAAAGGCAGCAATTTTGCACTTAATTCAATAAAATGCCTCAAAACAATGGTAGCTTCATTAATTTGCTGAATTGCAGAGGTCTGAATAAAGCGTTTCTTAGCGAGTTTGTTTTCCATGACATTTTGTTTTGTCGTTTCTATTTTAAAGACGCCCCTGATTCCAAATAGTTGGATTTCAAAATTGGTCTTTGATTAAACTCCCAATCTCGTTGATTAAAGTGGAGTTCTGTGTGATTATTTTATTGTCAAATCAATGATTGTTTATAAAATTTCACAACTCATCGGGTTTCTACTCGAAATTTATCACCTACTAAATCGATGTAAGCCTTATATTTGCAGAAAAAAATCACAACATGCAGATATTAAGTGGTAAGGACGCTTCCGAGATCATCAAAAAGGAACTGGCAGTTCAGGTTGCCGAACGTAAAGCGGCAGGAAAGAAAATTCCGCATTTAGCAGCAATTCTTGTCGGGAAAGATGGTGGTTCGGTCACTTATGTCAACAACAAATTGAAAGCATGTGAAGAGATTGGTTTTGAGAGTACTCTGATCCGTTACGATGATTCCATTACGGAAGAAACGCTTTTGAAGAAGATCCAGTCTCTGAATGAGGATAAAAGCATTGACGGATACATCGTACAGCTTCCGCTTCCGGCTCATATTGACGAAATGAAGGTGACTTTATCCATTGATCCGAAAAAAGATGTGGATGGTTTTCATCCGATCAACGTAGGAAATATGATGCTGAATATTCCGGGATTCGTTCCTGCAACACCTGCAGGGATTGTGGAATTGATGCGTCGTTATAAAATTCAGACTGCCGGAAAGAATTGTGTAGTGGTAGGAAGAAGCAATATTGTAGGAACACCTTTGAGTTTGCTTCTCGGGAAGAATACAGATCCCGGAAATTGTACCGTGACATTGGTGCACTCCAAATCAGAAAATATCAAAGAAATCTGCTCCCAGGCGGATATTTTGGTAGCAGCAGTCGGAATCCCCGGGTTTATAACTGCTGACATGGTAAAAGAAGGAGCAGTGGTAATCGACGTAGGAACAACACGCATTGAAGACGCATCGAGAGAAAGAGGCTGGAGATTGGCGGGTGATGTCGATTTCAAAGAGGTTGCTCCGAAAACTTCTGCAATTACGCCAGTTCCGGGTGGAGTAGGACCAATGACCATTGCATCTTTGATGATCAATACCCTGAAGGCGATGGAATTGAAAGGAAAGTAAGCATACTAGCTTACGAAAAAACTGAGAACCCGTCTCACAGGACAGGAAAGCCTAGAGAGATTATACCGATATTGTATAGAGTAAGCATGACTCTGTATATAAACATAGATTTGATTTCTTTCTATATTTAATAGATTGCAGAAATGGGCCTCTAATATGAGGGTTTAAAATCCATATAGCGACTCTACTAATTCTAGAAAATTTTTATGAAAATACTTTTCATTCTCCAATGATCTTGGTCTTTTGCTTAGTATAAACGTTGATAGTGTAAATTTCAGATTGTTCGTCAATTATTTGATTAGGAATGTCTACTTGAACTCCTTTTACTTGTTCATAGATAATATGCTGTTTGTCTGATGACATACTAATTGACAAGATATAACGTGATCTGCAGTTTGGAATTAACAGCTTTGATTTTCCAGTAATCATGTTGAAAGCGAACAACCCTTTTTTAGATTGAACATGAAAGATCTCGTAATTGTTTTTACACATATCCCAAGGTAAGCTACTGCCGGTGGAGATATCTAATGGAAACAATTTTTCAATCGTTTCACCATTCATAAGTTGGCAATAACCGTAAGTTGAACTACTATTATCATAATAGCAATAATAGCTGTTTTTAAAGGAAGTATTAAAAGCTTTAGGGAAACCAATTTTATTAGCACCATGTACTATTTTAATGGAATCTATTAAGTTTCCATCCATATCTAAAATTGGAGAATAATTGTAAGAAGTATAATTGCTTTCAGCACATATTTGATCTCCGGATGTGTTGAAAAATGGATACAGTACTTCAATTCCTGGTGAGCTTATTTGTGTTAGTCCACTTCCATCATCTTTTAATTTAGAAAGAGCATTCTGACCAATTCCTTTTGTAAAGACGATCCAGCCTGATTTTCCCCATTGAGGTTGCCCGATTATGAATTCGGAGTTACAGAGAATTGTTTCGGTTCCGGAACTAATCGTATGCTTAATTAATTGGTTTGTTGCTGCCCCTGGAATCTCTTTCACATAAATAAATTCGTCGGGATTATTTGGATTAAAAAATGGTTTCGTGTATTGTGGACCGGTTCTGATGTATGTTTCAAAAGTGATGCTTCCAGGCCAAACATAATCATGACATTCTTCGTCCTGGCATGTAGAACAATTTGATACTTGTTGGGTATCTTTATGACACCCAACAAGTAGTATTAAGATCATTAATAATAACTTAGTTCTTAATGAATTTTGCATAGTAAATTTCAGATCCAGCAGTTAATTTTACGAAATAAACTCCGTTTGACCAATTAGAAACGGGGAAACTCAATTTCTGTTGCCCGATCGTCAAATTATTTTTCTGAGTCTGGTAGATTATTGCCCCATTAATATCCGTTATTTGTGCATCTATTGAGGAATTTTCCTTTAGGAGGAATTCCAAATTCATGTTGTCCTTGGATGGATTGGGATAACAAGACAAAAGATTGGCATTTTCGGTACTCTCACCCACCGAAGCAAAAGAAGATTGGAGATGAAGAGTGTAACCAGCTCTTACATTTTGTCCAGGTGCCGCTGGAATCCAATAATCAACTGCGCTGCTCGTTGAATTGTTATAAGTGACGTGAATTGCTGTCGCTTGAATTGTACCTGTAGACAAAGTCATGTTTGTAATATGACATTCGGACTCATAATTAAGTGCAGTCATTGCTGGTTGACTAGTACTGCATAAGGATGTATAGCTATTTAACGGCCAGGAATCTATTATAACATCCCCCGTATTTAAGTTATTCGGTATATTATAAGTTAACGTATAAACTTGACAATTGTAACTGCCATTTGGTATACTTGGATGATAGTTTATATTTCTCGTTATTGTTTGAGGAGTTAATCCAGAGATGCTTAATGGGGTTTCTAATTCATAGTGCTTTACAATATACTGCGTGCGATCAATGTGTTCCATTACATTACCTGCATTCAAAAGTCCCCATCCAGAATTGTTATCATATCCAACTGAGTATCCCGCTCCAATTGTTTTATCAGTTGCATATCTTTGGATCAAAAATTCCACATCGTCTGGTGTTAGACCATTAGGTGCCTCTGGTCTGTAATTTAAATGACTTAACATTAGTCCAGCTATACCGCTTGTAATTGCTGCTGCAGATGAAGTCCCGTCAGCGCTTGTAGTAGCTGATGTGGATGTGTTTGAAGTTGTCATAATCAGATTTGAAGAGGCTGGTGCTATAATATCCATGTCTCCGGCATAACCTGAATTGGGATGAAGGAGTCCATTGTTTCCGCTTCCTCCTACGTTTAAAACCCACCATTCTCTTATGGCGTTTTCAGGGAAAAAGGCTTGATCTTGAATATCATTCCCTCGTGATGCAACATGAATGACTTGATTTTTAAATATGTTGCGTTGGCAACTATTGTAAAGAATAGTGTTTTCATTGTACGGTTGCCCAACAGTCATCTTCCAGCTGTTGTTCATGATATCAATACCATAACCATATCCATTGGTTGTATTTAAGGCCCCTTCAACCAAGGCATTACAAATATTTGAGAATGTCGCCATGTTTGTAGAATTGAAAATTCTGAATCCTAACATAGATACTCCTGTGTTTTCGATATCATAATTTAGTGGATCCACCTGGACTTCCTCAACAGTATTTTCATAAGGCCAATTTCCACCGGCAATACCAGCAATGTCGATTTCATTATTTCTTAGCGCACCAATAATACCCGCCATTTTTGTTCCGTGACCATTATTACTCGAACCATTTATTTGATCTCCGTTATTTGGAATATTTGCAAGACTTGAATTGGTTAAGTAATCATAACCTCCCTGCACCTTGCATGCCTGGCAAGCATAAAACCCTCCCATGTCTTCGTGGTCATACTTGATACCGGTATCATATACACCGACTCTAATTGCCGATTTTCCAGTTTCAATATCCCAGGCATCCTCAATATTAATATGCCCGTCTGGGTAGGTTGTTGACATTAATGCATGTTGGGATGAATATAATGCATCGTCAGCCCCTATTGTTAAAGAAGCTAAACTGTTTGTTGAAATACCCCATATATAGTTATCAGATACGCTATTAAGAGCATCAACTACATCTATTGCGTCCTCTTTATCAACATTTACGATTAGGCTAGTCCAAAATGGAAAAACATCAACTTGATGTCCACCTCTGGAAATTGAAGTTGTATCATCTGTTGTCATGCGCAAAAACACTTTATAAGCTTTAGCATCTGCCCAATCAACCCCTGGATACCATATATTTAATGAATCAATCACTGCAGTATCAACAAAATTAGATAATGGTCCGAATGTTGTTCCTCTTTTATCGATGAAAGTTTCATTAATCATATTTTTATTGAAAGTGATGATCACTTCGTTTGAGATATGAGATGGTTCACCACCAACTGAATCAATTCCTTCTTCACGTAAGTCAAAAGTGTATTTTACAGCTGTCACGGCAGAGGATGGAAATTCCTTAACTCCAGTTACATACAGATCTCCTCCATCAAGGGTAATTCTAGGATTTGAATATGATCCAGGGCCATTTTGTTTCATTACTTGTTTTAGATTTCCATCAGTATCATAATAGACAGTATTAAATAAAATACCTGCAGTTTCAAAAACGGTTCCAGTAACAAAAATATCACCATTGGGTGTCACACAAACATCTGTTGCACCTGAACCATTTAGCATGCCGTCAGCTCGATAAACTTTTGTCCATAATAAGGTTCCACTATCGTCATATTTGATTGTTATGTATTCACTTATTCCACTAGGTCTACTTTGTGACCCAACAACGATAACATTTCCATTGTCATCCACTGTGAGAGCTTTTGGATCGTCAATATCCCCTCCGTCATAACTTTCAACCCAAAGTAAGTTTAGGTCTTGATCAAACTTTAATGTTTGAATATCGTAATCTCCAGAATTGTCTGCAATACCTGTTATGTAAGTATTCATATTCTCGTCGGTAGTAATCGCTTTAGGAATAATCATTGTCAAACCTGGAATAGTAGTTCGACTCGTATCAATAATTGCCCCTGTGGATTTATTGATCTCAAGACTCGCTGCATCTGTTACATTAAGAGCAGAATTTGATATTCCACCAACAACTAAATTTGAACTCTTAAAGCTGACATACAAAGCACCATCTCCTAGAGTCGCATAATCATAATATGACTCCCACTGAAGTACCCCCGAGGAATTGTATTTAAGAGTGATGTAATCCGTATAGATATATGTCGCATTAGATGTACTTCCGACCACAAATAAATCCCCCGTGCTGTCTAAGATCAAATCAGAAGGTAAGTCATGTAAACCATCACCATCCCAAACATCTGACCATTGTAAAACACCAGCTGAAGAGTATTTTAAAACTCCAAAGTCTGTATTGTATTCATCTACACCGATTGATGCAATGACATAAATTTCTGATGAAGGCCCAAGGACAAGCTTTATTCCATAATCATCTCCATTTGTAGGTCCATCAAAGGTTTGCTGCCAAATAATAGCTCCTAGACTGGTAAATTTAGTGATGAGAACATCAGTATTTCCAGCAAGATTTTTAGAGTTTGAAACTACAACGAGATCTCCTGAACCAGTAACTTTAGATGCAGTCCAGTTAATTGAATCTGGACTACCAGAGTAGTTTGTCCACTCCTCATTCGAGTAGACTTGCTGTGCGTTTCCTTGGCTATATACCAATAGCAAAAGAAAACCTGTTAAGATTTTTTTCATAAGTAAATAGTGGTCAAACTTGGGCTAAACAAGTTTGGTTAAAGTTAGAATTGGAAGCGGTTAGCCATAAAATTTCATAGGTCTGTTTTTGTTTGGAATTAATAGATCTGGTAAAATTCTCTCACTCCTTTTGGTTTAAAACGAGGAACTAACTTACATGATAACTATCAGAAAAACAACAGTATAAATACTGATACTGAATTGCGGGAAACCACATCTTCAACTCATAGAAAAAACACCACAGAAATTCTGGGTGTGTTTTTCATTAAGAAGAATAATATTGAGTGAGAAATCTGAATAATACCAGATTAATTTCGTCCTTGCTAGTTTCTACAAAGTCCTTATAATAGTGTTTTCACCTGTTAATCAATAATTGTAAATGATTCAGGATGGGCTCAAAGATGATCGCATAATTCGCAGGTTTTTAGTCAATAGATTCGGTATATACTCCGATTTGTTAAGTATGGATAATAATTATATAGAGCATAGATACTTCACCTTTTTTATAATTTATTTTCTGAATTAAAGTCGTTCCAAAGGTGTCTTCACCCCATTAACCAGGGAATAACAAGCCAATTTGTCTTTGAATACCGAAGATTTAAATAAAGAACGGTTTAAGAGCATTCTCACGCATTCCTGGATTCCTTCGGCAATGGAAGGATGCGGATGTACCAATTCTGCGATCACGTGGATCGGCAACCCGAGTTTCATGATTAATCCGATTGTTTGGATAGCGGTCGAAGCATGTTCTCCTACGGCGCGCATCCCAAGGACTTTCATTTCGCTGTCGTTGGTAACTATAATCTTAAAGAACCCTTCGGTTTTTCGCATAGCAATTGCACGTGCAATGACGGAGTAATCAATCTTTACAACTTTTACAGGAATATTCTTTTCAATGCATTGGGCTTCGTTAATTCCTACTGCGGCCACTTCCGGCTGGAGGAACATGATAGTACATACGTTATCATAGCTCAAGCGCTCACGGATCGTTCCGAAAGCTCTTTCAACCGCATGACGCGCTTCGATTTCTCCCATGTTTACAAGGGCAATTCGTCCGGAGACATCGCCAACCGCATAAATGTGCGGAACATTGGTTACCGTATCATCATCTCCGATGTGCAGTCCGCGCTTGGACATTAACACACCTGCATTTTCCAATTTAAGGCTCTCAATATTGGGAACGCGACCGATCGAAAGGAGTGCTTTTTCAACGCGGATCACTTCCCGCGATCCATCCGGGTAGCTTAATTCATATTCTACCTCGTTGCCCAGGTTTTCCAGGCGCTCCAATTGTGCATTATGGTGGATTGTTACTCCTTTTTCTTCCAGGTTCTCACTGACGATTGTTGAAATATCCGTGTCCTCAAAAGGGAGAATGCGGTCGGCACGATCAATCAGGTACACTTTGGTTTTTCCGAAATTCGAGAAGATCGTTGCGTATTCACAACCGATAACTCCGGCTCCGACAATAACAAGACTTTTGGGGTAATCCGAGAGATTTTCGATCCCGTCACTTGTTAAAATAGTTTGTTCGTCAACGTTTACGTCCTTCATTTTGCGCGGACGGCTTCCACTTGCAATGATGATGTTTTCACCGTACACCACCGAGCGGTCTCCGTCGTGCTGGACGATTTCTATTTCGTGATCATTGATAAAACTGGCTGTTCCACGTTCATAGGTCAGCAGTTTGTCCATGGTTTCTGTTTGGAGCAATTTTAAATGGCAGGAATACTGGAATTTACGTTCAAAAACAGCTTCGTCGACGGTTGCATCGACATCTTGCCAGGAAAGGTAGAACTTCTCTCTTCCTTTACCTCCGATGGTGTCATTTACCGAAGCAATTTTTTGGGAAATTTCCCACAAGGTTTTCGACGACAATGCCCCGTTATAAACGCCGGCACCTCCAACACGGTCTTTTTCTATCAGGCAAACACGCTTTCCGTAATCGATTGCGCGCATTGCTGCTGCATAACCAGCCGGACCACCGCCTATAATAACCAAATCAAAATTTTTCATAAGTTCCTGGACTAAAATTAAAACAATACTTTAAAATTCAGCACCTGTTTCTATTAATTTTGTCAGATGAATTTGAAAGAACTCACCGATTACGGAAAGGCGGAGAAGGAATTTTATACCAAATGGATCAAGAAGGCCAAAAAGGCTAATAACCGCACCTTGGATGAACAATTCCATACTTTACACAACGAAGCATTTCGTAAAATTGATTGCTTGGAGTGCGCAAATTGTTGTAAAACTACCAGTCCTATATTCAGGGATGTGGATATCAAGCGTTTATCGAAACGCATGCGCATGTCTGAAAGCAAATTCATAGATGCGTATTTAAAAATGGATGAAGACCAGGATTACGTGCTTCAAACAGCTCCATGCCCGTTTTTAGGAGATGATAACTACTGTTCCGTTTACGAAGACAGACCTTTGGCTTGCAGGGAATATCCTCACACCGACCGGAAGAATATGTACCAGATTTTACCGCTGACCAGGAAGAACATGGAAGTATGCCCGGCAGTGAGTTATATTATGAAGGAAATATCTAAAAAAATATAACAAAAATTACAACCTTTTGTATAATTTGGCGTCTCTTTAAAGAACTTGTTTCCCAAAATTAACACCATGAGGCCTATAATTCTCTCCATTTTACTACTACTAATAAGTACGTTTTCATTCAGCCAGAAAGCCAAGAATGGTGATTATACGGTCACAGCAGCCGGAACTGTTTTGAATGCCTACACGAGTGTGTCGGCTGATGTTGCTATGGGAGCGACAACTATATCCGTTGCAAATAATATGTTGACCAATGCTTATTTTACAAGTAATTTAGCTCCTGGAGATTTGATCCTGATCATTCAAATGCAAGGTGCTGTGATGGATATTGTAACTAATCCGGCAATACCTGCTCCAGTAGGGTGGGGTGGTAATTTTACTGTTTCAAATAGTGCCTGGAATGATATGCCAAACATGAATAATTATCGTTCTGATTGGGGGGCTGTTACTAATTATACCAGTTCAGGGAAAAATGAATTCGCGGAAGTATTAAGTGTTAATGCCGGTGTAATTAATGTGCGATGTGGATTGAAAAACCCATATACAGCATCCGGGCACGTACAGGTAATTCGTGTACCAAGAATGGGTAATTTGACATTAAATCCAAATACAAGTATCATTCCCATTGCTTGGAATGGTTCCATTGGCGGTGTTGTTGCGTTGGAAGTCAACGGAATCTTAAACTTTGGAACAAATTCCAGGATTAGTGCATCCGGATATGGATTCAGAGGTGGAGTTGTAGATAATACTTCAGGAGGACCGGGAGCACCTGGAGATATGGGGAAACCTGGTTATGCAGGTACCTCTCCCGGTGAAGGAGCTGAAAAAGGGGAAGGTATTGGTGGCTATGCTACGGGTGAATATACCACTCTTTATTCCCGGTATGGTTTGGGAGCTCCTGCCAATGGCGGCGGTGGTGGAAACTACAAAAATGCCGGTGGGGGCGGTGGTTCAAACGTTGGATCGGGAACATATACCGGCAAGGGAGTTCCTAATCCTGCCTATACTGCTTTCTGGGCTTTAGAATCATTAACAACTAATAGCTCGGGAGGAGGACGTGGAGGATATACTGGTGCTCAGACTGATAATGATGAAGCGATTGTTGGTCCTAATAATGGAGCTTGGTCTGGTGACAGCAGAAGAACCGAAGGTGGATTGGGAGGACATCCTTTAACTTATGATGCTACTCGTGTGTTCATGGGAGGAGGCGGAGGAGCCGGAGAGATGGATGCAAATCAGGGTGGAAGCGGTGGTGCCGGTGGAGGTATTGTTTTTATTAAATCCTTCGGAAGTATTACAGGAACAGGAACTATTGAAGCAAATGGAGCAAACGGACAAAATTCGAATCCCAATAACCAAACACCTTCTTATAATCCTTTTTCTCCTCAAGCCAATAAAAAAGGTGTTGATGGAGCTGGTGGAGCCGGAGGTGGAGGTTCAATTATTATTTCGAATGGCAGTCCTATCCCTGGAACAGTTACATTGAGTGCAAATGGTGGAAATGGAGGTAATAATGCAATTTCATTTGCAGCTGGACATCCCGGTGTTGAGGCCGATGGACCAGGTGGAGGTGGAGGCGGAGGATTTATCAATACTTCTTCATTAGCACCATCACAAACGGTTAATGGTGGTAATTCAGGTATTGTAACGACGTCTGGTGTTGTTAATATCGTTACCAATTCGCCAACTGTTTCTGGTGGCTTTCCTCCTAATGGAGCTACTAATGGTAGTACCGGAGTAAGCATGTCCAATTACAATTATTACAATTTTATCCCAAACAATGCATCTATTTGTTCCGGAAACACTGCAAACCTTTCAGTCACAATCCAGGGAGCTTTACCTGCATATGTTACCAACGCGAATATTGGGTGGTTTACGTCATATACTGGAACGACACAAGTAGGATCCGGGTTAAACTTTACAACTCCAGTACTCACAGCAACAACAACTTACTATGTGGGATTATGCCCTGACGGCACATTCAGAGTTCCTGTAACGGTAACTGTAGGTGGACCAACTATTTCCGGAACAGCAGTTATAACGGATGCAACCTGTTCTGCGGGAGGTTCTATTACCGGCTTAACAACTTCAGGTGGAGCGCCAGCCGTTACAATTACCTGGAATGGCGTTACCACTCCGGGAATGAACTTAAGCAATGCGGCAGCCGGATCTTATACGGTATTGGTAACCGATGGTATTGGTTGTACGGCAACTTCCGGACCTTACACGATCAATGGAACGGGTGGTCCGTCGATCAATTCGACCAATATGGTAGTAACGAACGCTTCCTGTTTGGGTGGAGGCGGATCAATTACCGGAATTACTGCCACCGGAACCGGTTTAACTTATAATTGGAATACCGGAGCTTATTCAACATTGGATATTACAGGCCTGAATGCCGGGAATTACAACCTGGTGGTTACAGATAATAACGGCTGTACAGCTTCTCTCGGACCGATTAATGTTGGTCAGAATCCGGGACCTGTGGTGAATACCACTAATATGGTCGTGACCGGAACTACCTGCGGATTGAACAACGGAAGCATTGCAGGAATTACTGCCACCGGAACAGGTTTGACCTATAACTGGAATGCGGGAACTTACGCTACTTTAGATATTACTGGTTTACCGGGTGGAAATTACAATTTGGTGGTCACTGACAACGTTGGGTGTACAGCTGCTGCCGGACCAATAACAATAGGTTCTTCAAGTGCTCCTGTAATCAATACAGCTTCCATTTCAGTTACCGATGCACACTGCGGACAATCGAACGGAGCAATTTCAGGATTAAGCGTTTCAGGCGGACAGCCGGTTTACACTTACAACTGGAATTCAGGCGCTTATTCCACATTGAATCTCACGAATATCACGGCAGGAAATTACACTTTGCAGGTCACGGATAACCTGGGATGTCTGGCAAATGCAGGGCCGTTTACCGTAAATGATATTGCAGGTCCGGCAATTAATACAGTAAGTATGGTTATTTCGGATGAAACGTGCGCCGGAAATGACGGATCAATTACAGGAATCACAGCAAGTGGAACGGGAACATTGACTTATAATTGGAATTTGGTGGTAAGTCCATCTTTAGATCATACGAATATTCCGGGTGGAACTTACGGTTTGTTGGTTTCTGATGCATTCGGATGTAATGCAGTTGCAGGTCCTTTCACTGTAGGTTTGTCTCCGGGACCTTCTATTAATACAACCAATATGGTCGTTACGGGAACTACTTGTGGGTTGAATAACGGAAGCATTACAGGAATTACCGCAAGTGGAACCGGCTTGACCTATGAATGGAATGGGGTTAGTTCTCCGACTCCGGACCAAAACGGAATCGCATCCGGTAATTACACCCTGGTCGTAACAGACGCAAATAATTGTACAGCAACAGTCGGTCCTTTATCAATTGGGGCTTCGAATTCACTGACATTGAATACCGCAAATGCTTTGACAACACCCGAAACATGTGCTTTAAATGATGGAACGATTTCCGGATTAACAACCACCGGAACCGGAACATTAACTTATACCTGGAATGGAGTGGTTAGTCCGACATTAAATCAAACCGGCCTGGCTCCGGGAGTGTACAATGTGGTTGTTTCAAACGGAGCAGGTTGTACGGTAAATGGAGGACCTTTTACGGTCAATGCAGTTATTCCGCTAAGTCTGGACCAAAGTTCCCTGTTGATTACTTCAACTGGGTGTGCCGGAAATACCGGCGCAATTAACGGATTGCAAATAGTGGGAGGTGTAAGTCCGACTGTTTCCTGGGCACCGAATGGTCAGACAACTTTAAATATCAGTGGTTTGGCAGCAGGAAATTATACCATTACTATTTCAGATGCTCAAAACTGCTCTGTTCAGGAAACATTTACAGTTCCAACTACTTCAGGTCTTACCATTCAAACCAACAATGCGGTCATTTCAAATGACAATTGTGCGGTTGGTTCCGGATCTGTTGTCGGGGTAAGCGTTTCAGGTGGAACGACACCATATTCGTATTCCTGGAATAGTTCTCCGGCTCAAAATACGCTGGATGCTTCTAACCTGACAACAGGGAACTACACTTTAACAGTTACCGATAATTCCGGCTGCCAGGCAACGGAAAACTTCTTTGTGGGAGTTGTTCCTCCGCCGTCAATTGATCAGGGTCCGATGATTGTTATGAACCAAACCTGCCTGGGGAATAATGGTTCCATTACAGGGATTCAGGTTACAGGAAATGGCCCGTTTGTATTTTCATGGAACGGAACTTCTTTAACGACCCTGGATATTTCAAATTTGAACGCAGGAATATATACTTTATCTGCAACAGATGTAAATGGGTGTGTTTCAACCGGAACGCCGGTAACAGTAGGTTCGGATCCTTCTCCGGGTGCTGATTTTGCTATTTCGAATCCGGTTGCATCTCCGGGAGAAGTAATTACTTTCACAAATACAAGTTCAGGAGGTCCTTTCCAAAGTTACAGCTGGACCGTTTCAGGAGTTGGTTTGATCGGAACAGTTTCTTCCGCCACATTCAATTCGACAGAGGAAACAACTTACACTATGACATTGGTTGTAGAAACGATTGATGGTTGTATCGACTCAATAACAAAACCTTTCGAGATTTTGGGTGAGCTTAAAATTCCGAACATCGTAACTGCTAACGGAGATCATGTAAATGATGAATTCTATGTTACGAATTTGAAACCGAATTCGAAACTGGTCATTCAGAACCGTTGGGGAAACGTCGTGTTTGAATCGGACAACTATAAAAATAATTGGGGAGGCATTGATATTACGGGCGAAAAACTGGATGATGGCGTTTATTTCTACCAATTAATAACTGCGGATGGTAAAATGTGGCAAGGAAATGTTCATTTGCTCATTGATTAAGATAAGTTCTTTTTTGCTTTGCTATATTTACTGACTGTTAACAGTTGATGCAACCTGGTACGCTTCGCATAGAACCCAAAATGATATTGGCCTCTTGGATTCAAGATGTTAAAGATGCGCATTTCAATGCTGTTCAGGTAGCTCACTTCGGTCCGTTAAACCAGGATTTAGTGAATAGCTTTACGCTCACCACCGAGGACTTCATGATTTCTGCAGGAGATAAAAAACCATTGGTAAAACGTGTTTTTTCAATCTTGATCGAAGGATTGCAAAATATTCTGATCCATGGCAGGAAATGGGACCACGAACAACAAGCACTCATTATCGTTGCTTTCAATAATCAGGCTTATCGAATAGCATTGGGGAATCTCACAGAAATTTCCGAAAAGGAAAAACTGGCTTCTTACCTTGATCGTTTGAACACCATGAGCGAAGAAGAAGTCAAAGAATTTTACCTGGAAACACTAAACAACGGATTGATTTCAGACAAAGGAGGTGCCGGGCTTGGCTTTATTACCATGAGAATGAAGTCTAAAAGTCTGCTGAATTATCAATTTATTCCTGTAAATGACGAATTAATGCTCTTTACGATTTCTACCGATGTAGACAGAGCGTAGTAATATCATGTCCTTTTTCGTAGCTTATCATCCTTCTTACATTCATTCGGTTCCTGTCACGCATCGTTTTCCAATGGAAAAATACGGGTTGTTGTATCAGCAAATTCAATACGAAGGAATATTGGAAGGAACGGAATTTTTAAGTCCTGCTCTGATAGACCTGGATATTGTCCGCCAGACCCATTCGGAAGAATATTTGGATAAATTACTCAAGCTGGAGTGTACACCAAGAGAACAGCGTGTCAGTGGTTTTGTACATACGAATGACCTGATAAACCGGGAATTGAGAATCATGGAAGGCACCAGGCTGTGTGCAGAAATGGTAGTGAATGGTGGAGCAGCTTTAAATATTGCGGGTGGAACGCACCATGCGTTTACAAACAGGGGAGAAGGCTTTTGTTTATTAAACGACCAGGCAATTGCGGCTCAATGGCTTTTGGATAAAAAATTATTTAAGCGGATTCTGATTGTAGACCTGGATGTTCACCAGGGAAACGGAACAGCAGAAATTTTCCAACACGTTCCGGAGGTATTTACTTTTAGTATGCATGGTGGTGCGAACTATCCCATTCACAAGGAAAAATCAGATAAAGACGTTCATTTGGAAACTTCCCTGAATGATAAAGCTTATTTAACCATTTTAAGGCAGGAATTGACAGCTGTTGTGGAGTCATTTGATCCGGATTTCATGTTCTATCAATGCGGTGTTGATATTTTGGAAACAGATAAACTGGGGAAATTAAAAGTTACTCAAAACGGAATTCGCTCCAGGGATGAGTTTGTACTGAATATTGCCAGGCAACGGAATATTCCGGTTGTATGCAGCATGGGCGGTGGTTACAGCAAAGATGTAAGAGACATTGTGAATGCACACATGCATGTTTTCCGACTGGCGCATCAGTTGTTTTCTAAATGATGGAGGTTCAAATGTTCAAAAAGTTAAAATGTTCAATTATTGAAACTTTTGAACCCTTTGAACTTTGGAACCTTTGAACTGTTAAAGTCAAAATAATTACTAACAATTCTTGATATTCCAATTTCTCCGTTTATCTTTGTCTGGAATTAGTCTAAATAAAGATGGTTAAAAAAGAAGTTTCCTCTCAGCAAACGATTTTACCTCTGTTCACTTGCAGTAACTGCTCTTGCGATAAAAAGAAAGATTGCTGCAAAAAATATAAAAGAAAAGGATACCACTGTAAAAAGTGCCCGAAACTTTAGTTTTAGCTAAAGCATTCGGTTATTTTTGAAGCATGTTCGGAAAACTTGCTTTGTGGTTGTTAGTGGTTATTCCTTTCTTCGGAAAAGCACAGGATTCTGCAGTATATGCGGCAGGGGCAGATTTTCAATACCATCCGCAGGATTTCTTTTTTCATGCGCGCGGTCAGCTCATCAAAAAAAAATTGGCACACGAAGTATTTATTGGATTCGGAATAACCAATACCATCCTTCAGGGACAACCCAAACCAAGTATCGGTTACGATATTTCATACCGCTCCAAACTCATTGACTGGATTGCCATTTCCCCGGTAATTCGGCTCTCTTACTCGTTTTTAAATACCAAAATTCCCCAAAAGCATCCGTTTATTCACTTGACGGAAGGTTTTCTCGGATGCCGGCTGGATATTGGACTCAGGAACCGCGTTGCATTAACAGGTGGAATAGGTCCGGCTACTGAGTGGAAATACGACGCTTACAACGGAAGAAAAAATCAGTTCTTCCTCTGGAATTATTTTGTAGAAATCGGGTATTATCATGAGTTTTAGAAGATCCATAGGAATTGCGATCCTGTTTCTTGTTTCGTGCAAGAAGCACAAAGACCTTTATCCGGATACCAGTATCGGCGGACATGCTTGTGCAGGACTGCATATTTCCGGCAGTAATTACCACGACAACAGTCTTGAGGCCTACAGGTATGCCCGCAGTTTCGAAAACGTATTGATGGTAGAAGCGGATGTACAAGTATCACTCGACGGTACACCATGGTTATTTCATGATCCCGAATTAAGTGTAGAATCAACCGGATCCGGATTTATTCCTCAAAAAGAAGATGGCTATTTGTCGGGATTGAAATACCGTTCGTTGGAAAAGGAGCGGGTAATCCGATTATTAGACCTGCCTGCTGATCTGAAAGGAGTTCGTCTTGTACTGGACCTGAAAGAATCAGACGGAACCGAAACGGGAGTTTTGGATTCTGCTTCGGTAATTGATGCATTGAAGCAGGCAAAGCAGTATTTTTACAACGGAGATTTGGCAATTGTGACTAATTCAAGGAGATTTGTACCGACTATCAAAGGACTCGGTTACTTTGTTTACTACAATGTTGTAAATGCGAACCAGTTTTTGAGCTATCCGGATAAAACCATTTCTGACGGTGCCGTTTTCAGGAATTCCGAGATTTCAATATCGGATGTAAATGCTGTAAAATCGTTGGGAAAAGAGGTTGTAATTTACGACGTCCGATCTCCGAAGGGAATTCAATCTGCATTGGAAAAATCTCCGGATTATCTGCTGACAGATGATATTAAAGCAACACTAATTGAAAAGTACAAATGAGCAAAAAAAATAACAAAGGCCGGGTGAATATTGTTTATTCTACCAACCCGGATTTTTCCTACGATTTCGAGGAAAACGAAGAAGCTGAAACACTTGAACCCTCTAAGCAATTGCTTTATGTGTCATTGGACAAGAAACAACGTGCGGGGAAAGAAGTAACCCTGATCGAAGGATTTGTCGGCAGTGACGAAGATCTGAAAGAATTGGGAAAAATGCTGAAATCAAAATGCGGTGTAGGAGGAACTGCGAAAGACGGTGAAATTATCATCCAGGGATCTTTTCGCGACAAAGTCATTGAATTGTTGACAAAAGAAGGGTATAAAACCAAACGAAAAGGAGGATAATAAGGAATTCAGATGCCGGATTTACGTTTCAAAATTTATAACCAATAACCAACCCTATGAAAAAGTAAATATCTTCCGACATCCAAAATTCCAAATTAAATATCAAAATAGAAAAATGTGAAAATTCTTTCGATCCTGTGTTCAAAAGTACATTAAGTTTTTTTTAAATCAATAAAAAAAGAGTAAAATATTTACTTTATTGATTGAACGGTAAAAAATTGATTTTTAATCTTTTCAAATCAGCGGGAACCGATTAAAAACGATTTAGTTCGAATGCAGAAAATCGAAAAAAAGATTGATGAATCGAATCCTTTTGCTAAATTTGTCTCAATGGAAAAGCAAGTCATTTTAGATGAACAGCAGGTTCAGTTAACCATGAACCGTCTTGCTTATCAATTAATCGAAAATCACGACAATTTCTCAAATACCGTACTAATCGGCTTGCAGCCGAGAGGGATTTTTGTGCTTGAAAGACTGAAAGAAATCCTGGAAAACGTAAGGGGAGAAAAGGTTACCTGTGGTCAGCTGGATATCACTTTTTACCGGGATGATTTCCGGAGAAGAGAAAAACCTTTGATCCCGAGCACTACCAACATTGATTTTACAATTGAAGGAAAGAACGTGGTCTTAATCGACGATGTGCTTTATACCGGGCGAACGATCCGTTCGGGACTGGATGCCTTAATGGCTTTCGGGCGACCGCTTCGTGTTGAATTGATGGTGCTGATTGACCGAAGATTCCAGCGCGATTTGCCTATACAGGCGGATTATGTTGGGAAAGCTGTGGATACACTGGATTCCGAGCGTGTAACCGTTGAGTGGAAGAGCAGTGAAGGAAAAGATAAAATTGTATTGTATACACCCGAATAATGGAGCATTTAAGTGTTGATCATTTAGTTGGAATTCGAGACTTGACTCGTCAGGATATCGAATTGATCTTTAAAACTGCAGATAGTTTTAAGGAGGTTATTAATCGACCGATCAAAAAAGTTCCTTCTCTTCGAGATATTACCATTGCCAACCTGTTTTTTGAGAACTCTACCAGAACAAGACTTTCTTTCGAATTAGCTGAAAAAAGACTTTCCGCAGATGTAGTGAACTTTTCTGCAAGTTCCAGTTCCGTAAAAAAAGGGGAAACATTAATCGATACGGTAAACAATATCCTCTCCATGAAAGTGGATATGGTGGTGATGCGCCATCCGAACCCGGGAGCGGCAAAATTCCTTTCCGAACGCACAAATACTTGTGTGATCAATGCCGGTGACGGAACGCACGAACACCCTACGCAAGGTTTGCTGGATGCTTTTTCTATTCGTGAGAGATTGGGATCCGTGGAAGGAAAAAAAGTGGTGATTGTAGGTGATATCCTGCATTCTCGCGTAGCTTTGTCCAATATTTACACGCTTCAAAAGTTAGGGGCAGAGGTTATGGTTTGCGGACCAACAACCCTGATCCCGAAATACATTCATACTTTAGGAATTCAGGTAGAGCATAATCTCAGAAGAGCTCTGGAATGGTGCGACGTAGCAAATATGCTGCGCATTCAATTGGAAAGACAGGACATTCAGTACTTCCCGAGTTTGAGAGAATATTCCATGCAGTACGGTCTGAACAAAGAAATCCTCGACAGCCTGGATAAGGAAATTATTGTGATGCATCCCGGACCCATCAACCGCGGGGTGGAAATTACTTCTGATGTGGCTGACTCAAAGCAATCCATTATTCTTCAGCAAGTTGAGAATGGTGTAGCTGTACGAATGGCAGTTATTTATTTGCTCGCTGCAAAGATCGGACGCTAAAGTCTTTTCGTTTTCGGGGGCTGTGAAAGAATATTTTGTTACATTTGATAAACACTGTGGCAACATGAATTTTATTATTGCGCAAGATACAAACTTTACTGTCATTCAGTCATCCGTTGAAAAACTGGATGCTTCGAATGCTCCTGATCTGAAAAGTGAATTACTTCTTCTAAGTAAAAACGGGGTAAACTGCATTATTTTGGATCTTTCCAAAACAAGATACTGTGATTCTTCCGGCTTGTCTGCTGTTCTGACGGCAAATCGCTTGTGTAAAGACACTAACGGACAATTTGTTTTGTGCGGATTGCAGGAAAATGTTGCAAAAATGATCCGTATTGCTCAATTGGATAAGGTACTGAATATTTCCGAAACACTAGCTGAAGCGAAATCAATCCTGATTTAGCCTATGAACTTTGAAGTAACCATATTAGGTTCAGGCGCTGCTTTGCCAACTTCAAACAGGAATCCTACTTCACAATATGTTTATTGCAATGATCGCCATATTCTCATAGATTGCGGGGAAGGGACACAGGTCCAGCTGCGCAAATACCATGTGCACATCCAGAAAATCAATCACATTTTAATTTCTCATCTTCACGGGGATCATTTCTTCGGATTGGTAGGGCTTTTGAGTTCGCTGCACCTGCTTGGAAGGGATAAAGGACTCACTATTTACGGTCCGCAGGAATTGGAACAAATTATCCGTTTACAGCTCGAGGTTGGCGGAGCAAAGCTCGGATTCGATCTTCAGTTTGTTCATCTCAATGGAAAAGAACACCGCCTGCTTTTTGAAGACAGAATGATCGAGATCTGGACCTTTCCTTTGAGCCATCGCATTCCGACAAATGGTTTCCTGATTAAGGAAAAGCCGAAAGAACGAAAATTGAATGCCGAACGTTTTGAAGAAGCCGGTTTATCCTTGACACTTATTCCGAAACTGAAACAAGGATTGGATGTGGAACTGGAATCGGGGGAAATGATTTATTCCGAAGAATATACCTACACAGCGAAACCCAGTAAATCTTATGCCTATTGTTCGGATACGATCTTTGATGAACGCATTGTTGATTACGTCAGACATGTAAATGTGCTGTACCACGAAGCGACATTTTTACAGGATAAATTAGATCGTGCACAGCAAACTTTCCATACAACAGCCCAACAGGCAGCAACAATTGCCAAACAGGCGGAAGTTGGGAAATTGTTGCTCGGACACCTGAGTGCACGCTATGAAAACGGATTGAAACACCTCGAAGAAGCTTCTTCTGTTTTTGAAAATGTCAGTGTGGTAGAAGATGGGGAAACTTATTTGATCTAATGAACTAATTCAAGGAAGCCGGATTTAGAACGTTCATCGTTATTACAAAGAAATTTTACAACGTAAAAGTAGGTTCCTTCGCTAGCCAATTTTCCATCAATAGTTCCATCCCAGTGTATTGTCGGATCTGTTGATTGAAAAACAGGTTCTCCCCATCGGTTAGTGATCAATATATGGTAAAAAGTTAGTTTGGATGATTTTATTTCAAAAAAATCATTGATGTTGTCACCGTTAGGTGTAAAAATATTAGGAATTTCCCCAAGGTATTGCCCATCTCCAATAATTCTAACAGAATCCCTGGATGAACAATATCCATCAAATAATTCTGCAAAATAGATCCCTTCACTATTTATCCAATGGGAAGCAGAATAAGACCCGTCCCACCAGGTTAACTTTTTATTCGGGTCGATCAGATTATAAATCTCCAATTCTTCGCCTGTACATAAAAACAATTCTTCGCCTAATTCAAGTTGGGGCGGATTCTGTATAAGAATTGTTTTTTGAATGGAGTCGATACACCCGATTTCATTGGTTACAATAAGTTTTACATTGAAATATCCCGTACTGCCAAATGAATGCCATGGTGTTTGGACATCTTGTATAGTATCATCTTCAATAAACCAAACGCAGTCATAGATATTGTGCAGTGATTGGGAAGTATTAGAAAAGTAACTGGTGTCTTCCAGGCATAGTGAGCTTGCTTCGAAATCAGCGATTGGAATATCCGGAATTTCATTTAGATCAGTTTCTATTTCAAGGTGGATCGGGGAGCAACCAATATTGGGATTTGGGATATCAACCGTATATAAACCGGGCTGATTAACTGCTATTTCCGGAGTTCCCTGTCCGCTGCTGATTCCAGGCCCTGTCCAGTTATAGGTATCAAAACCATTAATTGTTTGGATAAAATAGTTTTCATTTGCACAATCAGAATAACTGTTCACAAGATCTGAAGTGCAGTAAGCATCAATATATGCATATCCCCAATCTACACTATAAACGCACCATTGACTTATAAATTCAATTTTTAATTCCTGTCCGATGTATGATGAAAGATCAATAGCGTTTGTTTTCCAAGGCTGATAAAATATCGGATAACAGCATTCTCCACCTAAGTTTTGTTCAGGTTCTTTCGGACTTTCGTAAAATCCATCCCCGGATGAAGACTGTGCATAAGCTATAAAATTAGTGCAGGGTATCGGGTTATTGTTTTCATCATAGATTTTTATCTGAACATTGGCTGCTTCTGTCTGCTCGTGGGGATATCCTAAAAGAATAATCGCGTAGGAATAAATAAAATATTTTGTAGAGCTGTCAATTGTTAGGGTCCTGGAAATTTTAGATGGAAGGGCATTATTTTTATTTCCCAATTTCACACTATAATGACCGGAAACAGATAAAGGAAATCCGCCATAATATTCTAATTGTTGATGATCTACAATCGATACATTTCCTAAAGTGGTCCAACCATTTAAATTGCCGTTTTCAAAATCCATATTATTGCAATGGGACTGACTAAATGATGGTTGTATAAATAGTAAGAGTATAAGTGGTACAAATTTCATATTAGATTTCAATTACCTTATAGATACCTGAGTCAATTAAAAGGTTGGAATTGAAATCTAAATTTGAATAGTTTCTAAGCCTAAAAAAAAGCGTATTTCCTGGGTTGATAATTATTTAATTATTCTTCTCAAATAATTGATCTGTCCCAAATGATATCCTAAATGGCTTGCTAACTTCATAATCATATGTCCGGTCGTCATTGGATAACCGAAAGGCTCAAGCGGGTATTTCTTTTGAAAGTCTTCTTCTGTAAGTGAATCAATCACTTTGCTCAACATTTCGGCTGTTTCAGTCAGTTTATCTATCATCTCCTGTTTGGAAAGATAACGCTCTGAAAACTCCGCTTCGCGGTTACGAACATATCCGGTTTCGCCTAGTGTTGCACCAATAAAGTGATTCAGGTTTCCGATCAGGTGTTGCGTCAGGTTCCCGATGGAATTGGTGACTCCGGGAAGGACAATCCAAAGCATTTCTTCGTCACAAAGTGTGATTTCTTTCGCTAAAGAATCCAAATCTTTTGTAAAGCAACGGGCAAATTCGTGATTCATCGTTTAATAAGTTAAATGGCGTTCTTTTTTATCCTGGTAGACATCGGCAATCGTTACCAAAATACCTGTCTCCTCAACATTCCCGAAATCAGGGTTTACAGCTGTTCCAAAAGTCTTCATTGTTGGAGAAAGGTGCATGTAGATATTCACCAGGGGAGGAACATTTTCACCATGTTTGCGAACAAAAGAATTCAGTACCTTGAATCCGTCTTTGAAATCCAGACCTTTCAATTGTTCTTCCACAAAGGTGGTATCGTATTCCGTTTTTAACGGATGATATGGTACCATCAGATTTTCCGTATCCGGGAAATAATGATGCATGAAATGTAAGAGAAAATCACGAGCTTCCCGGTTATAATTCGGGTACATCGTTACTTTCCCGAAGAAATATTTCATTTCCGGATAAGTGATTGTCAAAGCACCGAGGCCATCCCAGATATTGTCCAGGGCAAATAAGCCTTTTCGCGGGTTTTGTGCCGGCTGATAATCCGGATGAACCCAGCTGCGCCCCAATTCACAGGTCGTAGGCATATACTCTTTAATGAAGCGTTCACTGAAGTCAAAATAATGGGTGGTCGACAAATGGATCTCCCCGTTTTCGTCAATGGCATCTTTGCATAAGATAAATCGGTATCCGCCAATGATTATTTCATCTTCCGGATCCCATACGATCAACTGGTTGTAACAAATTTCGTCGGTATCGAATTCATCCAGGTCTAATTCTTCACCTGTTCCGCCACCTGCAAAACGGAAAGTTACTTCACGCAAACGCCCGATTTCACGAACAATATTTGGAGCTGTGTGACAATTCACGAAATAGATTTCATTATCACCTTTCCGGGTAGTCCTTATCAAACCAACTTCAGCGAGTTCTTTTTTGATAAGCTCTTTGTCAACAGCGGGTATTATTGGTTTCATGTGTTTTAGTTCAATGTATAGACGTGATTTCTGAACCATTCGGCCCATTCCACGTCTGGCGTTTTTGTATCTAATGTTTTAGCTTCAATGGGTTTTCCAACGGTAAATTGGATATGCTTTCCTCGTTGACGGAACATTTCATCAGCCAGGTAAAGCATTTCTATGTTTGCTTTTATACCCAGAAATTTACGAAAATTTGCCAAACGGTAAAAAAAGTTGGATAATTCTCCGTCAATATGCACCGGAACAATGATTTGGTCATTGATCCGTGCTTGTTTTACAAATGCTTTTTTCCATTCCAGGTCTTTTACAATGCCGTTTTTTTTGCGGCTCACCAATCCGGCAGGGAATACACAAACCAGCTGGTCGGATGAAAATAAGGTGTTGACCTGAAGCAGGGAACTGCTTTTTGTCTTTCCATGTTTATTGATCCCCACGAAAATATCCTTCAATGGTTCCAGGTTCAAAAGCAGATCGTTAACAATGAACTTGATATCTGTGCGGTGATGACGCAATCCGTCGACCAATGCCATGGCATCCATTCCTCCGAGAGGATGGTTCATAACAATGACGCACTTTCCTGTTTTCGGAATGTTTTCTATACCCGAAATAGAATAAGAAACACCGATTTCAGCCAGTACATCCCTGCAAAAATCCTGGTTTTTAGTATCGTGTGTATTCAGGAAATGATTGATTTCCTCCTGGTGAAGAATCCGCTCTAAATAACGGATAATGAATCCCGGAATCCATTTGATTAAACGTGGATTCTTGCTTTGGATCAATCTCCGTACATTAATGAAATCTTCTTTTTGTTTCATACTGCAAAGTTAATAGGTATCTGCAAGTTGAACGTTAAAATTGTTAAAATGAAAATAACAACTGATAGTTCAAAACCCTGGCAGCGTTCAAAAGGTTCAATGAGTTCAATAGTTTGAACATTTTAACTCTTTAAACTTTTACGGCACACAATACAAAGTATCGAACGAAGGTGAATACCCGGCCCACAAACCGATTGCGCCGCCCTGGATATTGGTAGGGATTGCTGTTGGTGAAGCAAAAGGGTTTCCGGCAGTTCCAAGCTGCATATACTTTTTTTCCAAAAAATCGTAGGTGGCAGCATCTACCTTTGAGAATTTGATTGCTACGGAATCGCCAAGTTTATAGTAGCCTTTATCTACATCGTCAACTGTTTCATCGTCCCAGGTAAACGGATTCTCATAATAAAAATCGAAGGTTTGTCCACCAAAGAATTCATCGTCGATCACCGGACTAAATGTTGCTTTGAAGGCAGGATCTTTGGTGTTTCCATTCACCATATTGATACGTTTTACTTCCCACATATAAGCATCAAATCCTGGTGGATCTGTTAAGGTTGCCCAGGAATAGCCATACCCCGGATTTGCTCCGGGATCCTGTTTCCAGTAAACGGAGTCCAGTGGAGTGGGATTGACAATCTGTGTTACGGAAGTAAAAACTTCACCGTTCAATTCTACTTTTAAGGAATAGGTTTTTCCGACTTGTCCCCAGATTGCTGTGTTGAAAGTAGAATAGGCACATAAATGGTAATTGGCCAATTCATTTTCGGGAATGCCGAATAATGCTGCTGCCATAGCTTCCGTTCCCGGGGGAAGATTATCGGAGCAAATTTCATCCAGTACAACACTTGTGGTTCCGTCTGAAACAGTCACAACGGCTCCTGACTGAAAACTGTTCAAAAAAGCTTCCAGTGTAGTAGGGGCATAAATATCCTGTGTTTTGGAAATCAAAACAATGGGCGGCATACCTGTTTCTATTCGTCCGTCGATAACCACTTTTTCTTCGAAACCGGGAATGTCAATCTTGACCTCCTTGGTACAGCTTCCAAGAACGAGGATCAGGCTAAATAAGGCTGTTAAAACTCGAAATTCCATGTGACACTGGGTAAAATTGGAAATAAGGATACCTGCTTGACCGATATTTTAAAATCGTTCGAAGTAATATTTCCATCGTTATCAATATACAAAAAGTAAGGGTTTGCCCGGTTGTAAACATTGTAAACGGAGAAAGCAACGTTCTGTCTGAACTTTTTCACAACTTCGACCTTTTCACCGGTTTTTTGGTCGATTTTTGTTTTTGTTGGTTTGTCATACCACGTCGCAGAAATGTCTAAACGATGATAAGGGGCCATGCGCGTTGAATTTCTCGGGCCGTAATTGAACAGTAAGTCCTGGTTGTTGAAATACCAGCTGTTCGGAAGCGTTAAAGTATTTCCGGATGCATAAATGAATGAGAACCCGAAAGTCCAGCGCTTGTTCAGTTCGTAGGTTCCTACTAAAGTTAGGTCGTGCCTTCTGTCGTATTTGGCGGGATATTTAACGTCTTGAATATCCGGGAAGAAGCGGTCTGATTTCGCCAGTGTGTAACCGATCCACCCGGTGAGTTTTCCAAAGGTTCGTTTGATAAAGAATTCGGCTCCGTAACTCCATCCGGTTCCGTAAACCAATAAATTATCCGTATTGTCATTGACATTGTCGGATGGAAGTGCACCCTGTTTGAATTCAATAACGTTCTCCATCTTTTTATAGTAGAGTTCAACGGACGTTTCCCATTTGTTGTCGTTGAAATTCCGGAAATATCCCAAACTTGCCTGCCAGCCTTTTTGCGGATGTGCCTTGTCTGTGCTCGGGTACCAAATGTCGGTTGGAAGTGAAACAGCACTCAGACTTGCCAGATGCACGTATTGATTGTTGTAAGTGAAACCTGCTTTGATAGAGCTTTTGTCCTTCAGCAGGAATCTGGCAGAAATGCGCGGTTCAAACCCGAAATAAGATTGAATAATTTCTCCTTTTTTATAAGTTTTTGTAGAGTCGGTGTGTCCCGTAACTCCTTTATAGTAACGTGTAAACGGCCCTGTGAATTGGTACATGCTTACGCGGATACCGGCATTTACACGCAGCCAGGATGCAATATCTACTTCGTCTTGCACATAAACTCCGGATTCGTGGCTGAATAATTTTTGAGCTAAACCGGTATCGAAAACTACTTCATCCTGTGATGCGGAAACGCTTGCCGGAGTAAAGGTGTGGAACAGATAATCGACTCCCATTTTAATGGAGTGACGCGTATTTGGAAAATAAGAGAGTTCTACTTTACCGCCATAATCACGAATTCCGGATTTCAATTCGAATTTGAACTGGTCCTGTTCGGATCCAAAACTGAACAAGTAATCGGTCAGGGTTGCAGTGGTATTCATGAACAACTTGCTGTTGAACTGGTGATTCCATCTAAGGGCTGCAATACCGTTTCCCCAGGGCATTTTTACGCTGAAATCTTCTTTTTTATTTCCGAAATTGAAGAGATCTTTTCCATAATACCCGCTCAGGTAGATTTTATCTTTCGGACCAAGCCGATAATTTAATTTAGCATTCAGATCGTAAAAGAAATAGCTGGATCCGTAAAAAGCACTCGATTTCTTGATGAAAGCTTTCATAAACAGATCTACGTATGTTCTTCTTGCTGAAACAATGAATGATCCTTTGTTTTTTACAATCGGGCCTTCCAATGTCAGGCGAGAGGAAATTAAGCCCAATCCGCCGGTAACTTTGAATTTTTTATTGTTTCCTTCATTCATATTTACCTCAAGAACAGATGAAAGTCTTCCACCGTAACTTGCAGGCATACTTCCTTTTATGAGGTTGACACTTTTGATGGCATCCGAATTGAAAACGGAGAAGAACCCGAAAAGGTGAGAAGCGTTGTAGACCTGTGCATTATCCAGTAAGACCAGGTTTTGGTCAGGACCGCCACCACGAACGTAAAATCCCTGACCGCCTTCACTTACCGAAGAAACTCCGGGAAGCAGCTGGATTGTTTTCAAAACATCTACTTCTCCCAAAAAAGCAGGAAGTTTCTTAATAACGTTAATATCGAGTTCTATCTGGCCGATCTTGGTTGAGTTTACATTATCTCCCTTTCTGGCATTGATTTCTACTTCATCGATCTGGGTGGTTTTTCCCAATTCGGAGGTAATAGTGGTATCTCTCTTTAAATCAATGTTTAGGGTGTCATTCGGAAGTCCCGCTCCACGATAGATCAACTGGTAAGAGCCTTTCGGGAGCGTTAAAGAGTAAAACCCGAATTCGTTGGTAACAGCTCCTTTTTGTATAGTTGGAACAAAAACTTGTCCGCCTATAATGGGCTCTCCGGAGCTTCCTTCGTGGATGTAGCCGCTAATGGTTGCGTTTTCCTGTCCCCAGGAAGTGGCGGCGGCAAAGAGAAATAAGATTTGTAATGCCAGGGATTTCATTCCAAAATTAGTGTGAACGAATTTAATGCTTTTATGTCAAATTAAACGGTGCTTTCCCTGCTTTTTCTTAAATTTGGACTTCGAAAAATAGACAACAATGAAAATTTCATCCGCTTGGTTACACGAGTTTTTACCGGTTCATAAATCCCCGGAACAATTAGATCAGCTTCTCACAGATACAGGGTTGGAAGTGGAAGGTTTTGAGACCATTGAAAGCGTGAAAGGCGGACTGGAAGGTGTTGTGGTTGCCGAAGTTGTTGAGTGCGAGCAGCATCCGAATGCGGATCGTCTGAAAGTGACGAAAGTGAATAACGGAAAAGAGATTTTGCAGGTTGTTTGCGGGGCACCGAATGTAGCTGCAGGACAAAAAGTAATCCTTGCTCAGGTGGGGGCTGTTTTGTACCCGAAACCTGATGAACCGTTAAAAATGAAGGTTTCCAAAATCCGGGATGTGGAATCATTCGGAATGCTTTGCGCTGAAGACGAATTGGGCTTGGGAACAAGCCACGACGGTATTTTGGTACTGGACCCAAGTGCTAAACCGGGAACACCGGCAGCAGAATACCTGGAACTGGAAAGCGATGTGCAGATCGAGATCGGATTGACACCGAACCGTGCGGATGCGATGGGACATGTAGGTGTTGCACGCGATGTATTGGCGTATATGGCTTGCCATGAAGGAAGCACGGCAAAATTACAATTGAAAGAAACTAAGAAACCGGTTAAAGAAGCAGATCTTCCTGTTTCTGTTACGGTAGAAAATAAGGAGAAGTGTCCGCGTTATATGGGAATTACCATTAGTGGAGTGGAAGTAAAAGCTTCTCCGGCATGGCTTCAAAATAAATTACGGGCAGTTGGTCTGTCTCCAATCAATAACGTGGTGGACGTAACGAATTACGTGATGCGTGAATTGGGAACTCCCCTCCATGCGTTTGATGCTTCCGTTGTGAATGGAAAAGTGATTGTCCGCACTGCTAGAACAGGCGAGAAGATGATTACTCTTGACGGAGTGGAGCGCGAATTGCATGAAGAAGATTTGGTTATTGCCAATGAAAAAGAAGCCATGTGTATTGCAGGAGTTTTCGGAGGGAACCATTCCGGGATTTCGGATACTACAACAGACGTGTTTTTGGAAGCAGCATTTTTCCAACCGGTTTCAGTGCGTAAAACTGCAAAAAGACATGGCTTGTCAACGGATGCAAGTTTCCGTTTTGAACGCGGTGTAGATGTAGATCTTGTTCCGTATGCTTTGGAAAGAGCAGTTCAGCTGATTCAGGAAATTGCAGGTGGAAAAGTAGGAATGGAAGTAGTGGATTTGTATCCGGATCCAATCCAAAGACGTCAAGTAACGCTTCGTTTTAATCGCATTAATCAGCTTTTGGGACATATTATTGCACCGGAAGTAATTCGAAATATCCTGGTTTCTCTTGATTTTGAGATTCTTTCTTCAAACAATGACGAACTGGAACTTTTTGTTCCGAACTACCGCATCGATGTGGATCGCGAAATCGACGTAATCGAAGAAGTATTGCGCATTTATGGGTTCAATCAAATTCCGCTTCCGGAGAAATTGAATACTTCTTTGGTGGTGACCGAAAAACCGGATTTGGAGCGCTTGGGAGTGAACCTTGCCGAAGTTTTAGCCGGAATGGGCTTTCATGAAATGATGAACAACTCCCTGACTAGTCCGCAGTATGCTGAAAAGTTGGGAGGTAGTCAATTCCCTGTTGAGAAAGCGGTTCGTATGCTGAATCCTTTGAGCCAGGATTTGGCAGTGATGCGCCAGAGTTTAGTATTCCAGGCCATGGAAACGGTGGCCCACAACCAGAACCGCCAGAATCCGGACCTGCGTTTGTTCGAATTCGGTAAAACCTACTCCTTTGAAAACGATATTTATAGCGAGAATAAACGCTTACTGATCCTGATGACCGGGAATAAGCAAGACGAGTCCTGGGCGCAAAAAACAGAGAAATCTACTTTGTTTACCCTAAAAGCAATTGTTTCAAACGTATTCGAGCGATTGGGATTGGCTTCGTTCATCCAGGAAGAAAATTTGCCCGAGCAGGCTGTTTTGGCCGACGGCTACCAAATCCGTATCCTGAAAAATGTAGTCGGGACTTTGGGATGGGCGAACCAAAAGGTAAAAAAACACTTCGGAGTAAAACAGGATGTGTTTGTTGCTGATCTGGATTGGGATGCTGTTTTGGCTTCTTTGAAACTGGTAAAAGTACAGTACAAAGAATTACCGAAAACATTCGAGGTTCGACGTGATTTCTCCCTGTTACTGGATTCAAAAGTTCGTTTTGCGGAAATTGAACAGATTGCGAAGAAAGTAGACAAGAAAATCCTGCGGGAAGTTGGTTTATTTGACGTTTACGAAGGAAAGAACCTTCCGGAAGGGAAGAAATCTTATGCGGTTTCATTCACATTCCAGGATGCAGAACAGACTTTGAAAGATACGCAGGTAGACGGAATTATGAATTCCATTCGTACAGAACTGGAAAAACAATTGGGGGCAGAATTACGCTAAGTGCCATTTGATTTGTAACTTCAGGTAAATTCTTTCAGATGAAGATCGTGCTAAACTTGTTGCTCATTCTTTTTGTGTTTAATACTGAAGCTCAAACGGAACGCGTGTATACTAAAATTGAGCCTGCTCCGGTAATTACCGTTCAAAATGCATCGCAGTACACAACTTATGAAAACACACCGGAATCTGTACTGAACTTTTTTTATGCTTCACGGATCAGGAAAGATAAAGAATGGGAAAAAGTGGTCCCATTGCCTGAAGATCGGTCCGAGGAATTGGATTTAGAATTAGAGAGATACGGCACCTGGACCATTACAAATTTTCACTTGGTAAGTATAAGTGTGATCAAATACACGAAGGCTTTTGTAAAGGTTTATTTTAAGATTGAAATGAACGGAAGATCCGAAGACGGAGTAGATACAGCTAAATTGAAGATAATCGATGGGAAATGGACCATTATCAGTGTTCCCACTTAGTTTTTTAATTTCCAGTATATCGGAAGGAGAATAATCATGAATACATATGTCGTAACCGGAATTGGAACAGAAATAGGCAAAACAGTTGTCAGTGCCGTGCTTTGCGAAGCCTTGAAAGCAGATTACTGGAAACCTGTTCAGGCAGGAGATTTACACGCTTTGGACAGTGATTTTGTCAAATCACATACTTCCGAAACGGAGGTCATTCCTGCCAATGTATTGTTAAATCATGCCATGTCGCCGCATGAAGCGGCACGTTTGGACGGAATTGAACTCACGGAAGAACATTTCGATCTGCCGCGTTTTACCAAAACAACTATTATTGAAGGTGCGGGCGGAGTCATGGTTCCGCTGAATGACGAAGGATTGTGCTACATCGACCTGTTCCAATTGTGGGAGCTGCCGGTATACGTGGTAACCAGACATTATCTGGGAAGTATCAATCATACTTTATTGACATTGAATGCACTGATGATGCGTGAAATTCCTATTGCCGGGTTAATTGTAAACGGCGACAGGAATGAAGCTTCGGAGCGTATTTACCATTCGCACTTTCCGGACCTATCCATTACTACTATTCCCGAAATCAACGAATTTTCAAAAGAAAGCATACAACAAGCGGCCAAATTATGGATAGAACAACTGCCTTAGAAAAAGACAAAAAACACGTTTGGCATCCATTTACTCAAATGCAGACGGCGAAAGAACCGCTGCATATAGTGAAAGCAGAAGCCGCAACACTCATAGATTCGAACGGTAAAACATACATCGATGCCAATTCATCCTGGTGGGTGAATGTGCACGGACATGGTCATCCTTATTTGGGAGAAGCTCTGAACGAACAATTTTCACAGCTCGACCATGTGATTTTTGCCGGAGCAACGCATCCGCAAGCCATCAAATTGTCGGAGCGTATCAGTGCTCTGCTCCCTGAAAAACTGGAAAAAGTCTTCTTTTCGGATGATGGTTCTACAGCCGTGGAAGTAGCCTTGAAAATGGCTTTTCAGTATTGGTTCAATAAAAACGAATCCAAAAAACGCGTCATTGCGATTGATGGGGCGTATCACGGTGATACTTTTGGCGCTATGTCCATTGGTCAGCGCGGAGCTTTCAATAAACCTTTTGAGCATTTGTTCTTTGACGTAGATTTCATTGATTTCCCGAAAGACGAAGCCAGAAGCCAGTCCTTGATTCAAGCCGAGCAGATCCTGAAATTCGGAGAAGTCGCTGCAGTCATTGTAGAGCCGTTGGTACAAGGATCAGCAGGAATGCGCATGTATGATTCCACCTGGCTGGATGCATTTGTGGCTTTGGCTAAAAAATACCACGCACTGGTGATCTTTGATGAAGTAATGACGGCCTGGGGAAGGACCGGAAAGTTGTTTGCTCACAATTTCTGTGAGCAGGAACCGGATATCATTTGTTTGTCGAAAGGATTAACCGGCGGGATTTTGCCTTTGGGACTAACCGTTGCGACTAATGAAATCTATGACGCATTTCTCCATCCGGAAACGGCAAAAGCATTGCTTCATGGGCATTCTTTCACAGGAAGCGCTTTGGCTTGTGCTGTAGCAAATGCCAGTTTGGATTTATTCGAACAGCCGGAAACCTGGGATTCCATCGAATGGATTGAAGAACGTCACCGCTATTTCACGGAAGCTCTGAAAACACACCCGAAAGTCAAAGAAATCGGTTTGTGTGGTACGATTTTGCGTTTCGAAGTAGAAACAGGCGAGGGGAATAACTATTTCTCTTCCATCCGTGACCAGGCGTATGATTTCTTCCTGGAAAACGGGTGTTTGATTCGCCCGCTGGGTAATATTTTGTACTTAAATCCGCCGTATTGCATTTCGGAGGAGGAATTGGATAAATTACATGTTGTTCTGCTCAACTTTTTAGATAGTTTGTAATTTTTCCTCCCCCTTAGTCCCCCTCCAAAGGGGGAAAACGAAGATTCCCCTTTAAAGATCAATTCGTTCTTCGAAAATTTTAAATAGGACCTACTTCTCTTTTTCCTAAGAGGATTAGAAAATTCCCCCTTCGGAGGGGGACTAAGGGGGAGGACTTACCCTCTAAACGCTTTCAAAGCTTCCAACTCAAACACAATCTTCTCCAAATCCACCTGGATGGCCTGGAATTGCTCGTTTTCTTCAAAAACAGGATTCTGAAGGATGGTTTTTACAGGCTGAAAATCCATTTCTTTTTCGTTTTGAAGGAATCGGTAGAAAATCACCTGGATAGCTTCCATATAGTCATCCAGGGTTTCACTCAATTTGCCGGAGGTTTCTTTCTCCAATGCAAAAGCCAGGCTGGTAATTTCCCGTGAAATGCGGATATTCGATCCTACTTTGGCAAAATGTACATCGATCTGACGCTGGTGGGCCTGCGGTTCTTCATACATGCGCTGAATACAGGCAAATAAGTTGTTGTTTGCAGCTTCACTCAATCGACGACTTTTGTGCCAGGTAATTCCTGCGGGAAGTTTCTTTTGGTAATTCAGGATTACCTGGTTCAGGAAGAATAAATTCTGGTTGAATGAACTATTGAGCAAAGCAGGAAAACGCTGCTTCTCCCACATCGGCCAGAATGCAAAGCTGATCAGGATTGCCAGTGCAGAACCGATCAGTGTGGAAAGCACCCGCCACCAAATTAAATCCCAGGAACCCTGTTTGGAAAGCTGCATCATTACAACGAGCATGATGGTCACAAAGAAAACTCCCACTTTGTAATTATTTCGCAGGTAATAGGCTACAAAGAAGGATATGAAGATCAGGATCACCACAAATTGTTCGTGTTTGATTGGAAGCAGCATAATTGCACCACCCACCAAAATTCCGGCTACAGTCCCGACGATCCGTTCAAACCCTTTTTTGCGTGTTGCACCATAATACGGTTGGATCACGATCAGCAAGGTCAATGCAATCCAGTGTCCGTGATCAATTTGGAAGAATTTAAAGATGAAAACAGAAAGTGCGAGTCCTAATCCGACGCGGAGAGCATACTTAAACTGCTGCGAATCGAAGTTAAAGATCTCACGCACAATCTGTAAAAGTACACGCGGCTGCAATCCGGCAATGAAATGGTTGAAAGACAATTTATAATTCTCGAAGTAATTACTGCGCTTGAAACTCAGCTTCTGATCCATGAGCTGGATGGTATTTTCCATGAACTGCTGACATTGGTTCAAACTCACAATGAACTGGTTCAGGATCAGTTTGTGATCTTCCGAAAGGTCTTGCTGCTGTAAATTTTCCTTTAGGATTTTAGCGGCGATCTCAAAGCGCTTGATACGGACTTTAGCCATGGTCAGATCTTCCCCGCGGAATGTGAAGATGACAATGGAAAGTCGGGCGGAAGCCTGTGACAGTGCTGACAGTGTTTTGTAAAGTATGGAATGGTTTAGTGTTAAAACCGGTTCGTTCTTAATGGATTCCAGTTCTTCATGCAGCAACTTGATACTTGCTCCGAAGTAGGCAGCAGATTTCCGGATCTCGATCATTTGATCGTAGTGTTCGGCTTTGAAACTGGAGTTTTCCTTTCTGCGATTGAATAATTCGATGGATTTGTCAACCGCATTGCGAATCTCAATTTCCTTAGCTGTGATGCTCAGCAAGTCGCGTTTGGCATCCGGTTCCAAAAATTGCTGAATGAGCGCATCGAGGTAATCGGTGTTCCGTTTCCAGATAGTTGCTACCGATCTTCTTAACGGATTGGAAGCCGAAAAGGGAAAAGACAAAAAGATGATGGCGATTGCCCAGGCTGCTCCTAACAGGATGTATTTTCCATAAACCAGTGATTCTGAAAAATGGGTGGGATTGGAAATCCCGAATAAGTAGAAGAATCCTACTCCAACACCGATGGTAGAACCGTAATCACTCCAATTCCGGATCAAGGCCGCAAAAACACCAATCACCAGCATTCCAATCGTAGCAAGTATAACCGAACCTCCGATATTCATTCCAAGTATGGCAGCGATCAGAATGAGAATGGCTTCTACGAATTGGATCAGCATCTTTTTGTAGTGCGAGCCCCTGTAATCGATCAGTGTGAGCATGTAAGCCCCGAAAGCTGCCCAAATAATGTGGTATGAAAAACCAAGGAAAAGCGGGAAGACGATTAAAGGAACATTCAAGGCCAAAACTACGCGGATAGACCAACTGATGGTTGGCTCCAGGTATTCCTGCTGAAGAATGGTATTAAACTGCTTAATCGGCTGGAACCGCATACGGAAGTGAATTTCTTAACAAATATAACCACTCTTAAGGAGGGTTCAACAGTTAAAAAGTTTAAAAGTTCAAAAAAGGTGACTTCGATTCCGCTCAGTTACCAAATCAGTAGCGGATCAGTCGCGACCGATCGCTACAATTTGGCGATTTTTTTGATTTCGGAGCTGCTTTTTCCTTCTATCAGGCATACGTACAAACCGATTGGCAGTTGTTTGATCTCTAAAAAGCCGGCATCATTTGTTGTTAATGTTTGGATGAGCTGCCCGCCGACAGAGAACACGGAAACTTTTGCATTCGGTTCGGAGATCAGGTTGAAATAATCTTTGCTTGGGTTTGGAAATAATTGACTCTCCTGTACAGTTGAAACCGGCATTTCCATTTTATAGAAATCCGAAATGCGCGTTACATTATCATTTATACCAGTTCCCAAATAGAAATTTCCGTTTAGGGTAAATCCTTTAGCTCCTTTCAACCCGTTTTGTGGCAACTGACCGACTGTGCGCCATGTTTTTGTATGGTCTAGCAGGTAACAATCGTTATGCAGGACGCTGTTTTGGTCCATTCCGCCGCAAACCACCGCATTAAAACCGGTACTAACTGCTGTTCCATAAGAACGCATTCCGGATGGGAGCGGAGAGATTGAAGTCCACGATTCTTTTTCCGGATTGTAGGAAAACCAGCTGGTAGAGTAGCTGATCGGATTGATGTCGAATCCTTCGCCGAAAATTCCTTCATTCAATAATTGAAACCCCAGTACGCTGCGATTAGGTCCGCCGGGGTAATCTGAAAGCCGCGACCAGGAGTCCATGTCGACGTTGTATTTCCAAAAATCCGCCAGTGTAGAGTCTGCTGTTGTACCCATTCCGAAATAACCGGTTTCCTGTATCTGAAGTGCTGTTGCATGCCAGCGTGCCAATCCGGGGAAATCATTCAATTGTAACCAGGAATCGGTGAATCCGTCGTATTGCCATACTTCTTTCAATGCCTGCGCGGATTCGGAGTAACCACCAATGAGGTAAGCTTTATTTTTTATAGTGAAAACGCTTGCATATTGTCGGGCAATTCCCGGAAAAGTTGCTTTTTCATTCCAGGAGTTGGTGCCTGGATCGTATTGGAACAGTTTATTGCTCTCGTTGAAGGTTCCCAGGTAACCAGTTACAATATAACCGTACCCATTGAGGGAAAAGCAAACACCGTCGTCTCGTCCGGCTGTTGGAACAGAACCGATAGAAGTCCATGTCTGCGCGTGAATCCCGGTGGTAAAGCATAAAAACAGGATAAATATTCCCTTCATGATAACGTGTTTGTTTGACTAACGCAGAATTTGGGAAAATCGTTTGTGCTTATTAAAATAATTCGATAACATGTAGGAGCGAAAAATTTTTCGCCCCTACATGTTATTTCGTTTCAAATACTGCCTGCTGAATCAATTTCCCTACTTCGTGGATTTGTTCTTCCGTAATATTTAATGGTGGAGAAAGCCGGAAGCTGTAAGGGTGGGAGAGGAACCAAAAACTGATGACTCCGAGTTCCAACAACCGTTCTACCACTTTCGCCACACGTTCGTCACTTTCCATGTCGCAGGCAAACATCATTCCTTCTCTTCGGATCTCAAAGATCTCGTCGATCTCCTTTAAGTGACTTTCCAGTAAAGCACCCAATCTTTCTACTTCGTTGAAGTTGATCTCCTGTTCGAATACTTCCAAAGTTCCCCAGGCCGCTGCGTTGATCACCGGGTTTCCACCGAAAGTGGTGATGTGTCCGAGCATGGGGGAATGGCTCAGCTGGTTCATGTATTCGTACCTGGAAATAAATGCTCCGATAGGTAATCCGCCGCCCAACGCTTTTCCAAGTGTCAGAACATCCGGAACAACTCCGCTGTGCTCGAATGCGAACATTTTCCCGGTTCTTCCCATTCCACACTGGATTTCATCGAAGATTAGTAGTGCGCCTGTTTCATCACAGCGTTTACGCAGTGCTTTGAGGAATTCGCTGGAAGCTTTTCGCACTCCGGCATCGCCCTGAACGGTTTCCAGGATGACTCCTGCTGTTCTTTTAGTGATTCGCTCCAGGTCTGTAAGCTCGTTCAGACGAATGAAATCTACATCCGGAAGCAACGGGCGGAAAGGGGTTTTCTTCATCTCGTTTGCAGAAACACTTAGGGATCCATGTGTGTTTCCATGGTATGAACCTTTGAATGCGATTAATTGGGTTCGTCCTGTAACGCGTTTTGCCAGTTTTAATGCGGCTTCATTGGCTTCCGTACCTGAATTTACAGGGTAAACACAATCGAGTTCTTTGGGAAGGAAGTTGCGAAGTAAACGAGCCATTTCCAGGGAAGCATCCTGGATGAATTCCCCGTAAACCATTACGTGCAGGTATTTATCCAATTGTTCCCGGATGCGTTTGATGACCTGCGGGTGGCGATTCCCAATGTTTGTAACGGAAACACCTGAAATCATATCGGTATAGCGTTTTCCGGATTTATCGTAAATGAAAATCCCTTCCGCCGATTCAACATCAATTAAATAGGGGAAGGGATTTGTTTGTCCTAAATGGTTTAAAAAATCTTCTTTACGGCTTGCCTCCATGCGGTTTTCTGTCTTGCGGACCTCCTTCTCTGCGGTCTTTTAACCGTTCCAGGAGCACCCGTCTGAATTCATGCTCCAAACTTAAGAGTTTTAGGGTTCTTTTTTCGCCGATGAGCTTAATAAATTTTTCGCTGTACTCTTTTTTGATGTCGAGTTCTTTCTGTTCATTCTCAAAAAGGGTATTCAGCTTTTTCTTCGCATCTTCATTGGAGATCTTGTCTTCCGAATCTCTCATTTCATGATTGATCTTGCGGCAAGATTGACGAATTTCCTTCATCTTATCTTCCATTTCATTGTAAAGCGGCCAGAATTTCTCGGCTTCGGCAGAAGTGAGGTTTAATTCCTTGGTGATGAAACCAACTTTCAGCGCTTCAATCTTTTCGTCTTTTTCCCTATCTTCTCCGGGACCTTGCCCGAATGAAGCAGTTGTGATCAACAGGGGAAGGAAGATCCAAATAATTTTTTGTAACATTTTCATTTTTTTCTCTTTAGATTCCAACATTCATGGTCGGAGGGTTTTAACTTTCAATGAGTAAATATTCGTCCAATTCACCCGATTCATCGTTCAGATAGTCCAGAATCTCTTCGTCTTTGATATGATCCAGTAGCGGAGATTTCGAAGAGAAATTATCGGTATTTTCTGTTGCAGAAGCCTCGTCCCGGTTTTCAGTGACTTCAGAATTCACCATTGCATCTTTGCTTAAATGAGCGACAATTGCTTCTGTATCCAGATCTTCGATATTTTCATCCAGGTACTGATAAATCTCTTCATTACTTACGGAAGACAAATTGACCGGTTCCGGATTTGGTGATGGACTCGAATGGTTGTTCCAGGGAAAAAGAAGCACGAACGCCAGAATTGCTGCAGCTGATCCCCAAACGTACCAACGGCGATACATGGAGATAATTCCCGGTTGTTCTTTCGATTTCAAAGGACTATTTCCGACTTCAGACAGGATATTCTTTTTCAATTCTTCAAAATACGAATCTGAAGGTAATTGAATCGGGTTTACCTGTAAATCATCAATAATATGTTTGTCCTCCTGGTTCATAACTCTAAGATTACTAGTTCTTTCAATGGTTTAATTTTCCTTTTAAAAATTCTTCGATTTTTCCAACTGCATGAAAGTAATTGGCTTTCAATCCGCCAACAGAACCGCCTGTTAGTTTGGCTATTTCTTCGTACTTCATATCTTCAAAGTATTTGTATTCAAAAACCAGGCGTTGTTTTTCAGGCAAGGTTTCAATAGCTTCAAAAAGGAGTTTGGATATTTCTTCGGAAGATAACTTTCCGTAATGTTCGGATTGATGCGAGAAAGATACGATCGGTTCCTGTATATCGAGACTTTTATGTTTATTCTCTTTTTTCAGGAAATGGATGGTTTCATTGTACGCGATGCGGTAGATCCATGAAAAAAGGGCACTGTTTCCCTGGAATTGTTTTCGATTGTTCCAAATCTTGATGAAAACTTCCTGCAGAATGTCGTTGGTAATCTCGTGATTATTGATCCAGCGCCGGATAGTAGTATAAAGCCTTTTACTGTGAAGATCTACGATCCAGGTAAAAGCTTTGTAAGCCAAATCATCATCCCGATGAAAATAAGAAATGAGCGTATTTTCATCGGGAATTTGACTCATATTTTTATTTGCGTTTTAGTACTTTTTTAACTGCTTCAACAATGTTCGGAGTATCCAAACCGTATTTTACCATTAGCTCATCAGGTGTTCCCGATTCTCCGAATGTATCGTTTACTCCGACATATTCCTGAGGTAAAGGCATGTGGCGTGAAAGTACTTGTGCCACAGCATCTCCCAAACCACCGTTTAACATATGTTCTTCAGCGGTAACAACACATTTGGTTTTGCCAACAGAATCTAAGATTGCTTTTTCGTCCAAAGGTTTAATCGTGTGCATATTTATTACTTCTGCACTGATTCCCTGCTCAGCCAATTGCTGCGCTGCTTCGATGGATTTCCATACTAAATGTCCGCAAGCTATGATGGTAACATCTGTTCCTTCGATCAAAACATCTGCTTTACCGATTGTAAAATTTGCATCCGGTTGAATGAAGATAGGAACTACCGGTCTTCCGAAGCGCAGGTAAACAGGTCCTTTGTGATCGGCAATTGCCATAGTAGCCTGTTTGGTTTGGTTGAAATCACAAGGAACGATTACTGTCATGTGCGGCAGCATGCGCATCATCCCGATATCTTCCAGGATTTGGTGTGTTGCACCGTCTTCACCCAATGTCAGACCGGCGTGGGAAGCACAAATTTTCACATTCTTTTGGGAATATGCTACCGATTGGCGGATCTGATCGTAAACACGGCCTGTTGAGAAATTTGCGAAAGTTCCTGTGTATGGAATTTTCCCGCCGATAGTCATACCGGCTGCCATTCCGATCATGTTTGCCTCTGCAATCCCAGCCTGGAAAAATCGATCCGGAAATTCTTTCAGGAATGCGTCCATTTTAAGAGATCCTGTCAAATCCGCGCACAATGCAACTACATCCGGGTTCTGACGACCGATTTCTAATAAACCTTCACCAAAACCAGATCTGGTATCTTTTTTTCCTAAAATTTCAAATTGCTTCATTTTTATAAATTAATCGAAGTTGTTTTATTGGATTGTATTTTAAATTTCTTTTCTACAGTGTAGGTAGTTGATCTCAATTGTTTTTGCCTGTAAACAACGCGGTAATTTCCGGGTTGAAGGTAGACTAATCCTTTCAGGTTAACCAGGTCCAGGTTGCATACCCAATCCATCGTACCGTTGTCATTTTCTACAAATATTTGAGCGGCAATCATTTTGGTTGCGCTGTAACTTAATTGTCCGGGAGCAGGCAGATCGATTGTTTCTGTGCCGCTTTGCACCACATTTACGGTGTGATAAATGCGAGGAAGCGTAAGTATCTCAATTTCATATTCACCCACAATGTATTTATCCGTTGAACCCACCAACTGTGAATTTAAGGTAAGCTGATCGGATTTTTTATAGATACGGGAAATGGCCTGGTATGGACTTGTTGCATTTGTAAAACGCAGTTTAATAAACCCTTGCGGACAATCAACAGGAATAACGTTGTGGGTATTCTTTATGATACCGATGTTGTTTTTATAGACTTTCGGAATAGTATTCACAACCAGGTCATACCTGAAATTCGGGTCTATGGTTAATGTGTCGGGATTTCCCTGTCGGTCAAGCGTGTGAACAAATGTATACATCAATTCCTTTGTGCCTGTCTTATAAAGGAACATGGTTACATCTGTTTCATTCGGAACCTTGTGGATGTTATTGAGGTTGATTTGAACAGTTGTATTGATGACAGCTTTTGAAACCACCGTTTTTAAAACGTTTCTGAAAGCTTCTTTTGTTTCTGCTTCCATGTAGCTTCCGATACATTTGAATTGGTCGAGGTAGGAGATATCCAATCCCAAACCGATAACGAAAGGAGTTACTTTCACGCCTTTGTCGTGCAGTTTTTTTGCAATAACGCAGGGATCGTTGTCACAGGCTTCCAATCCGTCGGTGATCAAAATAATGATATTCCGTGCATTTGTGTCCGGGAAATCGGCTGCTGCGGCTTCCAGGGAACGGGCGATAGGTGTAGTACCTTTCGCTAATACGGTTTTGATCTTGTTCCGGACTTTTGTGAAATTATCCGGTCCGAAAGGAACTTCGAGTTTGGTATCATTACAATCCTGGTAGGTTGCTGTAATCGGTGATTGATGCCCGTAAACACGCAGAGCGATCTGTAGATTGGCAGAACCATTCAGGCTGTCTACCGTTTTAATTAATAGTTCTTTGGCTGCATCAATTCGGGTTTGAGTCCCGTCCCACTTGGCATTCATGGAGTTGGAAGCATCCAGGATAAACAAAATACGGGTCAGTTTTTGCCCCTGAGCCTGCGAAAAGCTCAAAAAGAAGATGCAAAAAATGACCGCGCAGTATTTCATCAATAATCTCCTAAGGTTTCTTCCAATTGGATTAAAGCTTCCTGTAATTGCTCTACATTAGGAGCTACACCGTGCCATTTGTGAGAGCCTACCATGTAGTCAACTCCCTGACCCATTTCAGTTTTCATAATAATAACAATCGGTTTTCCGTTTCCGGTCATACTTTTGGCTTTATTCAATGTTTCAATCAGGTCCGGATAGTTATGTCCGTCCATTTCCAATACTTCCCATCCAAAAGCCTGCCATTTTCCGCTCAGGTCTCCCAAAGAAAGAACATCTTCCACATCTCCGTCGATCTGGCGCCCGTTGTAATCAATGGTAGCAATTAAGTTATCTACTTTATTTGCGGCGGCATACATGGCAGCTTCCCAAATCTGGCCTTCCTGTAATTCGCCATCGCCATGAAGCGTATAAACTGTTCTGTTATCGTTATTCAATTTCTTAGTCAAAGCTGCACCGATTGCATTGGAAAGGCCTTGTCCGAGAGATCCGGAAGCCATACGCACACCCGGGATCTTTTTGTCGGTACTTGGGTGTCCCTGCAACCTTGCATTCAATTTACGGAAAGTTGCCAGCTCTTCGATCGGAAAATAACCTGCTCTTGCCAAAACAGAATACCAAACAGGGGAGATGTGACCATTTGAAAGGAAAAATAAATCTTCTTCTTTTCCGTCCATAGAGAAATGGTCCGGATTGTGTTTCATTAGTTCAAAATAAAGGACTGTTAAGAAGTCTGCACATCCCAAAGAACCTCCCGGATGACCTGAATTTGCTCCGGAAACCATTCGGACGATATCTCTTCTTACCTGTGATGCAATTGCTTGTAATTGTTGAATTTCCATTGTTATTTGCTATTTGGCATTGCAAATCTAAGGTTTATATCGGCTTGCACTTCTTTTTTTTTTAACTAGTTTTGAACCTTCATGCAACTCTTTTTAATAGAAAAGAGTCTTGCGTTAACAATTAAACAATTTTAAAACTATGGTAAAGACGATACTCTCCGTTGGTTTTTTTCTTTGTGTGGGATTAACTTATGGGCAACAAACGGGTAAAACTCTGAAAACGCGTGACGGATCTAAATATCCGGTTCCGGTTCTGACAGCAGAGATGACGAAGTATGCTGTTGAACATGGAAGTTACATTCTTACAGAGGTAAAAAAAGATGGAAGCGCTATTCAATATGATGGCGAAATTTCTGCTGAAAAAGCAAAGAAGGTAAATCCAGCGGACATGGGAATTGCAATTACCGACAGAGATCAATACTATAAAATAACCGGAACTAACCAATATTTAGTCGTTAAGTCTACTTGGGCATTGGATGGTGAAATGAAAATGCAAAAACGATGAAAAAATACACGCAACTTTTAGTAGTTTCTATACTATTTATCCTTTCCGGATCTGCATTTGGACAAACTATTATTATGGGATCAGGTATGGAGTTTCCTCAAAGTAGTCCGGCAGATTGTAATATTTACAACGGTGCAACCACTAATTTCGTTGATGACGGTGTTGCAGGAAATTATTCTGCCAATTTTAATGATACGATTGTTGTTTGTCCGGATTTAGCGCTGGGAACAAAAATGGGGGTTACTTTTGGTATTAATGCCGGTTACACTTTTGATGTTCACGGGTCGGATTCTATCTATGTATATGATGGACCGACTACAAGTTCTCCGTTATTAGGCGTTCATAACTCAGTTACGGATCCTACCGGTTTCGGACACATTGCAAGCTGGAGTAATACCAGTGGTTGTTTAACTATTGTATTCGTTTCAGACGGAGCGAACCAGGGAACGGGATGGGATGCCAGCCTGGAGTGCGGTAATGCACAACAACCTTTTGAAATGCACATGGAGGCTTTTGTGAATGGAGATATTAATAATGCGATCAATCCAATTGATACAGGATATGTAGATGTGTGTTTGGGAGATAGTATTTTATTAGTTGCAAAACCTTTGTTCCCGAATTCTTTGGAAGCTACCGGATATGGTTATTCTCAAAATTTGGACAATGTTGTTTACGATTGGAATATTTCCGATGGAGGAACTTACCCGAATAATGATTCGATTTGGTTTGTACCGCCTACACGCAATGGTTTTATCGTAGACTTGAAAATTACGGATCTTTTTCCTGCTGTAGAGCGTCTTGTATCTAAAGTAAGGGTTTCACAATTACCAATTTTTTACGGAACAGGACCTATTGAGGATACGATTTGTTTAGGATCAGAGGCTTCTTTGCTTGGAGGATTTACATCAACGGATACGGTTGGGGTAATATTCCCTCCGGGATCTTTCCAATTAGGTGGTTCTTTTGCAGGTTTGACTTATTTACCGGATGGTTCCGGGCAACAATACGAAACTACGATTACGATGAGTGGTTTTCCATCAGGTGCGGTTATTGACGATGCACAGGATTTGAACCAGGTTTGTTTGACAATGGAACATTCCTATACAGGTGACCTTGAAATTTGGTTGGAATGTCCGAACGGTCAAACAGTAGATTTATTGAATTCTTACGGTCCGGGAGCTTTACCAGGAGGAACCAGTGGTGGCGGTATCTATTTAGGCCACCCACTTGATAACAACTCTGCAACCCCGGGAATCGGATGGGAATACTGTTTCAGTTCTGTATTTAATACAATCGGGGCAATGAGTCAAAACTGGACTAATACGGTTCCTGTTGCTTATCAAGCTGGTCCTCCTGAACTTTCAGCGGGAACATCTATGGATCCATCTGATATTTATGCTCCGGACGAGGCATTTGATGCTGTTACCGCTTTATTGGGATGTCCATTGAACGGAGACTGGACAATTCACGTACAAGATAACCTGGGTCAGGATAACGGGTACATTTTCGAATGGGGATTGTATTTTGATCCTTCTTTCTTCCCTGGAATGGGTAACTATACGAATAACCCAGTTCAAACATACTGGAGTCCGGATCCTACGATTGACCCGGCTACATCAAATGATACTTTAAGTATTGCAATTCCAACTCAGGTAGGAAACCATGCCTATACTTATAACCTGATTGATGATTTTGGTTGTCACTATGATACGACAGTGAACGTGTTTACACTTCCATTGCCAACAATTTTCAATGATACGATTGCTTGTGACATGACTTTCCAGGTGGCTGGTACACAAGCTTACCAGGGGGGAACTTGGTTCTCTACTCCAGGTGGTTTGAACTTTAACACAGCATCTAGCAATAACCCGGTGATTACATCGCCAAACGGAGCAGGTACCTACCAGGTGTCATTTGTGGATAATGCCTGTCAGGATACGGTTTCATCTCAAATCGTATTTGTACCATATCCGGTTATTTTTGATGATACACTCCTTTGTGCCGATCAATTCCAGGTTGTGGGAACACAAGCCTATCCTGGTGGAGGAACATGGTCAGCATTATCACCGGAGGTAATCTTCCTTCCGAACAATACCGTTGCGAATCCTAACATTACTGCAACAACAAGTGGTCAATACCAGGTTACCTATACAGATAATGTTTGTAACAATTCTACATCTTCCATGGTGACTTTGTTCTTACTTCCGCACATTTTCCCTGATACATCAGCATGTGATCTGATTTATAATGTGGCTGGAACTGTTTCTGCTAACGGAGGTGTATGGCATAGTGCTGATACGAATATCCACTTCATTCCAAATGCGAACGTTGAAAATCCTATTATCACATCTTCTATTCCTGGAGTATATGAAGTTACCTACACCGATAACCAATGTAATACCTCAATTTCTTCTAATATTGATTTCATTAATTGGGCATTCGTGAATACAGTTGATACGGTTATTTGTATGGGATCCACGATCGTAACTTCTTGTGGTGTTTATCCTCAGAATGATACCTATTTGTGGAGTAACGGTACTGTGGGGCCTGATGTCACTGTAGGTCCAGGTGTTTATACTGTTACGGCATCGAATGAGTGTAACTCGCATTCATCTACAATGACAATCGGTGCAAAAGTTTGCTACATCAATGCACCGAACATCATCACACTATCATCTACTGTTGGGAATAATAAGTTCTTCCTTACTTATGATGGAGTAGAAGAATTCCACATCTCTATCGTTAACAGATGGGGAGGTTTGGTTGCTGAGTACGATGATCCGAGTCCGGCAGCTGCATGGGACGGAAGAAACTTGAATGGAGAGATTGTTTCAGAAGGAACTTACTTCTACAAGTTTACAGCGAAACTAATGACCGGTGAAGAAATACAACAACAAGGATTTGTTCAAGTCATTCACTAAATAAAAATGATGTTAAAAGGCTCTGTGAAAACAGGGCCTTTTTTATTTTTGTACTTTCAGAAAAGATTACAAACAGCGTATTTAACTTTTACAATAAAACAAATGGAACAACGCATTAGAGTAGGTGTAAACGGATTCGGAAGAATCGGACGTTATTTCAGCAGATTGGCTTTGGCAAACCCGCGAATTGATTTGGTAGCAGTAAATGATCTGGCCCCGGTTGGAACACTGGTACATTTATTAAAATATGATTCTGTTCATGGCCGCATGCACGATGAATTTGAAATCAGCGGGAATCAATTGATCTTTAATAAAACCCAACATATTCAATTCCTGCAGCATAAGAATCCGGAAGAAATTCCATGGGGCGAACTGGGAGTTGATATTGTGATTGAATCAACGGGATTGTTCCTGAATTCTGAAAAAGCAGGCGTTCATTTAAAGTCCGGGGCGAAACGTGTTATTTTAAGTGCCCCATCAGAAGGCGATGATATTTTTAACGTGGTTCTGGGAGTAAATGACCATTTGTTGACGGATGAGCACAAGATTGTGAGTAATGCTTCATGTACCACCAATTCAGCGGCTCCATTGGTAGCAGTTCTGAAAGAGTTTTGTGATATTGAAGAAGCGTATATTACAACGATTCACAGCTATACGTCCGATCAGCGACTTCATGATAGCCCGCATAAGGATTTGAGAAGAGCCCGTGCGGCTGCGCAGAGTATTGTACCTACTTCAACAGGTGCTGCAAAAGCAATTACCCGAATTTTCCCTGAATTGGAAGGTAAAATGGGAGGGTGTGGTATGCGTGTTCCGGTTCCGGATGGCTCTTTGACTGATTTAACGGTTATTGTTAAAGAAAATCCGCCAACAGTGGAGCAAATCAATACCGCTTTCCAAAAGGCCGCTGATTCGCATTTGAAAGGAATTCTGCGTTATACGGCGGATCCGATCGTTTCGGTAGATATTTTGGGCGATCCGAACTCCTGTATTTTTGACAGTGAACTGACTTCTGTGATCGGAAATATGATCAAAGTGGTTGGGTGGTACGATAATGAAGCAGGCTTCTCCAATCGATTGATTGATTTGGTGTTGAAACTTGGTTAACCCTGATTATATAAACAAGTAGGCCCGCGATTAATCGCGGGCCTACTTGTTTATCGTGTTTTGGTTTTGTTTTACATTTTCAATACCCATGCTCCCGGAACGGAACTTTGGATGCTGGCAGCTTCAGCAGTTGCTTCACTGAGTGTTGCAAATCCTTTTACACTTACACGGTACATTCCGCCGTTCATGGTCACGGAAGCTTCTCCGAATCCTTTGGATTGAAGTTTTCCGGCCAATCGGTTTGCATTCGCTTCAGACCCGAAGGATCCTGCGATAATGTGGAAATGTTTTGAACCGTCGAAACTTGCAGTAGAACCTGTGTTTTGAGCCTTTGGTTTTGTTACCGGTTTTTTATTAACGGTCACTTCAACCTTTGGCTTTGGTGTTTCCTTCGGTTTCACTTTTTCTTCCTTTTTCGGTTCTTCAATCGGTTTTTCAGCCGGAAGCTGGTCTTCTACTATTTGCACCTGGTCTTCAGGGATTGGTTCTGATTCAGCTGAATCCACACTTGCATCCGGGTCTTCTTCCAATTGTTTGACTTCCTCGCTTCCTTTTGCGGCATCATCGTTCTCACCGGCTAAATCAGCCAAAATGGGGAAATCCTTTTTCAAGCTGTCAAATTGGATTGCAATGAAAGTTCCGGCACCTAATACCAGTACCAGGAATCCCCATAAAATATAGGAAAACACGGAGGTTTTTCTTTTCTCTTTTGGAGCTTTCTCTGCTTTAACCGGTTTGTCTTTTTTAGGAGGCTCCTTTTTAGCTTCTTGCTTTACAGGTTCCTTTTTAGGTTCAACTACCGGTGGAACGATTTTTTCAACCTTCGGAGCCTCCACTTTTGGTTCTTCAATAACCGGAGGCGGTGTTTTTTCGGCTTTGGGTTCTGTTTTTGGTGTTTCTGCAACTGGTGGTACAATTTTCTCAATCTTCGGTTCCACCGTTTTTGGAGCCTCTTCTACGGGTTTAATTTCAACTTTCGGCTCCTCTTTGACCGGTTCAACAGGTTTTTCAACTTTAGGAGCTTCGGCAGCGCTTTGTTGTCCTCCATTGCCTGCAGACCATGCTTCGAATGCGATTTCTCCGTCTACTTTTACAAAACGCCCGAATTGGTACATATCGTAAGAATTCCCTTTGTCGAGTTCAGCCGTAACTTCACGAACAAACTTGGAGATCATATTCGAAGCATCATTTTGCTCTATGCCTTCCTTACTTGCAATGTGCTTCGCCAGTGTACCGTCGTCAAACTTCAGATAAGGCATAAACATGATTTCGCCGGTAGCTTCATTGGTCACTGTGAGTGCTCCAAGCCCCGGAATAATCAATGTTTTAACCTCTTTTAATAGTTGCAGTAAGTAATTGTTCATGATGTGAAGTTTTGGTCTAATTTACAATTTTATCCAAATATGGATGAAAAAGTCATGCTATCTTTTAAACGCACACCTTTTTCAGTTTGTTCTACGGTACAGCATTCATTGACACTGTCGTGCTCTAAAAATAACACAAACTCCTTATTTGCGGCATTGTCCAGAAATTCACCTTTTTCACCAAGTGTTATAAGCGGACGTGTGTCGTACCCCATGACATACGCAAGGGGAATGTGCCCGGTGCTCGGAAGCAGATCGGCCATGAAAACGAGGGTTTTATCCTGGTAATGAATATGAGGTATCATCATGCTTTCGGTGTGTCCGTCAACAAACAATACATCAAAATTATTGAATACCGACTTGGTATAATTCCCCGTTCGTTTTATGAATTTCAACTGACCGCTTTCCTGCAGCGGAAGAATGTTCTCACTTAAAAAAGATGCTTTTTCACGAGCATTGGGTTCAGTGGCCCACTTCCAGTGGTTTTCTGTGCTCCAGTACGTGGCATTTTTGAAAACAGTTTCCAGTTTCGTGCGGTCAGAATTCCATTTAACAGCGCCTCCACAGTGATCGAAGTGAAGATGGGAGAGAAATACATCTGTTATTTGATCTAAGCCGAATCCTAGTTTGTTCAAGCTTTGCTCCAGTGTTTTGGTATCCGCCAGGTAATAGTGAGAAAAGAATTTTTCAGTTTGTTTGTCACCGATCCCGGTATCGATCAATATCAATCGGTTTCCGTCTTCAATGAGCAGGCAGCGCATAGACCAGGTACACAAATTATTTTCGTCAGCCGGATTTGTCTTTGACCAAAGGCTTTTCGGAACTACTCCGAACATAGCTCCACCGTCTAATTTAAAGGTGCCTGTTTCAATTGGGTAAATCTTCATTTTGTTCTATTTCAGTGTATTCATTCTGCGAATGGTGCAGATTTTTTACAACGAACTAAAAATAGAAAATTCGGGGAGTTTAACAATGGAATATGGACTTTTAGCGTCAAATATTTCGGAAATAATTCAGAACGTCTTTTCCGAATGGAATAATTTTCACGGGAATTTTGGAAATTCCTGGTGCACGAAGGCCTGTTTTAAATTGGTTTTTTCCCGAGATAACCAGCGCTTCGTCCCAAAAGCCTGATTCAATAAATGAGTTCAGTGTAGCAGATCCACCTTCGATCAAAACCGAATGAATATTCATCCGGTATAAAGCTTCCAATAGCGATGCAGGTGACATATCAGCCAATTTTACGTATTCAGTTTCACGGATTTCTTTCTCTTCCAGGAGGTTGAATACCAGCGTTTTTAATCCGTCGGTGAAAACAACCGCATCATTTGGAGCTTTTAAGGTCGGATCGATGATTATTCTAAGTGGATTTGCTCCTTTGAATGCACGAGTGGTGAGTGAAGGGTTGTCATTTTGGATCGTCCGCCAGCCAACAAGGATTGCTTGTTCCGTTGCCCTTAGCTGATGGGTTATTACTTGTGTTTCAGGTTGTGAAATCCAATTGATACCTGTTTCTGGTCTTTGCGAACGGTCGACGTCTATAAAACCATCGGCAGTTTGCGCCCATTTTAAGGTAACATACGGACGTTTTTTTGTTTGAGCGGTAATAAAGCGTTTATTTAGTTCCTCGGCATCTTTTTGCGAGATTCCACATGTTACTTCAATGCCGGCGTTTTTAAGTTTTTCAATACCGCGACCTGAAACTTCTGAGAAGGGATCGACCTGCGCAATAACGACCCGTTTAAACTGGTGCTTTACCAATAAATCAGCACAAGGCGGAGTTTTTCCGTAGTGAGAACAGGGTTCAAGCGTTACATATATTGTTGCTTCTTTCAGCGAAGAAAGATCTTTCACGGAGTTTACAGCATTGACTTCAGCATGTGCTTCTCCGTATTTTTGATGATATCCTTCGCCAATGATCTTATCACCCAGAACAATCACCGCTCCAACCATCGGATTGGATTTTGTAGCAACACCGCCCAGTTCAGCCAACTGCAAGGCACGAAGCATGTATTTTTCGTCGGAAGTCATCCTTCAAAATTACGAATATCCTTTTCAAGAGCCAAGACTTCAGGAGCCAAGAGTCAGGACTTGTCGTTTTAATCCTGACTCTTTAAGTCTTGTCTCTTGACTCTTTGTTTTTGAATATTGTTATCTTCGAAGGAAATAAAACTACTTTGGAAAAAATCTCTTCTTATAAACCTTTGTGGTCGCTGCCTGTAATTGTAGCTGCATTGGGTTACTTCGTAGACATTTACGATCTGCTTCTTTTTGGAATTGTTCGCGTGCCCAGTTTACAAGGTCTGGGATTTAATGAAAAGGAAATTACTCATGTGGGAACGATGATCGTGAATTGGCAGATGGGAGGTTTATTGCTGGGAGGAATTTTATGGGGAATCCTCGGAGACAAGAAAGGGCGTTTATCGGTTCTTTTCGGATCGATAGTGATGTATTCCCTTGCAAATATCATGTGCGGATTTCTGCCTTATTTCCCTAATGACAAAGAGAATTTGACCTACGCATATGTGGCTTTGCGTTTCATTGCCGGAATCGGATTGGCCGGTGAATTGGGAGCAGGAATTACCTTGGTTTCAGAAGTTTTACCGAAGGAATTACGCGCACTTGGAACTTCATTGGTTGCGGGGATCGGTCTTTCGGGAGCAGTAGTTGCCAATTTAACCGTGAAACTCACCCCGGATTGGAACATCGCTTATTTCATTGGCGGGGGAATGGGAATCGGACTGCTTTTATTGCGAATTGGAGTGCTGGAATCCGGGATTTTCAACGAATCCAAGAAACTGGAAGTAAGAAGGGGGAGCTTTCTGATGTTCTTTACGAACCGGAACCGCTTTTGGAGGTATATCCGCTGTATCGGAATTGGTCTTCCGACCTGGTTCTGCATCGGGATACTGGCTATGTTCGGAAACATTTTTGGCGAAGCTCTTGGCATCAAAGAAGGGATCAATCCGGGTGATGCAATTATGTGGGGATACATTGGTATTTCTGCCGGAGATATTTTTAGCGGAGTTTTGAGTCATTGGCTGAAATCGCGCCGGAAATCTATTTTGTGGATGATGGCTTTCACCTTAATCAGCGTGGTTTGGATCCTTTCCGGAACCATCCATTCTGCCGGAATGTATTATTTCATGTGCTGCTGGTTTGGTTTTGGTACCGGTTATTGGGCGATGTTCGTAACAATAGGAGCAGAGCAGTTCGGGACCAATATTCGTTCTACTGCCGCAACGACTATTCCAAACATGGTTCGCGGAACAGTAATCCTGATGACTATCGGATTTGAATCGCTGATAGGAACGGGGTATGCGGTTCTGACTGCTGCCGGGATTGTGGGATTTGTTTCCTTCGCTATTGGTATTTACAGTACCTGGAGTATTCCGGAAACACATGGGCGTGATCTGGATTTTGTGGAAGAGTAAATCCACGAACATTTCATCTGCACAATAATTCCTATATTCAACGCATTATTCTCAAAAAAGAAACTCTCTGATGGAAATAGATCCGAACGCGAAACCCGTAAAACCGAAACCTTGGTATAGAGCATTGTATTTTCAGGTATTGGTCGCTATTATACTTGGTGTTCTTTTGGGAAAGTTTTTGCCTGATAAGGCCGTCAATCTGAAAGTACTTGGTGACGGTTTTATTGCTTTGGTCAAAATGATCATTGCTCCGGTTATTTTCATTACTGTTTCAACAGGAATTGCCTCCATGTCTGATTTAAAATCAGTGGGGCGAGTTACCGGAAAAGCTTTTATTTACTTTCTTACATTCTCTACGCTGGCTTTGATTATCGGGATGGTTGTCAGTAACCTGGTACAGGTTGGGTCGGGAATGCACATTGATCCCAAATCACTCGATCCAAAGGAAATCCAGGATTATGTTTCCGCTTCCAAAGAACATACACTTACCCATTTTATCCTGGATATCATCCCGAAATCATTGATGAGCTCATTAACGGGAGATAGTATCTTACAGGTACTTTTTGTATCGATTATGTTCGGAATCGGAGTTTCTCTTACGATGCCGAAAAGTAAGCCGGTATTGGATTTCCTGAATGCTTTATCCCATCCAATATTTAAAATTGTTGAAATATTGATGAAACTGGCGCCCATCGGTGCTTTCGGTGCCATGTCATTTACAATCGGCAAATACGGACTGGATACACTTTGGAGTCTGGGTAAGCTGGTAGGATTGTTCTACGCTACTTCCGGATTTTTTGTAATTGTCGTTTTAGGAGCTGTCGGCTGGTACAACAAATTCAATATTTTCAAGCTGCTTCGCTACCTGAAAGATGAATTGCTGTTGGTTCTAGGTACTAGCTCTTCGGAGCCTGCATTGCCCGGACTTATGAAAAAACTGGAGGATGCAGGATGTTCGAATCAGGTGGTTGGTTTGGTCGTTCCAACAGGGTATTCTTTCAACCTGGACGGAACCAATATTTACATGACACTGGCTGCACTATTCATTGCACATGCTTGTGACGTCGATTTATCTTTTCAACAACAGGCGCTGTTACTATTGGTTGCCATGCTGAGTTCCAAAGGGGCTGCAGGAGTTTCCGGAGCAGGATTTATCACCCTTGCGGCAACATTGGCAGTTGTTCCGGACGTTCCGGTTGTGGGAATAACCTTGATCCTTGGAATTGACAAATTCATGTCAGAATGTCGCGCATTGACGAATTTTATCGGGAATGCGGTTGCTACGATTGTTGTGGCACGCTGGGAAAAGCAACTGGATCCGGAGGCTTTGAAGAAAGCGTTGAAATAATTACGAATGCCGAGTTCCTGATTCCGAATTATTTTTTAATTTAGATTATTCTAATTGTCTTATAAATAGGATTGAAAGTTCGCTTCTGCGGATGATCGGTTTCAAAATGAAAACCGGAAATTATTTTATTACCTATTTATAAGGAAAATCATGAAACAACATAAAATCGCCGTTATTGGCGGAACAGGAAAATCGGGTGCTTACCTGGTTCAGGAATTATTACGTCGAAATATTCCAATTAAGTTACTGCTTAGAACCCATTCTATTTTTGAGACCTGGAATCAACAGGTAGAAATTGTTCGCGGAGATGCACGGGATTATACGTCGATTCAAAAATTGTTGGAAGGATGCAGTGCGGTGATCAGCACGCTCGGGCAACCAAAAGGTGAATCGTCTATTTTCAGCGATGCAACCCGGAACATACTTCAGGCAATGAAGGAATCGGGGATTAATCGGTACATCGTTACAACAGGGCTGAATGTGGATGCTCCCGGGGATGAAAAGAATGAGCGAGTTCGCATGGCAACTGATTGGATGCATCAAAACTACCCGGAAACAACGAAAGACAAACAAGTCGAGTATGAATTGCTTGCCGCAAGCCAAACAGATTGGACGCTGGTCAGGCTTCCGATGATTGTTCAGACGGATGCGCATTTTCCGAAAAAAATTGACTTAAAAGACTGCCCGGGAGAAAAGATAAGCGCTGGAGATTTGGCGTGTTTCCTGGTGGATCAGCTTTCAAATGACGAATATATAAAGAAGAGTCCGTTTATAGCGAATAGCTAGGATTTTATTTAACCGCAGAGCATGGAAGAGCGCAAAGTTTGAATATTTCTTTGCGTTCTCTTTTCTTTGCGGTTTTTATTAGTCCAGACCTCCTTTTGCACCAACTGAGTGAAGGATCTCTACCTGATGCGAACCATTTAATCCGCTTTCATCTCGCATTTCCTGGAACGCTTTGAAAGAGGGAACGTTGAGAAGTTCGTTTTGCATTACTTCATCAGCATACTGAGAATAATGAACAAAAGAAACACCATCTTCTTTGACATACACACTGTATTTGAATTTTGAAGCATCCAGTTTTTCAAAATCGGTTAGAAACTGTTGAATGTTGGCTTTGTTCTGTTCAACAAATGCTGGTTTTACCTGGTAGGTTACTAATACTGAAATCATTTTATAAAATTACGAATTACGAATTTAGAATAAATAAAATCCTATGCGGAGGCCAAAGTTTAGATTCAGCCAGGTAGTTTCTCCCGGGATCAATACAAAATAAAGAGTTTGTGAATCTCCGCCTTCAACGAGCCTGTCAAAATCATGATGTGTTTCAAAGGAAGATTTCACATTCCTGAAGCGAAGCCCTAATCCCGCAAAAACGTCTATATATCCTTTTCTGAAAAGCTGCGCCGCACGATATTCATAATGGATATTAAAGCAGTGAATGTTTTTCCGGGTGTAAACCGTTATCGGAACATCGGGTTGCTCTTCATAAGCATCGTGATACTCAAACGATTGTTTTTTGTAGAAATAACCCAATGAAATCAATGAGTTTGAATTTGGAACACGGTATTTGAGACGTAAATCCAGGTTGCCGCCTTTCACGTTTTTTAAGCTATTGAAATTTCTGAAATAACCACCGGCATCTACCGAGAAATAAAGGCTTTTAGACAAACGGATCTCAGTTCCCAATTTGTAACAGGAACCATTGTAGAAGTCCAATAAGGAAAGCGGCGCAACCTGAAGAGCTATTCTTCCTTGTTTGGGAATCGAATCCGCAGATGCTGTTGTTGAAAATCCCAGGAAAAAAGCGGTAATCATCAATATGTACCCGAACTGTTTCATGATCTAATCCAAATAATCTTTCGGGTATAGCTTTTGACCGTACTTTTCGGCAGTTTGGTTTGCAAATGCAATTTGTTCGGGAGTCGGAGGAAGAGGTTCCGGCAATGTTCCTGCAGGAATTTTTCGACCGGCCTCTTCAAAGAATTGGTCTAATCCGGCGGGCGCAACGATGCAGAGCAGGCGGGCGTTTACTGAAGTGGTGTTCTTAAAGCAATGAACAGGTCCGTCTAAAGGAATGTGCACCAAATCGCCTTGTTTGGCCGGGATCCTGCTTTCTTTGGTAATCATTTCAACTTCTCCTTCCAGCACGTAAAAGCATTCCTGGAATCCTTTGTGTTCATGTGGGATAGGGCCGCCATTTGGCGGAACCAGCATTTCTATAATTGCCAGTTGTCCTTCCGAACGCTGACTATTGAGTAAAATACTGTAAGCGGAAGCTCCGATCGCTATGGTTTCGGCCCCTTCTTTATTGGTAATTTGAATTTCTTTTGAACTCATGACCGTTTTCCTTTGAAATAAGCATATATCGCCATGGCGTGTCCGTGCCCCAGGTCGTATTCGTCTTTTAGCCAGCTTACAATCTGACCGGCCTTAACTTCGTCCATTAATTTTCCATCCTTCAAAAATCCTTTTTCCTGAGCTGGTTTTTGAAAATCTTCGGCTGTTTTGCCGGTTTTTGACTGAATATTGTCCAGATATGCTTGAAACGACATGTGATGGATTTTGTAAGATAGCATTAAAGGTAGGAAATTATCCCCCGGATAACTTATTAAATTCAATAATTTGAAGTAAGTTTACCCAAAATTATAACATGAAAAACGCCTATTTCGTTTGCCTGATGTTCTTTTTTTCAGGCATTACTCATCTAAGTCACGCTCAGGAAGTCCAATTTTCAGCAGAATTGCCCGAAGTTCGGGAAGAGTTTGTTGGTGCAACCGAGGATAAGATGATTTACAGTAATCCAGTTGTAAATGGAATTACCGGTAAGGTTTCGGTTGAATACATTTCAGTAAATACCAAAAACCCGGAAGAAAAGAAAAAAACGACTAAGATTAAAGCTGAGTTCAGTGAAGCCGGAGGTTCCATCAAACGTGTGTTAGTTCAAGGCCCATTTATTTATGAAGTGTACGAAACTGCCGGGTCCATTGCTCTTATAAAAAGAAGCCTGGAGACATTGGAGCAAAGCGGAAGCGTTCTGGAGTTGAAAGATTATACTTTCAAATATGCTAAATGTGATGAAGGGGGCTTGTACTTGTGCTCACAAACGAAATTATACCGTATTGACCTGGATCTGAACCTGGTTTGGAAGCGGGATTATGAGATGTTTAGTGATGTAAATGTTCGCTTGACATCTATTGAGATCGATGATAATTTGAATGTATTAATGACTGTTGCGGTAGATGAGCAAGTGAAAACAAAGTTCTTCGGATCAACTCCTCCGGCAAAATCATCCTTGTTATTTATTATCACAAATCCGGAGGGAGAAGAACCCAAAGTAATTAGTCCTGAAATTCCGGAAAGTCTTACTGTGCAGGCTGCACGATTTAATTACAATGCTAAGACGAGTCAATTGAGTGGTTTGTTTATCACTGCAAAAGAGGTAGGAGCAAATCCCGGATTTGCAAAAGGATTTGCCTATACATTCCTGAAATGGGATGATGAAGGTTCGGTTGTCAACCACGAAAAGCATGATTTTGTTTTCAATGATTTCATGGATGAGGATATGAAAAAAAATATTCCGGTGATGGGAGTTAAACCTGAAAAGTGTGATTTCGATAAGTGGATGCGCTATCCTGCTTTTTCAAACATCCGTTTTTTGGAGAATGGAAATGCTCTTTTTGTTGCAACTTCTTTGGGCAAATACGTTGGAGAAATGGAAAACAGCAAAGTCATGTTCCTGCTTTCACCTGACGGGAAGTTGATTTGGCAAAAAATGCTTCCTTATTCTTCCAATGGGTTGTACCTGAATGCCGATTTTTTTGTCTCGGATAACCAGCTTCACTTCCTGATCCAGGATTTTGTAAAATCGTTCGAATCCGGCTCTTATAAATACATGATCATTAATTCACCTGCCAGTGGCAAAACAGTGTGTTTGTCTGAGCGCGTTTTTGATTTGGAGAGCGGGAACGAATTGTCAAACCGATTCATTACAAATCCATCTGAAAAATTTATGCCTACAAAAGTTATTTATAACAAAGATGGAAAAGCTATTGTGAGGTATTCTTTTACGGCTAGGAACCTGGAGAGGTTTTTAACGATCAATTATTAATATTTAGCATTAAATCCGAAAAATAACTATCCAATCTCTTTATGGGATTGGATTTTTTCGTTTGAATAAGACCGGGTGTTGTTCCCTGTAAAAAAAATGTAGTTTTGTAAAAAAAGATATGACCAATCAACTAATTACTGCCCTCAGCTTTCTGTTATTCTTTCAAACCGTTAATTCTCAGGAAATTCGCGTTTCCTCTGATATGCCTGAATCCGCAAGCAGGATTGTCGGATTTTGGGGAAACAAACTGATTTCAATGAATACTACATTGGGTCCGGAGCTACAGGTGCTCGATACGACCTTTGCAAAACCGAAAGTAAAGACTTTCAAAATCGGTCCGCAGGTGGAGGATGCTAAGAAGACAGGAACGATCAACTGTTTTATCCACGACGATTTTATTTACGAGATCGATTATGTTTTCACGAATATCGTGATGCCCGGACATGCGGGAAATGCAAAAGGGTATACAGTGATTGTGAAGCGCGATCTTAGGACGATGCAGATTGTCAGTCAGCGAATGATAAACCGGCTGAATACTCAGGTTAAGTTTGTCAAAACCCTGGAAGAAGGTTTTTATGTGTGTTTGGGAGATTCTTACATGACTCACGGAAGGGGATTGAATTACCTGACTACATCTGATCCTGCTGAAATTGTTCCGGCGCTCATCAAAGGATTTGACTACGATTTGGAACCTTTGGCCTCACTGGATTTGAGTGCTTACGAATCCCGTCTGAATCCCTATCTGAACGAGATCTCGGTTGACGAACATTCCGCGCTGAGCGTTCCGGTGATTCAAAAAATGCCGGGAAAAGGGCAGGGAAATCCGCAAAAAGGAGCCATCACTTTTTTAAGAACCGATTTTTCCGGGGATTCGCTGAATATTTCCCTGGAATATGAGCTTGAAGAAGGACTTCACGTAAGTTCCGTGAAAGTTCGCTTTGATAAGAAATCCGCTGCTTACAAAGGGATTTTCATGGTAAACAGATCTTCGGGAGAAGTGGCCGAATCAGATTTGAAATACGGATATCTCTACCAGGAATGGGATGAGTCCGGGAAATCAGTGCACACGAAGTTGGTGCAGTTGAAGAAAACCGATTTGATCCCTTCGATGGGAATTATTAATTCGGACTTTGAGGATTCAAAAGTTTCCCGCCTGAATTTAGACGCGAATGTTTTGCTTTTTGAATTTTTGCCCGACGGAAGTATTTTGTATGTTGTAAATACGATTGCTTCACCCAATTACATGAAAATCACAAACAGTAAATGTATCCTTTGTATTTCAGCAGATGGAGAGTTGAAATGGACCAAAATCCTTCCGTATTCTTCGAATGAATTGTATGCCAAATCGTTTTTCTTTTTGCAGAATGATGAATTACATGTCTATACGAAAGAATTCACCAAGAATTTCTCATCCGGGTCCTATCAATATGATGATTCCCGGGGCATTGCGACCGGTTTGTCAGTAGTTATGACAGAAAGGGCCATTGATTTGGATGACGGAAAAGTGATTACGCATAAACCAATTGTCAATTTGCAGTCTGCTAAATACGACTTCTTTTGGCCGATCACTGTACTCGGAACGAATGATTATTTATTGCGGTACCGGTTTACGAAGGGTAATAAGGATAAATGGGTTCGGATTACTTATTAATTTTTTTCTTACTTCAACTCTTCCAAAGCCTTCCTGGTCCCTATCGCTGCCGTGATGTAATCAATCTCACGTTTCGGGGAGCGGGCAGGAGAGTGGCTTCTGCCGTAGAATATAATTTGAAGATGCAGTTTATTCCACAGTTCACGTGGAAATAATTTCTTGGCGTCGCGCTCGGTTTCTTCTACGTTTTTACCGCTTGTTAATCCCCAGCGGGTCATTAAACGATGAATGTGTGTATCGACCGGAAAAGCAGGAACTCCAAAAGCCTGCGACATAACTACCGAAGCTGTTTTGTGGCCCACGCCCGGCAATGCTTCCAGTTCTTCAAAGGTTTGCGGAACTTCGCCATTGTGTTTATCAATGATGAGATGAGACAGATCGTAAATTGCCTGTGATTTTCGTGGAGAAAGTCCGCATGGTTTGATAATATCCCTGATTTCTTCCACGGATAGTTTGATCATGTCCTGCGGGCGTGATGCTCGTTTGAATAAAGCCGGAGTAATCTTATTTACACGTTCGTCTGTGCACTGTGCTGAAAGCAGAACCGCGATCAGTAAGGTATATGCATCCCAATGGTCCAATGGAACCGGAGTTTCCGGGTAACACTTTTCCAGTTCGTCGATTACGTATTTTGCTTTTTCTTTTTTTGTCATGGTGGACAAAAATAAGGAAATGATTGATATGATATGTATGAAAACAGTAGGCACGCGATGCGTCGCGTACCTACATAATTTTCAATCCATATTCATTAGTGTACAACGAAATGAACGGTTTTTGATGTTGTATTTCCATCGTGGTCCAAAGCTGCAACCACATCTAGTTTGAGTGGAGTATACGTGGTGTACACGTGTGTCACAGCCTGGTTTATGGTGAAGTTTGCCAAATGGTCATGAACTTCGTTCTGGTAAATAATCGAATCATTCAGGGTATTGGTTACCGTTACCTGGTATCCGTGAAGATCTTCAGTTCCCACGATCGTTCCGGTTACTGAAAAATTTCCCTGAATGGTATCGTTTTCAGTTGGTGAAGTGACAGTGATAACTGCGGTTGCATGATCTTCTTGCCCATGGCTGTCGTCTGTTGATTTGTCTTTTTTACAAGCAGTTAAAGAGATACTGCCTGCAAGGATTGCTGTAATAAAAAATGGTTTCATTGCTAATTGAAAAAATAATGGAGTGAAATACTAAATGCTGTTTTTTGACGGGAGTTTCCATCTCCCAGGTTTTGAGCAATCGGAATGTGATAATTTCCCTGAATAACCCAGGAATTAAATTGTACCGATGCCCCGACAATTCCGGTTAACACTTGTCCCTGAGTTGGAGAGCTTGATATTGCTTTCCGATTCAAATAATCGACTCCGCTCCAGGAGTATTGTGCACCTGCATAAATACCCCAGGTTCTGAATTTGTACTGTGCAAAAAGACTTGCACTGAATAAGGATCCGGGAATGTAGTTGTATTTGTTCTCTCCGCGCAAAATGTACTGAGCTGTTTGTAACAAACTCCATTTTTTCTTTTGGAAGAAGAACGAGTTCTGGAAAACCGGATCAAAAGTTCCGGTTCCCGGATACAAATACAGATCCGCATCTCCCGGATGAGTGAACTTTCCGAGCGGGCTCTTTATTCCTGCTCCAACTATCCAGCGAAAACGGCGGGTTTGCAGGCTGTCTTGCTTGTCAAACAGGAAGAAGTTGACCATCAGAGTCGGGTCCCCCAATCCATTCTTTTGCGAAGTGGTATCATCGGCTATATGTTTATTAAAGCCAATCGGGAGGGAAAGTTGTAACTGCCATTTTTTGGAAATGCGCAATTGTCCCAGGATGTCCAATCTTTGAAAATAATCCGTGCTGCGTTCGATGCCGTTCCCGAAGATTTCGGGGTGCTCGCTTTTGTACAGTCGGTATTGATAATTTAATCCGATGCTCGATCGATTGCCTTGTGCCAATGTTCCCAAACCATGTGTGGAGTTAAAAGCTCCACATCCGCACACGTCACATGACAGCGCGATTTGGTACACGACAAGACACACGAAAAAGAGAATGCTTTTTTTCATGATGCTGTAATTACTATTTTGTTTTAAGAAATAAGCATAGTAAACTGTCTCACGCAGATCTCGCGGATTCCGCAGATTCATGGTGTATGAATATAGCTATGCCCTGAAATTCATTCATAAAATTCCTGTTACAATACTTTCGAAAGAGTAACGTTTTTTAGTTTTTTTGTTCACGTGAATATGCTCGACACATTCTTTTTAATAGAAATCTGCGTGATCAGCGAGATCTGCGGGAAAAAACCTTATAGAGTCTATGAATGAAATTATCCGACAGCAGGCGGGTGGAAAACGGAACCTGAAAAGGAATTCAGTTTTGTGTTTTGGTAAAAGAAAGCGGTTGTTTTTTCTGAAAGAAGTTCGATGGTATTAGCTTCAAAAGCAGTAATCACCTGGGAATCGGAATTCCAAACATTTTCTTTCAGTTTGAAAGGCATTTTTGGAACAGGTTGATTTTTCTTTTCTTCCTGTTCCAGTTTCTTCAGTTGTTTTGCCAGATAACATTTACCGTCACAATGCAGCATCGGTTTTTTCTTATTGACACAATATTTGGCTGCGAGTTCAACCTGGTTGTTATAAAACCAGACATTCCATGAGAAAGCCGCAATATCCTTCCAAAGCAAGGCTATTACGAAAATAATACTCAATATGCCCGCAGTTCTTTTCAAATCTTCATTAGTAAATCGAAGGGAAAGCTGTTGGATCTGCTTCGTTCATGATGGAATATGCTGTTTCAACAATATCATCAATACTTGGCTTGGAGAAATAATCGCCATCCGTTCCGTAAGCCGGTCTGTGATCCTTCGCGCTCAAGGTCACCGGAGCAGAATCCAAATGAACGTATCCACCTTGTTTAACAAGGATTTGGTCTAACAAGAATGCTGTAGCTCCGGAACTTACGTCTTCGTCAACAATCATTAAACGGTTTGTTTTCTTCAAGGATTCGGCAACCATTCCGTTAATGTCGAAAGGAAGCAGGGTTTGCGCATCGATCAATTCAACTGAAATTCCCATTTCTGTCAATGATTTTACAGCTGCTTCACATAAATTGAAAGTGGAACCATAAGAAACGATCGTGAGATCCGTTCCTTCGGCAACGATTTCAGGAATTCCCAGCGGAGTAGTGAAGCTTCCGATATTTGTTGGCATCTGTTCTTTGATGCGGTAGCCGTTTAATGGTTCAATGACCAAAGCCGGTTCGTCTGACTGCATCAGGGTATTGTAGAAACCTGCTGCTTTTGTCATATTTCTTGGAACGCAAACATGTACTCCGCGAATGGAATTGATAATCATTCCCATGGGTGAGCCACTGTGCCAGATTCCTTCCAAACGATGTCCGCGTGTTGAAACAATTAACGGTGCCTTTTGTCCGCCTTTGGTTCTGTATTGTACAGTTGCCAAATCATCCGACATGATCTGGATTCCGTAAAGCAGGTAATCGAGGTATTGGATCTCTGCAATCGGTCGTAATCCGCGCATTGCCATTCCGATTCCCTGTCCGATAATGGTACATTCACGAATCCCGACATCAGAAACACGAAGTGTCCCGAATTGTTCCTGTAACCCTTCCAAAGATTGGTTCACACCGCCGATCTTTCCGGCATCCTCCCCGAAAATCAATGCTTCCGGGTATTTTTCAAAAATTGCCTTGAAGTTATCACGCAGAATAATACGGCCGTCTTCCATGTGTCCGCTTCCGTCGTAAGCCGGAGCAACAGCCGGTACTTTTAAAGCACTGTTTTCGGAATTGGAATATAAATAACTGCTGTAACGATCTGCATTGTTTTCGGTTTCCTGGTTCAACCATGCAATCAAAGCGGTTCTGGACGGCGTATTTTCATCACGAACCAGGCGCAATACTTTTCGAACGGTATTGAAAATGTCCTTGCGGATCGGGTTCATGGTTTTTTGAAGCGCTTCGATCTCGCGTTTGATGAAAACTCCGTTAGTGCTTTCATTTGCCAGTTTTTCCAAAACACTGACAGCACGATCCAGGTCCTGTTTCAAATCTTGCGTGAATAGTGTCCACGCTTCTTTCTTTTGCTCGTTTACGTATTCTTTCGCTTCTTTTGCGATTTGCGCTAATTCTTCTTCGGTTGCTAATTTCTGACCGTCTGCATCAAAATTCAGGATCCATTCTTTGAATTTGTTGATACAGTCAAAGTCTGATTCCCACTGTAGGCGTGCCGCATCTTTGTAGCGTTCATGTGATCCGGAAGTAGAGTGTCCTTGCGGCTGATTCACTTCTTTTACGTGCACCAATACCGGAATGTGTTCTCTACGAGCCAGTTCAACTGCTTTTTCGTAAGTTTCGCATAAGTGAGCGTAATCCCAGCCTTTGGTTACGAAGATTTCGTATCCTTTGGAATCTTCAGAGCGCTGCATGCCACTCAATGCTTCGGAAATACTTCCTTTCGTTGTTTGGTGTTCACGCGGAACAGAAATTCCGTATCCATCGTCCCAAACCGACATTACCATTGGCACCTGTAAAACTCCGGCGGCATTAATGGTTTCCCAGAAAGGTCCTTCTGAAGTAGACGCATCACCGATTGTTCCGAAAGCTACTTCATTTCCTCCGTTCGAGAATTTTTTGAATGCTTCCAGGTCTTTCAATGTCGGGTGTTCCCGATATACTTTTGATGCTTGCGCCAGTCCCAATAAACGCGGCATTTGTCCGGCAGTAGGAGAGATGTCAGCAGATGAATTCTTTTGTTTTGTCAGGTCTTTCCAGTTCCCGTTCTCGTCCAGGTTACGCGTGGAGAAATGCCCACCCATTTGTCTTCCTGCAGATTGCGGTTCAATAATTTCATTCGTATGACCGAATAATCCGGAGAAATACTCGCGGACATTCAACTGGTCAATGGCCATCATCAGAGTTTGGTCGCGGTAATAACCGGAACGGAAATCGCCGTCTTTGAACTGTTTTGCCAAAGCAATTTGTGCCAATTCTTTTCCGTCGCCGAAAATTCCAAACTTTGCTTTTCCGGTAAGAACTTCTTTTCGACCTAAAAGAGAGGTTTCTCTCGAGATACTTGCCAAACGAAAGTCTTTCAGTACTTCCGATTTGAAAGTGTTAAAGTCAACCGCGATCAATTCTTCCTGGGGTGTTTGTGATGCCATAGCTTTATTATAAAGTTGCACAAATATACTAAATCTTAGTCAAAGTAGACGCGGGATTTGATTCATTATAGAGCATATTTGCAACCAGGCTTTACTTTAAAAAGGGGAATTATTTCATGCAATAAACCGGTTGTTTAAAGTTAGATCCAAGGCTGGAGTAGTTGAATTTTAAAATTCAGAATTCTTCCCTTTTAGAATTCGCTTGTTCGCTAATTCGCGAACAGATTTTTTTATAACTAGTTGTTTCTTAATGGTCTACCCGATTTTAATTAATTGTTTTTGAAACGCCGGCTTGAAGAAAAGCAAAAGCGGCATTCGGTTTTACCCGGATACCGCCTACTTTGCTTACTTTACTTATGTTGGGTTGGTTTTGATTCTTGTTTACAGGTTCAAAAGTTGAAACAGGATCTGAATAAAATTGAAAAAACGATTCAATTTTTCAGCAATCGAACATGTTTTAGTTTTCGTATGCCTCAAATTCCTCGTCAGCATACATAACGCCCAAATACTCTTTGCCATCAACTTTTACTTCCATGTCATTGATGAATAGTTTTTTTCCTCTCGGAACTTCGATTATGACTTCAATTTCCTGGTTTCTCAGTCCATCGCCTAAAGGGAAAGAATAGTAGGGATCGACCATTAATTTGTTTCCCTCGACATGCAATTGATGTTTGATATGCATGCTTCTCTTTTGCGCAGCTGTTCTGTCTATTCCATGAGCGCTGAATACCTGGGAAACGTGGAATAAACTGTCATTCGACTCTTTGTATCTTACATGGACGCCATGTTCCATGATTTGATTGTTCTGAACAGAAATAAAGTCTATTCCTCCGGTACTCACAATTCGTCTATTGTTAACAATTATCGGAAGTTCTTTCAATTGCAGTTCATTGAGGTTGATGGCAAGGTGCTGGTTTTCCACTTCGGAATACACTTCGTAATCTCTTGCTGAATTAATAGATCCTAAAATTCCAAGGATTATTCCAACAAAAATGGCTGTTGGAAGCAGGATGAAATTCAATTTGTAATACTTGTTTACTTTGCCTATCAGTAATCTGACACCTAAGGCAATAGACAACAGTGGGCTCGCAAATCCTACAAGTAGAATTCCCATCCATATCAGTGAAAACGATTTATTTACCGGAGAAACTAATTGCAGGAATTCGTAAAGAGAAGCAAAATTTTGGTCACCTGTCATGGGAACAACGTCGATAATTCCACTTACGACTAACGAAAAGATAACCAACCAGATCAGTGCGCCTGCTATCAGGAATACTCCGAAGATCTTTCCAATGAAGCGCAATACATTTGAGGCCTGGTTTGTCAGGTGCTTGTTGTTACTTTTGAATTTGTTGGCAGCATTGATTGTATCTTCCTTCAATCGGCCGGCAGTTTTTTCAAATTCTTCTTTTAAAGTATCGATATTTACCGGTTTACCTTTCATTTGCAAGCGCTCTGAAGGAGTTTTTGCACTTGGGATGATGATCCATAGAATAATGTATAGCAAGAAACCGAATCCCATGAATAAGAAAATCACGAAAATGGCACGAACAATCACCGGATCAATTCCCAGGTAAGCTGCCAATCCGGAGCATAATCCACCGAGCATGCCATTGTCAACGTCGCGGTACATGCGTTTTTGACCATTTGTTTCGGTAGCTGTCTGAGTTTGCTTTGGCTGTTCGGTTTCTTCGGTTATTTCCTCCGGTTCACCCAGTGATGAAATTGCTTTTTCGATATCTCCGATGGTAACAACCTGGCGTGTTTCACCCAGGTACTGGGTCAGCAATTCGGCAAAACGCATTTCGATGTCTTCCACGATTTCCGTGATTCCGGATTCGTTTGCCAATGAAGCTTCCAGTTTCTTCAGGTAAGCTTGTAAACGGTCGTATGCATCTTCTTCGATAACGAATAGTTGGCGACCTAAATGTATTGAGAGTGTTTTTTTCATGATCCCTTCTTTTTAGCAGTTAATGTTTCGACGGCGTGCTGGAGTTCGTTCCAGGTAATTTGTAATGCTTCCAGTGTATTTTTTCCACCTTCTGTGATGGAGTAATATTTTCGGGGCGGACCGGAAGTGGATTCTTCCCAGCGGTAGGTGAGGAGTTCGATATTCTTCAAGCGAGTTAAAAGCGGGTAAAGCGTCCCTTCCACAACAATTAACTTGGCTTGCTTCAGCTGGTCCAGAATTTCCGAAGGATAAGCTTCGTGATTATTCAGGATGCTTAGAATACAGAATTCCAGGATTCCTTTCCGCATTTGGGCCTGAGTATTTTCTACATTCATAACAAGTACTATTTATGACACAAATATATGTATAATTTGGTACTATGCAATACAAAGTACTATAAAAATAAAAAAGGACTACTGGAAAATAGTCCTTCGAATTCATGAAACGCCCGTTATTCCTTAGAAAAACGAACACTTTTACTTCCTGAATTATTTTCAGATTTAATGCTAACCAGGTAAATCCCTTTGGATAAATCAGATACATTTGTACGAATAATCGCCGTATCGTCAGCTTCATTCACAGCTTTTCCTGAAGCTATCAGTTTTCCGCTCGTGTCAAAAATGGTATAAGACAAGTCTCCTCCGGTGTAGTTTTGAACACTTATGTGCAGGTAATCCTGAACCGGGTTTTGATAAACGATATTGGAAATCACTTCAAATTCTTCCATTCCCAAAGTTGAAATCAAGCTTGATTGGTAACTTCCCAGGTATCCGTTGAAAATCCCAGGATTGATCACGTAGGCCAGGATAGTTCCATTGCTGCCATCATACCAGTAATATGCATCAATGGTATTGAAGCTTTCAATTACCTGAACACGTGTCAGTATTGCTTCGTGTGAACCGTTCGGCAAGATCAATGTTCCGGACCCGATACAGTTGAATGTATATGTTCCTCCTGTTGAGGAGCTGCTATTCATCCATGTATCCATATTGGTTGTCCCGTGTTGCATAGGGAAAGTGTATTCGATCTGCGGATCAGAATAAGTTTTCAGGGTAGAACCGCTGAAAGAGCCTACACGTTCCATTTTGGTTGAAGTAACATTAAAGTATCTGTAAGCAACAGTAGGGGTTTCCTTGAATGCGTAATTGGTGTTTGGAACAGCACTTCCCCAGGTTGTTGTTGCAGGATCAACGATCGAAACGTTTAAGATGCTGCTATTGGGAGTTAGTGTTGAAAAATCCCATGTAACATTGGTTCCCTGGATTGTAGTGTCGATTACATTCAGATTGGAGATTCCTTTCAAGACATACGTACTTCCGAAAGGCAGGACTTCTGAAGAGTTCAGGACTTGTGAAAAAGAATTCATCGAACAGAAAACTAAAGCTGTTGATAAAAGAGATGCGTGTAAATTTAATTTCATAGATTTTTGATTTAAATGATTATTCGAATGGTGCGAAAGTGTATGGCACTTTGCTCCAAAACATTGTTGGTTCAAAGATAGTGAAAAAATAAATCGGGTAGGTGGTGGTGAATCGGGTATTGTTAACAGATACTATTTGACTTTAAAAAAAAAATCCCCCCCCTCCCGGCTCAGCCGTGGGATTTTTTTTCTTAAGGAAGTTTTGATTGCTTTTTATTTGACTGGATTCCCATATTGGAAGCAAAGTGTAAAACGTTCTTTGGGAGATAATTCAGGTTCTGTTTATTGGATCTCTATATCCATAATAGAATCGAGAATAATGGAGCCGTCTTTAAATTGACTACGAAAATAAAGGTCGTAATTTCCGGCAGCAATAGAAGTGTTGTCGGGTAGGAGGTATGCTATTTTAGGAAGGTATTGTTGATGAATACTGATCACAAAATTTCTGATTTCCAATTCTCCGTCTTCTACTAATAGCACGATCTTATTTGATGAAATTCTATTCTTGAATAGGCTGTTCAAGGAAGTGTTGGGTGCTCTTCCTGAAAATGTTTGGGGGGACCAAATTTGAAATTTGACTATTGGATTCAAATTAGTAAGGCCGTCTTCGAAAGCATCACCATTCCCCGATCGTTCATAATCGTAAATAAATTGAATGGCAAAATCTGCGGCTGGAATTGGTCCGGAAACTTGATGGGGATCTTCATTGTTTGCCTGTATTGTTGTTGTGGGAGAAAATTTCAAAGAAGTAATCTTGAAATATGCTACTCGATGGTTAGGGAGTTCACAGCATGAGATGAAGATTGTAAGTAGAATGATTAAGCTTATTTTCATGCGTTAAACTTACAAGGATTTTTTGAAAACAAAAAAATCCCCCTGGCTGAGCCGGGGGGATTCATTATTTAATAAAAGGTTCCGATTACTCGTTTCCTTCCATTTTTTCTTTCAATGCAGCTAAAGCATCCAAATCACCCAAAGTTGATTTCTCATTGCTTTGGTTGTTTGCTTTAACAGCTTGTGATGTAGAAGAACCGGCTCCGGCTGCTCCTTTTTTACCACCTGCTGCAGGCTTGGATGTTTTCTCATCAGTTCCGTCTTCGAACGTACGTGTGTGAGAAACTACGATTTTCTTAGACTCCTTGTTGAATTCAATTACTTTAAAGTCAAGCGTTTCTTCAACTTTCGCGTTAGAACCATCTTCTTTACGTAAATGCTTGGAAGGACAAATTCCTTCAACTCCATAAGGAAGTGCTACGATACCAGCTTTATCTTTTGTTTCGATAATAGTACCCTGGTGAACAGAACCTTCTCCGAAGATAGTTTCAAACACATCCCATGGATTCTCTTCCAATTGTTTGTGTCCTAAAGAAATACGACGGTTTTCACGATCGATTTCCAATACTACTACTTCCATCTCGTCACCTACCTTACAGAATTCAGATGGGTGCTTGATTTTTTTCTGCCAAGAAAGGTCAGAAATGTGGATCAATCCGTCAACACCTTCTTCCAATTCTACGAATACACCGAAGTTAGTGAAGTTACGAACTTTAGCCTGGTGCTTAGTTCCGACAGCATACTTAGCTTCGATTGCAGACCATGGATCCGGCATCAATTGCTTAATACCCAAAGACATTTTACGCTCCTCACGGTCCAAAGTCAGGATAACAGCCTCAACTGTATCACCAACCTGCATGAAATCCTGAGCAGAACGTAAATGCTGAGACCAGCTCATTTCAGAAACGTGGATCAAACCTTCAACTCCTGCAGCGATCTCAACGAATGCACCGTAATCAGCTAAAACAACAACTTTACCGGAAACTTTGTCACCAACAGCTAAGTTAGCATCTAAAGCATCCCATGGATGTGGTTGTAATTGTTTCAAACCTAAAGCGATACGTTTCTTATCGTCATCGAAGTCTAAGATTACAACGTTCAATTTTTGATCTAATTCAACGATTTCCTCCGGGTGGTTAACACGTCCCCAAGACAAATCTGTAATGTGAATCAATCCGTCTACACCACCCAAATCGATGAAGACACCGTAAGAAGTAATGTTTTTCACAGTTCCTTCCAATACTTGTCCTTTCTCTAATCCGGAGATGATTTGTTTCTTTTGTTCTTCCAATTCTGCTTCGATCAACGCTTTGTGAGAAACAACTACGTTTCTGAACTCCTGATTAATCTTAACAACTTTGAATTCCATGTTCTTACCAACATAAACATCGTAGTCACGGATAGGCTTAACGTCGATTTGAGAACCTGGCAAGAATGCTTCGATTCCGAATACGTCAACAATAAGACCTCCTTTAGTACGACACTTCACGTATCCGGTGATTACTTCACCTGAACGTAATACCTCGTTTACGCGGATCCATGCTTTGTGCATACGAGCTGTACGGTGAGAAATGATCAACTGACCACTTTTGTCTTCCTGACACTCAACGAATACATCTACTTTGTCACCAGCCTTTAAATCCGGGTTGTAACGAAATTCTGAAGCAGGAACAACTCCTTCAGATTTGTAACCAACATTGATGATTACTTCTTTTTTGGAAACTGCAATAACAGTACCTTCAATTACTTCTTTCTCGTTAATTGAAGTAAGGGTCTTTTCGTAAACATCAGAAAGCTCTGAGCGTTTTGCTAAAGTGTACCCGTCTAACGCTAATGCGTCCCAATCAAAATCCGCAGATCCCTGCGCGCTAATTTGTTTTGCCATTTGGCTTTTTCTACTTGTATTTCAGGTTGTTTCGTATTACCTGAAAGAAATTAATAATAAACCGCAAACGAAACTTACGGGTGTTTCCCATCGAAAACGGGTGCAAAGATACAACGAATACTTTTATTTACAAACAGTTGGGGGAAGTATTTCTGTAAATAATTTATCAAAATTAACGACTAAGCTTTTAGCTAATTGTCTGTGTTTTAAATTATTGGAATCTTACTGTTAAATTTTTATTCGTTTAATCGATTTAGTTATCAGGTTTGGTAGTAGATTTGCACACCGGTTTTTTTTGGTATTCAAGTATTTATTTGCTTTTTAGATACTGTTTTTGAAGATAAGCTATGTCAAGTAATTATAAAGAGTATGAGTTATTTAATCAAGGGGATCAACTTAACTTAACATTGAAATCCTAATTGTTAATTAACTTGATTTAATTGATTACTTTTGTGAAGAAAATTGTAAAATAAATCCTAGGAATGTTAAAATAACAATGCAAACATAACTTTTTTAATTGATATATCACATATTTTGAGTTAAATAATTGATTTTCAATAATTTGTATTGAATCGGGGATTTGCAACTAGCTAATTAATTCAATTAAATTATCGAATTTCGCATCGAAAAATTGAATTCTTAACACTAAATATTCATCTGTAACAATAAATTGAAAGATCGAAATCCACAAATATTCATGATACCATTCAAATTCAACCATAATAACGTCATTCAAGTAACTAATACACTGCGATGAAAACGAAAATTCTCTCCGCAAATCAGGACATGGGATATGTTCGATTTGCCCTCTCTGTCGTTCTCTCTCTGTCCGCATTTTTCTCATTCGGACAGCCTGGAAAGAGTGGAGCAGTTACCATTTCTGCTCTCAATACTGTAGTGAACTGTTATAGCCCGGTTACCAATAACGCAACAGCAGGTGCAACTTCTGTTACCGTCAATAATTCCGGGGGAAGTAATTGTAACTGGGAATGTGGTGATATGGTCATGATTTACCAGGCGCAAGGCGCATCCATTAATACGGCAGATTCGCCAAATTACGGCGATATCACAGCGTACAATAATTCGGGATTGTATGAATTTAATTATGTGACTTCCGCTTCAGGAAATACGGTAAACCTCCAAAATCCTTTAACAAATAACTACACGGCTACAGGTCGTGTACAATTGATTAAAGTTCCTTCCTACACCACGCTTACGGTTAACGCCGGAGCTTCGATTGTACCTATTTTATGGCAAGACGGAGGCGGATTCAGAAAAGGGGGTGTTGTAGCAATTCATTGTTTGGGTACTGTTACCGTAAATGGTACAATCCAGGCAACTTCTTTCGGATTCAGACCAGGTGCTACGGAACAGAATACAAGCGGCACAGGAACGAACTTTGTAGCTTCTTATGTTTCTACCAATTCAAGCGACGGTGCTGAAAAGGGGGAGAGTATCGCCGGTTTTGGTACCGAATATGCAACTGGCGCATATAACCGCGGTGCACCTGCCAATGGTGGCGGGGGCGGAAACGGTCACAATGCTGGCGGTGGCGGTGGCGCTAACGGATTAAACGGAACTCCATGGAACGGACAGGGTATTATGTGTACAAGTTGTCCGGGAACTGCAGCCTGGTTGCTGGATCCATATGTCATTGCAAACGGGAACGTGCTTACAACTTCATCAGGTGGCGGACGTGGCGGATATTCTTATGCTTCCGGTAACCAAAACGCACTGACAACTGCTCCGAGCAATACAAATTGGGGAGGTGATTACCGCGATCCGAATGGAGGACTGGGAGGAAGACCTTTGGTTATTAATCCGCAGACACGCATTTTCTTCGGTGGAGGTGGTGGTGCCGGTGATTCGAATAATGGTTCAAATGCTCCGGGTGGAAGCGGAGGTGGAATTGTATATATCATTGCTCCGAATATTGCCGGTTCAGGAAGTATCCGTGCGCAGGGTGGTGCGGCGATTAATCAAATCTCTACAGGGAATGGTTCTGCCAATGATGCACCGGCCGGTGGTGGTGGTGGTGGAACAATTATCATCAAAGGTGCTGTTGCCAATTCCCTAACGTTGGATGTTACAGGTGGAAAAGGAGGCGATCAGGGTCCTCTGGGAAGTGAAAGTGAAGGTCCGGGCGGCGGCGGCGGCGGCGGATATATTGCTATTACTTCGGGATCTCCGACTCAAATTGTTGCCGGTGGAATAAGTGGTATGACCCTTTCAAGCTCATTGACAGAATTTGTTGAGAATGGTGCAACCAATGGTGGGACCGGACAAATCGGTACGGTGCCGAATACATTTATCAATTATACAGTAACGGATATTACAGCCACTGTAAATACTCCGGTTTGTGTTGGAAATGCCATTAATTTCACAACGGTGGTTTCCACACCGGGTGGTACTTATGCCTGGACAGGTCCGAACGGATATACTTCTACGGCTGCGAACCCTACAATTGCAAGTGCGGCTTTAACTCATTCAGGTAATTACCAGGTGATTTATACAACGCCAGGAGGTTGTAAGGATACTTTTTTACTGGCTGTGGTGGTGAATCCAAGACCGGTAATCGCTTTGACGGGTACAAATTTATCGTGTGCAACGCCTTGTAACGGAAGTGTTGCTTTGAATATTACAACGACAACAACGCCTGCGTATTCTTTCGCATGGAGTAACGGGGCAATTACCCAAAATATTTCAGCATTATGTGCAGGAAATTATTCGGTTACAATGACAGATGCAAATAGCTGTACAGCAACCGGAAGTGTAACTATAACTGCTCCGACAGCTGTTTCTGCAACAGTTGCTGTTACAAATGCATCCTGTAATAATACCTGTAATGGCACGATTGCCGTAACTGCATCCGGAGGAACTTCGGGATATCAGTATAGTTTGAACGGAGCTCCGAATCAGGCGTCAAATAATTACAGTGCTTTATGCGATGGGGCTTATGTTGTTCGCGTGACTGATGCAAACGGTTGTTTTGTCGATGTGAACACAACGATTACCGAACCTCCTGTGTTGAATCTAACCCTGGTTTCAACGGTTCCGTCTTCTTGCGGAGTGAACAACGGTTCATTAACGGTAAGTGCTTCAGGAGGTACTCCGGGGTATCAGTTTACTGTAGGTGCTGTAACGCAGGCTTCAGGAACATTTAACGGACTAGGCGCGGGAACTTACAACGTGATCGTGACTGATGCAAACGGATGTACAAGAAACCTTTCGGTTACGATTGCTTCTACTGTTTCGCCATCAGCCACTATCCAAAGCCAGCAGCCGGTAAGTTGTTTCGGAGGATTCAATGGTTCTGCTATTATTGGTGTAACAGGTGGTACACCGGGATATACTTTCTCATTGGCTCCGGGAGGACCTACAAACCAGGCTTCTAATGTGTTTAATAACCTTCAGGCAGGAAGTTATACGGTAACTGTGACTGATGCAAACGGTTGTACCGCGACAGTTCCGTTGAATATCCTTCAGCCAGCTCAATTGACTTACACCACCACGGTTACAAATGCTACTTGTAATGCACTTTGTAACGGACAGATCCAAATAACTCCTTCTGGTGGTACTGCTCCTTATGATTATTCACATGACAACGGTTTAACATTTACACCTGCCAACCCGATTACGAATCTTTGTGCCGGAACAGTGGAAATCGTTGTGCGTGACTCTAAAGGATGTTTGGTGAACTCAACCGTTAATATTACGCAGCCCGCACCGCTTTCAGCGACATTTACTACTGTTGATCCGGTTTGTAACGGAAGCTGCGACGGTTCGATTACGGTAACTCCTGCCGGAGGTGTTCCTGCTTATAATTACAGCCTGAACGGTGGAGCGTCCCAGGCATCCAATATTCTTTTGAATGTGTGTAGCGGTACACAGGATGTACTTATTACAGATGCAAACGGCTGTACATTGGAAGTAAACCCAATGTTGGTTGACCCACCTGCAATTCAAATTGATTTGGTAGACATGATCGAATCCAATTGCGGATTTAATAACGGTGAATTGATTGTTACTGCAAGCGGTCCGAATCCGGGATTTACGTATTCTGCAAATGGAAGTATGCCACCTCAGACTAACGGAACTTTTTCCAATATTTATGCAGGGGCATACGATATCGTTGTAACGGATGATCTCGGATGTCAGGCTCAGGAGTTTTTCGGTGTAAATGATGTGGAAATGGATGGTATCCTGATTACACAAACCAATCCGCTTTGCTACGGTTCTTTTGACGGAACTGTTGAGGTTACAAACGTGAATGGTGCCGGACCAATCAATTACGAGCTGGATATGTCTGGGATAACACAATCTTCCGGATTTTTTCCAAGTTTGGGCGAAGGATCGCATGTTGTTGTCATAACAGATGCCGGAAACTGTATTTTCACATTGCCATTTACCTTAACTCAGCCGGATCCTTTGACATTTGACCCGGTCGTAACAAATGTTGCATGTTATGGTGATTCTACAGGAGCGATTGAATTTACAAATGCTGCCGGTGGAACAGGTGCTTATCAATACAGCGTTGATGGCGGAGCGAACTTTGTTCCGGGAACTACATTCGGTGGTCTTCCTGTTGGAACGTATGGACTGGCAATTACAGATGTAAACGGGTGTATGGAAACCGGTTCAGAAACCATCACTCAAACACTTCCTATAGAGATTACAAACAATAAAATAGACCTTACGTGTTTCCAGAATAACAGCGGATTTATCCAATTGGGCGCGACCGGTGGAAATGGCGGATTCCAGTATTCAATCGATAACGGGGCAAACTTCTTTGCTTCAGGTGCATTCATTGATTTATCTGCACAGACTTATAACATAGTGGTAGTTGATCAGCAGGGATGTCTCCAAGATACAACGATTACTTTGACAGAGCCTGCACTGCTTGTTGCTGCAGCTGTTCCGACAGATGTATTGTGCAATAATGCTTGCGATGGTACAATTACGGGATCAGGAAACGGAGGGACTTTGGACTATATGTTCAGTGTTGACGGTGGAGTAATCTTTAACGTAAATGGTTTGTTCAATAACCTTTGTGCAGGAAACTATGATCTGATCGTAAGGGATTTTAATGCTTGTTCTGACACTGTGAGCGCTTTTATTGGTTCTCCGGTTGGAGTGAGTTTAACAGTTACTTTAACACCTTCCACTTGTGAAAACTCCAACGGAGAAATCGATATGAGTTTGTCGGGAGGAACTATGCCGTATAATTACAGTATCGATAACGGGGTAAACTTCACCACGACCAATGTCTTTACAGGATTAGCGGCTAATGATTACTCACTGATAGGAGAAGATGCGAATGGTTGCGGGGTGGATTCGATCGTAACTATTGTGAATATGGCTTCACCTGTTATTTCCGGAGTTTACGTAACTGAACCTACTTGTTACAGTATTTGTGATGCTTCAGCAACTGTTGACGCAGTAGGCGGAACCGGAGCCTTGTCTTTTGAGATCAACGGGGTTTCACAGGCAAGCAACATTTTCAATGGCTTGTGTGCTGGAACTTATGATGTAATTATTACAGATGTAAATACGTGCAGAGACACATTAAATGTTGTGATTGATCAACCGGATACTTTAGTTTTCACATCAGTAGCTACGAACCTGACTTGTTTTCAAAACCAATCGGGAGCAATTTCGGTAACAGTGCAGGGAGGTACAGGACCTTTCGAGTATTCCTACGACGGCGGAACAACTTTCGGGGTAGTTGCTAATGCGCAAATTCTTGACGCAGGAACTTACAATATTGTAGTTCGTGACGATAACAACTGCCAGGCAACAGGAACGGAAGTGCTTACAGAGCCGGCTTTATTAACAGCAACTCTAAACCTTACAGATCCGACTTGTTATGCTTTCTGCGATGGTTCTGCAGTTGCAACAGCAACGGGAGGAACTTTGAATTATACGTACCACTGGAATGGGGTAGCGGGGGTTTCAAATACCAATTCCAACCTGTGTTCCGGAAACTATACGCTTGAAATTACAGATGCTAACAACTGTTCTTTCGATACCACATATGTGATTGCAGATCCGGCTGAATTCGTAATTGATTCTGTTGGAAGTACAAGTGCTACATGTAATACATTCTGTGACGGTACTGCAACGATCTATGCTCCGGGAGCGGTTTCATACAGCTTTGACAACGGTACAACATTCGGACCTTCCAATACGCAGGGATCTTTGTGTGCCCAGGCTTACCAGGTACAGGCAACAAATGCTGCAGGTTGTATTGCAATAAGCTCGGTTTCTGTTGAACAACCACTTCCTGTTCAATTGTTTTCCTCAATGGACAGTTTGATGTGTACCGGTGATACGATTCCATTGTATGCAGTTGCGTTCGGAGGAACCGCGCCTTATACATATACCTGGAGTAACGGGTTTGTGGGACAGACACAGGATGTAATCCAAAACACTCCTCAAACTTACACTGTTTCTGTGGCAGACCAAAATGGATGTACAACTGCTGCTCCTGATTCTGTTGATTTGACAATGCTTCCGGTACTTGCATTTACTGTAACCGGTGACTCTTCGATTTGTGCAGGAAGTACTATCGTTTTAGCTGTGAATGTGACAGATGGCGCCCCGGGGTATTCTTATCAATGGAGTACTTCCGTAAATGATACTTTAAGTCAGGTTACTGTTAGTCCTACGGCTGCAACACTATACAATGTCAGCGTTTCTGATGTTTGTGTAACGGTTGATACGAATGTACAGGTTAATTTCTATGCAGTTCCGACAGCTCAGTTTGTGACTTCCGCTCAACAGGGATGTATTCCACTGGACATTACATTCTCAAATGACCTTTCGATTACGAACCTTCAAAATTGTACATGGACTTTCTCTGACGGACAAACATTCAATGGCTGTGGTAGCTTTAATGCAACCTTCGGAGATCCTGGATGCTACGATGTAACCTTTACAGGGACTACCACAGATGGTTGTCCGGTGAGCGGTACTTTTGCTTCTGCCGTATGTGTTTACGACAACCCCGTTGCAGATTTTATTTCTACTCCGCAAATGCCTACCGAGTTGAATAATCAGGTTCAATTTACGAGCACATCTTATGGGGCGATTACATTCGACTGGACTTTCGGAACTTCTTTCGGAACATCTAATCTGGAAAATCCGAATCATACATTCTACGGAGTAGATCCTGATCAGACTGTCAATGTTTGCTTAGCAGTAGCATCGGAATACGGTTGTACGGACAGTATTTGCAAGCCGATCAAATTCCTTGGAGATTTCCTGGTTTGGGTTCCGAATACCTTTACTCCTGATGGAGACGAGTTCAACAACCAGTTTAAACCTGTTTTCTCCAAAGACCGTCAGATCGATGAGTACAACCTGATGATCTTTAACCGCTGGGGGGAATTGATCTTCGAATCACTGGATCCGGAATTCGGATGGGATGGGACCTATAACGGAGAATTCGTGAAAGACGGAACTTACACCTGGAAGATTTACGTGAAAGACGGATTGAAAAGCAAGAGTGAGGAATTCATCGGACACGTGAATAAACTGCAATAGTCCCAATAGTTATCGGGATCAAAATACAAAACCATTTATAATACAAACCGTCTGTTTCTTTTCGAAGCAGGCGGTTTTTTCGTTTGATAAAACATGATATCATGTTTTCGTTATATAACGAAGAGGTTTGAAAGCGACTTTATTTTTAAGGAAAGAAAATAGGTCTTGATCGTATTGGAAGTTAAATGAAATGCCTGATTATTCCGTGTGGTTTTTACTTAGAATTCATCTTACGGGAGTATAATAAGTGAATAGTGAATTGAATGTCCAGAAAAAATTAACACGGATATTTGGGAGTAATTTGCTGTAAGACTGCTGCGGATAATAAGCGAAAGTTAAGTTTTCGTCGGATTTCCAATAGGACTGCCGTTCAAAACGCTTACAAATACCCAGGTTCACATCCATTCCGAAATTTTCGGTGATATTGATGTTGATTCCAAGAGAAAGTCCTGCATCAGCGAAATTTCCGTTCAGGTAAAAGCGCTCATTTTTTTGGATCGGGTAATCGGCTTCTTTGCGGATTTTGTGTTCACCGGTCTTAGAGTAAAGATTTACATATAAACTGGTATTGTATTCCTTGAAGCGGATGTAATGGTACTTCAACTCGAAAGCAAGGTAATTGCGTTGATCACGCTTGGCGAATTCATCGTAATCGTCGTAATCGTTCGGGTTGTTGTGAACTTCCTCCTCATCTTTCTGGCTGTAATGAACAGCATCTAAAACCATCGAAAATCGTTTGCTGAAGCGATATTCTGTGCCTATTGAAACACTGCTGTACCAGTTGTCTTCGATAAACACCATGGTCATGGCTTTTCCCCTCAGGTACCATTTGGCAACCACAGGAATCTCCTGTGAAAGCGTTCGTGAGCTCATTACAAGTGAGCAGATGATTAACAGGAATTTAGCAGGAAGGTTCATAGATCATTCGATTTCAGCCATGCATAATCAGTTTATTTGGATGACTCTGCTTCTTTTTGACCGGCAATTTTTCCGACTTTACACTTAAAACTGAAAGCTTGCATATTTTGTTTGGCCTCTTTTTGTTCATACACGATTCCTTCTTTCATGTTGGAAGTGTCAAAACGCCAGCTGGCGATCGGATCGTGGAAGGCATCGTCGGTATCGGTGAGGAAGATGGTGACTTCATCATTTTCAGAGACAAGAAAGCGGAAAATGCGTGGTTTTTCGCGGAATAGAATGGAGTAACTGTTTCCTTTGTGAATATTCCCGACTTCCAAATCTCCCATTTTGAGTGAAAAATCGAGGTCCGGAGCATCTGTTCCGAATAGTTCGTGGTCCCAGGCCTGACCGTTATTGTCTAAAGTCTTTACAACCAGTGAGTCCAGGGTGCATTCAAAGATTTTTGTAACAGGTTTTATAAATGTAAATGCTGCAGACCGGGTATTTTGCTTATAGGTTGTGTTAAATCCGTCTTTTCCACTCAGATCTGCAGAAACAAAAAGCGTTTGTTTTCCTTCTTTAAGCTTCAGCGATGCGTAAGGTACAAAAACTGTATTGCTCACAAGTGCCGGTTTTGATTCAAAGTAATCCGGGTTACAGGTTTGCCTGATCTCTATAAATTCACTTTTTCCGAAAGTTCTTTGGTATCCGAAAGCCGGTTTTATTTGTACAGTATCCTGTAAAATACTCAGTTTGAACGCGAATTTAGAGTGGGTCAAAGCCCTTTCAAGCAAACTGTCGGTAGTATATTTTTTCCGTAGTACATTGTAATCACAAGTGGTAGTAATGCGGAAACCTTTAACACCGTTTTCCACATAATCTGTTTGAATACTGACTTCGGGAATGATGTTTTCCTTGTTTGCGCCAGAGCTATTGTTTATGTTTTGGGAAGCCGCACTATTGACAAAAAAACATGCAATTGGAAAAAGGAATAAGTATCTCATGTTTGACAGGTTCTGTTCAGAGAGCAAACATAGGAAAAATAGTGATCCGGGGAAAATGTGCTTGAAGATAAAAGGTTTACAGAGTTGTGAAAAATTAACGGGATGAGATGCCGGAAGTATTTGGCTCCTCATCCCGTTTCCAGAGAAATGTAAGTAATTAAAGTTTTACTATTCGCTGTGTGGCAATCATTCGTCCGTTTACATAAGTTGATACAAGTATAATTCCGGAAGGAAAGGAAGTAGTGTTCAACTCGTAAATACCATTAAGAGAAGAAATTGTTTCTAAAACCCGGCCTGATAGATCTGTCAGCAAAATATCAGCTATTTCAGATGTTTTCACCATTAGTGTTTCCGTAAATGGATTTGGGAAAATGTGCGTTTTAATACTCAATTGATCCATTCCCAGGCTGCCCTCCGGACTTAATCCGATCAGTACCGGATCGTGATCCGAAGATCGGTAAGGATTGTTTTCATACAGATCATCTACGATATTTTCCAGGTTGTAATCCAATGCTGGCGGCTCATCGGCATTGATATTCCAAACCTTTGAATCTTCAATCATCGGAAGAAGGGACGGAGAAGCAAAAGCGTGGTCTAATAATCCGAATTCACTCATGTAAGCGTAAGAATAGGTGTTATCCAGCAAAGCGCTGTATCCGGCTGCGGCATATACATCCATAGGGTCTTCCTGGGAATAGGAGTTGAAATCACCGACTACCAAATGCCGGTCGTTACCCGTTAAAGTTTCAATGTAATCAAAGAATTCCAACATTTTGATCGACTGTTGTCTTCTTGTTGCGTTGTAACAGCTTTGACCGTCAAGTTGATCAAGATCTGCTCCGACTGCACCGTCACACCCTTTATAACGATAATGGTTTGCAACCAGGTTAAAAGTACCTCCGGTGCTGTTTACTTTGAATTGACGAGCAATTGGTGGCGGGTAAAACAATACATCCGTTGAAGTCATCATAGTATCCAGCGGTGTGACAGCCGAAATTTTGTACATGAAGACATTTTTGATTGCATAGCTTCCGGTAAACGGGCTTTGACTTGCAAGTGCGTAAACAGTTGAGCCCAATGCTGCGTTCAGTGCATTTAGGATACTGTCTGCCGCTGCGTTGTTATTTTCTACCTCTATCAACGCATAAATATCCGCATCCATGGAATCCAATGCAGCAACCAGTTTGTCTCGCTGACGGATATACTCTGCCTGTGAATCTGCTCCCCTTGCAATGTTGGAACCGTCGTCAATGGTGGAGAAGAAATTCAATATGTTGAAGCTGACGACTCTGACATCCCCGTTTATTGTGGGAACTACAGGTCTTTCAGCATAATTAAATGTTATTTGCTGCGTGGGCATTAGTCGGAATTTGGAGAAAGAATATGAAAATGCTCCTGTAACCTGCTGTGTGGTAGAACCATTCCGAAGCGTGCGTTCAGCGAGGTCAATGAATGGAACAGGATTCGGCCATGAAGGTGATTTTGCATCATCCACGACAAATCGGCTTCGGGCATGCAGATCGGAAAGAGCATTTATTGCAGGAACATTCGAGGAACCCGTGGTACTTGTACCAGATGCCGGATTGTCATTCGGATCTACTATTTCCGTGGGAATGAACTGCCTGTCGACTGCCAGGGTGAATTCACCGTACTTTCCCAGGTTGTAATTATCAGTGACCACCAGGTTTTGAGGAAATGTAACATACATTCCTTCATGGGCTTCATATGTTGATACTGTGCTAACAGGGAGTGTTATTGGTGTCGGAGCAATCATGTTTGTAATTGTCCCGTTGATGGTAATATTTGAAACGTTCCCGATTTCAGTAAGATCATAATATTCCTGGACCTGTCCGGTTACCGTTACATAATCCCCTATGTTTACATTTATTCCTGAAGGGGCAAAAACAAACACACCGTCGGAAGTCAGAGGGTTTCCGTCGCCGAGAGTATCCTGGATAAAGAATCCGTTTAGCAGTGCCGAAGTTTGGAAATCGGCAAATACGACACCCTCAGTAGTGACAGTCTGTGAAACAAGCGGACTGCTGTTCCCTGATCCCTGGATGGTATAAATGGGTGTAATTTGCGCCAGTCCCACTATTGGAACCAGTGCAATGATTAAGGTTATGTATTTTATCATAATCACAAAGTTTTAGAATACTGTAAAGTTCAGCTATCCTGACAACCTTGTGGTTAAGAAAGGATTATTTGGAGATTAAACTTAAACGGTGGTTTCTTACTTATGCTTATTTTAGTGGTAATCATATCTGAGTTTAACGATAAATGAATTTGACCGTAACTTTTCTTCTGCTTGTTTGCTTTGGTTTTTTAGGTTATTCACAGCAGAAACCTTTTTTAGATTTAATGGAGAGTCAGGGAAATGTTCCGTCTGTTTTCTTAAATCATAAACGAAAATTACCCGGGAAACTTACCGATCAGACAGTTGAGGATAACAATGAGTTGATTGTTAGGGAATTACTTCAGGGTGGGCAGGTGTTGTATGGTGATGAAATGACCGGATATATGCGCCAAATCGCATCAGAAATCCTAAAAGATGATCCTGATTTGTTTCGTCAATTATCTTTTTTTACCTACCGATCAAGTGATGAACTTTCTTTTTCAACAAGTTCAGGATTGGTTTTTGTTAGTACGGGTTTAATTTCTCAACTATCGAATGAAGACCAGCTCGCATTTGCTATTGCGCGTGAGATAGGACATTTTGTTAATAAGCATAAAAACTATCCTTTTATAAGATATGAAGATAGTTATGCGGAAGGAAAAGGAACTTATGAATATAAAAAGATATTTAGTACTTTTTTTATCAGAACTGTTGAAGAAAACACGGTTGCAGATGCTTATGCCGTCAAGCTGTTAAAACAAAGCAGGTTTGAACTGGCATCAGCAATTTCTTATTTTGATGCTTTATTGTATGCTTATCTTCCCTTTGATGAAGTTGAAATAAATCATACTTTTTTCAATTTGGATACAAGTTTTGTGATTCCTTCAGCTTATTTCCAAAAAACGGATGTCAGCATAGATCCTGATGAAAATGGGGATTCGAACAGGCATTTATTTATGGAGGGAATTCGGAAAAGAAAGGCGGCTGTTGTAGAGATAATTGGAATACCCGGAAATACCGTCAAAGTGAAAGAAGTCACGGATCGTTTTTTGCGGTTTAGAACTGCTGCCAGGTTTGAAATGGTGCGAATGAATTTAGTAGCCAGGGAGTATATTCTTGCGCTTTATCATTCGTTCATTTTACAACAGCAGTATCCTGAAAATGATTTTTTGGAAAGGGCATTTATAAAAGCGCTTTATGCCATTGCCGTATATCGAATGAATGATGCTGATAAAGATATGGACCTGGACAACTATCAGGGAGAAATATCAAAGCTCGGGAATGTTTTGGGAAGTTTATCCGAAGAGCAGGTGGGAGTGCTGGCTATGATGCATATTAAAAACTATGTAAATAGTCATCCGGGAGATGAATACATGATTTCATTGCTTGAATCCACGGTTCAAAATCTGAAAAACGCTTCGGGGTTTCAATATTCATCCTTCAGATCAATTTCGTATTTAAATGATCAGACTTCAGAGCTTAAAGACACCTTGAACTTGTCTAAATACGATAAAATAAAAATGAGCAGGAGGGAGTTTGCTCTTGAAAACTATGAGAAAGATTTTCATCTCTACGTGCGGGATTTCATAAATACAGATTCACTCGTTCAGGTGTGCTTTGACCGTGAGGAAATAAACTATTTGAAATACAATCCGACTGGGATAAAGAATGTGTTGGTAATGAACCCCGTTTTAAGAAATGAAAATATAAAATACGGATTAGATCTTCTTTTATCAGAATCCCAATTAAGCGTATTAAGTAAAGATATTGAAAACAACAGTAGTTTTGACAGCCTCAGGGTTCGTTATTTGAATATTCTTGCATTGGATTCAACAGATTGGGAAGAGTTTAATACGATTTCAGCGATCAAAGTTTGGTTTTCCGAATCCGCAAAACATTTGTTTTTGAATGATTTTGTCTCACTGGAATCTGATATGCTCTATCCTTACATAAAAAAGAACGGGACAAAATATATTCTGTTCTCCAGGGCTGATGGAAAGGACAAACAGTCTATCTTTTCATCCTATTGCCTGGGGTTATTTGATTTGACTTCGGGAAAGCTTCTGCATACTGTTCAGTTAGTACACCAGGTGAATTATCAAAACCAGGTTTTCATGCGGTTATTCAATAAAATGATGCATGACATAAAGTAAAGAAACTGGTTTTTTCAAACAGTTTCATAGACATAGTGTGATATTGTGACAAAAAAAATGAAAGTTGGTGCGTAAAATAGAAAAAGGATTATTTTAGCATCGTCAAACTAAAAAACTTATACTTATGAAAGTGATTGTTGATCAGCCGTATACATTGGCTGAGTTAAAGCCTAAATTGGAAGCTGCATTTCCTGAATATACCGTAAAGTTCAGAGGACCTAAAGTATTGGTAATTGGTCACGGTAAAGTCGGGGGAGCTCAAATCGTAGGGGAAAAGAAAGGTTTTGTTCGTTTAATGGAAGGATTTCCAACGATGGGAGGACAGATGCTTTTTGTCTTGTCGATTTTGCTTCTGGGAGTTTTGATACCGTTTATTGTATTTCTAACGGCGATCAAACCGAAACAGGTAAAAGTACGCGACAATGTTGCCAATTTCCTTCGCCAGGAATATGGTTCAGGAGCAATTGGATCTAAGAAAGCAGAAACATCCGATTTATTGGATGCTACCGTATAATTGTTTAAGAACAACCAATGAAAAAGGAATTTGCTTCGGTAAATTCCTTTTTTGTTTTGTGACGCCCTAAAACAATTTCATTTGTCCGCTGGTATCGGGAATCTCAAACAGATCTGTCCGGAGGCGTGGAAATGGGGTGCCAGGAAGGAATTTTTTTCGTGCTAATTGTACCTGTCGCTGGATATTCAGGGCGTAAACACCTTCACCTTTCATGCGCGTACCGAAACGACTGTCGCTGAGTTTTCCTCCGTGCATGTCACGCAGTTGGTTTAACACTTTTTCTGCCCTGTCGGGATAATTTTTCGTTACCCAATCGGTGAATATTTCTCCGTTCGGTCCGTTTAAGCGCACGATTTGGTGGTACATGCTCAGAGCACCGCGCTTTGCTACGGCTTCGGCAATGGCAAAAATCTCATCGTCGTTCAAAGCCGGAATAATAGGTGCCATTAATACATTGACCGGGATACCGTGCTGTGAAAGTTTTTCAATGGCATCGAGTTTTTTATGACTTGTGGCAGTTCGTGGTTCCAGTTTCCGGCGCAGATCTTCTTTCAAACTGGTTAAACTGAAATTGACTGCAACCAGGTTTAGCTTTGCCAATTCCTCGAGGATGTCCAGATCGCGTGTAATCAATGCGTTTTTGGTTATGATACCTACCGGATGCCGGTATTTCAGCATAATCTCCAGCAGCTTGCGCGTAATCCCGTAATCCTTTTCGCAGGGCTGGTAGCAATCCGTATTTCCCGAAATAGAAATGGTTTGGACTTTCCACGACTTCTTGTTCAATGCTTCTTCGAGTAATTCCGGGGCATTTTTCTTGACAAGAATAATCCGTTCGAAATCCGTACCTGCGCTGTATCCCCAATATTCATGTGTGGGACGTGCATAGCAGTAAGTGCAGCCGTGTTCACAGCCCTGGTAAGGATTCAACGAGTAGTACATTCCTACGTCCGGACTGGAAAGCTTATTCACGATTGATTTCGGGTGCACTTCGATGAATTTGGTGCGTAATTCCGGTTGTTCCGAAGGATCAATGTCATCGAAGTCTTCTCCTTTTTCTTGTGAAAAGAAGCGGTTATGCGGATTGATCTGTGCGCCGCGGCCATTTTTGTATGGAAAATTATCAGACATTTTATTCCGGATATGAGCCCGGAACAAAAATAATGATTATATTTTAATTGTTTTAGGATTAATATTTAATCATTTATATTTCTCGTTTTTTTTTTCAGTTTTATAGAAAATAACTAACCACTGACTCTTATTCACACGGTTCGCTATTTGGCAAACTGGTAAATTGGCGAATTAGAGTTGTGAGCCCGAGAATGAGGATTTGGTCTTCATTCCTGCTTCTCATTTTCAGTCTGAATTCCGGCTTTCTTTGCCAGTCCTTCTGTGTTGGGGATGTCTTTGTAATAAACAATCCCGGATTCTCCGAAACGGATAAAAGCAACCGCCGACTGAAGGTGAAAGGCTCCGCCGGCTTTGACAGATCTTCCTTTGGTAAAATACTCCACAATTGTCATGGGATCACTGTGATAATTTTTCGCCATCACTTCTTCGGTGTGAATGCCTTTTGTGACCGGATCCGAAGCAATGCTTTCAAAATGTCTTTTGATCTCGGAAAGTCCTTTGAAGGAGGTTCCGCCCGCAGCGCCAAAAGGCAATTCCATTACAGCTCCTTCTTCAAAATAAGTGAGGAACTTGTCGTAATCGTTGTTTTGAAGCGCTTCCGCCAGTTCGGTAATGATCTGATTTTTTTGAATCTCCGTCATGGTGTTTGTTTTAAGGATCAATGATACCCTAAGTTACAACATAGCGGGATAAGAGAACGTTAAAAGATGTTGGTATTTGAGGCAAAGTCTCCCGAAGATTTCGCGGATGACACAACTAAAATTTGTGCGTAAGCATAAGCTTTGGCGACATGTGGTCAGCAAAGGCGCAACGTTTTCTTTGTTGTGTCTTTACACCCTCTTCTCCAGGGAGGAGGTGGTTAATCCTCATTTTTTCCATTCGTTTTGACATGTAAAAACAAGCTTCATAAGAGAGAAAAAAAAATCACTCCCTGATCTTCCTCACAAAATCCGTTATTTCCCCGTATTCCGTAAACCAAATCGGTTTAATACGCATTTCTTCGAAGACGCGGTGAGTAATGATCTCATCCATGCGGAAGAGTTCGGTGAGAATCATCTGACAGTTTTCATAGACCACGTAATCTACTTTTACCGCTGCTTTCCGCATTTTGTCGAGAATGGCATCCGCTTTCTTTTTGATCTCCTGGGAATCCGCCTCCGTGAACTCGGGCATGGTATTTTTCTTGAGGAAAATGTAATTGTTCGTATGCAAAGGAATATTGGCAATGAGGTCGATAAGCCGGCGAAGGTTGCGGTCGGAGAAAGAAAGACCTATCATGAGTCCTGTTCCCTGTGTAAGCCGACTGGTTTGGATGAGATTTGCCCAATGATGGCTGTTGTTTGCAATGGAATTGTAATCGTCTTCCGACAGAATGATATTCCCGGTGCTATGGAGCGTTGGTGCCGGATTATCGAAAGGCATGAAGCCATGTGGGTGGTAGATGGCCAGCGAACCGTTCTTAGGAAGTGTCTGCGCATCAAAAACAGATGTGTAATCGCTATTTCTGTTTTTCAGGGACTGCTCCAGCAAATCATCAAAGTTATAAGTGATTACGGAATTCAGCTTCCGGTCCGGATGTGTTGCCAAAGCAGTAATCTCACTTAACAGGGCGTTTACCGGAGCATCTTCAAAGGGATTTCTGACAGAAGCTTCATCGAGCTGGTTGTACAGGCATTCGTAAAGTATTTGCAGGAATTCTTCATCGGACAGATGAGTTTTCAGTTTGCGGATAATTATATCGAGCGATTCCCCGGTTTTGTTCAGGTACCATTCTCCCATAGCATATAAATAGTTGGGAAAAGGTTTGATGGAATGCCAGTGTTCGATATTCATGAACCGGAAATACATACTGACCACCAGTTGCTTCCAGTTTGGAAGTCCGCTCGCGGCAGAAACTCCGGCTCCGAGGTAAAGGTTTAAACTTCCGTTCCTGTAGGCAGATTTTAAATCGTTGAGTGCTTCTTCAGTCATCATGAATAGTGTTTTGTTTGAATCTCAGTGGATTCAATAGTAGTAAAAAAAGTTGAGATCAGCGAAATCCTGGTTCAAATCGGTCGGAGCATTTGGCCTGGCATGATTCGTTAACAAAAGCAAAGATATACCTTTGTAACTGAGATTTATTCGTACATTTGCATGTTACAACTGGGGTCGACATTGGATTTGACAGCGATTGAGATTTCGGTGGGAAGCATGCAGAGCGTTGCAGTGAAGCTCTTAAATATCTTGCTGCGAACAATAATTGACAATACGTCATACGCACTTGCTGCTTAATTCATTAGATGAATTCGGCTTAATCCAGTGGAAGATATAGTACACGGACAAGTTTCTCCTCTACCGGCTCTGATTTTCGGTTAGTAGGCTCAGGAGAATCATTTTAGAAAATCTGGCACCGCGTGAGCTTCGCACAAGGTGTGAGATCTTAGAAGCTAAGGTTGGATCTTGGGTGTTTTTGTCCGAATCCAGCTCGAAAACCAATCAAAAAATAAGCATGTAGAAGACATTCGGAACCATTGTTTGGACGAGGGTTCGAACCCCTCCGACTCCACAAAAAGAAAGAGCATGAGAGCGCAAGCATTCATGCTCTTTCTTTTTGTTCTTCATTTTCGCTCTCATTCTCATTCTTTTTCAGAGCGAGAGCGGAGAATGAGAATGAAGAGAATCCCGGTTCGAAGCTCGAATTGAAGTCTCCGTCTTTGGAGAGGGATTAAGGTCTGATGTTCCGATAACTATCGGAACTGATGAGTATCAGACTCCGTCAGAGGAGAGGATAAACACAAATCTTCCGCAAACCACGGACTCTATTCAGTTTCCCAAATTTTCAAGCGGTTCGATTCCGGTTTGCTCGAATAAATTGTATATCAGATTTTCAGCAGGATCAAACCAACAGAAAAATCACACCTCATTGGAAACCCGTGCAAACTTATTTCTATATTCAATTGGAGTGAGCCCTGTAATCTTTTTGAAGGTGTCTCTGAATGCCTTTGTGTCTGTATAACCTACATCAAACATAATTTCTGACACATTCTTCCTGGATGCTTCAAAAAAGCTTTTGGCAGCTTCAATTCTCACTCTTTGTATGTATTCGATGGACGTGTTATTCGTAGCTTCTTTAAACCTTCTTTCAAATGTTCTGCGGCCTGTATTGATTAAACTTGCCAATGTTTCTATGGTTATCTTATCACAATAGTTTTTTTCAATGTAATCCTGTACTTTTTGAATTTCAGGATCACCGTGATTTCTTTGTCCCCTGAATATGGCGAATTGGGATTGACTGTCTCTCCCGATATCCAATGCAAAATATTTTGAAATCATGACTGCAGTTTCTCTGTCTGTAAACTTTTCAACCAGGTATAATATCAAATTCCACAAACTGCTTGCTCCACCGCTGCTGTAAATATTTTCATGCTCTGTTATGATGGCCCCGTCCTCGACTTCCACATCCGGGTATCTTTCTTTAAACTCATTAATATGCGCCCAATGTGTAGAGCATTTCTTGCCGTTGAGCAAACCCGTTTCAGCCAAAAGAAAAGCACCGATACACAAGCTTGCAAGACTTGCACCGCCCTCGTATAACTTTTTAAAATAGGGTATAGCTTCTGCATTAGCATTTATTCCTCTTAGAGTATCGCCAAATGTCGGAGGTATGATCAGTAAGTCCGTTTCAGTCACATCCTTGAGCAGCCTGTTTGTTTTGATCGTGTATTCCCCGTTATTTGCAGGTACAAATTCATTTAAGCCAACGTATTCTACCTCAAAAACGGGCTTTTTACCGAATGTTGTCAAAAATTCATTGGCAGTATGGAAAGTTCTAAACGGCGGTGTAACGGCTTCGATTACCCCATACTCAGGTACAAATACTGAAATGCGCATAACAACAAGAAATTTAAGTCGAAAGATAAAAATGTTTTGTCATAATTCACCCTTAAAGTTGTCATTTTTACAATAGACCGGTTTTTAGTTCCCATTGTACTTTTGAATTATAAAACTTTAAAAAAATAACAATGACTCAAATTACAAGAATTACGGTAGAAGCAGCGGTAAGTGCTCCCGTAGCAAAAGTTTGGAAAGCCTGGAATACACCTGACGACATCATTCAATGGAATAGTGCTGATCCAAGTTGGCATACTCCAAGCAGTGAAAACGACCTGAGAACCGGCGGCAAGTTCAAACATCGGATGGAAGCCAAAGACGGCAGTTTTGGTTTTGACTTTGAAGGCACTTATGATGAGGTGAAACTGCATCAGGAAATTACTTACACAATGGGTGACGGAAGAAAAGCTACTACGCTGTTTACAGAGCAAAACGGGGAAACCAAAATAGCAACCACCTTTGATCCTGAAACAGAAAATGACCCTGAATTTCAGAAACAAGGATGGCAAGCGATCCTGAACAACTTTGTAAAATATGTTGAATCAAACCACTAAAATGTAAAACGATGAAAAAGTTTAAAATTATTTTTTGGGTGGCAACTGCCATCATCATCCTGTGGGAAGGTGTCATGCCGCTCAGCACCGTATTCTTTGCACCCGAATATGTAAATGCGGGCACAAAACCTTTGGGCTATCCTGATTATTTCGCCTACACCCTTATTATCTGTAAAGTACTTGGAGTGTTGGCTATTTCTTTTTCTAAAACTCCGGAAAAGCTAAAGGAGTGGGCGTATGCAGGACTCACCTTTAATTTAATCTTTGCATTCATTAGTCATGTCTGTGTAGACCAAAACATCGGATTTATGTTAATGCCGCTTGTGGTATTGGGCATTCTGGCAGTTTCCTATGTCTATAACCATAAAATCCGGAATTACAGCCAAAACAACTTATCAGTCAATTGATGCATGTTGGCAAAGTGTTAAAGAATTTAATTTATGAATCCTAAAATTTCAATAAAATGACAAGCAATAGTGTTTCACTCCACAGAGTAATTAAGGCAAGTCCGGAAAAGGTGTTTCGGGCATTTGCAGACCCGATTGCACACTCCACCTGGCTGCCTCCGTATGGCTTCTTATGCACGGTACAGCAAATGGATTTTAAGACAGGAGGTAAGTTTAAAATGACCTTTATCAATTTCAGTACGGGAAACGGCCATTCTTTTGGCGGAGAGTATCTTGAAATAAAACAGGATGCATTTATCAAATACAGCGATAAGTTCGATGACCCCAATTTACCCGGCGAAATGACAACAACCATAGAACTGAAAAAGGTGATTTGCGGTACGGAACTTAAAGTGCTGCAGGAAGGAATTCCTCAGGCAATTCCGGCAGAAATGTGTTATTTAGGCTGGCAGGAATCGCTGGATAAATTGATTAAGCTGGTAGAACCTGAAATTCCGGATGCTTAATTGATGGGATATGGATGAGCTTACTAATAAGGTAACCAGTGCGATTTTTATCACGTTTTCAGGGAATTGTATAAAAGCACTCAGATTTTACCAATCCTGCTTTGGCGGTACCTTGCAATTTGAAACTTTTGGAAAAGAATTATTACAGGTTTGCACAGAAACACCTGTTGTAAGTGGATCCCTGATTTCCGACAGAATAATTATTCATGGCTCGGACCTGGTACACGAAGAAGGAAGAAAAATCGGGAACTATATGTCTATTTTTCTATACTGCAAAACCAGTAATGATAGAAAAGTGCTTATTGAAAAACTGGAAGCCAACAAAAGGCAGCCTTTTAATAAGAATGACGATGATCAAAAACTAATTGAGATAACGGATGAGTTTGATGTAAGATGGTTATTGGGAGTTTAGCAACAATGGATAGAATTATACAAAAAGAAAAAGCATTCAGCGGTAGTTGGATGCTTTTTTGCTTTTTGTCCCTCTGCGCTCTCCCAATAGCAATCGGGAGTGGAATCCCGGTTCGAAGCACAAATTTAGTCTCCCTCTTTGGAGAGAAGAGCGAGCACTGCTCGTGAAGAGGGAGAGGATAACCCCAAATCTTTCGTAAACAATGGATTTTATTCAGTTTCCTGAAATTTACACTGATTCGATTCCCTTTTTGCCCGAAAGGCATTGTACTCCATTTTTCACTTAATAAAGATCTTAAAAGGTTATTTCGGAAACCAAAACCGCTATTTGGGAAAGATTTTTAGTTCACTTCAATGCATCTTTTGATTTTTGGACAAATAATTAATCACTATGAAAAAAATAGTTTTAATCGCAATTATAGCCGTTTGCATTTCGTCCTGTGCCACTAATTGGGAGTACAAAGTTGTTACCGTAAAAGGTACAGAAACGGAAGCATCAAAATTTGACCCTAAAGAATTTGATGTTTCTCGCGAATCTCTAAACCTATTTGGAAAGGAGGGGTGGGAATTAGTGAACGTTTATCCAACCACAGAAACTGTACACCCCAATTTCGGGAACAGTGAATATGTTACCGGGATGCAACCGAACGTAAGAACCTCAGAATTGAACTTTGTTTTTAAACGCGAAAAATAATCACAATGAATAGACTGTCATTATTCATTTTAGGACTTGCAATTATTATTAGTAGTAGTTGCAGCAGTATCCCGGACAAACCGGTTTTCGAAAAACTCAGTACGGACGAATTGTCAAAAGCGATAAAAAGTGATACGATGTTCACAAGTTTCTATGAAAACATTCGCAAAAATGTTGATGAAATGGATGATATTAAAAAAGCAAAGTTCAACGATGTGACATACAGCAGGCTTTTCGAGTATTACAAGTTCATACTTGATACAACCTATTGGAAGCCATTATCAAAAAAATGGGAAAAGGAATGGGAAAGGGAATTCGGCATTTATTCAACCAAAGCGGACTCAATAATAAATTACTGGAAAAAATACTTAGCTAAAAATTCTTTGGACAAATACGTCAAGATTGAATTAGTGAATATCAGTAAGGATTATTACGACTACATTGGTGAACTCAAAGAAGTTAATTTAGGATTTCGCATGACACCTTTACAAGGACCAGTTCAACAAATCCGTTTCGATTATGGTTATAAAGCTAAAATTTATGGTGACGACATGTATTACGAAAAACACAGATGTATAGAAATTGACCCGCTTAATTCATCACGAATTGGCTATTGGAAAGTGGACTATTCTGACGAGGATAAATTTGCAGGAAAGAATGTAGAGACCTTTTTAAGGGACTATAATATGTACATTGAAGTTGTCGAAATTAGAAAAGACGGTGTTAACATAAGCACAACTGACTTTGCCGTACCAAAAGAAGTTACAGAATGTTTAGAGGTTGAAAAAGAATATCCAACACTTTTTGAGATATACAAAGACGATCTAACTAAAAATCTGATAAAAAAAGATTATATCGGAAAATGGGATTACAGCAACAAAAAGACTAAAGAAATACAAGAAAATGAAGACAAACTATGCCACGACTTTTTAAAGGAAATGCTGAAGTAAGGCTGACAGGCAAACATATCGAGATAGAAAGCGGTTCGATTCCGTTTTGCTCGGAAAGCATTGTATTTCAGATTTTTTTGGTAGTATTGATGAACAAACGTGACGAGAAACTATTTGCTGAAACTCCATTCCATTACAGATTGAATTTCAGGATAAAATCGATTTTAATTGGTTGTAAGTAGTTAATCGTTGGGCGTATGTAGAAGTTATGCGTAACCCGTTGCAACACGAACTTTAATTTAACCAAAGTAACAAGAAAGCAGCGAACAAATAATTACTTATAGAAATATTGACAATTTAACTTTTCAATCTCACAGAATATGACAGACGCAGTTCTCACGACCATAATAACAGCAGGCGGTGCTGCATTAACTGGAATCACCATAGCGTTGATAAATAAAGTAAGGAATAAATCTAATGCGCAAAAAAAAGAAGACGAGATTGCAATCCTTGGAAAACAAATTTATCAGTGCCAAATCTTAATCAACTTTATTCCCACTTGGTTAATTGAAGAAAGTAAATATGATGCTATTCTTGCTGATGCTACAGACAAAGAATTGGAAATTATTTCTACTGACTTACTACAATTTATTAATCAGAGTATAATGGACCATTGGAGCGCTGAATTTTTTAGAACTTCATACGATTCAATTCCCAATGTTGAAGCACTAATTATTCGTTTTAGAAAAAGTATTCAAGAATTTAAAAACGACCTTGAATCAGCATCAAAGAAAAAAGAGCTGCTCAAGTTGACTTGGGGAACAGTTTTGAGACAAGAATTATTTCATTTAAGGCGTGATGCACTATTGATTAAAGAAGAAGCAGCCAATCTTTATAATGACTGTTTAGCAAAAATGAATTCTAATGGAAAAGTTGGGTAATGCGCATAACAGCGCATTTGCAATAGACAGGGTTTTGCGCTCCGTAGACATTTCTGTAGTTGACTAAAGTTTTGTGCACCGAATAAATATTTGTGCTGAAAAGCCCGCGCATCGCAAGCCGCAAACCCTCATTCCCACTTCCTTTCCTTTGAACAGTGAGCGTGAGTTTTAAGGCGAAATCACAGTTAGAAGATCGAATTCCCCTGAAAATACGTTATCTCACGTTTTTTTGGTAGTATTGGAGTACTAAAATGGCCATGCAGCAGATACTATTTGACTTTTTAACGAAATATGTTCCCCTGACAGAAGCGGAGAAGAACGCAATCGTTTCCCTGGATATCTTTCGTTCGGTAAAGAAAGGCACTGTTTTACTCCAGGAAGGACAAATTACGAAAGAAAGCTATTTTGTGCTGAAAGGATGTATCCGGAAATATTATATCCTGGAGGGAGAAGAAAAAACAACTGCTTTTTACACCGAAATGGAAGGTTTGACACCGCATTGCGTCGCAAGCCAAACGCCTTCTGAATATTATGTAAGCTGTACGGAAGACTGCATACTCATCGTTTCGAATGCGGATATGGAAAGTGAGGTCAACGGCAAATTTCCAAAGTTCGACATCCTTTGCAAAATACTATCCGAAGAACGTTTGGGGAAACAACAAATCGATTTCGATGCGTTTAAAACATCTTCACCCGAACAACGCTATTTGAATTTATTGCAGTCGCAGCCGGACCTTATTCAGCGCGTGCCGCAACATCAATTGGCTAGCTATTTAGGAATCAAACCTCAATCATTAAGCCGTCTGAGAGCAAGAATTCTGGAAAAAAGGAAGGAATAAGCTTCTTTCTTAACTTAAGTGAACGAGTTGCAGCGTTTCACCGGTCTACTTTTGTGGTATCCATTTGATAAGTTATGAATACACAAAAAACAACACAGAAACCACTTGAAGAATTTAAAGTCAGTGTCAGACTGAAGCTTGCTGCATTATGGGTCAGTTTCATGTTTCTCTACATCTACGTCGATTATTTCCACTTATTCATGCCAGGATCTTTGGAAGACATGTTAGCCGGTAAGGTGTTTACGTTTGAGGTTAGTCAGACATTTCTTTTGATCGTGCTTGCTGCAGCAGCCATACCTGTATTAATGATTTTTCTTTCGCTTGCTTTGCCGGCTAAAATAAACCGCTGTACAAATATCATCGTTGCGGTAATCCACATTCCTTATATGTTGTTTAACCTGGCAGGAGAAGCCTGGATCCACATGTTTCTTGGGGCCGTTTTAGAAGTTATTCTTCTTGGTTTGATTATCCGTTACGCCTGGAAATGGCCTCGTTTGGAAGCGTAAAAACCGATACTCGAAAAATGGGATGAAAGTTTTTGCGGATGATAGTTTTGGGATGGTGCCTTTCTCCGGGAAAATTTTAATTCTTTGATCTTTTTCTTTAATTTTGAAGTATCCGCGTAACAAAACCTAAGTCAGGCCAATTGGATTGCTGTCAGCGGTTTTATAAAACAAAGCAATGATGAAAAAACTTTTAGTCATTTTTCTGATCTTTTCAACGGCTCAATGCCTGAAAGCGCAGCAATATCAGCCATTTGATCTTAATTCGGGAATATGGTACTGCTTTTATTCTACAAAAGGCGGGATGTTTGGAGGTGGAACCCCTGTAAATTATTATGCCTCAGATTCCGTTAAGTTTCACTGTGACGGAGATACGATCATCAATGCGGTTGCATTTAAAAAATTAATGTACGTAGGAAATACAGAGTCACAGGTTGTGCCGTTAACACCGATTTCGGGATATTATGGCGCTATCAGGAATGATATACCCAATAAGAAAGTATATTTTGTGTCTAAAGGATATAACTCCAGCTACCAGGGAACGGGAGATTTACTTTATGATTTTGATTTAACCATCGGAGACAGTATTCTTACAAACTTTGGTTCTCCCTATAAGGAGCCTGTTTCACAAATAGATTCGGTTTTGTATTGCGGCGCATACCACAAAAGGTACGTCAGCCCGTCGGGATATTTTATTATAGAGGGAATCGGTTCGCAGAGGGGATTAATCCCGGTAAAATTCGGAACCAATTTCGGCTATACGATCTGTTACGAGGAAACCGGAAATCAGTCCTGCACCAATTGCAATATTCAGTTGTCGTTGGAAACTAATTCCCTGGACCGTTTGACGATTTTTCCCAATCCTACAAGTGGAAATGTGCAGATAGTTTCGGATTTGAACATTCAATACCTTGAATTGTATGATCTCGACGGAAGCCTGGTAGAGCGGATCACTGATTCCAAAATGGGAATAGATTTGAAAAGGAGTGGGGTTTATCTGTTGAAAATACACACCGATTCAGAAGTGTTTGTAAGAAGACTGATCAGGGAATAATCAAGTACTGAATTTAATTGCAACCAATAGGTTGAATTTTTATTGATTGTTGTCCGATAAAAAAGGTTCATTCTACTTCTTTTTCCTTGTTTTGTGGGATTTTGAATCCATTTTAAATAATGGTGGGGTGATTTTCAAATAAGGATCTAATCTTCTTTGGCGGATTAATACTGGTTACCAAAACGCACAATTACACGAATTATTGAATTGAGAGATTTTCAATCTTATTTTAAAATTGTTCGGTTTACACGAAATTGAAAATGGCGATTAGGTAAACAAGATCGGGTACCTGTGCAGTAAATGACAGTAAATTTCTCATACTGTTTGAGGCGTAGCTGAGTTTATGAGAAATTCTGTCATAACCTGCAGACAGGTCGATTGGTTTACCCGAGCCTAGACCTTTTTGGCTCCACCTTTTTACGGCAATGGAAAAAAGGTGGAAAATTGCAGGGATAACTTCTTATCCCACCTTTTCGTGGATTGATCCTGATAGGCTGGTTGGCCGAAAGCTGTAATTGTGCAAAGGCATTTTTGTCTTACTACCTCAGCATTTGGCTTTTTATAAAGCCATGCTTCGTCTTCATGAGCAGTGCTCATTCTTTTTGCCTCGGAAGAAGCTGCGCAGCAGGTGAAGACGCACAGCGACAAACGTTAGTGCGAAAGCTGCAGGTAAAGTAAGGGAGTAAAGAGGATTATTTGAGGTGTTGAAAATTTAACCGGACAACTATAATTTTTATTTTCAAAATTAGTTTTATTTTGTTGTCGTGTATATTATATTTGTGACAACAAATAAATTTTAAACATGAAACAATTAACATTTGCATCAATACAAGTAATCGATTTAGAAGCTTCAAAAAACTTTTACACAGAAAAATTAGGATTTGAGATCGGGGAAACGAATCCGCAGGCCTGTATTTTCAAATACAATCAGGGAGAGGCTAGTTTTGCTATTCGAACACCGCTTGAACCATTGGAAGGAAGAGAGCTCGGCATCGGGGTTGCTCTTTGGTTTGCCGTAAATGAGGATGTGGATGAACTGAAAGAACAGTTTATCGCCAATGGAATAACAACTGCCGGTCCAATTATAGAAACGCCTTTTGGAAGGGCTTTCCATGTGAACGATCCGGATGGTTACAAACTGACTTTTTTGGAAACGAAGTAATGGCCATCGAAAGAACTGCGAAATATTGGATAATAGTGGCTTCTAAAGATCATGTACAGAAAGGAATTTCCGGAGGATTTGCTCAGGCCTGCCATGGTAAATCAGCTCCTTTAAAGAGAATGCGTAAAGGCGATTTTATCATCTATTACTCCGGGAAACACACCATGGAAGGAACTGATAAATGCCAGGAATTCACAGCTATCGGAGAAGTGATAAACGAAAACACTTATGAATTTCAGCAAACGGCCGATTTTTGTCCCTCCAGGAGAGATATCCACTTTTTTGATCATCGGGACGTTTCTATTTTGCCTCTGATCAGCGGGTTGGATTTCATTTCAAATAAACCAAGCTGGGGATATCCTTTCCGTTTTGGATTTTTGGAGATCAACCAACACGATTTTGATTTAATTTCGAACCAAATGCTTCAAAAACAAAATGGCTGAAAAAATAGAATTTAAATTTAAAAGTCCTAATGAAAGTCCGGGATATCTGTTGGGGCAATTGACATTGTTGTGGCAGCGGAAACTGAAAAAGGTATTGGATCCGCTTGACCTGACCCAGACACAGTTTGTACTTTTAGCTGCATTGGGCTGGCTTTCCCGGGAAAATGATCATGTAACCCAGGTTGATATTGCCAATCAGGGAAACGCCGACCGGATGATGGTTTCAAAAGTATTGCGGACCCTGGAAAGCAAGCGTTTTATCAGCAGGCAGGAACATCAAACGGATACCCGTGCAAAAGTAATCAGACTAACAGATGAAGGTGCGGTTGTTCTTCAAAAAGCACTTACAGCGGTTGAAAATGCAGATATGGAATTCTTTTCGGTTATTGGGGAAAAACTGTCGTCACTGAATTTGAATATGGTTCACTTAATTGAACGCAACAAAGAATAAGGTGAGAATCCCCAGGATCTGAAAGCGTGGTACGCTGCATGCTGAATAAAAAACGCCCGGCTTAACCAGGCGTTTTTTTTATGAGTTATTTTCTTCTATAATCTTCGTCTTCATCATCGTAATCCTCGTCGTCTTCATCATCGTAATCCTCGTCGTCGTAATCTTCGTCATCATACTCATCGTCATCTTCGTAGTCTTCATCCGAATCTTCATCACTGTTTACCAGGTATTTACGGTAGTCTTCATCCTCTTCCTCTTCTTCATTTCTTCCGAATAAATCCAATTCTTCATCTGATAGATCATCATCATCCAAAAATTGATTGTCTTTCCCACTTTTGCGGTAAGCTTCCATTTTTGGTTTCTTCGGGGCATCTTTACTGACGCTTCCGCCAATACCGCGTGTATCTTTATCCTTTTCTTTTTTACGCTCAACTTTCGCCGGAATAATATCATCAGGATTAGTGAAAGCAGGTTTACTACTTCGGTCATCAGGTTTTTTGTAATCCGACTTGTATTCATTCGTATTACTGCGGTCTTCTCTTGGACGATCACTTTTGAACGAAGGTCTGTCCCCGGAGCGGTTTTCGCCACCTGATGGTTTTCCTCCCGAAGCACGGTCATCCGCTTTCTTAACAGCGATATTTCGTCCGTTAATGACATAATTGTCTAATGCCTGGATAGCCTGATCTGCTTCTGATTCATCAGCCATTTCAACAAAAGCAAAACCTCTTGGTTTGCCTGTTTCGCGGTCTTTTGCAATGGTAACACGGTTTACTCTTCCGTATTCTTCAAAAAGGGACTTCAACTGATCTTCTGTTGCGTTGAAATCAAGTTTTGCCACAAAAATACTTGTCATCGGTATTTAAATATTCTCTTTTGCGCCCCAAATGAGGCTTTTGTTTCGAACGAAGATATATAAATTTTCAAATCCACAAAACTTTGAACGATAATTCTGTGTTACCAATTATTCATTGGTTTCCGCCAAAGATTTTACGAGCTAATTATTGCTTGTTCTTTAACAGGTCGCGGATTTCCATTAAGAGCTTTTCTTCATTGGATGGCTCAGGTGCCGGAGCAGGTACTTCTTCCTCTTTTTTCTTGCGGAAATTAGCTGCTTTGTTCATCAATTTTATCACGATAAACAAACAAAAAGCAATTACTAAAAAGTTAATAACCTTTGCCAGGAAAGCTCCATATAAAATACCTCCTTCAACCACTTCTTTCCCATCCTTAATGACTGTCGTTCCGAAAGCTTTCAGTTCAGCGATATTGTCAACATGGGCTGCTTTTAATGCTGGATTTAACAGAGCAGGTGTAATGATATCTGTTACCAAAGAGTTGATAATTGCTCCGAAAGCTGCTCCCAGGATGACGGCTACTGCCAGGTCAACCACATTTCCACGCATGATAAATGCCTTGAATTCCTTTAACATAGTTCTTAGTTTGAAGCCTAATATACAAAACAGAGTGAGAAACAGAAACAGAATGAGGATTAAATCATCATTCTTCGCTCTTATTCTCTTTCTGATTAAGATTGAAAAGGGATTCGCTGCTGGATAGAGCGAGAAAGCGTAATTTCATCTGCGTACTGGATCTCAGAACCAACGGCAATACCTCGTGAAAGAGCTGTTATCTGTACGTTAGTGGCGTGTAATTTTTTGTACAGGAAGAAATTAGTCGTGTCTCCTTCCATGGTGGGACTTAAAGCCAAAATGATCTCGTCCGCTTGTCCGGCAGTACATTTGTCAACCAAGGGCTGAATAAACAGGTCGTTTGGTCCGATTCCGTCCATGGGAGAAATAATGCCGCCCAATACATGATAAATTCCCTGGTAGGTCCCCGTGCTTTCAATGGCCATAACGTCGCGGATGTCTTCCACCACACAAATCAGGCGATGATTGCGTTTTTCATTCGAACAAATGGAGCAAACCGGAGTATCGGAAATATTGCCGCAAGAAGAACAGCTTTGTACGTGGGATTTTAATTGCTGCAGAATATCTCCGAAACGCTCGAGTTCTTCCGGATCGCGTTTCAATAAATTCAGTACCAGGCGCAACGCAGTACGCTTACCAATTCCAGGTAAAGAACTGAATTGCTCCACTGCTTCTTCAACGTATTTCGAAGGAATATTCATCGTTTCAAAAGTACGGATTTTAGCTTATTTTCAAGTTTCCGGGATGAATATCCGGCCAATTTAAGAACTGATTCAAAAGAAGTACTTGTGTTTTCTGGCTTGAAGCAGTATTTTCGCGGGGTGGATAAGATAGCATTTGATTTTTTAGGATTACACCTTTTGGAGCCGATGGCCCTGATATTGAATTGGATTATAGCAGGCTTTTGCCTGTTTGCGTTCAATAAACTGGGGAAGTATAAGAACGAAGCCAATTTTTACTGGCGCCTTTTTTACCTGACATTCGGACTTTCAACCTTTTTTGGCGGATTGGGACATTTGTTCTTTAACTACTGGGGATTTTTCGGGAAGTACCCGAGCTGGATTTTCGGATGCCTGGCTAATGGTTTTGCTGCGGTAGGAATGCTGCGTTTTAAAGGAATTTCCACTCCGAAGGATTATGCATTTGCATTGATCTGGATAAAGAGTATTGCCTTGTGTGTGGTTTCTATTTTGACCCAAAAATTCATTTTCACGGCAATCGATGCCATTATTACTTACATCAGTTATACGGGGGTGTATGCATATATTTTGAAGAAAAGATACCCGGAAGCCTTGTTTTTGAAAAAATTGATCATTGGTGTCTGTATCCTGACCCCTTCGGCATTTATCTTTATTTTGAAGATCAATGTGCACGAATGGCTGAATAAAGATGATTTAAGCCATATCCTGATGTTGGTAACGATTTATTATTTTTACCTTGGTATAAAAGAATGGGGGCAAAGTCAGTCTCCGGAATTAAAGCATGTCTAAGAACGAAGTAAATATTAAGAACAAGCGCGCCCGCTTTGAATATCAGTTGGATGAATTCTTTACTGCCGGAATGGTTTTGTCCGGTACGGAGATCAAAAGTATCCGTAACGGAAAGGCGAGTATCCTGGAGGCTTACTGTGTTGTAGACAACGGACAGGTCTTTATTCGCAATATGCATGTTTCTCCGTATGAGAATGCTTCATTCTACAACCATTCTGTTCGTTCCGACCGGAAATTGCTCCTGAATAAAAAAGAAATCAAAAAGCTTGAAAAATGGGTGAAAACCAAGGGAAATACCATCGTTCCCCTGAAATTATTCCTTTCCGAAAAAGGCTGGCTGAAATTGGAATTGGCTACAGGTGTGGGTAAGAAACTCCACGATAAACGCCACGATCTGAAGGAAAAAGACGATAAACGCGAAATGGACCGATTGAAGAAAAATCGTTCTTAAATTGCAATCCTCAGTGTTAACCGCGAGGGACACTAAGAGCACAAAGAATTTTTTACATATCCTTTTTAGGATTAGTATTACAACTATCTTGTTTTTATTATAGCCCGAAATGGGCTGTATCAATCCGGTAAAAAAGGCACTTTGTGGTTAACAGTTACAAGAATCCCAAAGTCAATAAGTGCCAGATCCTGCCCTGTGTAAGCAAAATATATGTTGCAATCGTACCTACACCCCAAAAAGAAAGGTGGTAGAGGAACACAAACGAAAGTGTTTTTCGGCGTCTCAGATACGGATAAAGTGGAACCAGGAATAAAATGATGAGTCCGAAACGGATACTTCCGATATGAAAATCGAAGGGTGTGCGGTAACGTGTAAAATCATCCGAAGTGATCATTTTCACAGGAGTGTGCAGGAACCAGGTCGTTTCAATAATAACTTCCGGATAAGCATATTTCCAGGCATAAACGTTATTTTGAACGTAGTATTTTCCCCTGTCCTTTAACTCGATACCGGTAATGTTTCCCTTGATAATTCCATTATTCAATGATTTGGAAGAACCCAGCAATACGTCGTTCTCATAATGCATCGGTAAGAAAAATTCGGTGGACAAGGCCAGTGAAAGAACCAGAGAGATCCGCATGATGTATTTGTAGATACTCCAACGCATGCCGCTCGTCAGTGAGGCAAAATAACGGTTATTGTCATGCGCCTGCTGCATTTTTTGCTGTTCATAGCGCATTTTCGCCACACGCATACGTTCCAGTCGTTCTTCTTCCGATTCGTTTGCTGCTCTTCGGGAAGTTCTCTTTTCTTCCGCGGCAGATTCCTTGTAATCCGGATCCAGGAGAATTTCAACTGCTTTCCCCAATTTGATGAAGACCTCATGTGCCAATGGGTCCGGGTTCACGTCCGGGTGCAGACGAAGTGCTAGTTTTTTATATTGTTTCCTGATCTGCGCATCCGTTGAATCGGCTGGAAGGTTTAATAAACGGAAGCATTCTGCACGAGTCATTTGGAGAGCGCATTTAAGGTTTCTTTTCGGCGTATTTTCCCATTTTCGGTTCTGAGAATGGGGGAGACCACCTGTTGTTTTGGGGCTGCATATTTACCAAGCTTCTCCCTTATAATTTCCCGTATTTTCCTGAATTTTTCTTCGGGAAGTGCTTCTTCGAGGATTAAAACACACGCTTCTCCCAATGTTTCATGCGGCACTCCTCCGATCATGAATGGAACGTGGATGTATTCGCCGATTACCTGTTCAATGATTTCCGGGTGGATTTTAATTCCGCCGCTATTAATCACAAAATCAGCTCTTCCAAGCCATTTGAAGTGCTTAGGATCAATCAGTTCAACCTGGTCGTTTGTCTGCATGCGGTCAATTCCCAATTTGGAATCGGTAACAGCCAAAGAACCGTTTGAAATAGTAAGTTCCACTCCATCCAATGTTTCATAAACGGGATTGTTCATAGTTCTCAAAGCAATGTGAGAAACCGTTTCAGTCATTCCGAATCCGATGTAAACAGTGGGTTTTAATTCGGAAAGTGTTTGCTCCAATTCACCTGAAAGCCCCATTCCACCAAGTAATATCGTGTCAAATCGATTCAATTTTTCAGGAGTTTCTTCCAAAATGCTTTTTACCTGGTATGGGACCAAAGAAATAAAAGAAAAACGGGATTTAGGATCTATTTCTTCCAACGGATTGGCCCGCGGTTCAACCACCTGAATGGGGTAATTTCCTACAAGGGCACGAATAAGCATCATTTTTCCTCCGATTGTGTGCGGAGATAAAGGCATCAGCACACGCGAACTTTCATTTAGTTGGAAAAAGGAATTGCTGCGCTTAGCCGAAGCTTCCAATTGTTCTCTTTTAAGTAAGATGGATTTCGGTGCTCCTGTAGAACCGCTCGTTTTCACTTTGTATTCCGGAACTTTCTCCCTCCACAAGGCAATGATCTTTTGGATCTCTTGATAAGTCTCAGCAGAACAATCTGTATAGGTTACTTCAAAAGCCATTTTTGAATTCAAAATTATAAATGCAAAATGCAAAAATTAAATCCTGGTATGTTTCTGTTCAATCAAAAATACTTTTTTTGAATAGTTGGAACGATACTTGTTGTTTTTCTACTCTTTCGAATAATTCGTAATTCGGCGTTCGTAATTAGGAATTATAATTGCTAAATTTAGACAAAGATTATGACTCAAAAAAACACACGTATGAAATTTACTGTTTTGTTCCTGCTGGGACTTTCATTCTTCGTTTTTTCCTTTATCCCGATGGAGAAACCTGTTGCAAGTCCTGAATTGTCAATTCAAGGTTCATCCGGGATCAAGTTTTCAAAGCTCACTTTTCAGAAAGCGATCAAACAAGCTAAAGCTACCGGGAAATTGATATTCATCGATGTACATACCAGCTGGTGTGGACCGTGTAAAGAAATGGCCAAAACAACTTTTACGGATTCTGAAGTAGGGAATGTGTTCAATCAGCGCTTTATCAATTTAAAGATCGATGCGGAAGAAGATACAGACGGACCAATGATTTCCAAAGCTTATACGGTTACCGCTTATCCGACTTTACTGTTTATCAACGGTGAAGGGAAGATGGTGAAGAAACTGGTTGGTAAACAAAGCAAGGAAAAATTGTTGGCGGCTGTTTCAACGATTAAATAAGGATATAATGTCTTGTGGGCACACGATTAATCGCGTGCCCACTTTATTTATTTGATTTTCATCTTCAAACAATACCCTTTATTGGTTGTTGCATAAAGGGTTTTCTTTTCCAGCAGAAGTGCACAGAAATTTCCTTTCATTAAAAAATGCCAGGTTTTCCCTCCGTCTTTGGAATAATCAATTCCTGTTGTTCCGCAGGAAAATAAGATCTTTTTGTTTCCTGTAACACAAGAGCGATACCCGTTGGGGAATACTTCCGAAGCTTTCCAGGTCTTTCCTCCATCAGTTGTATAACATGCATTTTGGGTTGCTTCCGCACTTTTCCGGTAATCACCGCCGACTACAACGCCATTCAACAAATCCCAAAAGAATAGGGAGAATGGACCTGCTCCTTCACCGGTTTTCATAGGGAGTTTAACGGATAATGTCCGTTTTGACCAAAGATCAACATAATGGAAGCGGGCAGAAGTCTCACCGCCCGAAACAAAAAAGTATGCTTCCGGACTTAGGAATTGTGCACAGGTTCCGCTGGCTGCATAACACCCCTCGCTGAGTTCGTTTGAAATCTTTTGCCCGACCTCATTAAAAACAACAGATTCGGGGCCTTTTTTACGCAAAAAGAAATTTCCATCTACCGGGTCTCCTAATAGAACCAGTTCATTTTCCCAAATGGAAATATCGTCCAGGAAAATTCCTTTCTCATTGAATACAGGAGTTGCAGATTCCAGGTTGCCTTTGTAAACTGGTTAAGCCATTGGCAACATAAGCCCGATATA
>CBINBC010000012.1:0-100292 GCA_966248825.1 uncultured Fluviicola sp.
ACGGGCTAAAATTAAAAACGTATTGCATCTCACTGTCCATCATATTCGGTTTAATGACCTGGAAAAAGTTTGCTTCGTATTTCCGGTTTGGTACCCGTGCCAATTCGTCTACCTTTTCACTGCTTTGATATTCAAAAACACTGATGGAAGAATTTTCCATGCCCCCCCAATCTGTCCAGATCTCGAATTTTAAAGTGTCTCCTACAGAAACTTCGAGTTCCAGGACCTGAGAAGATCCTTCATAGCTGGTTGCGACCAGTTTTTGGTTGATGTAAATCCGCATTTCGTCCAGTCCGTCGGCGTAGGAAAGTTTTCCTGCCAGGAGAATGATCAAAAAGAGCAACTGTTTCATAATGCTTTAGTTTCTTTGTAAGATAGTGAAAAAATGCTTCGGTTTGCTATTTGGTAAACTGGCAAATTCGCAAATTTCCGAAATAAAAGATGTTCGTAAATCCTTTACGTGGTTGATAAGTAATTTTGCTTTGTTGATTAATAATTAATCAAATTTAGATTTTAATATAATCAAATAAGTAATTTTGAAACAGGAATAAATCTACGGATTATTCCTCAGTTCGGAAATGATATGCAGCCGTATTTTTTAATTACGAGACATGAACGAACAACAACGAAGCATTGTCCACATGGATTTAGACACTTTTTTTGTCTCCTGTGAACGTTTGGAAGACAGCCGCCTGAACGGAAAACCCATCTTGATCGGTGGAGCATCAGACCGTGGAGTAGTAGCCAGTTGTAGTTACGAAGCCCGGAAATTTGGAATTCATTCCGCCATGCCCATGAAAATGGCCAAAGAACGGTGCCCGGAAGCAATTGTTATCAGCGGGAATTCGGCCAATTACACGAAATACTCGCGATTGGTAACAGACATCATCCAAGATGCTGTACCCGTGGTGGAAAAATCGTCTATTGATGAGTTTTATATGGACTTGTCGGGGATGGACCGTTTTTTCGGATGCTACAAATATGCCGGAGAGCTTAGAAACAAGATCATGAAGGAAACCGGACTGCCCATTTCTTTTGGAATGTCTGTCAATAAAACGGTTTCCAAGATTGCGACCGGCGAAGCCAAACCGAATAACCAGATGAATATCATCGACGGTGACGAGAAACAATTCCTGAATCCATTATCGGTGCAGAAAATTCCGATGGTTGGTCTGAAAACTTATCAAACACTCTGCAACCTGGGAGTGAAGCGCATCGGAACAATCCAGCAAATGCCGGTAGAAATGCTGGAAAGTGTACTTGGTCAAAACGGGATTGCTATTTGGAAAAAAGCACAGGGAATTGATAACAGTCCGGTGGTCCAATACAGCGAACGGAAATCAATATCGAGCGAGCGCACGTTTGATAAAGATACGATTGATGTGGTTCGACTGAGAGCAATTGTTTTTGCCCTGGCTGAGAACCTGGTTTTTCAACTGCGAAAAGAGAAGAAGGTTTGTGCATGTGTGACCGTGAAGATCCGCTATTCTGATTTTCAGACAACGACTTTACAGCAGCGGATTCCTTATTCGGCTGCTGATCATGAGATTCTTCCGGTAGTGATGAACCTCTTTGAGAAATTACATAACAGAAGACTGCTTGTGCGGTTGGTTGGCGTGCGGATGAGTGAGCTGGTGCATGGAAATTACCAGATGCGTTTGTTTGATGAAGGATCACGGCTTGCCACCTTATATCATTCGATGGATGATATAAGAGAGCGTTTCGGCGAACGTGCAATTCAGCGGGCAATAGGCATGCAGGTAAAGCGGATCGGACATTTTAATCCTTTTAGGGGAGAAACCCCGATGATAGTTGCAAACCGGATTGTCTAACATTTTTTACAAAGGGGAAAATGGGAACGGAATTATCGAATATCCGGATCAAACAAGGTTTTCAGCACATCGGAAAATGAACATGATAGTGATCAGTCTCGACTGATCACTATCAATGACAAATGAAAAAGAAATGACGAAATAAAAAGCAAAACCTAACCACCAAACACCAATTGTTGCCCTCTGTTCACTAATAACTTCCCAACCACCGCCAACCTAAGGCTAACCACAACGAACAGAGGGAAACGATTGGAACCAAATTCCCGGATGTCATGCCTGCTGCCGGACCCGCCGCGGCGGGAAAGGTATAAGTACGCTGACACCGGGAATTTGGTTGTTTAGAGAATAAAAGAGATTTGAATGCCGCAATTTCAAATTTGCAGCCTGTAAGAAGTTCGTTCGGCATTCGTAATTAGGAATTAAATATGATAAACATTCATTCATGCTACAGCTTAAAGTACGGAATAACAGATCCGGAAGAGCTCGTTAAATGGGGAACAGAATCGGGCTATGAACGCATTGCATTGACGGATATCAATAATACGTCAGGTGTGCTGAATTTTGTGCGTTACAGCCAGGAAAATGGTCGGATACCCGTTGTGGGAGTGGATTTTAGGAATGGTATTTCTTGCTGTTATGTGGTGCTGGCTAAAAACAATGATGGCTTCCTTGAAATAAACCGGTTTCTGAGTAAACATACTCATGAAGTTCTTCCTTTCCCATCAAAAGCTCCGGAATTTGAAAACTGCGTGGTGATCTATCCCTGGGGAAAAGAGCCTGAACTACTTGCGGAATATGAATTCGTGGGAGTATCTGCTCATCAGCTGAACCGCTTTCGGATGAACCCAAACAAAGAATGGGGAAATTATGTGGCGCTTCCAACCATGACTTTTCGCTCAAAGCGCGATTTTAATACCCATCGCCTGCTTCGGGCCATTGATCAAAATGCATTGCTTTCCAAACTCCCGGTAGAGGAGCAAAGCAGGGAAGATGCCGTGTTTTTAAAGAGGAAAAGCTTATTGGATCAATATGATGAATTCGGGGAATTGGTTCTTCGGTCGGAAAAAATTCTGAGAGCCTGTTCCATTGAATTTGAGTTTGCACCCGGGGCGGTGTCACAAAACCTGGCACTTTATACCGATTCAAGGGAAAATGACTTGGAACTTATCCGTTCGTTGTGTGAAAAAGGATTGAAGCACCGCTATGATACCATTACGGATGAAATCAAAGAGCGGATAGAAAAAGAAATCAACGTAATCGCTGAGAAAAACTACATTACTTACTTCCTGATTGCCTGGGACATCATTACCTACGCAAAATCCAAAGGGTATTACTATGTGGGCAGGGGAAGTGGGGCGAATAGTTTAGTAGCATATTTATTGGGTATCACGGATGTCGATCCACTGGAACTGGACCTGTATTTTGAACGGTTTATTAACCTGTACCGGCAGAACCCTCCTGATTTTGATATCGATTTTTCATGGCGTGACCGGGATGATGTGATTCAATATGTGTTTGACCGCTTTGAGCATGCGGCTTTGATTTGTACTTACAATACCTTTCAATACAAAGCAACTGTCCGGGAGCTTGGAAAAGTATTCGGTTTGCCCAAAACGGATATCGATATGCTTTCAGGGGATAAGAAGCGTGAGCTCAAACCCGATCCGATCCAGGAGTTGGTATTGAAGTACAGTGAACTGATTGCGGGGTTGCCTTCTCATTTAAGTGTTCATGCGGGCGGAATGATCATCAGTGAAAAACCGATCCATTATTTCACAGCTACTTTCCTGACCTCGAAAGGGTACAAAACCACCCAGTTTTCCATGATCGAATCGGAAGATGTGGGCTTGTATAAATTCGACATTCTTTCGCAAAGAGGATTGGGGAAAATTCGTGACACACTGGACATTATTGCATACAATCAACCTGCTTGTCCACCGCATGATATTCACGATGTGCGTCGCTTTATTGCAGATGATAACATCAATAAACTATTGCGCGAAGCTACGGCGATCGGTTGTTTTTACGTGGAATCTCCCGGCATGCGCATGCTGATGATCAAGCTGCGGACAAATACATACCTGGAATTGGTAGCGGCAAGTTCTATCATCCGGCCCGGGGTAGCTTCTTCGGGGATGATGCGGGAATATATCCTGCGTCACCGAAACCCGGAACGAATCAAAGAAGCGCATCCGGTTTTACTCGATATCATGCCGGATACATACGGAGTGATGGTTTACCAGGAAGATGTGATCAAGGTTGCTAACCAGTTCGGAGGATTGGATTTGGCAGAATCGGACGTGTTGAGAAGAGGAATGTCGGGGAAGTTCAGATCGCGTGATGAGTTTTTACGTGTTCAGGGGAAGTTCTTCGAAAACTCAAGAAAACGTGGTCATTCGGAAAAAGATATCCGGGAAATCTGGCGGCAGATTGAAAGTTTTGCAGGTTATGCCTTTTCCAAAGGGCATTCTGCTTCGTATGCAGTGGAAAGTTATCAGTGTTTGTATCTGAAAGCTTATTATCCGCTGGAATACATGGTTGCAACCATCAATAATTTCGGAGGGTTTTACCGCACGGAAGTATATGTACTGGAAGCTAAGAAACTGGGAGCAGTAGTTGAAGCACCATGTATCAACACGAGCAGGGGAGAAACCATTATCCGGGATACGGTTATCTACCTGGGATTTCAGCACATTGCAGGAATTGAGTTAAAGCACCTGCAGCGCCTGATCAGTGAACGGGAATCCGGAGGCGAATTTACCGGGTTCAACAATTTAATGCAGCGTATAACACTTCCATTGGAGCAGCTTTTGTTGTTGATTCGTGTAGGAGCACTGCGTTCGTTCGGAATACCGAAGAAAGAGTTGATGTGGAACGCTCATTTGAATTTCCATAAAGTATTGGTGAGATCGGAAAACCAGCCCGAATTGTTTTTGCAGGAGCGTCGTGAGTTTGTTTTTCCCGAGCTGAGTGAAGCGGATTTCGAAGAAGTTTTTGAGCACCTGGAATTGCTGGATTTCCCATTGTGTAATCCATTTGATATTCTGGAAGAAAGACCACTTGGTTGTGTTCTGGCAAAAGACCTGAAGAACCATGTGAACCGCAAAATTCGGGTGTATGGATATTTGATCTCGGTGAAAAAAATTGTGAGTGCGAAAAACCAGATTGTGCATTTCGGGACCTTGTTTGACGAAGAAGGAGAGCAATTGGATACCGTTCAATTCCAGGATGTTGCCCTGAAGTATCCCTTCCGTGGAAAAGGAATTTATGCTATTGACGGTAAGGTAGCTGAGGAGTTCGGGCATTTTACCATTGAAGTGGAAAGCATGCATAAATTACCATACCGCACAGATGTCCGGTATGCATAGTGTGCAAATAACACAATTGTGTTGTATTTAAGCCTTGAAAAATAATTTCAGACAAATAGGTTTTGACAATACAAATCGTTAAAAAAGTTGTACTTTCGCCAAATCAGAACTACACTACGCATCTAATCAATAATGTTACATGAAATTGTTTGATTTTTTCAAGTACAAAAAAGCACAAGTCGAAGACAAAGAACCACTGGTCACAATAGATACAGGTGAGGATATCTTTAACCAAATTCAACAGGAATTTATCAGCAAAGCGACCGCAAATGCGGAGAAAATTGTACGGGCATTTAATATGAAATACGATGGGGCTTTTGATTATTCAATCCGAAGTTTGAATGTACTGGATAGCCTGATTGAAGATTTTTCGGATTTTGCAGATCTTTCCGACGAAGAGATCATTGATGATTTTTGCGCGCAAGCCGGGTCTTATATCCTGGAAGTTGCCAGGAGATCCTACGGCGGGGTTTATTTTTGGGAAGATAATTTGAAACAACCAATGCTGAAGACGGGACTTCCCGAATTTGAAATATCCATTCTGACATTTGAAAAAGTAAAGAACCGTATCATAAACGGAGATGAAGACAATATCCCGTACTTTTTTAAAAAATATTCAGAATGGGTTCGTAAAGCCGAGAAAGGAAAGGTCGTAACGTTAGTTTAACACCTGTTCAAATGCATTTACCTAAATAACTTAGACTTTTTGAACCTTTTTAAGCTCCTTTGACTTCACCCTTATTAGCAGGTTTCCTTTTCCCGTAAAACTTCTTCTTCTTATTTCGGTTTTTGTTTCCATTCGAAGAGGGATTTGCAGAAACCCTCCACTCAGGTACAGGACCAAACTCTTCCGGAAGTGTTACCCGCTGGATTTCCATTTCAATCAAACGTTCGATGCGCGATAACTTCGGCATATCTTTCTGATTGATCAACGTAAATGCCTCTCCCTTCGTATTAGCACGTGCTGTTCTCCCGATACGGTGCACATAATCTTCGGCATCTCTCGGAGCATCGTAATTGATTACCAGGTTGATTTCCTTGATATCGATCCCACGGCTCATCACATCAGTTGCAACTAAGATACGCGTGCGTTTGGACCGGAATCCTCTGAGCACTTCTTCGCGTTCTTCCTGTTCCAGGTTAGAGGAAACACCTTGAGTATTCTTATATCCGGCTTTTCGAAGTGCATAAACGATCTCATGAACTTTGCTTTTTGCCGATGTGAATATGATAATGCTGTCGTAATGCGCACGTTCCTTCAAAATAAAATCGAGTACCGCATTTTTTTGTTCATCGAAAGCAAGGATTACATGTTGTGTAACCCCCGCAGCAGGTTTTGAAATGGAAAGTGCAATTTCTTTCGGGTGGATCAGGATCTTAGACGCCAGGTTCTTAATTTTAGCAGGCATAGTAGCGCTAAAAAGCAAAGTCTGCCGTTTTTTTGGAAGATGAGAAATAATCCGTTCGATATCATCCGAGAATCCCATGTCCAGCATTTTATCCGCTTCATCCAGGATCAGGTGCTCCAGTTGAGAAAAATCAACGTAGCCCTGCATCATGTGAGACAATAATTTTCCTGGAGTAGCCACAATGATATCCGTCCCTTCAACCAGGGCGCTCTTTTGTTCTTCCCAGCGGGCACCGTCACCACCACCATAAATAGCAGTCGATCCCACTGAAACGAAGTAAGATAAACCCTGTATTTCCTGCTCAATCTGAATGGCAAGTTCACGTGTCGGAACAAGTACCAATGTATTAATCGAAGTATCTTCTTTTCCGGTCAGCTTGTGTAAGATCGGAAGAATAAAAGCTGCAGTTTTTCCTGTTCCGGTTTGCGCACACGCCAAAAGATCGTGATTGGCGATTATTTCCGGAATAGCAAACTGCTGGATTGGAGTTGCATTTTCAAAGCCCATATGGTCGATGGCTTCCAGGACCAACTCATTTAATCCTAATTCATTGAATTTCATAAAGCAAATTTAGCTAATCTTATTGACGCAGAAATGCTTTTTGAGGATTACATGTTTTCCTAATAAAATGTTAAATTCCGAAAAAAAAGATTTTTCACGCAACTAAATAGTTACTATATCCGTTTAGTCTTCATAGATTTGCGTTATGAAGAAAAAACTTTTAGGTCTAATGTTTGCTATACTTGCCTGGAGTACAGCAGAATCACAATGCGGACAGTATCCCGTATTGAATATAGGGAATGATACCATGCTTTGCCAGGGTGAATCCGTGACATATACAGTTCCTTCTGGATATGATTCTTATAACTGGAATATCGGTACAGGTAACCAGACCAGTGTAACGATTTCATCTCCGACAACCTTAATCCTGAATGTGGCGAATTATACACAAAATTTAGTGGTAAACGGTGATTTCGAATCAGGCGACAACGGGTTTACTACAGGATACGGGCCCGGTACAGGAGGAAGCTTCGGATTGCTTACAAATCCAAGTACTTATGCAATAACAACAAGTCCGAATCTCGTTCACAATAATTTCGGTGCATGCAGTGATTTGGGGACTACCGGACCAGGAAATATGATGGTAGTTAACGGGTCGAATGTTCCCAATACAACCGTTTGGTCTCAAACAATCGCCGTGGATCCGGGTACTGATTATTCATTCTCAGCCTGGGCAACAAGTGTGGAAAATATCACTCAACCCAATGTTGCAATTTTACAGTTCTTTATTGATGGTGTGCAGATTGGACCGGTGTTCAGCCCGACTTTATTATCTTGTAATTGGCAGCAATTTTCTCAAATTTGGAATTCAGGAAGCAATACTTCCGCAACAATTAGTATTGTAGCCCAGGTTTCTAGTGGAAATAACGATTTTGCGCTGGATAACATTACGTTTAATACCGTTTGTCCGCAATCAGATACGATAGTGATTTCTTATGATCCTGCGCAAATCAGCGCCGGACCAAACATTACTTTTTGTGAGAACGAGCCGGAAACCATTACCGCAACAGCTAATTTTGCAAACCCTAATTTTACCTGGGTTTCAGGACAAACGGGCGCTACAATTGCCCCAGCCTCTTCCGGGAATTATGTGGTTCAGGCCGTATCACCAAACGGATGTACTTTAAGAGACACAGTTGCAGTAACGGTGAAGGCAATGCCATGGGATTTCGATACTGTTGCCCAGATTCCTTCGGAATGCGGAACTAACACCGGAGCGGTTTATGTCTTGATGAACGGAACTTTCAATGGTCTTCAGCCGATTTACACCTGGAATGGTCCGGGAGCAAATAACCCGAACCAGATCAATGCTTCCGTATGGCAGAATTTATCCCCGGGCTGGTATTATATCGATGTAGAAAGTAACGGATGTCACAGAAATGATTCTGTACTGGTAACACCATTGAATCCACCTGTAGCTGATCTTTCAGCAACTCCGACGTCGGGTTATGGGCCCTTGTCTGTTGATTTTACCAATGGAAGTTCCAACGCAAATAGCTTCGATTGGAATTTTGGCAACGGAAATACCACAACGACAACTGATCTTTCATCCCTGAACCAGATCTATGATTCTGTGGGAACTTATTTAGTGACATTGGTTGCAGTCAATGGAAACTGTACGGATACGGCAAGTGTGTTGATTACAGTTCTTCCTCCGCCGATTCCTCCGGTTATTCCACCAATTGTGCCTGTAGACTTGAAAACTCCGAATATCTTTACACCAAACGGAGATAACGTAAATGACTTCTTTACATTCGAATTGCTGAATATCAAATCATTGGATGTTACGATTGTTAACCGTTGGGGGAATCCGGTGTATACTTCCAGTACCATTCCATTTATCTGGAACGGAAAAGATGCTGCCGGAAACATGATGGAAGATGGGGTTTACTTTTATAAGTACACTGCAAAAGGAGCTCAGGATGAACCGTTCGAAGGACAGGGATTTGTACAGCTGATTAAATAGAAAAAACCGCAACACTTATATTAAGGCGGGTTCGGATTATTTCCGGGCCCGCCATTCTTTTAGGGTCAACTCCTGATCTTCAACAACATCGTAATAGTAGATGCTGTTATCCGGGTAAATGCGGAACTCAAAATAAGTTGCCATAGCTTCTCCATTGTCTTCCGAGATCGAAATACCATAATATTCCTGGTCATCGGATGGTTCTGATGATACCCGGCCTACCAAATGGCGTTTTCCTTTTGACTCACGGGCTATTTTATCCGATAGGGCCTGCACCTCCGGAAGTTTCCAGATCTCATCGATAAGCTTGTCTTCTGTTTTTGAAATCTTAACATGTGTATCTTTTTTTGGCTTGGGAGCTTCGACTTCCGGCTCTACTTTCGTTCCGTCGATGATTTTTTCAGCCTCTGTTGGACTCGTAGTTAGTTCTTTTTCTCCGGAATTGTCACCACACGAAAAAAGGATCGTGCTGAATAGGATCGCTGCTATTGGTTTGTAATTTTTCATACGACAAGTTAATTATAAATCCTTATATTTAAGTGATAAGTTTAACACCAGTTATATGAAAATAGTGATCGGATTAATAGCATGTTTGATTAGTTCAATGAGTTTTGGACAAATTGCTTTGGGAATGCCCGAGTATAATGTGGTTTACCGCGGATACGATAATAAGTTTGAGATAGGGGCTGGTGAGGAATCCCGTTTCGTGGTATTGGAAAGTGCACAGGCAGAGGTTTTTAGAGGTGATTCTTGTTTTTATGTCAGACCAAACGGTCCGGAGAAGACAATTACCATAACCATGAAGAACCTGAAAGAGAATAAAGTGCTTAGAACATACGAATACCGCGTGTTAAATTTACCGGTTCCTTCTGTTTACGTGGGAAGTGCTTTGGAAGGAACAACCGTGGTTACATTAGACCAGGCGGAAGTACGCGTAGGGTATGAGGAAAATGCAGTACTGCAAAGTGCAGGATTTGATGTGATTAGTTACGAAGTGACATCCGTTTCTATTGCAAATCCGCTTCCTTCCATTTCCGGATCTAAGATTACTCCGGAAGTAATTGATGCGCTTACAAAAGCAAAAGCAGCTAACAAAGGAAACCAAATAACTTTCAACCTGGTTGTTCAGGCAAAAGGAAAGGATGGGTTAATCCGCAAAAGAACCGCGGCGTTTATTTATTAATAGTTCAAATGTTCAAATGTTCAAATGTTTCTGCCGCGGCAGATTCAAATGTTCAAATGTCAAATAGATTCGTTTAAACAACCTTTGAACCCTTTGATCTCTTTGAACGTGCTATTATCAAATTGATTTTGAAGAAAGAAAGGTTTCGTTAAACTTTTCTTAACTTTGCGCCATGATTCCCGGATTTGTTCGATTTACGGCTTTTTTTATATTCTTTTTCCTGCTTTTTGGCTGTCAGACAACTATCAAAGTTGACAAAAAAAAGAATGAGAAAATGGTGTCGAATGAATTTCAGTTCCCGAAGTTCAACCCGGTTCCCAAATCATTTGTTCCGCATTACTACGACAGTATCAGTCAATTTTACCGGAACCACATTGCAGCAGATTTTAATGGAATGTTCCTGGTGGCAAAAAACGGGGAAATCATCTATGAACGCTATAAGGGAACAGCGAACTATCAGTTCAATAAACGTATTGATAAGCACACACCCTTGCATGTAGCTTCTATTTCCAAAGTTGTTACTGCAATTGTAATCTGCAAATTAGCTGACTCCAACAAGTTGGTACTGGACAAAGATATTCGTTCATACCTGCCGGAAATTATGTACAGCGGAATTACCGTGAGAATGTTATTGAACCACCGAAGTGGAATCCCTTATTACGGCTATTTCCCTTATTCAATCTGGCCTGCGGACAAGAATCTGACGAATCAAAAAATTGTCCAGCTCCTGAATACCTACAAAATGCCGTTGTATTTTCCGGCGAATTCCCAGTTTTCTTATTGCAATACCAATTACGCTTTATTGGCTTTAATTGCTGAGCGGATTACACATAAGAAATTTCCTGTTTTGGCGAAGGAGTTGATTTTCGAACCTTTAAAAATGACGGATTCGTTTATTAACGACGGATCCCAAAACTCAGATTCACTGGCCCGTTCGTATGATTCACGAAACAGACTTGAGCCATTCACCAACCTGGACGGAGTTTACGGAGACAAGAATTTGTATACTACAGCCAGGGATTTGTTAAAGCTGGATAAGGCGACTTATTCCGATGTATTTTTGAGCGATTCGATCAAGAAACAAATTTTCCGCGGGTACAGTTATGAACGTAAAGGAAAAAGTAATTACGGATTGGGTTACCGCATGCGTGAAGACAAAGGAAAATCGACCTTGTTCTTTCATACCGGCTGGTGGCACGGAAATACGGGGTGTTATGCATCTCTTAGAAAGGATACCATTTGTATGGTAATCATTTCGAATCATTACACCAAGAAAGTTTTCGGAATCAATCGTTTGTCGACACTTTTTGGAAATTATCCCTACGAACCTCTGATTGACACCAAGGAGAATTTTATTAAACCGAACACAGCTATCCGGCAGATGGGTGAAGCAGTTCGAAAAAAGAAGCCATGAAACCGGGGATGAGTGATTTGTGTTACTGCGGTAGTCAAAAACCGTTCGGGGAATGCTGCGAACCCTTTCTGTTGGGAACTGGTTTACCGGTAACTGCGGAAGAATTGATGCGTTCCCGCTATTCGGCATTTGCAACCCGGAATGTTTCTTACATCCTGGAAACAACCTCACCGGGATACCGGAAATACTACAATCCGAAATCGATCCTGGAATGGTCTTCGAACAGTACCTGGATCAGCCTGGAAATCCTTTCGTCTTCTGAAAAACGCGTGAAATTCGTGGCAACTTATTTGGATGAAACCGGTCAGCTGATGCGCCATGTGGAAGATTCCCGATTTGAGAAGATCGGAGAACGCTGGTATTTTATGGATGGAGAATAACCGCGAATTTCGAGTTGTTACGAATAGATCATTTTTTAGAAGCTTAAATGCGAAGTTCTCAATTCTAAACATTCGCCATAAGAGTTTTTTGATGCAGAACCTAAAAACGAATTACTTAGGAAATTCTCATTCATTCGTATCCCGATAGTTATCGGGACGGCATTCGTAATTAGGAATTACTTAAAGAGTTCTGTTAACACACGTCCTTTCCCTGTGGGCATAGAGAAGTGAAGCATTTCTGAAATGGTTTTGCTGATATCCAATTGTTCTGCGCAGTCTTTGGATTCTACGTTCTTTTTGAAATCCGGTCCCATAGCCAGCAAGGTGATATGCCTGCATCCTTCGCAATTGTCACCATGACTGATATATCCGTCTTTGTGTCCATCCAGGTGGCGTCCGTGATCATTTGTAATAATAAGTGCTGTTTTATCTTTCAGTTTTTCATTCGACTGGATCATATTCCACAGCTGAAATGCGTAATCATCACATTTCTGGATCGATTTCAAATACATATCCCATTGTTTGGAATGCGCATACGCATCCGCCGCCAGCAGGTTGATGAGCATCAAATGCGGCGGGTTGTTTCCGGAAAGCAGTTCTGTGACTTTATCAAAAGTCTCCTGGTCAGAGTTGTAATCTGCCCCGTTTCCGTGCAATCCGCAATAAGTTTCAGGTTTGTAAACGTTCCACCATTTTTTATACTTCGTATTTCCAAGCACTTCCAGTTTTCCTTTACTTGAAACAACCCAGGCATCCGATTTTGGAACTCCTTTTTCCTTGAGGTAATACTGGAACATTGTCGGAAATTTGGGAAGCTGTTTTCCTGCATTCGAAAGCTGCTGGTACCGGCCTGTAATGATTGCTGAGTGTCCGGAAATTGTATAAGTGGGACCGTTATTGCGAAAGTTGCTTAAAAGAACACCCTCTTTTTTCAGTTCATTTCCCAAATGCGGGATGTACTGGTAGGTAGTATCGCCAAATGTTTCCGTATAGCGTGGTCCGTCAATAATTAATACATATACATACTCAGTATCGTATTTTACGATCTTCTCATCAGGCGGTTTATTGAAATCGAAAGAAGAAGTAAGGATTACTCCAATTGCGATTACCACTGAAAGCAACAATTTAGCCATGTTTCATTTTGAAGCCCTAAAGTTACTTTTTTCTGCGATATAGAGCGATTGTGAAATATTGGCAATTAAAATAAAAGCAGTTTTGTAACGTTTCTTAATTTTAGAATTCTAAACTGAGAGACTTCTGCTTATGGTAAGCTTTTTCGGGATTAATTGTTTCATTTATTGCGTGAGGGTTCTGTTTTTCAACACGGAAAAAGATCTTTCTTTTTTTGTATATTACTCTACGTTAATTCCAATTCCAATTCAAAAAGGCCCCGTTAAACTTACGCTACATTCTTAAAACAATTTTACTAAAGGAGATTACAACTATTTATTCGATGACTATGAAAACTAAGAGGGTATTAATTATTGATGACGAAGTCGATGCAAGGCGTGTTATTTCTAAATACTTAGAGCGATATTTTCCAAATTTTCAGGTGCTGGGTGAAGCGGATTCATTCAAATCTGCAGTTCAGCTTATCAACGAAACAGAAGCTGATCTGATCTTTATTGATATCAACCTGGGAGACGGGACCGGATTTGATGTACTCGATGAAAGTGATGCTTTTGCTGCCCAGATTATTTTCACAACTGCGTTTGATCAATATGCTGTGAAGGCTTTTAGGTATCAGGCTCTGGATTATTTAATGAAGCCTATCGATTCGGAATTATTTGTTGAAGCAGTTAACCAGGCATTGGATAAAGTACGTGAAAAACGTTCCATGAGTGCCGATCAGATTTTGATCTCTTATGGTAACGGTGAACGTAAGATTTCGATTCCTACGGCAGATGGAATGTGTTTTGTAAAGCTGGATTCAATTGTATCGTTTGAAGCAGACAGTTCTTACTGTAAAGTTTTCCTGGACGACGCGAAGGAAATATTGGTTTCCAAACCCTTGAAATTCTTCGATGATAAATTAAAAACGAATGTAAACTTTATCCGTCCGCATAAATCATTCATTGTAAATATGAAATACGTGGATGAATACCTCAAGGAAGAGGGTGGATATATTAAAATGAAAAATGGATTGAAAATCCCGATATCCCGTCAAAAGAAAGAAGATGTGATCCGGGATCTGCAGACGCATTTTTTATGATATAAACCATGTAGGCATGCGATTAATCGATGCCTACATGGTTTATGGGATCAATTTCTTATAATCTCCTGTAAACAAAGACAGGTTCAAAACAGCAGTCCTCAGGTTAAATTCCGAGGTTAACTGGCGGTTTTTTGCCTGGATAATCGAGAATTGGATCTCACGTAATTCGAATTGGGTCAAAGAACCGTTTTCAAATGATTTTTGTGCGATCTCAAACATTTCCGTGGTATTTACTATCGAACTGTTCTCTAATCGGTACATGCGTTCCGAAAAAGTGTAATCCTGCCATGCTTTATCCACTTCCGTTCGAATGGTTTGCTCTTGTTTTTCAACGGCAAATTCCGCACTCTCTTTTTGCAGTTTGTTGTTCTTTACTGCTGTTACATTGGATAAGCCGTCGAGGATTGTCCAGCTTAAAGTCAGTCCTATTCCCGGTCCTAAACTGCGATTGGAAGCAAGTAAACCAACCTCACTTTTAGAAATAGTTGCCGAGTATTGTGCGTAAAAGGACAATTGCGGATAATAACGGCTTTGCAATTCTTTGCGCTGCAGGTCGATAATCGCAATCTGGCTTTTTTGGACTAATAAACTGGTGTTCTGGGAAAGTGCGTTTTCAAGGATCGTTGCCTGACTCAGTGCCGGAAGTGCGAGAATGTTATCGTCTACTTCAAACTGCATATTTCCTGCCTCGCCCATAACCATTGCCAGGTCTGCTTTCATTTTACCGATTTGGTTCAAATGATTCAGGTAATTCGAGCTGTCTGTATTCAGATCTAATTTGGCCTGGAGTAATTCCAGGTCACTTGCTGCTCCGTTTTTGGAGCGTAATGAAATGAGATCGAAACGTTCTTTGGACAATTGAATGGCTTCTTCATAAACAACCTGCATGCGTTTGTAATACTGCAGACTATAATACAGGACTGAAGCCTGGTAGATCGACATTTCCATCTGCGCCGTAAGATTAACGGTTGCGAGGTCTTCCTGTAATTGCAATCGTTTATCCCGGGCAAACATGGCAAAACCATCAAAAAAAGTCCAGTTTAAACGGGCAGATGCCGTCAGGGAATTGTTATTTGCACCATTCTTTTCATTGACCTGTCCGGAATAGAATTCCTGGCGCGTATTAGTGGTTGTCCAGTTTTGGTCGGCGTTTACTCCGATAGTCGGTAAATACCCGGCTGCCCCGATATTGTTTGAATTATCGGCTATTTGAACGTTATTGCGTTGGATCAGCACATCAAAATTCTTTTCCAGTGTACGTTTGATAACCTCTTCAAAGGAGAGTACCTGCTGGGAAAAAGCCTTAATGCTGAAAAAAATCAGGAAGACAAGAATGCTGTTTTTCATGGCTTTACTTTCAATTTTTTGGATGTCAGGTAAACATATAGTCCCGGAATCACGAATAGCGTGAGAATCAGTGAAAATGCGAGTCCGCCTACAATGGTAATACCCATGGATATGCGGCTGGTTGCGGCGTCCCCCAGGGCAAGTGCGATTGGAAGTGCTCCCAGGATGGTTGCCAGAGTGGTCATTAAAATCGGTCTGAAACGCTGAGCGGCAGCTTCTATGATCGCATCGTGGATACTAAATCCTTCTTCGCGTTTCTGGTTGGCAAATTCCACAATCAAAATCCCGTTTTTAGTTACCAAACCAACCAGTACAATGATCCCGATCTCTGAGAAAATATTCAATGTCTGATCGGTTACCCATAGTGAAAGAACGGCTCCGGCAAGTGCCAGAACGATGGTAATCATGATAATAACCGGATCACTGAAGCTTTCAAATTGCGCTGCGAGAATAAGGTAAATGAGTACCAAAGCCAGTATGAATGCGAAAATGATACTGTTCCCACTTTCTGCAAACTCTTTCGATGTTCCCGCCAGACTGTGTGAAAAACTTTCCGGAAGCACTTCTGCTGCAATTTTGTCCATCGCCTGGATACCATCACCGATGGTGAAACCGTCATTGGGCTGGGCAGAAACCGTCGCCGAAATGTAACGATTGTAGCGGTAAAGCTGTGGTGGACTGGATTCATTCGTCAGTTTAATAATGTTATCAATCGGAATAAGATTTCCCTGATCGGTGCGCACCTGGACAGTACTTAAGTCGGCAGGGTCGTTGCGTTTATCCCGATTTGCCTGACCGATTACCTGGTATTGTTTCCCGTTGAGAACAAAATAACCGTAGCGCTGCCCGGAAAAATAGAGTTGCAGGGTAGAGGCAATTTCCTTTACATCTACACCAAGGCTTGCAGCTTTGTCCCGGTCAATTTCCACCTGTAATTCCGGTTTGTTGAATTTCAGGTCCACGTCCACCATTTTAAACGTCGGATCACTTGATGCTTTTTCCAAAAACCTCGGCAGAATCTCTTTCATCTGTTCAAAATTCGGCGCCTGAAGGACATATTGAACGGGAAAACCTGCAGATCGACCACCACCGATCGTTTGTTCCTGGATCACAATGTTCTTCGCAAAGTTATAGGATCCCAAAATCGGTGTGAGGGCATTGACAATTTCTTCCTGTGTGCGTTTACGTTCTTTTCCCGGAACCAGGTTTACGCGGATAAAAGAGGTATTTACGGCATTGGACGAGAAACTTGGAGATGTCACCGCGATGATATTGTTTTTTTCCGGCATAGTATCGATCAAATTGATCAGTTGCAGCTGATGCGCATCCATGCGTTCGAAGGAAGCTCCTTCCGGTGCGGTGGAACGGATCTGGAAACGTCCTTTGTCTTCCATTGGGGCGAGTTCTGTTTGTAAACCGGAACCAGCCCAAAAAATAAGAATGATACAGCTAATCATCAAAATGAATGCAATCCATGGTCGTTTCATAAAGCGGAGTAATCCGTTCCGGTATCCCGACATTAATTTATCCAGCCACACTTCCGTCATTTTGTAAAAACGGGAATGGCGTTCATTCTTTTTCAATAAACGCGAACTCATCATCGGAGTCAGCGTTAGTGAAATAAAGGCCGAAATAATGACTGATCCTGCGACCACAATTCCAAATTCACGGAATAAACGCCCGGTTAATCCCTGGAGGAAAATAACGGGTAAGAATACAACGGAAAGCGTGATAGTTGTTGAAATAATGGCGAAGAAGATTTCAGCAGAACCTTTGTGTGCGGCTTCTTTCGGGTCTTCCCCTTTTTCTACACGTGAATAAATATTTTCCATCACTACAATGGCATCGTCGACTACCAGACCGGTAGCCAGAACTATTCCCAACAGGGTCAATAAGTTGATGGAGAAGTTGGAAATGTACATGATGAAGAAAGTTCCGATCAGGGAGATTGGTATCGCAATAATCGGGATCAGGGTAGTGCGCCAGTCGCGCAGGAAAAGGAAAATAATAATGACAACCAATCCGAAGGCAATCAAAATGGTTTCTTCCACCTCCGAAATGGATTTACGGATGTTTTGCGTTGCATCCAGGGCTACACCCAGGCGCACATCTGCCGGAAGTTCTTTTTTGATCTGCTTGATCTTTTTGTAAATTTCATCAACGATTTCAATATAATTTGCTCCGGGCTGGGGGTTTACAGCTATACCGATCATCGGAGTTCCGTGGTTCCCGCGAAGCAGAGTGCGTTCGTTTTCAGGAGAAAGAACAGCCTGACCGATATCTTTTAAACGGATAATTTGTGTTCCCTGCTTGGCAATGATCATGTTGTTGAATTCCTCTTCGGTAGAAAGTCTTCCGAATGTACGGATAGTCAATTCTACTGAGTTTCCCTCGATGCGTCCGGATGGCAACTCCACGTTTTGATTGGTAAGGGCATTTTGAACTTCGAAAGGAGTGATGTTCATTCCGGCCATTTTTTCCGGGTCGAGGTTGAGTTTCATGGAGAATTTCTTCTCCCCCCAGATCCTGATCTCGGAAATTCCCTTTACGGTTTGCAGCCTTTCTTTGAAAACATTGTTTCCCAAATCGGACAATTCCAGTAATGATTTTTTATCGGATTGAACGGTCAGTGAGAAAATAGTCTCTGCATTGGCATCTGATTTTACAACCACAGGCGGATCTGCATCCGGTGGCAGGTTCCTTATTGCCCCGAACACTTTATCACGAACGTCATTTGCTGCGGCATCGAGGTCTACACTCAAATCAAATTCTACTGTAATGGAACTTCTTCCGTCAGAACTGGTAGAACTTACGGTTCGGATACCTGAAATACCGTTAATGGCTTCTTCCAGCGGCTCGGTAATCTGCGACTCGATAACATCCGGGTTTGCTCCGGTGTAATTGGTTGTAACCGTGATAATCGGCGGGTCAACGGAAGGGAATTCACGAACTCCCAGGAACAGGAAACCGATAACTCCGAAAAGAATGACAATAATCGATAGGACGGAAGCCAGTACCGGTCTGTTAATACTTATGGAAGCGATATTCATTTTCCTGCTAGTTTAGTTTTTACAGGTACACCCGCTTTAACAGCCAATAATCCGGATATCAATACCAGGTCGCCTTCTTTCAGATTCCCGATTACCTGCACTTTGTCAGGTGTTCTGATCCCGATTTCGACCGGAATTTCTTCAACTAAACCGTTTCTCACTACAAAGATCTTTTGGCCTTTTAAAACAGGGGTCACACTCTCGGTCGGAACCATGAAAGCATTTTCTTCTTTGCCCATGTCATACTTAATAGAAACAAAAGAACCTGCAATTAATCCACCCGGATTCGGGAGAGAAGCGCGAACGGTCATCATACGTGTTCCTTCGTTTATACGAGGTTCGAAAGCATAGACTTTACCCGAATAGGATTTGGAATCGCCGTCTGTTTTAAATTCGATCATTTGACCGATCCGGACATTTCGGGCATATTTTTCAGGCACGGAGAATTCGATCTTTACAGGATTTTCCTGTACAATGGAAGTGATTAGGGTACTGGAAGAAATAAATGCGCCTTCGCTGACATGTCTCAGTCCTATTTTCCCGGAAAACGGAGCGCGGATTGTTGCTTTGGAAATTTGGACGTTTAATAATTCCAGTTTGGCTTTGGCATCTGCCAGTGCTGATTGCGAAACTTCGTAATCCTGCAGGCTGATTCCTTTTGCCTGGTACAAGCTTTTTTTTCGTGCCTCGTCCTTTTCAGCCAGGTCCTGCTCTACCAATAATTGTGCTTTCTGAGCCTTTAAAATATCCGAATCAACCTGGACAAGAATGGTGCCTTTTGCAACACTTTGTCCTTCTCTGAAGGCAATGCGCTGAATTCTTCCGGAAACTTCCGAATAAATATCTACTTGTTCGTTCGGGATCACCGAGCCGGGAATAGCTATTGAACGTACAACTTCACCTGCTTTGATTTGTACAACATCTACCGTAACAACAGGCGCCTTTTGAGCTTTTAAATCTTCTTTTTCCTCTCCGCAAGCGTTTAAGAGAAGCGCAAATATCAATAACGATGAAATCTTTCGTATCATTGGGTTTTATTTTCGTTGGATGAAAAAAAGTTCTCCGGGTTTATTTTTTCGGGTAAAAAAATTCAAATTGGTTAGCCGGAATATCTTGTGTTTTTGAAATAAGTTCTGTAAGAATTAACTCAAAGTTAGCATGTAAAGACGGATCTAACAAACTAAAAAAGTATTCATTGGCTTCTTTGATACCTTTTTCAATTTCCAGAATCCAGGGCTCTGCCTTAGGTGTAATGTGAAGCCTGCGCTCTCTTCGGTCCTCCGGGTTCATTTTCCGTTCGATAAAGCCATCTTTTTGCAAAGCATCGATAATGCGTACCATGGAAACTTTGTCCATTAAAAGCTGATCTGCCAACTCCTGCTGGTTCATGCGACCGTTGTTTTTCCCGATTAAGTACAAAGGGAAATAATACCGTTCTACCGGAGTATGCTCTAAAAGCATGGTCAATTTTCCAATGTATTGTTTGGTTAGAAAACTGAAAAATCGGCCTAGAGGCCACTCTTGTATATTCATGATTCCTTAAGATAGTTAGTAAAGCTAACTAATAACACGGTAATTAGTTGGGATTTAACGAAAAATTGACTAAAACTGTAGAGATTCTTTTACATTTGTCCGAATATCTATTTGCCATCACTTTGATTAAGTCTCTTCTTTCAGGATTACTTTTTAGTGCAATTGGTTGGAATGCAGTTGCTCAATCAAACCGTATTTCCTGGGAATATAATTACGATCATTTCGGAATAAAAAACGGACTGCCAAGCTCTGAAACTTACCAGGTTCACCAGGATAAGTCAGGGATATTGTGGATACTGACAGACAGGGGAGTTGTAAAATACGACGGATTTGAATTCTACACCTACACGCACGAGAACGGATTGAGCGATAATATCAACTTCCGGGTTGTTGAAGATCACCATGGAGGAGTGTGGTTTGTTGGCCAGAATGGGTTGCTGAGCGTTTTCCAAAATGGAAAAATGCAGCCCTATAAATATAACCATAAGATTGCCAAACGATTCACCATAGCTAAAAACACAACTGCTTACATTCATGTGAATAAAGACCGTTCTTTGGTTTATCGTGCGATGCACAAAGATATGATCCGTATTTCTGATCTGGGGGAAGTTAAGGTGTTATCTACTAAACTAAGAGGGGATTCAGGATACCTGTTTGAGTTTGAAAAAGAATGGATGTTCTTCAAAAAAAGAAATGCCAGCGGATTGCTTGATAATTACCTGGTAAAGGATGGAAAAAAAACCTTTGTCTGTAAGGAAGAATACAACATGTTTCCCAGGTTTAAAAGGTTTAAAGGGCATCAGTTTATGATGATAATGGGAAACGGATTGCATCTATTTGATTCCAATCATTTCCAGCCACTTGCTGATACGGCATCGGTCATTGGTTTAGATGCTGATGCTGATTTTCTCTACGTTGGTTTGTATAAGAACGGGGTAAAAAAATACCGCTTTAATCCCAAAACAAAAATGCTCACTTTAGTGGAGCATTACCTGCCAGCTTACTCGGTAAGTTCTGTCTGCAGAGACCGAAATGGTACACTCTGGTTCACGACATTGGAGAATGGGATTTTTGCTATTTATGACGAGGCTTTTTCGCAGCTGTATATCAATGGAGTGAATTTCGAAGAGGATATCCGTTTTGTCAATGGAAATAAACAAAAAGTAATTATAACTCAGTATGTGGGGAAATGGCAGCAGCTTTATGCCCCTTATTTGTTAAAGGATGCGGGGAAAATACTGCATGGATATGGTTTATTGCCTTTTAAAGACGGGTTTGCATTTGAGAAAAATGTGGTGGATTGGAGTGATTGGAAAGATGTGGACGCATCTTATCCTTTTAATCCTATTTATTCGGAGGGTTTATCTATTTTTGGATCGAAGTATGAGGGGAATTCACTTGTCAGATCTAAATCCGGTGTGCTCAGTAATTTGGATGTTACAGCGCTTTATAAAAGTGGAGTGGACGGACAGCTTCTGTGGTTCTACTTGGTTCCGGGGAAGAAGCTCTTCGTTCTTCGCGACAAAGGATTGTATTCGGTAGGAATCAGGGATGGAAAGTTGTTTATCCAAAGCAAGAAATTTTTGTCAAACCGCATCAAGCACCTGAAATTCAATAAAAAATGGGGGTTAATTGGTGTTTCGGGCGACGGTGAACTTTTCAGAATAAGCTTATTGAACGACAGGCTGGAAAAGCTGATAGTTCGTGCTAACCTGGGGAAACAGATAGCAACTGCTTATTTTGACGAACAAGACCAGCTTTGGCTGGCCGGCCAAAAAGGATTGTTTCGACTAACCAATCGCGGGAATGAGGCAATAGTACGTACCTTTTTGAATAGGAGCCTGTTTTCAAGTGCGGAAATAAAAGACATTTACGCTTATAAAAACCTTGTTTACCTGGCCACAAAGTTCGGGATGCAAAAAGTGGATGTTATGAGTGTTAAAAAACCAGCCGGTGACTGCCCGCTGAATCTCTTTTTTATCACAGCTTTTGCAAATAACAGAGAAGTTCAGGCAAACAAAGTATACCCCGCAAATACGGATTTGATCAAAATAAGGTTGTCCAATAAGCATTTGGACAAGCAGCTAACTTATCGCTATCGTTTCGGAAATGATCAAACCTGGATCAAAACGGATAAAGGGGAAATTATCGTGAACAATCCTGCAGCCGGTGATTTTACATTGCAAGTATCGAGCTTAAATAAATACGATCAATGGTCGAAACCAAAAGTGCTGACTGTCTTTACGATTGAAAAAGTCATTTTCCTGCGCTGGTATTTCATTCTTCTTTATATCGGGTTGATTATCCTTTTGTTTTATGGGATTTTGAAATATACAGTCAGAGCTGCGAGCCGGAAAAATGAATTGCTAAACCGAATGATGGAACTGGAGCGCATGGCTCTTTCTGCACAGATGAATCCGCATTTCATCTTCAATTCGTTGAACTCCATTCATAGTTTCCTGTTGTATGAAGAGAATGAAAACGCGGAAAAGTACCTGCTTCGTTTTGCAAAACTGATCAGGCAAACATTAGCCAATTCCAGGGTTTCTTATATTACAGTCTCGGAAGAATATGAGACATTGAATAATTATGTGCTTTTGGAGAAAATGCGTTTCAAGAATAATTTTTCCTACCGGATAGACTGCAATTTTAAAGAACTGCCCCAGCACGCATGTGTTCCGCCTATGCTGATCCAGCCTTATGTAGAGAATGCAATTATTCACGGACTTTCAAAAAGGACATCGGATGCGGAATTGTTTATTGGATTTTACAGAGAAGGAGAACTCTTAAAAGTGGTAATCCGCGACAACGGCATCGGTTATAATGAATCGATTAAGAATAAACGAGATAACGGACATAAATCTTATGGTACACAAATAACGGAAGAACGTCTGAAATCTTTCCAGGAAAAGAGCAAAGAAGGGTTCGGTGTTTCGATAAACCCAACGAATAAAACGGATGGTGAATTTCCCGGGACAGAAGTTATCTTGACAATTCCGATCCCCGTTTGATTCAAAATATAAAATTCAAAAACGAGTCGCTTTTAGAATTCTTTTGCATTTTGAATTCATCATTTTGCATTGACTAGCCGTGCATCGTTTCCGCTTTCCCATACTTATCCATCAGCGAAGCTTCAAATTCCAGGAATGCTTTCCAGCGGGCGTCCACATCAATACCATCCCCGTATTTACGTGCAAAATTCAGGAATACCGTATAGTGTCGGGCCTCGCTTTCCATCAGGCTCCGATAAAATCCGCGCAGGTCTTCATCATTGATTTCTTCCGATAGGATCTTGAAACGCTCACAGCTGCGTGCTTCAATCATTGCCGCAAAAAGCAGTTGGTTCACCATGTGCGATTTCTTCGGGTTCCCTGAATGTGCATGTTTCAGGAAATCCAGCAAGTCGTGAACGTAAGGATCTTTGCGTTCAAAACCAAGTTCATATCCCCGTTCAAGTATTTTATCGTGCACCATTCCGAAATGCTCCATTTCTTCCTGGCAAATTTCAATCATGGCTTTTACCATGTCGGGGTATTGCGGATACTGAACGATAATAGAAATGGCATTACTCGCCGCTTTTTGTTCGCAGAAAGCATGATCCGTCAATATTTCGGAAATGTTTTTCTCCACAATATTAACCCAGCGCGGGTCAGTTGGTAGTTTTAAACCTAACATAATTGAAATTTTACCGCAAATTTCGCGATTTCTTGAATTCAAATCCTAGTTTTGTTAGAATAAGTTTGCCTTCTGAATAAAGGGGATTTATTTTCTTGCCGATTCAAACGCGCCCGATGACTATCGGGAATATTGAATGCAAAACAAAAATCTGCGTTCATATGCGTTCTCTGCAGGAAATAATTTGTATCAATTAGTTAGAAAGATAAAATTATGAAGCTTTTGTCCTTGATGTTTTTCGTTTGTTTAGGATTTGTGTCCAATCAGGTTTTCTCCCAAAAGAATGCCCCGAAAGTAGTTGTCGGAATTGTGGTTGATCAAATGTGCTACGATTACTTGTACCGGTTTTATCCCCAATTCGGGAAAGACGGGTTTAAGCGCTTGATGGATAAAGGAACGCATTTCAGAAATGTGACTTACAATTACATTCCTACTTACACCGGTCCCGGACATGCTTCTATTTATACCGGAAGTACACCAAGTAACCATGGAATTGTGGCCAACGAATGGCACTACCGCCCTTTTAACCGGGAAGTAAATTGTGTAGAAGATACAACTGTCTCAACTGTCGGATCAACGAGCGATTACGGAAAACGCTCGCCTTATTTTTTGAGATCGAATACCATTACAGACCAGTTAAAGCTAACTTATCCGGGTTCCAAAGTGATTGGGGTTTCCATCAAGGACCGCAGCGCAATTCTGCCGGCCGGTCATTTATCCGATGGCTCTTATTGGTATGATTACGCAACAGGGAACTTTATTACTTCGACTTTCTATAAAAAAGAACTTCCTGCCTGGGTCAACTGGTTTAACGAGCAAAAGCTGGTTTCAAAATATATAAGTACTCCCTGGAATTTATTAAAAGACTCTTCCAGTTATACTTATTTCAAAGAAGATAATTCTCCCTATGAAGCCCTGGTAGGAGGAAAAATAAGCCCTGTTTTTCCTTACGACTTCAGCAAGGCAGCACCAATCGACCAATACAATTTGTTTACAATAACACCCGCGGCAAATACCTTTCTGACCGATTTTGCAATCAGTGCACTTTCCAAAGAGCAATTGGGGAAACATGCAATGACCGATTTTCTAACGATCAGTTATTCAACCCCTGATATTGCAGGACATGCTTTCGGACCTTATTCCCTGGAAATGGAAGATATGTACTTCAGGCTGGACCAGGAGCTGGCACGTTTGTTCCACACTTTAGATAAAGAAATCGGCAAAGGGCAGTACGTTGTGTTCCTGACTGCCGATCACGCAGTAGTTCCTGTTCCACAATTTTTGAAAGACCATCAATTGCCGGGGGGATACTTATTTCTTCAAAACAAAATAGCTGATTTGAGAAAGGCCTGTGTTGCGAAATTCGGGAAAGACTATTTGAATACCATTGAGAATGACAATGTATATTTAACCGACAATGTCCTGGGAACGGAACTGGAGCCGCAGGTAATTGCATTATTCAAAACCGAAATTGCTAAGTGGACGGAAGTAAAGCGTATTTATACCAAAGAAGAATTGCTGTCGAAAACGGCTGAGAATTGGCAGCAAATGGTAGCTTCCGGGTATGATAGGGAACGAAGCGGTGAGTTGATCTTTATACTACAGCCGGGTTATTTACCAAAAACAGCAGATACTCCCGGATCACATAAAGGTACCAGCCATGGTTCTGCATTTAATTACGACACGCACGTTCCGGTATTGTTTTATGGGAAAGATATTTTTCCACAGGACGTATTTACGCCTTATGAGATTGTAGACATTACGGCAACGCTGGTACATATCCTGGATGTTCAGCGGCCCAATACGGCAGTTGGAAAGCCGATGATTGAATTATTCGGAAAAAGGTAGTAACTCGATTAATCGCGCTACTAATGGGTTTCAATAATTAGGGATTGTTTGTTTATTGAAAACCAGGCTGATGGCCTGGAATTAAAACCGTAATCTGAATTTTTTGCAGAAAAATCTTTCCATCTGCTTGCAATAATTGAAATAATGACTAATTTTGTGCACCCAAATGCTTACGCTGAAGCTTCAGCAAAGACGCAAAGGGCGGAATTATTCGAGATTCCGAAAAATTGAAATAGAATTTAGTCTGCTATGGCGGAATTAAATATGCGGATGTGGTGATCCCGATAGCTATCGGGATGGTAGACACGCTAGAAGATTCAACGGAGTTTTCGAAAAAAGAAATAGATTATTTTAGTGTTTTACACTTAAAATATATGCGGATGTGGTGAAATTGGTAGACACGCTAGACTTAGGATCTAGTGCCGAGAGGTGTGCGGGTTCGAGTCCCTCCATCCGCACTTCAGATGGTCTCGTTGTTTGTCAATGAAGACCATTTTTTGTTTATACAAGTTAAGAATTAAAAGAAAACGGAATGAACGTAACACGTCAAGAAGTTAATGCGGAAACAGCATTGTTAACAGTGCAGGTTTCACCGGCAGACTACCAAAGCAAAGTAGCTGCTTCTTTAGATAAATATCGCAAACAAGCGAAGATTCCTGGGTTCCGTCCGGGAAAAGTTCCTATGGGCTTGATCCAAAAGCAATATGGAAAAGGTGTTTTAGCTGAAGAAATGAACAAATTGGTTTCCGACGCTTTGTACGCATATGTTCAAGAAAATAAATTGGAAATTCTTGGAAACCCGATCCCGAAAGAAGGTTCTGAAGTAAAAGGAGATTTCGATAATCCCGGCGATTTTGAGTTTGTATATGAGATCGGGTACTCTCCGGCTATTGATTTGAAACTGACCAACAAAAGCAAATACGATTACGTTCAGGTGAAGATCGATGATAAATTGATCGATCAGCAAATCGATGATTTGCGCCGTCGTTACGGAAAAATGACTTCAGCCGATGAGGTGAACGATACGGATATGATTTTGGCTCAATTCGTTGAGTTGAATGAGGATGGTTCTATCAAAGAAGGTGGAATTATGCATTCTTCAACAACTTCTATGGAGTTTATTGAAGACAAGAAAGTGAAAAAATCACTGGTTGGTAAGAAAGTAGGGGACAAAGTAACTGTTTCTGCTTCTGCAATTACACGTGGTGACAGCGATAAAGCTGCGATGCTTGGAATTAAGCCTGAAGAATTGGCAAACCATACGGATTCTTACCAAATGACCATCAATGACATCAAACGTATGGAGTTGGCTGAGTTGAACCAGGATTTATTTGATAAATTGTTCGGTGAAGGAGCTGTTTCTTCTGAAAAAGAATTGCGTGAGCGTATCGCTGCGGATTTGAAGAACATGTTTGCAAATGATTCGGATCGTTTATTGACTCGCGAAGTTTACCGTGATTTAGTAGAAAACACTCCGGTTAATCTTCCGAATGATTTCCTGAAGCGATGGATCCAGTTGTCCAATGAAAAGCCGATCACTATCGAGCAGATTGAGGCAGACTATGACAGCTACGCGAAAGATTTGAAATGGCAGTTGATACAGGGGCATATCTTTAAGGCGAATGATATCAAATTGGACAACACTGAAGTGATCGAATTCACAAAAGGATTGATTGCAAATCAGTTTGCGCAATACGGAATTCCTGCTCCTGAAGATGCAGAATTAACAAAACAAGCTGCAGGTGCATTGCAGAACCGCGAGGAAGCAAACCGCATTTACGACATGATGGCAGAAACAAAATTGACGCAATACTTCAAGGATACAGTGAAATTGAACTCGAAAGAAGTTTCTTACGACGAGTTTATTGAATTGGCTAATAAATAATCAGATATTGAATCAGTAAAAACGTAGGGGTGGAAATTTTCCGCCCCTACGTTTTTTATGCTAATTTTAGTTTATGAACAATATGTTGGCTCCATGGGTTATTGCAGTAGTGTTAATCGCTTATTTTGCATTACTTATTTTGATTTCATTCCTGACTTCACGAAATGCAAATTCCGATTCTTTTTTTACCGGTAATAAGCAAAGTCCCTGGTATTTGGTAGCTTTTGGAATGATCGGGGCTTCTCTCTCCGGGGTAACGTTCATTTCCGTTCCCGGCAAAGTCGCCAGTGAAGGAATGGCCTATTTTCAAATCGTCTTGGGTTATGTGATCGGCTATATTGTTATTGCACAGGTATTGATGCCGCTGTATTACCGCCTGAATGTCACATCGATTTACCAATACCTCCAAACCCGTTTTGGGACTGTCAGTTATAAAACCGGAGCAGGGTTCTTTATTTTGTCGCGTACCCTGGGATCAGCAACACGTCTTTATTTGGCAACAGAGGTTCTGCATTTGTTTTTGTTTAAGGATTTGGGAGTAGCCTATTGGGTTACCGCCTTAACAACGGTAGCATTGATCTGGGTTTATACTTTTAAAGGAGGAATAAAGACCATCGTCTATACCGATACTTTCCAAACTGTTTTTTTAATCAGTGCGGTAATCATTTGTACCGTAATCATATCGAATGCACTCGGAGTAAATTGGAGTGGCTTGTATGCGAAAATAGCCGCAGCCAAAACATCGGGAAATTACTCCATGTCGCGCATTTTTTTCTTCGATGATCCGAATTCACCATTATATTTCTACAAACAATTCTTCGGAGGAATGTTCCTGGCTATCGCCATGACCGGTTTGGACCAGGATCTCATGCAGAAAAACCTGACATGTAGGAATATCGGAGAAGCTCAAAAAAACATGTATTCGTTTACAACGGTATTAGTCGTTACAAACTTTTTATTCCTGCTTCTGGGAGGTGCATTGTATGTTTATGCAAATCATTTTCAAATTGATTTACCGGTGAAAACAGATCATACTTTTCCTACGCTGGCATTGAATAATTTTGGAAAAATTGCCGGAATTTTCTTCCTGTTGGGAATTACAGCTTCTTCTTATGCGTCCGCGGATAGTGCTTTAGCTGCTTTGACCACCGGATTTTGCATAGATTTTCTACATTTTGAACGCAGAACAGAAGCTCAAAAACAACGCATTAAACTCTTGGTGCATATTGGTTTTTCGGTTTTATTTTTAGCCATTATTTTGGCGACTAAAACCTATGTTGATGCAAATCCCAAAACGGATCTTATCGGATTGATTTTGACCATAGCAGGCTATACTTACGGGCCATTGCTCGGGTTGTTCACTTTTGGAATTGTATTGAAACGCAAACTAAACGAATGGCTGGTTCCGGTAGTATGTATTATTATTCCTTTGGTCTGTTATTATGTTAGTCAAAACATGCCGTTATGGACAGGAGGCGTAATCATCAATAAGGAAATTGTCGGGGGATATCGTTTTGGGAATGAATTATTGATCCTGAACGGATTATTGACATTCTTAGGTTTGTGGCTCATTTCAAAACCGGGAAGAACTGCTGAAAACGTTCAAGATGTTCAAACAGTTTAAATGTAGAACATAAATGACTGTCTTTGCAGCATATTTTTAAATAATTAAAGGTTTTTTAACCCGAACAGTTCGCCTGGCGTTTTGATATCGAATAACTTTGAATATGATTCAAAAAACAAAAGCATTTCTCTTTGACCTCAATGGCACCATGATCGACGACATGGGATTCCACTTAAAAGTATGGAACAAGATACTGAACGATGATCTGAAAGCAGGTTTAACTCTTGATGAGGTGAAACAGCAGATGTATGGTAAGAACCACGAATTGCTCGACCGCGTTTTTGGAATTGGGACTCTGAGTGAAGAAACGATTCGTATTCACTCTGAAAAGAAGGAAGCCCTTTACCAGGAAATTTACCGTCCGCATTTGGCTCTGATTCCCGGACTGGGAGAATTATTTCAGCTTGCAGAACACTCAGGAATTTCAATGGCAATTGGTTCTGCAGCAAATAACTTCAATATTGACTTTGTATTGGATTCACTCGATATCCGCAAGTATTTCAAGGCGATTGTGGGAGCAGAAAACGTGGATCAAAGCAAACCGGATCCGGAAGTGTTTTTGAAAGGTGCTGAATTATTGGGAGTTGCCCCTGAATCCTGTATCGTATTTGAAGATGTTCCGAAAGGGGCAGAAGCGGCTTTGAATGCAGGCATGAAAGCGGTGATTATTACCACAACACATGCGGAAGAGGAATTCGCTCACTATCCGAATGTGCTGTTCTTCATCAAAGATTACAACGATCCTCGCCTTGAAGAATTATTTTCATAATTCGGTATTCGTAATTCGCAATTCGTAATTAGAATAGCTATCTTTATTTAACAAATAGCATTGCCATGAACATCATTCTGCACGATAACGAATTGCATCTTCGTTTTGCACCACTAACACTTACAAGACCTGTAGGTGACTTGAGAGTGGGAATTCTGACCAACAAAGAACGATGGGAGAAATGGATTCCGGAAGCAACCGTTTCGTTTGAGACGGAAAAGTATATTTCCAAAAAGTTCCCGAGGATATCCGGTAAAGCGGATATCGAAGTCAATGCAGCCATTATTCCTACTGAAGCAATTGCTGCTGCAGTGGTGTTTTTGGAAGACAATCAAATCCTGATTTCCGGAGATACCTGGATTGCCCGAAGAGGTTCCGGGAAAGAGAAGATCAAATGGACAGAGCAGCATCCGCTGGAGTTGACCCAGCGCTGGGATTTGTTCCAAATGAACGATGAAATTTTAGTGGCAGATTATTTCCTGCTTACGGGTGGGAGAGAATCACAATACATTTCAAATTCAAATACCATTATCGGAGATCCGTCATTAATTTTCCTGGAAGCAGGGGCATCTGTTGAAGGATCGTTTTTAAATACGACCGCCGGACCCATTTACATTGCTGCTGATGCCGAAGTAATGGAAGGATCTATGATCCGCGGACCGTTTTCACTGGGAGAACATGCGGTAGTAAAAATGGGCGCTAAAATTTATGGAGCTACTACAATCGGTCCGTTTTGCAAAGTTGGAGGAGAAATCTCGAATTGTGTATTCCAGGCTTACTCCAACAAAGGCCACGACGGATTCTTGGGGAATTCCCTGGTGGGTGAGTGGTGTAATTTTGGTGCTGACAGCAACACATCCAATTTGAAGAACAATTATTCGATGATCCGCACCTGGTCGTATGAACAAGGATCTGAGGTAGAAACCGGCTTGCAGTTTATGGGAGTTTGTATGGGAGATCACAGCAAATGCGCTATCAATACAATGTTCAATACTGCAACAGTTGTCGGAGTTTCATGCAATATTTTCGGTGGAGAATTCCCTAAAAAATTCATTCCGTCTTTCTCCTGGGGAGCCGTAAACGGAACCGACCTTTTTGATCTGAAAAAGGCAAAAGATGCCGCGAATGCCATGATGAACAGACGTGGTGTGGAATTGACCGAAGGAGACCATTACCTGCTGGATCACCTGGCTAAGCATGGCGGGTGATTCAATACCTCACCTTCACCGCTTCGTGCTTTAAACTTCTGAATCCATCCTGTGACTGATACTGGATCAGGTATTCGTATTCGTTGCTGATCGAAACAGTTTTGTCTTCGTATTTCATGGACGGAACGTCGGCACTTGAAACAGTTGCAATCAGATGAAAAGATCCTTCGCCTTTTTTACGGTAAATAAAGTACTGGAAAACTTCCGTTTGCGGTTTCATCCAGGATAAATCGACTGCTTTTGTGCTTCTATTCGGAGATGCTTTTATGAGGTGCTTAATAAGCAGTTGATAGCAATCTTTTCGGATAAGAAGAAAAATTACTTGTATTTGAATGGTATATTAGTTGAATTAACATCAGAAATTTCAGGAGAGTATTTTATTGCTGAGAATATGAATACAGAAAGTTGGTTCAAATTGTTTCAACGAGGTACACTTATTTTTACTTTAAACTATATAAATCCATACAGGCCTTTTGTTTTACTAGGTCCGTTTTTTTCTGATGAAGATTATAATACCACCAATTTTGCATATCATCTTGATGAGTATATAAAGAAAATCCATGAAAATCCTGAAATAGTTCTATTTACCTCTATCCAATGATCTTCCTCTAAAAATAACTTAGATTTACAATGATGGAAGAATATTGGTTAAAGCTTGAGCAGGAAGGTGCATTTGAAGGTATTGATACACTTTGTTTATTAGACATTCCGAATCAGTCAATGTTAAAGAATATCCCTGTGAAACAAGGCCCTAATGAGTTTTTTGTGTTTGCAAGAAGTTACAATGATATAAAGGTTGGAACTCAATTTAGTTTGATTGTTCCGAAAAGATCGATTCATGAGAAAATTCAAACCAAGGTGGAATTGAGATATGTTTCTGTTAATCCCAGATACGAAACAGATTCTCTTCCCAAAGAATATTCGGGTATTTGCCTGCTAAAATTTAAGAATGATTTACCTAAGGCTATATTAAGTAGACTAGCCGAATATGACGAGAAAAAAGATCCTTTAAAACACGATATGTTGATTCTCACACAAAACGAATTTCTAAAATTCTAAATCCAGTTATACGATCCTTTTGAGTTCATCCTAAATTCCAATTAACATCCAACCCTTTCCTTTAAACCCTCGTTCACTTTAAAAGTGAATAGATGTTTAACACCTAAAAAAGAATCACCATGAAGATAATTTCTACCTGTCTCGCGTTATTAATCGGAGGAACTGCTTTTTCTCAATTTAATAGGACCTACTTACATGCAACACCATCCAGGACAACCTTTTCAGGTTACACCTATTTGGATGATCAAAATCAGCAGCACCTGGTAAGTTTGGGAGCTGGTTCCGCCAGCCAAATCGAATTAACAACCCAGAAATTAGATGGCCTGGGAGAAGTACTGGATGTAGTTCATCAAAACTACACACTGACGCTTCCTTCCGGAAATCAAAATGAGTACCTGCTGGGAGTGTTTGAAAACCAAACGGAGCGGTTTTATGTGCTGGAAGCCGGAAGTAATAGTGCATTGAACATTATTTGGTTGAAAGTCAACAAAAGTACGGGAGCACTGATCAGTTCCCAGGTAACATCCAATACCTACAGGATCGGTTACATTGAAGCAAAACTGATCGGAGACGAGTTGGTTTCCTATCAGGTGAAAAGTACGGGCGGCTTGGTTCGTCTGGCTGTCAATACCACTTCGTTTGGAGCTCCTTCTGAAGAGATGGTCGATCCTTCAATTACCATGTCGGTTACCTATGGCAATACGGTCAACGGTTGGAAAAACGGGAACTTATTGCTAATGAACGGAGTGGAAAAAGTGATTTGCTACGGAGGTGTAACGAATGCGACGATTTTCACCAGAAATGCCGCAAATAATTATACATCCGTAACTACCGGTGTAGCTGCAAACAGATCCGTAAGTTCCTTTCTGATTAATTCGACAACCATTGGAGTAACCAACGGGATGACCGTGGAGCATTACAACGCTGCCGGCGTACTGGGAACTTCGGGAACTTTTTCTGTAAATTCGATCAAGCCGATCAATCAGGTTGCTTTTTTCGATAACAGCTATCATATTTTCAGCAAGTCCATGGGAACAGGTGCGCCTTCTACCTTCTACAAGGCAAATGCTTCCTTTGTGGTAACAGATTCGTTAACAGGGATTGTTCCTGCAATTTACCAGCTTTTTTCAGCTAATGGAGCGAATTATATTGTTGGTAACGGGCTTACTAAAGGAATTTCGGAAGATCTTTCCGGAACAGCTAGTGTCGGAACAAGCATTTTTTGTGAGAAATACACGCAAAAACCAATCCTGGACTTTTCGGAATACAACCTGAGAATGAAATCAGGATCGAAAACAATGGCCAATATCGGATTGGGAACAAAAGTGATCGCAACAACGCTTGATAATCTTGCTGGGTTAACTTATGATAAACGCTCTGCTGTGTATAATCTATCTGAAAGATTTGTAGGATTTGCAAATTCGGAGATACTTGCGAATGATCGTTCCACTTATTTGGATCAGTTTGATGAACTTCCCGGTCCATATACTACAAATACCTCATATAATGAAGTATTAGAAGCAAAATACAATCGTCCGTACCATGTAAGCCTTCAAATGATTGAAGACCATATCGATTCCGTTCAGATAGGATCATCTGCATACGCTCCTGTTTTCGGGATCAGGAATTGGCCTGCTCACGGAAACACAGCTGTCGGTCAGGCTGCAGATCTTGCTGAATTCGTAGACGTTAATTCCAACGGTATTTATGAGCCTTTACAGGGGGATTATCCGAAGATTTACGGGAATGATTGTGTATTCAGCATTACTCACTACAGGGATAACGGAGATGCCGGAAAAGCATTTGAAATTCACAGCTACGTTTACACACAGTTGTGCGATACCAGCGAAACTTTTGACAATGTATTGATGCGTAAGGTTAAATTGATTTCGCGTGGGGTTGAAATGGATTCGCTTTACTTCGGAGGAAACTTCGATGGAGACATGGGGAATTACAACGATGATTACGTAGGTACGAATGTAGAGTTGGGAATGATTTACAATTACAATGCAGATTTAAATGACGAAGCAAATTCCGGCAGACTTGGTTTTAACGATACACTTCCTGCGCAGGGGGTTATGGTGTTGAAAGGATTCAAACAGGAAAATGATGGTCTGGACAATGAAATTGGTATCATGCCCGGAGAATCTGTAAATGGTTATGGGTTTAACGATGGAGTGATCGATAACGAATACTCCGGTTTATTTGCTTCGGCAATATTTACCGGTTCAAGCGCTCCTGCCGGACAATCAGATCCTACCAATTCGACTCAATTGGTCAATTACTTAAACGGACTTTGGCAGTTTGGTGATCAGATTTACTATGGAGGAACTGGATTTCCGGGTGCACCTTGTGTAGGAACAATTGAATCGAATTTCATGTATACCGGAGATTCGGATCCGTTGCATTTCGGAACAGGAGGTGTTGATCCCGGGTTTGTCTGGTCAGAATATGAACCATGCGGAAACGGATCAACTTCAAATCCGGGTGGTGACCGTCGCGGGATCTATTCTTTTGGAAAAACAGCTTTGAGTAACGGCGACATGGTTGAATTGGATTATGCATACCTGATTAAGCGTCAGGATGCACCGGGATCAACCCTGTTCGAACCGGTAACAGACCTGTTTGTCAAAGCAGAAGCGGTTAGAAATGCATTTCTGAGTAATGATGGACCTTGTGGAATTAATTTTGATCCGATCCCGGAAGATTTGGGTGTAGCGGAAAATAACATCGATGGAGATTTGTACACACTTTATCCGAATCCTACAACCGGATCTATCCGAATTAATGGAATTTCCGGTGCGGGAGCAACAGTTCAGGTTTTCGATCTGAACGGGAAAATCCTGCAAACGGTATCCGACTACAAAAACATGCAGGTTCTTGACTTGAGCGGATTGGATGGAAGCCTGTTTATTGTTCAGATTACAGACGGCTCCAAGTATTCGCAAAAAAGAGTTGTGAAGTATTAAGTGAAAGATTCTTGATCCATAAAACCCATTCGCCAATAGTCGGATGGGTTTTTTAGTGTTTCATTTTGCATGGTAATTTTGAAAAGAACGGAAGGCATCTGTTTACCTTTTTTGATCCGGAACATGAATAGCTATGAGAATAGGAATACTTGTCTTGTTTTATTTCGGATTTTGTTTCACTGCTAAATCGCAGGAAACTTTTCAGTTTTACGATACCGTCTTTGCTATAGGTCAAAAACATGAACTTACAAACGTGCGTTATGCGATGGGAGGTCATAACCAACTATTAATAACAGATAGCCTGATGCTTTTCCAGCTGGACAGTTTGGTGCAGTTTTTAAAAAAGTATGACCATGTTTCTGTTGAGATCGGAGTGCATACGGATCACCGTGGATCAGATACCATGAATGAGAAAATTTCCCGGTTCCGTTCGGAATATGTTCGGGATTACCTGGTTTACAAGGGGATTCAATCTTCAAGAATGACAGCCAAAGGCTATGGTGAAAGTCAGCCGATTGTTTCCGAAGCAGAAATCAATAAATACAAAAAAACAGATAAAAAGAAGTACGAAATCTTGCATCAACGAAACCGCCGGACGGAAATAAAAATTACCGGCATCTAGTATAAAACATGCTGGTTATGACAGTCTTCCTGATCAACCATAGCCTTCGCTGATTCGCTGCTTCAAATCAACGCAGGGACATCGGATATTAGTTTCTCGGGGTTAGTGTGCTCGGTTTTCCCAGCTGATACAAAAAGGAAAAGTGTGAGTTGACAGCTCCGGCTAAAGTCCGGTTTTCCAAATAAGGAACCCCAAATTCGGTAGCGGTTTGTTTCACGATCTCAGCGATTTGAGGATAATGAATATGAGAAATATAGGGGAATAAATGATGTTCCACCTGGAAATTCAATCCGCCTACATACCAGGAAACAAGTTTGCTCTTTCGCGAAAAATTGGAAGTTGTCTGTAATTGATGAATTGCCCAGTCGTTCTCAATGATTCCCTGTTCATTCGGCAACGGATGACTCGTTCCTTCAACGGTATGGGCTAGTTGAAAGATCAATGCAAGGATAAAACCTGCAATGGCATGCATCACCAAAAAACCAAGGATCGTGGTACCGGTGGGTAATCCGACAATAGCGATCGGAAGGTACAAGGCCGTGAAAAAATAAATTCCCTTCATGGAAACGATTTGTAAGATCTTTCGCCAGTTGCTTTTCTTCTCCTCACAAAATGTCTGGTGCTTGCGGTATTGAATGAATTGAACAAAATCTTTCAATGTTACCCAGTACAAAGTCAATATCGAATAAAAGAAAACGACATAAATGAACTGGAAGCGATGGTATGCTTTACGTTCGGAATGGGGGCAGAACCGCATCAGTAATTTGTCATCAATATCTTCGTCCATATTTACAACATTGGTATATGTGTGGTGCAGGACGTTGTGCTGCATTTTCCAATTGCATACCGATCCACCAAGCAGATTGAGGGTATGTCCCATGAAATAGTTCAAAGTCTTGTTTTTGGAGAAAGCTCCGTGATTGGCATCGTGCATCACACTCATTCCAATTCCCGCCAGTGCAAATCCCATGAGGCTCCAAAGTAGTAATTGTGCAAAATCCGGAAGTGTAACCGTCAGAAGAATACAAAAAGGAGCTGCATACATTGCTAAGAGAATGAACGCTTTGATGTACAACTTCGTGTTTCCTTGTTTTTTGATCTTGTTTCCGCTAAAGTATCCGTCTATGCGTTTTTTGAGTGTTGGAAAGAAGTGTTCAAGGTCTTTCTTCTTCCATTTCACTGAACCGATTTCGCTCATTCAATTATGTTAGTCGGGCAAGATAGACATAAAAAACCGTCTTGCTTCCATTATTGAAAATCTTTAGACTAACTGTTTGTTTTTCATGATTGAAATGTGGAAGCATTTTTCACTGTTTTATAGGTGTGTTAAAAATGTATATCGTATGATAAAAGATAATTTTCACATGTAATGAAGGATCCCGGAAGCTTTTACAAAACATCGAAAATAGTCACAAGTTTTTGACCTGTTTCATTTTTTCTTTCTAAATGTCGTATCTTAATCTAACCATTGACAATATGTCAATTCGTCAGGGAAATTGAATTGGCACAGCGCTTGACAATCCCTAACGTCAACTGTTTTTAATGAATGGAGCTTCATCATTCATAAGAATAATGACATTTTGACGTTAATATACACATACATGAAAGATACATTCGACCATACAATTATAGTTTCATCGGAAGAAGATGCAGAATTTTTGCCTTTGATGTCGCAGGACGACGAAGACAATATGAATAAAGAAGTTTTCCCGGAAGATCTGCCGATTTTGCCTTTACGTAACAATGTGCTTTTCCCGGGAGTCATGATCCCTATTACGATCGGTCGCGATAAATCCCTGAAATTGCTTCAGGATGCCAATAACGGAAAGCGTATTATCGGTGTGGTTGCTCAAATTGACCAGGAAGAAGAAAGTCCTGAATTCAATGACCTTCACCATATAGGAACAGTTGCACAGATTGTTCGCCTGCTGAAAATGCCCGATGGATCATCGACTGTGATTATCCAGGGAAAACGACGTTTCGAAATTACGGAGCCTTATCAAACGGAGCCGTACATGCGTGCGAAGGTGAGTTTCCTGAAAGAGATCCTTCCGGAAAAAGACGACCAGGAGATGGAACTGCTGTTCCGGAACGTCAAAGAACTGGCACTTCAAATCATTAAAGACAGTCCGAATATTCCTTCCGAGGCAGCATTTGCAATCGGAAATATCGAATCTCCGACCTTCATGGTGAATTTCATTTCATCGAATATGAATGCCGATGTGAAGAAAAAGCAGGAATTACTGGAGGAATTGGATTTCCGCAAGCGTGCACGCATGGTAGTGGAACATCTGACACTTGAATCACAATTGTTGGAAATGCGCAACGAGATTCAGTCGAAAGTACGCTTGGATATGGACCGTCAGCAGCGAGAATATTTCCTGCATCAGCAAATTCGTACCATCCAGGATGAATTGGGAGATAACCCGCAGGAACAGGACGTGAAAGACCTAGAAGATCGTGCATCCAAAAAACTTTGGTCGAAGGAAGTTTCGAAACTGTTCTACAAAGAACTTTCGAAATTGCAACGCATGAACCCGCAGGGAGCTGAATACACGGTTCAGCTGAATTACCTGGATACATTACTGGACCTTCCATGGAACGAATATTCTACGGATAACCTGGATTTGAAACATGCTGCAAAAATCCTGGAGCGTGATCATTTCGGATTGGAAAAAGTGAAAGAGCGTATCCTGGAATACCTGGCTGTCTTGAAGCTAAAAGGCGACATGAAATCCCCGATCTTATGTTTCTACGGCCCTCCGGGAGTTGGAAAAACATCTTTGGGGAAATCCGTTGCAGAAGCTTTGGGACGTAAATACGTGCGCATGTCCCTGGGAGGTGTTCACGATGAAGCTGAAATCCGCGGTCACAGAAAAACGTATATCGGAGCAATGCCCGGACGGGTGATGCAGCACTTAAAGAAAGCGGGTTCCGCCAATCCGGTATTTGTATTGGATGAGGTCGATAAATTGGGAAGAGGTAACCACGGAGATCCGTCTTCAGCTTTGCTGGAAGTACTCGACCCGGAACAAAACTCTGCGTTCTATGACAACTATGTAGAAACAGAATTTGATCTTTCAAAAGTCATGTTCATTGCTACGGCAAATAGTTTGTCTACGATTCAGGGACCATTATTGGACAGAATGGAGATTATCGAAGTGAACGGCTATACGATTGAAGAAAAAATTGAGATAGCTAAAAAGCACTTACTTCCGAAACAATTGGAAGCCCATGGAATTTCTAAGAAAGACCTGACTGTTGACCGCAAAACCTTTGAACGTATCATTGAAAACTATACCAATGAATCCGGAGTGAGAGGTTTGGATAAAAAACTCGCAAAATTGGCGCGCCACAGAGCGAAACAGGTAGCACTCGAAGAAGAATTTAAAGAAAAGATCGATATCAATGAACTGCCGGATATTCTCGGAGCAGGTCGTGAAAGAACGAAATACGATAACAATGATGTTCCGGGAGTTGTAACCGGTCTGGCCTGGACAAGTGTGGGAGGTGATATTCTTTTCATTGAATCTTCTTTGACGAAAGGAAAGGGGAAGTTGACGCTTACGGGGAACCTGGGTGACGTTATGAAGGAATCCGCAGTTATTGCTTTGGAATTCTTAAAAGCTCACAGCGATTGGTTAGATCTGGAACAGGAGTTATTCGACGAGAAAAACGTCCATATCCACGTTCCGGAAGGAGCAACTCCAAAAGACGGTCCGAGTGCCGGTATCACCATGCTGACATCTCTGGCTAGTTCTTTCTCCGGTAGAAAAGTAAAGAAAAACCTGGCAATGACAGGTGAGATTACTCTTCGCGGAGAAGTGCTTCCGGTTGGCGGGATCAAGGAAAAGATTCTGGCTGCCAAACGCGCAAATATCAAAGAGATCATTTTATCTGAGCGCAACCGCAAAGACGTGGAAGAAATCACTGCGGATTATGTGAAAGGATTGAAATTCCATTACGTCAAAAAGATGAAAGAAGTTATCGATCTGGCGCTGGAGAAAAAGAATAAATAATAAAAAAATCTGGTAGGGGCGCGAGGCATTGCGTCCCTGCTTTTTTTATTATATTCGAAATCCGAAATTTAAACAAGTGGTTTTTAGCAGTACACTCTTTCTTTTTTACTTCCTGCCTTTATTCCTGCTTGTTTATCACGTAGTTCCGAAATTGCTGAAAAACTGGGTCATCTTCTTTTTCAGCATCTTATTCTACACCTGGGGAGCTCCCGTATTCGTTTTTATCCTGCTCGGAACTTCCTTTATGGACTTTATGTTCGTTCGGGAAATTCATCGTTCATCGGAAGCCCGGAAGCGAAAAATTCTTTTAATACTCTCGCTGACAGTGAATCTAGGTCTTCTGGCCTATTTTAAATATTCCAATTTTTTTATCGGGAATGCCAACGCACTGCTGGAAAGTTTTGGACTGAAAGAAATTACCTGGACGAAAGTCATTATGCCTATCGGGATTTCGTTCTTCACTTTTGAATCGATTACTTACACCGTTGATGTTTACCGCGGGAAACACGCTCCTTTGAGCAATATGAAAGATTACCTGCTGTACTTATTGGCTTTTCCCAAGCTGATTGCAGGACCCATTGTTCGTTTTCAGGAAATTGCCGATGAGGTGATTGAGCGCAAAGAGAACATCGATGAGAAACTGATCGGTTTCTACCGTTTTTCAATTGGTTTGGCCAAGAAAGTCCTGGTCGCAAATGTGATGGCGGAGCAGGCAAAGATCATTTTTGAAAGTGATTTCCACCAATTGAGTGCATCCACAGCCTGGATAGGTATTTTAGCATATACCATGCAGATCTATTTCGACTTCTCCGGTTACTCCGATATGGCGATTGGTCTCGGAAAGATTATGGGATTTCATTTCCCCGAAAACTTCAACAGTCCGTATAGTTCGCGAAGCATTACCGAATTTTGGCGTCGCTGGCACATGACTTTAGGGAACTTCATGCGGGATTACTTGTATATTCCGCTCGGAGGCAACCGGGTTTCTTCCAAATCACGTTTATACTTTAACCTGGCTTTGGTTTTTATCCTCTCCGGATTTTGGCATGGAGCATCCTGGAATTTTGTAGTTTGGGGAGCTTTTCACGGAACCTTCCTGATCCTGGACAGAATCTTCCTGGTGAAATTATTAAACCGGTTGGGGAGTGTTATTTCCATCGCATTTACCTTCTTCATTGTCATGATGGGATGGGTCATTTTCCATATTGAAGATGATATGGAGCGGGTTTGGCTTTATTTTGAACGTCTGTTCGATTTCAGTTTTGATGGTCATTTTAAGGCTCTTCAGAACTTCTGGCCGCTATTTACTATTGCAGCATTCTTTTCGTTTCTTCCGGCTTTGTCCATTGGAAAAAAAATGCAGGATTTTGTTTACAACAGGAATACGTATTCGTTGACAGCTAATGGACTATTCCTGATGATTACCCTTGCATTGTTTCTGTTAAGTGCAAGCGCTGTTACTTCATCCGGATTCAATCCTTTCATTTATTTCCGCTTTTAAGATGAGTAAGCAACCAACATATAAGCGTTTGAAGCAGGCAGTTTTTGCAGGGATAATTGTTTTGTTGTTTTTACCAATGATTCAGCAGAGGTTTCGGTTTTACGAGGAAATACCACTTAAGGGAGCTTATGAGCTGTCATCAAAGCCAGAATTAACTAAGGAAAGTTGGTTTTCAGGGGAGTACCAGGAAGCGCAGGATAAATACATTCGGGAACATACGGGATTCTATCCGGGATGGGTGCGTTTATACAACCAGTGGAATTACAGTTTGTTCAATATCGCGCATGCAGAAGGAGTTTTAAGGGGGAAAGAAGATTGCCTGTTCGAAGAAGGTTACATTAAAGCCTATTATGGATTGGACTTCCTGGGAGAAAGCAGGATCCAGGACATTACCCGGATTTGGAAAGCAATTCAGGATACGCTCGAAGGTAAAGGAATCAAACTGACAGTCGTGTTCGCGCCAGGAAAAGCAAGTTACTACCCGGAATATATCCCCGAAAATTACAAAAAAGAAAGAAAAGGGAAAGGAAACTACGATTCCTTTAAGGAACAATTCATCAAACAAAACGTTTCATATATTGACATGCACAGCTGGTTTGAAGCTATGAAACCAAATGCGAAGTACCCGCTTTTCCCCAAAACGGGTATTCATTGGAGTGCCTATGGACAGTTTCTGGCAATTGATTCGCTCAGGAAGTTTGTTTCTTCCACTTGTAAAACACAAACACCTCGTTTTGTCCTTGAGAAAATAACCGAATCGGACAGGCCTATGCGTGATGATGATGATATTAGCAAGGGAATGAATTTATTGTGGGGAATCCGGGATTTCACATTAGCTTATCCGGATTTTCATCCCGATAGAAAACCCCGAAAGAGTGATCCGAAAGTATTGGTAATAGGCGATAGTTTTTACTGGGGCTTGTTCAATTCAACTGTTTCTGCCTCCCTTTTTAATAACGGAGAGTTTTGGTATTACAACGAACAGATTTACCCGGCTTCCTATACAAAAGTAGAATGGGTCAGAGATCAGGACCTGGACAAAAAACTGAGGGAGAATAAAGTCGTGTTCCTATTGATTACGGATGCGAATTTGTCGAGTTTCAGCTTCGGGTTTCTTCAAATGGCGGCTAAAGAATACGGAATAGAGTGATTGACACCAGTTTTTGCAAAAAAATAAGGAGACTGCTTTAGCAAATCCCCTTATTTGATTTAGGTGTAGGTAGTAATTGGTGTTTCCTCAGGTTTAGCTTCTGCAGAAGTTACCTTCTTCTTCAAGCACTATTGCGCTCTCTTATTGTGGTTCAGTTTTTTCGTTTAAATCAACAGGTGGAGCAGGCTTTCCTAAGATTTCCGGTTCAGGATAATCAATCATCTCGCCTTCAATCACGTCTCCGTTAATTTCAATGGGAGCTTCTCCCAGCGTGAAATGACATTTGGCAGCTTCTGCTTTTAAGGTTAGTATCAGCTTCTTTCCCTTGATAAATGATTCCAGTTCCTGTTTGTGCAGGGTATCAGCAATGTGCTTCTTTGACTGGTAGATCAAATCAAATGTTTCGTTCTTCAAATGGTTTTTGTGAACTGTCAACTCAAAGTTTCCATGCTTGTCAGTATTTCCTTTCAGGATCGTTTTTCCATCCTGCCGGATTTCCACCGGAGAGTTTGCTAAGGGCTTTCCTGTTTTTTCATCTTTTAGCTGCCCGCTGATCTTCATCGGGAATTTCAGCTTATTGAAAGCTTTTTGTTTCACAACTGCTGCATCATCCGGTGCCGACTCGCAGGAAGAAATTATCGGACCCAAAAAACCAAGTATACCCAGTAAAGATAACCCAACCCGATAGGAAGCATTGGACAATGCAACATGTGAAATTTTAGAACTAACCTGATGATTATAAAAAATGCCGCAAACTTTTCCGGGGTTTGAAGCAATGATTTGTGTGATTTCAGTGTGTGTTTTCTGACGAAAATCCGTCAAAGTCTTTTCACAGCTTGAACAATAGTATCCGGCATCACGTTTTTCCATCTGTGTATGCGATTGATTACAAGGCAATGACATGATCGGTTTGTTCATAACTGTAGTTTGATGAAATGAAAGTAGGAATTAATTGATTCGTCCATTTTCAAAAAATGTAAAGTGTATGTTTGCTTTAGTTTGAGGTGTTTTTTTAATGCTAAAGAGTACATTCAATTGCTGTATCCGGTGATTATATAGTAATTTTATGATGAAAAGTCTGAGCAGGGTTGGTCGCGACTAACTTGTACGGCTGATTAAAAGAGAATCAAAGCGATGAAAAAGTTGAAGCAAGTGCCTTTGGAACAAATCAATCACATGGGGAAAAACACCATGATGGAGCACCTGGATATGAGATGTGTTGAATTGGGTGAGGACTACCTGGTTGCAACGATGCCGGTCGATAAAAGAACCCATCAGCCAATGGGATTATTGCATGGCGGTGCCAGTGCAGCTTTGATCGAATCCATCGGATCTATGGGATCGGCTTTACTGATTGATCTTTCAAAAGAAGCACCGGTGGGAATTGAAATCAATGCCAATCATATTGGAGCTGTAAAAAGCGGATCGGTCAAAGCGATCGGAAAAATTGTCCATGCCGGATCACGTACACACATCTGGCAGGTAGATATTTTCGATGAATCCAATGATCGCTTGATCTGCACAGGTCGTTTAACAGTAATGATAGTTCCAAAGGCGTGAAAGATTTACTGATTTACCGGTTACCTAAAGAAACAACTCCTGTTATCAAAAGGGGCGGTTTTTCGGCTTTGAAAGAAGGGGAGAAGCCTGTGGGATTCGTGGTTTCCGATTTTCTGCACGAAAGAACGTTCCATTTCAAAGAAGCTGCAGAGTTTGATCCGGAGTTCGATTTTCATTACAGCCGGCAAGTTCCCATGGTTATTTCAAGAAGGGATTATCAAATAGAGGCACAGGCTTTTTTAAATTCCTTTCCGTTATTGGGAGTCGAAAAGGGTGTTTTTTCACGTGTTAAGCAAACTCCTTTCCGGGGTGAACGGGCTTTTGATTTGTTCAATGTATTGGAAAAAACCTATCCCAATGCCTTTTGTTACCTGATTTCCTCTTCGGAATTCGGAACATGGATCGGAGCAACACCGGAACTGCTGATGAACCAGCAGGGAATGATTTGTAAAACAGTTGCCCTGGCTGGAACTCATGGGGAGAATGAAGAGCATGAGTGGACTACGAAAGAACTGGAAGAACATGCTTTTGTAGTTGATGCGATCAAAGAAACATTGGAACGCAATGAATGTGTAGAGATCGAATCTGACGGACCGTATGTTGTTCAGGCCGGGCCGGTTCAGCATTTAAAAACGGATTTCCAGGCACTTTTAACCAAGCCCAACGCCTGGTCCATTGCTTTAGATCTTCATCCCACACCCGCTGTCTGCGGAACTCCCCGGAGAAATGCTATTGAAGCTATTGCAAGCAGGGAAATGCATGACCGGGAATTATATACCGGATTTATTGGTTTGTTTGAAGAAGGAAATACAAACCTGTTCGTGAACCTGCGTTGTGCACAGTTGTTCAGTGATAAAGCATTTTTATATGTCGGAGGTGGGTTCACCATTGATTCAATTCCGGACATGGAGTGGGAAGAAACCGAACACAAGGCTGAAACTCTGATGCGGGCCATGAAGAAAATAGATTAAATGTTCAAATGTTTCTGTCCGCCGCGGCGGAGCAGATTCAAATGTTCAATTGAACTGTTTAAACGCTCTTTAACCTTCGAGGCTCCGGGAGCGTTTTCAAATCCTGATACCGGAGGTAATCAGTGAAAGAAGATTTGAACTTTTTGAACCTTTTCATCCCTTTGAACCTCCAAAGCAGTTAAATTTACACCATGATTTCAAGTGCAAAATTGGAAGTGCAGCTCATTGTTGACGGTTGTAAGAAAGTAGGTGTAACCCATGTTGTTATTTCTCCGGGATCCCGGAATGCTCCACTTAGCATTGCTTTTGATGAAGATCCCCACTTCCGGGTTTTTGTTGTTCCTGACGAAAGGGTGGCTGCATTTTATGCGCACGGAATGGCTCAGAAACTAAATGAGCCGGTTGTCATTACCTGTACTTCCGGATCTGCACCGTTGAATTATTATCCCGCCATTGCAGAAGCTTTTTATCAGGGAACACCGTTGATCGTTATTTCAGCAGACAGACCTGTTGAATGGGTGGACCAGGGAGACGGGCAGACCATTCGCCAGGAACGTGTATTTGATCAAATGGTCTTGAAAAGTGCACAGATGAACGAAATCCATTCGGAGAATCAGCGCTGGCATTTTGAACGCAAACTTTCAGAGGTGCTGCAGGCTGCAAACGGATCGAGAAAAGGTCCGGTGCATTTGAATGTTCCATTTTCAGAACCGCTTTATGAAACCACCGACGATATTCACATCCTGAAAAATTGGGTGGAGCTCGCAGAAGCAGAGACTGTTTTAACGAAAAACAGTAAGAATAAACTCGAAACACTTTGGGCCGGTTCGGAAAAAAGACTCATCATTGTCGGTCAGCAGCAAAAAGATCCGGACTTGCAGGAAATACTTGAAAAACTCGCTTTGGATGGTTCTACTGCTGTATTGGTAGAACATACTTCCAACGTATTCAGTCCATATTTTGTCTCCAATATTGATCGGACCTTGAATATCATTCCTGAATCTGAAGTGAAAGCTTTTCATCCGGATTGCATTGTAACTATTGGTGGAGCAATCATTTCCAAGAAAATCAAAGTATTCCTGCGTCAATCCAAAGCACCTGTTATTCGTTTCGGGGAAGACTTTCCGTTCATGGATACGTATCAGAACCTGCGTTTTACAGCTTCCATCTCAGCTTTAAGTGGATTGGAATATATCCTGGAACTGGTGCAGAAAAACCCACATAAATCACGTTTCGGTTTCGCATGGAAAAAGGTAGATCAGTTTGGTTCGGATGATCAGAAAACCATTTGTGCTGCACAGCCATGGAGTGATTTGAAAGCAATGGAATTTGTAATGGATGTCATTCCTGACTATTGCAACCTGCATATCTCAAACAGTTCATTGATTCGTTATGCACTGTTATTTGATCCTATCAAAACGATTACTTATTGGTGTAACCGCGGAACAAGCGGTATTGACGGAAGCAGTTCAACAGCGGTCGGTTCGGCAATTGTTTCTCCCAATGAACCGCATGTATTGGTTACAGGCGATCTTTCTTTCTTTTACGATTCAAATGCCTGGTGGAGCAAATACCTTCCGTCGAATTTGAGAATTATCCTGGTGAATAACGGCGGAGGAGATATTTTCAATATTATTCCGGGACCTAAATCTACCAATCAATGGAAAAAGATCTTTGTAGCCGAACAGGAATTATCAGCGCAGGATATTGCAAAAACATACAGCCTGGAATATTTCAACGCATCCTCCCAAAAAGAACTGGACGAGCATCTGGCAGCCTTCTTTGGTGAAAGTAAGAACGGTTTACCAAAACTTTTGGAAATCAACACGATGTCTGAGCCGAACAGCACCATTCTGGAAAATTATTTCAAAGCTTTTAGGAAAAGAATATAAAAGTTCAAAAGTTCAAAAGTTCAAAAGTTCAAAAGTTCAAAAGTTCAAATTGACTTTAGAGAATATCTTTTGAACTGTTTTAACTTTTTTGGAACTCTTTGAACTTTAGAGAAAACAAAGAGAGCCCAGAATGCTAAAAACTACTACGAAAAAGACAACTGGGCTCCCTGATTGGTTTGAATGCCTCATAATAGGGCAAGGTTCAATAATGCTAATGTAAGTAAATCAGTTATTTAAAACAAAATTTAAAATCTAAAATTTCTGTTAAAAATGAAAAAAATCACAAATCCATTTTTTGTAGTTCAATTGAGATTAAATTTGTCGAAAAAATAGAAAAGTGGATTTTGATATATTAACTACCGGCGTTGGCATTTTTTACCTTGTTGTTTTAACCCTTCTGGAAATTGTTCTGGGGATCGATAACATCATTTTTATCTCCATCATTACAGATTCCCTGGTAAAGCAGGACCAACGCAAGGCACGTGTCTTAGGTTTGAGCCTTGCACTGATTATTCGTTTGTTATTGCTGAGTGTGGTTTCATACATCATGACTTTGGATAAAACGCCTTTGTTTACAGTTTACGATATCAAATTCACTGCCCATTCATTGGTGTTACTTATCGGTGGACTTTTCCTGATTTACAAATCCGTGGGTGAAATGCATTCCAGTGTAAAAGGTACCCATCATGAAACGAAGAAAAAGAAAAAAGTGCGTTTGGGTGCTGTAGTGATGCAGATCGTTGCAATCGACTTCATTTTTAGCTTCGACTCCGTTATTTCGGCAATAGGTATGACCAATGACATCCGTCATGAAACACACGGAAATCCTTTTATCATTATTGTTTTAGCAGTCATTCTTTCCATGATCGTCATGCTGATCTTCGCCAGACCAATTGCAGACTTTATCAATGCAAGACCTACGATTAAGATGATCGCATTAGGTTTCCTTGTAACTATCGGAGTATTGTTGATTGCGGAATCATTTGGTCAGCACATTCCGAAAGGGTATATCTATTTTGCAATGGTATATGCTTTGCTGGTTGAGTTTCTCAATATCCGCATGCGCAGAAACAACAAGGAGCCGGAATAGTGAATCCCGAGGAGATTTTAGCTGTTCTGGGTATCGAAAACCTCGATGAGGTATCAGATGCGCTTGAATCGGAACTTTTCGAGATCCGGAAATCCATTCTGGCAAAACCCTTATTGCGATTGACCCTGAAATCCAAACTTGCTCGTTTAAATGTATTGGCTAAAATTGCTGAAGACCGGCAATTATTTCGCGAACCACAAGTTCTTCAGTTTATATACGATTCTCCAAAAACAGGGTCGGCTCTAACGCTGTGGGAAAGTTATATGAGCGCAAGAAGTCAATGGAAAATGATGTTTACACAAACTCAATCCCCAAATGGTTTGACAGCTGTTTTGGAAGAAGGGCTAAAAATGGAATTGGAATTTGCGGTACAATTTCCAGTGATGAATTGGATAGAAGAAGAACCCGTATTCGGAACGGAACCGGATCCGATGTTGATTCAAAATGGCTTAAAAAAAGCGGCTGAAAAAGGGTGGGCTTCTTTTAAGGATTTGGAAAAGAATAAAAGTGAGCTTGAAAAAGACCTGCTTCTTGCTTTAAAGCGCTTATCTTTGCTGCCGAAATACCTGTGAAGAACTTATAGAAATGAATAATTAAAGACGAAAGGACGAAACAAATGAACTTGCAATCAAGTCTTTTGTCTTTTGTCTCAAAGTCTTAAATCTTTAAACAATGAGCGAAGGAAATTTTGATAAATTAAGAGAGCAATTAAATCTTGAAGAGTGGCCAAATGTCTACTTCTTTAAGTTTATTATACCGAATACTCCCCATTCTTTAGCTCAAACTACTGCTCTTTTCGATGAAACAGCCCAGATCCAGTTCCATGAGTCGAGCAATGGTAAATTTGTCAGTGTAAGTGTAAAAGAAATGATGTTGAATGTAGATTCCATCATTGCTGTTTATGAAAAAGCTCAGGTGATACCGGGAATAATTTCTTTGTAAACTATGAAAAAAAAATCGTTACTGACCCTGGTGGTTTTGAGCCTTGTAATTACCTCGTTGATTCTGTTTCGCGTAAACTTTGTCAAAGGAATCCGTTCCTGGGAGAGCAAAGTACTCGGGACATTGATTGTGCTTACAGCAATGATGATGCTGTATGTTTCGTATAAGGCTGTTATTAAGCGTTTTTCGAAGGGGACTTTGAAAAAAGAAGATTATGCCTTGCTTTTCGACCTTGAGAATAAAGTTCAGAATAACGAAGTGGAATTCTATTTTACGATCGAACAAACTAAAAAAGTTGTGTTTTCAATTTTGAATGAAAAAATGGAAACAGTAAAAGTTGTCCAGGATAAAGAATTTCCCTCAGGAGGGCACATTGTCCGCTTTGATGTGAAGGAATTGAGTGAAGGTGCCTATTTCTATTGTCTGGAGACAGATAATCAAAAAACCATGAAGAAAATGCTTGTTCAGCATGACAATCTGACAGTGTAAATTGTATTGGCAAAGCTTTTGACAAACAAAAACAAATAGTAACTTTAGACCGACGAAAGAAGTCACACAAAATTGAAACAATTATGGCATTAGAAATCACAGATGCAAACTTTGAAGAGCTTGTATTGAAATCAGACAAACCGGTAATGGTAGACTTTTGGGCAGAATGGTGTGGTCCATGTAGACTGATAGGTCCAATCGTTGAAGAAATGGCAAATGAATACGATGGTAAAGCGGTTATTGGTAAAGTAAACGTTGACTTAAACCCGGGAGTTTCTGCTCAGTTTGGAATTCGCAATATCCCAACGATCATTTTCGTGAAGGGTGGAGAAATTGCTGACAAATCAGTTGGTGCTGTTCCTAAAGGACAGTTGACTGCTAAGTTGGATGCATTGATTTAATTTAGAATTCAAGTATAAAAAGGTCCGCTAGTCGGACTTTTTTTTTGAACTTACACGTAAAGCACATGAAAAATTTTTGGAGACGCCTTAGATTGTATGGATTCGGCTTTGGCTTGGGGCTAATCATGGTTTTTTTCTTTTTCCGTAACCGGGGTTGTACCTGGCTTCCCGAAAACAGGGTTAAAAACACATTTATGGGAAAAGTACTGGTTGTCTCAGAGGCAAATCAACTGATTTTTGACAAACATCATTTGAGCGATTCCCTGATTGTATCATTTCTGAATGATGGTTCAATTGCATTCGGTTCCAGCAAAAAACACGGAAATCTGAAAGTTTATAAAATTACAAAGGAAATAAACGGAAAGGACATGGAGTTGTGGTTCTCCATGCCGGAAGGGGCATTCGTGGCCGAAGCTGTTTGGCCGAAAGGATCTATCCAGAAATTTAAAAGTACTACAGAAGGATTTGGACGGATGATCAACTTCCCGAACGTAAAAAGTTTTGTTTACCTGAAGGAAAGCGACGATTTGAAAAAGCAGATGGCCCTGTTCGGAATTAAGGATGAAGAACACCTTCAATTCCTGCTGATGAAAAACGGATGGATCGATTTTTCAAAGTCCAGATTGAATGCAGAGCCTTCGCCGGAACAAATGGTAGTTCTTCCAAGAGAAAACGGTGATACGATAACATCCAGAACAACCTGGTTTAAGGATCATATCGAGTTTTATCAACTGGAGCGAGACTAGCTTTGGGAACAAGTCATTTCAAAACAATGGACTGTTAATAAATATAGGTTAACACTCACGTAACCTAAAGGTTTTTACTAATTTTGTCGAATGGAATTTTCAGCGCTTCAAATAGCTACTATCCTGAATGGTGAAGTAGTTGGTAACTCGGATGTTACGGTTGCCGGCTTAGCTAAAATCGAGGAGGGTCAAACAGGTACACTTTCGTTCCTGTCGAACCCGAAGTATGAAGAATATATTTATACAACGCAATCAAGCATTTGCATTGTGAATAAATCGTTTGTTCCAGCGAAAGAACTTCCAAAAACATTGACACTGGTAAAAGTGGATGATGCTTATGCCTGTTTTGCAAAATTGTTGGAGGTTTACAACCAGATGCGCCAAAAGCAACCGAAAATTGAAACCCCGTCTTTTATTTCCGAGACTGCTAAAATGGGTGAAGGATTGTACCTTGGGGCGTTTGCATACATCGGGGAAAATGTAGTGATTGGAAATAACGCAAAAATTTATCCGCAGGCTTATATCGGAGATGGAGTAGTGATCGGAGACGATTGTACCATCCATGCCGGAGTAAAAATATATGCCGATTCCAAAATAGGAAATCGCTGCGTATTGCATGCGGGTGTGGTTATCGGAAGCGATGGTTTCGGTTTCGCACCTGATGAAAAAGGTGTTTTCTCCAAAGTTCCACAGATCGGGAATGTTATTTTGGAGGACGATGTGGAAATCGGTTCCAATACAACTATTGATTGTGCTACCATGGGATCAACCGTGATCCGCCAGGGAGTGAAAATCGATAATTTGGTTCATTTGGCTCACAATGTAGAAGTGGGTCACCATTCTGCAATTGCCGCACAAGTAGGTGTTGCCGGTTCTGCAAAAATCGGAAAGCATGTCATGATAGGCGGACAGGCAGGAATCAGCGGACATTTACACATTGTTGACGGAACGAAAATAGTTGCTCAATCGGGAATTCCAAATACCGTTAAAAAAGCCGAAGTGCTTATGGGATCACCTGCAATTCCTATCGATGATTACAAAAAATCATTCGTCGGATTCAGAAGACTTCCAATCATTCTTAAGAAGTTATCAGAATTAGAAGATAAAATTAAAACCCTTTCAAAATCTGCAGAATAATATGTCGGACAAACAATTTACCCTTAAAGAAAAAATCACATTCAATGGTGTTGGTTTACATACCGGAGAAGCAGTAGTTATGGAAATCCATCCGGCTGCTGAGAACCACGGATATAAATTTCAGCGATTAGATGTGGATGGTCAGCCGATAATTAAAGCAGATGCAGATTTAGTGGTTTCTACGGATCGCGGAACAACATTGGAGTCTAACGGAGCGAAAGTTTATACAACCGAGCACGTGTTGGCAGCTTTGTACGGAATGGAAGTGGATAATGCATTGATTACACTTACAGGGCCTGAAATTCCGATTATGGATGGTTCTTCTTTGCCTTTTGTGAAAGAGATTCAGCGAGTTGGGAGAGAAGAGCAGCAAGCAGAGCGTTTGTATTTCGAATTGACCGAGAATATCAAGTGGGAAGATGCTGATAAAGGAATCGAATTTTTGGCTGTTCCGGATAAGAACTACCGTTTGACGGTAATGGTGGATTACAATTCTCCGGCTTTGGGAACCCAACATGCACACATGTACCACATGGGTGAATTCGAAACAGATATTGCTGCCTGCAGAACATTCTGTTTCCTGGGAGAATTGGAATTCCTTGCTAAAAACAACCTGATCAAGGGAGGAAGTTTGGATAACGCTATCGTTTTGGTTGAAAGAAATGATGTAACGGAAGAAGAATTGGACCGTTTGGCGAGAATGCTTGGGAAAGACAAGTTAAAAGTGAATTACGATGGAATCGGGGTTTTGAATAGCTTGAAACTGCAGTTTGAAAACGAACCGGCACGCCATAAATTATTAGATATCGTAGGTGATCTGGCGCTGGTGGGCCGTTTCATCAAAGGACATATTTTAGCAGCTCGTCCCGGACATTCAGGGAATACACGTTTTGCGAAAGTGTTGAAAGAAGAAATTAAAAAGCAGGAGAAAGCTCCTCGTTCGTTTGATTTGGAACGCGAACCGCTTTACAATATCAATGATATTGAACGTATGCTTCCTCACCGTTACCCGTTTTTATTGGTTGATAAGGTAATGGAAATCACAGAAGACAAGATTGTTGGGGTGAAGAACGTAACTATGAACGAACCGATGTTCCAGGGACACTTCCCGGGTAATCCGGTTTTCCCGGGAGTTCTTCAAATTGAAGCTACAGCACAATGCGGGGGGATTTTCGCACTAAGCAAAGTAGAAGATCCGCATTTGTATTCGACCTATTTCATGAAAATCGATAACGTGAAATTCAAACAAAAAGTTATCCCCGGTGATACTTTAGTATTTGAATTAACATTAATTTCACCTATCAGACGCGGGCTGGTACACATGCAGGGAAATGCATATGTGAACGGTAAACACGTCATGGAAGCAGAAATGCTTGCACAGGTTATTAAAGATAAAGTAGAAGCATGATTAGTCCACTGGCACAAGTTTCTCCTAGTGCGACATTAGGAGAGGGGGTTACAATAGAAGCATTCAGTACGATTTACGATGATGTTGTCATTGGAGCGGGAACGAAAATCCATCCGAATGTAACCATTTATCCGGGTGCTAGGATCGGAGAGAATTGTGAGATTTATCCGGGAGCAGTAATCGCAGTTATTCCGCAGGATTTGAAATTCGACGGAGAATATACCACCGTTGAGATCGGCGACAGAACCGTAATCAGAGAGTGTGTGACTATTCACCGCGGAACAAAAGATATGTGGAAGACAACAGTTGGGAACGATTGTTTGTTAATGACTTACGTACACATCGCTCACGATTGCCAGATCGGTAACAACGTTATCATGGCAAGTTATTCCGGTTTATCCGGACATTGTGTGGTGGGTGATTATGCAATCCTGGAAGGACGATGCGGATCTCAGCAATTCATTCATGTTGGAGCGCATTCATTCATTGCAGGTGGCTCATTGATCCGCAAAAATGTTCCACCATACGTAAAATGTGCTCGTGAGCCGCTTACTTATGCAGGGATCAACTCTGTAGGATTACGAAGACGCGGTTATACAGATGAAGAAGTACGTGAGATCGAAGATATTTACAGAATCATTTTCGTTCAGAACAGCCACGTGACGAAATCATTGGATATTGTGAAGGAAACCATTCCGGATTCACCTATCAGACGAGAAATTCTTTCGTTTATTGAAGCTTCGGATAAGGGGGTGATTAAAGGATTGATATAGCAATCTTTACAAACGGTGTTTGCTATTTTTGCGAAATTAATTGTAAATTAGATCAACTGACTTAGTTCAATGCTATCAAAGAAAACAAAATATGCACTACATGCTTTGACCTATTTGGCAAAGAAGGAAGCTAATGAACCGACTTTGATTCTTGAAATTGCAGAAAACAGCCGTATTCCAAGAAAGTTCCTGGAGTCCATTTTACTGGACTTGAAAAAACAGGGAATTCTGAATTCTAAAATGGGGAAGGGCGGAGGTTATTTCTTAAGGCAGACACCCGCACAAATCCGGATCTCAACGATTATTCGTCTTTTCAACGGACCAATTGCATTGCTCCCGTGTGTAAGTTTGAATTACTACCAGCGGTGTGATGAATGTACGGATGAAAAAACCTGCGGACTTAATAAAGTGTTTATCGATGTTCGGAACGAAACACTACGTATTTTAGAGAATAAATCAATTCAGGATATCGTAAATCAGGAATTGTAAAAGCAAATCAGCCGTGGCTGAATAAGAACAAACAATCAAAGTGGTACATAGAAATCAGGTTATTGAAGTTAAGATCGACGATTTTGCATTCGGAGGTCAGGGAATTGCCCGTATGAAATCAGAAGAGGGAGATTTTATCTTATTTGTTGAAAATACTTTCCCCGGACAATTCGTAAGAGCTCGTGTGGATAAGAAACGCAAGCGCCATGCAGAATGTAAATTGCTGGAAGTATTGGAACGATCTCCATTGGAAAAAGAACTGCCTTTCCAGGAAATTTCAGGCGCACCTTATTTGTTTGTTCCGATCGAAATTCAGCAGGAATACAAAAAGAAATCAACCCTGGACGTATACCGAAAAATTGGACGTATTCAAGATCCGGCAAGTTTATTCGATGAGTTTATTTCTTCCCCCGAAGCATTCTTCTACCGCAATAAAATGGAATACAGTTTCTCCTGTATTGAACACGTTCCTGAAACAGGCGAAGAAATCGACGATGCTTTTGCACTTGGATTTAAACGGAGAGGAACCTGGTGGAAAGTGGAAAACCTCAATAAACCCAGCGGTTTGTTTGACGAACAGTGGGAAACCATTCTTCCGGAGTTCAGGGATTTATTAAAATCATTCGGACTTCCTGCCTGGCATCCGCCAAGAAAAGAAGGGTTCTTCAGACACATTGTGGTACGCAAATCCTTTGACCAGGATCAACTATTGCTGCATATCGTAACAAGTTCCACGGGAATTAAAAAATTCGATAAAGCACAGGTTGTTTCTTTCCTGAAAGATAAGTTAGGCAGCCGTTTGGCGGGTGTTTGGCATACAATCAATGACAATGTTGCCGACCGTGCTAAGATCGAGAACGGGACCAGCGAATTGCTTTTTGGGGACTCGGTGGTTGTAGAGAAAATGCTTGGATTGTCTTTTGAGATCAGTATGGAAAGCTTCTTTCAGACAAATCCGAAAAGTGCTGAGCGTTTATATACCAAAGCGATTGATTATGTGTGCGATCATGCAAAAGACGGCGGTGTGATCATGGATTTGTTCTGTGGTACGGGAACAATTGGTCAGTTGGTGGCGCAGCGCGTAAACGCCGGAGAGATCATCGGTGTTGATATCGTAGAAGAAGCCATAGAAGACGCCAAACGCAATGCGAAGCGCAACAAGCTGGAGCATTTGCATTTCTTTGCGGCAGACGTTGGCAAATTCCTTTCCCTGCACCCGGAATACCTGAACCGCATCGATACGATCGTATTAGATCCGCCGAGAGCCGGTATCGCCCCTAAAACATTGCAGAAAGTGATGGCTTTGGGTGCCTCTCATTTGGTGTACATTTCCTGTAATCCGTCCACACAGGCGCGCGATACGGAAACACTGGAACAAGGTGGTTACAAACTGACCAAGCTATCTTTGGTAGACCAATTTCCGCATACAAGCCACATTGAGGCCATTGCGGTTTACGAGAAAGCAGAACTATAGAGAATAATTCATGTGGTTAATTTGAACCACATAGGAACAATCGTCAAAATCTTTAAAATCCTTTAGAATCACTGTATCTCAATTACAATAAAGGATTCAGCGCTTTCGTTATATGGAAAGGAACTAGAAGGATTCTAGGGGAATTGGGGGTCAGAAGCTCAATATTCCTACCCTTTTTAGTACCCAAACTGCGGGTTATTCCTTATATGTTTGAATCAACCATAAAATGAACACCATGAAATTAAAGATCAATTTCATACTGAAAACTGGGGTTGATGGTGAGATTCCAGTTTTAGCAGTAATGAACTTCGGTTACAAAGAATTCGATGCACTGAAACAAACGTTTGTGTACAAACCATTGCGTTACTACACAGGAGTTAAAGTTAAGAAATTGGATTGGAATGAAACAGAAAAACTTCCAAAGGATAAATCCAAACGTGCAACGCTTTTGCAACTGGAAAAGCAAGCAACGGATATTTTCAATTATCTGATCACAACCGAAACAGTAACACCCGAACGATTCAAACAAGAACTGGATGTTAAGATTAAGAAGAAAGAACAGCAAGCGTTTGTTACTCGTGTTCGATTGGTAGATTTCATTGAAAATGAAATCCTATTGGAACATGGAATTAAGCAGGGTACAAAAAACTGCTACAAAGTGCTATCAAACCGATTGAGTGATTTTGAAACCAAGATCGGAAAGCAATTGTACAGTAGTGATTTGAATGAGGAACTGTATGTTAGCTTTATGAATACGATTCGTGAACGCTGTACACGGATCAACGCTGTTACTCATTATTACAAAGCTTTTAAAGCAGTATTAAACAGAATTGCTAGAAAGTACAAAGTGAATGTGTTCAATCCTACCAAAGAACTGCGAACAACTGACAAATTAAGATCGGTTACTGAACAGAAAATCTATCTCGAATTTGCACAGATTGAAAAGATCATTTCTTACGAACCCGAAACGAAAGAATTGGCGAATGCTAAACTCATTCTGCTCACGCTTCTTTTCACGGGATGCAGATATTCGGACGTTCACAAGATCAAACCCGAATACACATACTCGAAAAACAACGTAACGTTTCACTACGCTCGTTATTTGACAACGAAAACCGATACTGAGATCGTTGTACCGATTCTAAAACCATTGCAGGAAGCATTTGATGCAAACGGAGGAATTGCAGAACCAATGGCGATGCAAAAGTTCAACTCGCTCGCTCGTAATATTGCTGAAAGCGTTGGGTTGAAAGAAGAGATTACGCTTTCTCATACGAACTCTTTTGGTAAGAAAGAACTCACCACTAAAAAGCTGTTTCAACTGATTAGTTCACATATCGGGCGTAGATCATTTGTTACGAATCTAATGAGTTACATTCCGATTACAGTGCTAAGTAAAATTACGGGACACACCAATTCAGCAATTGAATCAGATTTTAAAGGTTTGGGAAGTAGTGAAATTTTCAAGTACAACAAAATCTCGTTGATAGATAATGCAGCTTTGCTTGTAAAGATACTCCGAATCTATACGGAAGATAAATTGGATGATTTTCCAATTCGATTGGTTTGATGATTGAAAAAAACAGAAAGTGACCTCAAATTGAGGTCACTTTTTTTTGGTGGTTACATCGTTGATCCTTGTTTTCGCTGAATGTATTCCATGATTGCACTTCGAGAAAAACGAACGGTTCGTTCATTGATCCGAATAGCGATCAAAACCCCATCACGTACAAGTTTAATGAGTGAGTTTTTACCGATCTTCAAAATGCGTTTTACTTGCTCGTTATTCAGCAATTCATCATCGTTTTTTGGTGTGATAGTTTCAACTGGTGTACTGCGGTTTTTGCTTCTTTCAAGTTCAGCAATCCGCTTTTGCTGTTCTCCAACGGTTCGTTTTAATCGTTCAATTTCCTCGCTCATTCTTTCTATGGCGAGTTTAATCACTGTTTCCATTGATTCAAGGTGTTAAAAGGATTCATTTCTTCTGTTATTTCTTCTACTAACGCACGGGATTTGTTTTTGTTCGGGTGATAATTGCCCGAAAAACGCTTGAAAAGTGGGGCAACTAATTTTGAATGATAGATGCGCTGGGAGTTTTCGAAGTTATGAAAGTGGGCAGTTAAATTCTAGGAGTGTTTTAAAGGTTCATCTTATACTTAATTTCAAAATTTTGCATAATTCACAGGTCGATTTATAAAATGACGAGGAAATAGTATCTTGCTACCGATTTAGGTGGTTAGGTTAGGTTGATTAGTGAATGGAGTTTGACGCCCGTCTTACTCCATTCGCATTTTATAATCGATCCGCTTACGACTATCCGACTCCATTTTAAGTCGGTTCGAGTCGAATCTTACATGAATTCATTTCGACGAATCTTTCTTTTCGACTTGACGAATCGTTTAATCCGATTTGCCCAACTTTGATTTTCGATAGACGAACTATGGCGATTCTTTACACCCGACTCCATTTTAAGTCGGTTCGAGTCGAATCTTACTGAAATCCATTTCGACGAATCTTTCTTTTCGACTTGACGAATCGTTTAATCCGATTTGCCCAACTTTAGTTTTCGATAGACGAACCAGTGCAATTCTTTACACCCAACTCCATTTTAAGTCGGTTCGAGTCGAATCTTACTGAAATCCATTTCGATGAATCTTTCTTTCCGACATGATGAACCGATTGATCCGATTTGCCCAACTTTGGTTTTCGATAGACGAACCATTACAATTCTTTACACCCGACTCCATTTTAAGTCGGTTTGAGTCGAATCTTACTGAAATCCATTTCGATGAATCTTTCTTTCCGACATGACGAACCGATTGATCCGATTTGCCCAGTTTTAGTTTTCAATCGACGAATAAACAGTAAATCATATATTTAAACCATCTATTCACAAATTCTAAAGATATGAACCTTAAAGAGCAATTAGAATCAATCAAAGACAACGTTAAAAACGGTGGAGATTATGGCGTTGAAATGAAGCGTTTAAAGCAGGCTATTAACTCTACTCAAAAGGATGCTGAATTAAAAGTACATCTGTGCAACATTGTTGATGCGGGAACAAAGGAAACTTTTGACGAGGATTTTTCCCTTGTCGTTTTTAGTCTTGGAAGTATGCCTGACAAAGATTGATCAATCAAAAAAAAAAATAACTGCCCGCCTAAAGTGGGCAGTTAGCATTTTATTCAGTCAGAAATCGGCTCCAAAGGGTAAAAAAAATTTAGTTGCCCACCTCTAAGTGGGCAGTTAGGTTTTTTTTAGTCAAAATTCGGTTCAAAAAGGTAATTTAAAATTAGTTGCCCACCCTATAGCGGGCAGTTAGCATTTTATTCGGTCAGAAATCGGCTTCAAAGGGTAAAAAAAATTAGTTGCCCACTTTAGGTGGGCAGTTATGATTTTATTCCAAAACATTTTTTTTCAAAGCAGAATAAAAAGCTAGTTGCACCACCACTCCCGGTGCAAGTAACTTTTTATTAGGCGGTTTTCCGTTTTCAGAGGATAAAAAAATATTAGTTGCACCACCTCCCGTGGGGCAAATAGATTTTTATTACTCAAAATTCGGATTTGGCTGATAATAAAAACGCAGTTGCCCCGCCACCCCCGGTGCAAGTAGAAAAAAACTAAATGCAGGTTTTTCAATCCTTCAAGATTTACGCAATAGCTTCTTGTATTTTCTGCGCTCCAAAGCCAACCAATCATAAATTCCAGTTGCCAGGCGTTCAAAAGCCTCTTTATCATTAAAGTGAATTTCGGTTACATGATAGGCGCGGTCATGGTACTGCTCTGTTAAATACTCCAAGCGCTTGTCGTTGATGTTGAGTTCCATCAATGAAAACACGGAAGCACAAATGTTTAATTCGGCATTATCGTTACCAAACCCCAAGAGGTTCAATCCTGTAATTGTATGTTGGTGCTTTAAATCGTCATTTATCAACTGAATGATTACCTTTTTGGAAGTTTTTTTTTGCATGAATTAAATTTTTTATGTTCAGAATTACATTACAAATGTAAATCAATTATAAACATTTGCAAATTAAATCGTGAATATGCAATTTAATTCTTTGCATAAGCAAAGTAATTCGGGCTCTTCGAAGACTTTGGTAATGACTATTTTTGTCTAAATTTCGTATTCATAATCTCATCAAGTGGCAAAGAAAAAAGGAGAAAAGTTGTATTTGAATAGGATCAAACTCGTAATGATTGAAAAGAGACTCGAACAAAAAGATTTGGTCGAACTTACGGGTTTGTCCCGAACAACTATTTCGAACTATTGTGCAAATTACGCACAACCATCATTAGAAACTCTGCATAAGATTGCTCTTGTTATGAAGGTTAACGCTCAAAGATTGATAGAGCCTACTCCCGATGAGGATTAGGAGTAATTGATTTTGGACTCTCCCTCTTTTATTAAATATTTTAAATGAACTCCCTGCAGTTTTGATAGCAATTGAATTAACTTCTCTTGTTCAAAACATTTTGATTATTGGTCTGAAAATGAATTGATAATAACGGGATGTTTGGGTAAATTTGTTTAAGACGACATCTATAGTCAAAATAAATACATTATTCACCCATTAAATATTTATGGAGGACATTTTGCGAAATGAAATCATCAAAAATTGTTTAGAAAGAAAAAGCCTAATTGTAAACCACAATAAAATAGACTCTTCTCAACTGTTAGGAAATGAAGATTTCAAAGAAATAAATTCATCGGAATTCGAAATCAACTTAGAATCGGAAAGCAACAAATCGTCCATTCTATCTATTGCCATCGAAAAGCTTGGGCGAACTGTTCCAACGGATATTTCCGATGCAGTAAAATTCATATATGATTTTGAAGAAGAATTAAAAAAACCGGAAACAAATGTTAGTTGGGCAGGTCTTATTGATTTGAAGTACGCTATGACAGGATTCGTACTTGCTAAAATCCATAATGAAGGTAAAGGGAATTTAGTAGAATTCGTATTAAATCGTCTGAAAAACAAAAATAAGGACGAGGTTCATTTACGAGCTATTGAAGCATATTTCTTCGAAGCACTGATCTCTATTAATATGACTTCAAGGGAATTTTTCGAAACAATCCGTAGTTATAATTCTACGGTTTCTAAACCTAATCTTTCTCATAGAGCCATAACTTTTGCACAGAAAATAGCACAGCAAAAAACAGATGTTGCAAAACAACTTTATGAAGAAATAATATCTTGTGATGATTGGGAAAATGAGTTTGGGGTGTTACCAGCTCATTTATTAATTGGAATTCATAAAACTGACCCTAATTATTCGTTTGAAAAAGCTAATGAAGTACTTACTAGCAATCCAGTTCACTCACTAGCCGTTTTTGGAAGAATCGAATTTTCAACAGAAAAAGAATTTCAAGACACTCTTAAAATCATAGATGAGTTAAATCCTAATGATGAGCAAACGGTTAATCAACTAATCTACTTATTGACCGCAATATTAAAATCCAAATTTGTTACTGATGCGGTAACAGAATTCTGTTTTCAACAATTTCAAAACTTGTTTGATTCTCAAATAACAAATAACAAAGGAATGGTTGTTGATGCAATGACAAATTGGATCGAAAACCACGAAAAAGAAAGGTATGATTTCTTACTGCAAAATCACGGGAGGTTTGGGGATTTGAATTTAATCGATGGCTACTTCTCAAACTTTAAAGATTGCACTTTTTTCTTTCAGTTCTTTCAAAGTGTTTATCGAGCACTTGATGGCAAAATGCCTCCTGGATTGTTTAGCGATTCTGTAAATCATTTTTCAAGAGAAAATACCGATAAAGCTGAACGATTTATACTCGACTTTTTATCCCATCAAGATCTGTTTTGGAGAAAGGCGGGAATGCACTTGATAAAAATGAAAGATATTGGAGTTCATCAAGTAAATCTTTTACGTCTCGAAACTGAAATCGAACAATTAAGGACTTTAGAAGTATTGACTGAATACAATTGGAATTTGGAAGAATATTTACCAATGGTATTGGCATTGAGAAATTCACCATTTACGGCTGTTAGAAAAGAATTACAAAAAGAACTGTCTAAGTTGACTTTTGAATCTTATCATGAGGTCTTAGTAGAAAAAATCACCAACTTATTGACTAAATCCGCTGATGATAAAAAGTTCATCCGACCAATAAAGGAAGCTTTAAAGAAGTATCACAAATTGGTTGAAGTCAAGTCCTCAATTAAAGATTTGAACCCAGCTGAAAATGAACGAAGCTTCATGGATTTGTATTATCGTTTAGAGCATGAAAACCAAGCTAAAATGATGAATGAAATTAAGAGTGGAAAAGGTAACTTTTTGACCTCTTTTTTTAAAAGTTCGATTATAGTTCGGGGGCATTCATGGAAACTAGAGGGCAAAGATGAAGTTGTTCCACTTGCCAAAATAGAACACTCATTTAGCATAGATGCAAGGGCATTTAAAAATAGTGAACTATTTGAACACCAATCTAACAATTTTAAAAGTAAATACTGATGGATATAAAACCTATCATCGTTCGGAAATATCTTGAGTCTCTTACTGAAAGTGATGAATTGGATATGATATTTCCAATATTGTTAGAATCAAAAGGATTCAGAATACTTACCAAGCCGAAAGAATTCAAAGGATTCCCTCAATATGGTAAGGATGTAGTTGCCGTTGGAAAAGATTTTGAAGACGGGGTATTGAAACGCTTCTATTTTGAAATAAAAGGCGGTGAGGATCGCCATATTACAACCCAAACCTATAAAAAAGATGATGGGATACGTGAATCAATTCTTGAAGCCAAAGACAAGAAATTTACTTCGTCTTACAAAAATTTCGATTCGCTCCCTTTGAAAATTGTTCTTGTACATAATGGCGAGACTAAAGCTAATATTCGTGAAGTATTTGAAGATTTTATAGAGAAACAATTTCCAAAAGACGGTGATATCGAATTTGGACAATGGGATATTTCTCAGCTGACTAAATTGTTTGCAGAGAATCTTTTCGGAGCCTATTTATTGACTGATCAGAAAACTACGACTTTGTTTAACCGTGTTTTGGTCAATTTGAACGTGAATGACGGTGTTCAACGAGACTTTATCGAACTAATTGATGTTTTATTATTTGAAAAGGAAAGTTGGCAGGCATCCTATGAGAAGACTCTTCCGAGGAAATGGAAACTCATTTTCGAATCACTAAAATTGATCTCATTTATTATTTATACAGAATCGAAAGAGTATAACAATTTGGAAATAGCTAAAAGGCATCTGACTCATTTGATTTTACGGGTTTGGTATTGGACTCTCAAAAATAAGCTTGAAAACAACAAAACCGTATTGGCATTTTATACCCAATTGTTTCTCTTTTACAGAGAGGTCCTTATTGAGTTTTTTGAACGAACGATTCCTATTGCAATAATTAATGACGGTTTGCATGCCGAAAAATCTGGTCGTTATGAACAAATTGGATATACTATACGAACCTTTGATTATCTGAAATATCTCTGCTTTATTATCAACGTTGATAAGGCACTTCTCAAGGAAAAATTTCAAATGACGAACTCAATTAATATATTGTCTGAAGTACTTAACAATAATTCGGTGTCCGCCAAGCCGTTAATTGATATTCATTCATTGCCGATTATGGACGCCTTGAATTTACTGATTGCATCAAATGAACCGGAACACGCAAAAACATACTTAAATGAGGTTTTCTCATATATTAAAATCAGAAAGGACAAATCTGACATTTTGCCTGATGCTTCCAATAGCATTGAAAACGTTATAAAACTAACTGTTACAGGAACAAAACCTATTTATTATTCAGATTCAACCTCTCCAATACTAGCGGTACTTTTGGAGTATTTGGCAATTCTCGATATGAAAGAAAGCTATGAATTTATGAGGGATTTCATTATCGAAAAAGAGATTGACCTTGGGGTTTTTGTACCTCACCATGGAATCAATTCCGTTTCGAGACATTTGATCGAAGAATCTGAAAATGATCTGGAAGAGCAATTGTTTTCACGATCAGTAAGCGACGGTTATCAGTCTGAGTTAACGGTAAAAGAAAGGCTTAGTAGTAAACCACTTTCGTTCGATGATTTCAAGGCAAAAATTCAAACTCGGAAAAACGAATTCGAATATGATTACCGTACCGACAAGGCGGGGTTTCCTTTTCTTAAAGATTTGGCACATATCTACTTCAATACACCTTATTTCCCGGACAAATGGAGGTCACTATTAAGTTGAAAATATTGCGAAATGGCTAAAAAAAGAAATATAAAAGAAATCATTGAAGCAGGATTCGAAATTTCAGGCGGAGTCGGTGGTGCACTAATTGATATTTATTTTGGAGGAGCATTGGGAACTGTATTAGGAGGAGCAAGTAGTCCAGTTATTACTAAAGTTTTCAAACTCTTAGGTAGAGAAATACAAGAACGACAATTGAGCCAAAGAGAAGAAATAAAAATCGGAGCAGCTTTTACATTCGCGCTAATTAAAATCGAAGACAACAAACAATTTGGAAAAACAATAAGGGACGATGATTTCTTCTCAAATAAAGAGAATAGAAGATCAAGTTCGGAAGAAATTCTTGAAGGTATATTGATTAGCTCTCAACGTGAATTCGAAGAATTGAAACTAAAGTATTTAGGAAACTTGTATGCTAACATTTGTTTTCACCAAGACGTTAGTAAAGAATATGCAAGTCAGTTAATTAAAACAGCCAATAGTTTATCATTTAGACAATTCTGTTTATTGCAACTTTTACGAATGCAATCAATGGATGATCGTTTAGCTTTCAAAGTTCGTGGATTAGATAAATGGCAAATTGACCAACTAGATATCATTGCTGAACTTAGGGATTTACAACAAAGAGGACAGGTATTTATACCAAGAACTTTCGATGGTGGAAACAATTCATCTTCAATTAAACTTGAAACATTAAAGATAACAGGTATTGGAATGTTCTTTTGCGAAATGTTATCTCTTGAAGAGATTGATGAAGAGGATTTAAATAAACTTAACGATCAAACGGCAATATTGAAGTAACATGACAAAATTGTATAAACACGAGTCTCGGTCCTATCACCCATTTACTAGGCACAAAGTTAGCTATTATGCTTCTGGGAAATTCAAGAGAAAGAGAATTCTTGTAGTCAACAATGAATTTGAAGAAGATAAGCAAAGATATTTTCAAGACCCAATTCCATATTCGTATTCTTTCCTTAATCCAGAAGATGCAACATTTAACGTTCCAATTAATACGGAATTAAAAGTTGGAATGTATAGTTTCTACTGCCATCTTAATTATTTTCAAAGGCTTAATTTACGATTACACTTTAAGGAACATTGGACTCGAAAAGCTGAAAGTTGGAAGTGGATCGTTTCTACTTTGATCTCAATAATTGCTTTAATAGTGTCTCTTGTCGCATTGTATAAGGATTAATCTTTATTTTTTACAACCCTCAAATGCCCACAATATGTGGGCATTTGTCTTTTCATTGATATGCTAAAAGCGAAATTTACCTTCCGGTTTAAATCCATTAGGCACCGGATCTGGAATTCCTGCTAACACTTCTTTTTCCCCTTTTCTTGTATATACATCGAAAATAGCCCTTGTGTTTTCGCCTTGAAGGTATTTTCCATCTTTTCTTTCCAGCCAGGAACTTACCACAACACCGACAAATTTTTTATAATTCTGCCGTTTTGTTAAAGGTTTCTCTAATCTAAAATTTTCACGTGCATTTCCAGTAAGATTTGCCTGTGGATGTAACGAATGATCGTATTTCCACCATACAGATATTCTTAATTCTTCGTAGCTAATTTCCTCCCACAGAATTGCAGTCGTATATCCAAATACTTCCGAAATAAGATGCCCTGATTCTGAATAGCTCTTATTCTTAGAATCTAATGAAATTAAATTTTCACTTAATAGTTTATTAACGCCTGCAACTAATAATTTACGGTATGGGTTCATCGTATTTGGCTGGGAATTGTTCAACTCTCCAGAAGAACTCTCTGCTTTGTTTGAGTTTATGAAATGTGCCCAATTATGATACCCACATATAACCGCGGATTTATCCAATGCTTGAGTATGAGTAATTCCTTCTTTTTTCTTAATTGATGTTGCCTGACGCTTGATAAAATCAGCTGAATGGCTAATGATTTTTCGATTCATCCTTATACAAACTCTCGCAAGAAAAATATCACTCGTCCACTATCTTCCAAAACGAGAAATTCGTTTCGATAATCGAAAATATTAAATGCGGTGTTGATACAACTTTGCTAAGACGAGTGGCAAGCTTCCGCAAGAAGCATACACTAAAGTAATCATTTTTAGTGAACTTCCAAAAGAAAAGGCAGTAACCCGAAGAACTCGTAATTACTGCCTATTTAACCTAACCACTATTCACTGAAAGCAAGATAATCAATTATCTTGCCAATTTCCTATCAATCTTCTTCAATCACTCACCAAAATCGGGCAGTTCTCATTACTCGTTGTAGGTGCGCAACACGTTCGACACTCCACCACCTTAGCAACCATTTGTGCTTTGAGTTCTTCCAATTCTTTTATTTTCTGCTCTACCAATTCAATCTTGCTTTCTACTCTGCTTGAAACGTTGTCGCAGGTAGCCGTGTTTAACTCAATCATATCCAACAACTCGGCAGATTCGTTGAGTGTGAACCCGAAAGACTTCACTTTCTTGATCGTCAACAACCGGTTCAACGTTTCCTCGGTATATTCCTTGTAATTGTTGAACGGACGCAACTTACGGGCTTGCGGAATTAAGCCTTGCTTCTCATAAAATCGGATCGTGTCCTTAGTCATTCCGCTTAGTTTCGATAATTCACCTATCAGCATACAAAAAAAGTTTGGTCATAATGAAAACCGTTGCCTATACTCCATGGTTTATTTTTGTAAAAGTAATCAAAGATTGAGAAGCTATGAAAAATATATTTACTTGGTCATACGGTCTTAAAAGTCAATCATTTTGCATTCCAATTGACGGAAGAATTTCTGTTCTTAGCTTTACTCAATTTTTCTTACATTTATCTCCGATGAAAAGAATGAAGAAAGTATTTGTTATGTTTCTCATCCTGGTAATTACAGTACCGGATGAAACAGCACATGCCTTTTCATTTGTTCCGGAATTCATTTCGCATTACAACCACCACAACGAAGAACACCACCGTTTGAGTTTCATCGATTTTGTGGGTGAACATTTTGGCGGAGAACACCACAAAGGTTCAAAACACCATGAACAGGATGAATGCCCAACAAATCACGATCACGGTTTAGTTTCGTTGACGTTCGTGATCAATAAGAAAACTACTTTCGAAGCAGTAACGGAAGACATTGCTTTCTTTGAAGAAAGATCACCTGTTCCTCCTTACCAAACTTTTTTCTCTGAATTTCATTCAGCTATTTGGCAACCGCCAAAGTTGAGCTAATCGTTTACAAACTCATTGTTTTCAGGGCATAGACAGCCTTGTAATGTCGTGCATTTTTATTTGCCGACCATTGTTTTACGATTAGAAGACTCCATATGTTAGATAAAGTCATTCAGTTTAGTATAAAGAACAAGTTCATCATTGGCTTGTTCACATTAGCCTTAATCGGAGTAGGAAGTTATTCCCTTTACAAGCTGCCAATTGATGCTCTGCCGGATATTACAAATAATCAGGTGCAGATCATCACCACTTCGCCAACCTTGGCAACACAGGAAGTGGAACAATTTATTACTTATCCCGTGGAACTTTCGGTGAAGCCGATTCCAAATATTGTGGAATTACGTTCCACAAGCCGTTTCGGGTTAAGTGTCGTTACCGTTGTTTTTGAAGAAGACGTAGATATTTACTGGGCAAGAGCACAGATTACCGAACGTCTGAAAGAAGCAGAAAACTCTATTCCCGCAGGATTGGGAACACCTGAAATGGCTCCGATCAGTACAGGACTTGGAGAAATTTACCAATATGTAGTTTACCCCAAAAAAGGCTACGAGAAAAAGTACAATGCTACTGAACTCCGATCCATTCAGGACTGGATCATCCGACCGCAATTGTTAGGAACTCCGGGTGTTGCGGAAGTAAACACACTTGGCGGGTATATGAAGCAATACGAAATTGCTATCAATCCTGATAAGTTAAAGAGTATGAATACCACGGTTGTGGAGATTTTCGATGCTCTTGAAAAAAACAACGAAAACACAGGTGGCGCATACATAGACAAGAAACCGTATGCGTATTTCATTCGTGGAATCGGGATGGTAACGGACATGGAAGACATTGGGAAGATCGTTGTAAAAACGCAAAACGGAATCCCGATTTTGGTTCGTGATGTTGCTGAAGTCCGCATTGGAGCAAGTACCCGTTTCGGAGCAGTTACCAAAGACGGAAATGGTGAAGAAGTTAGCGGGGTTGCGATGATGTTGAAAGGCGAAAACAGCTCTGATGTAGTTAGCCGAGTGAAAGAAAAAATGAAGCAGATTGAAAAATCGCTTCCCGAGGGTGTTGCTGTTGAAGCATTCAGCGACCGAACTCAACTCATTGATAGAGCCATCAGCACGGTAGAAAAGAACCTGATTGAAGGAGCGTTAATCGTCATTTTCATTCTTGTCCTATTACTTGGTAACTGGCGCGCAGGTTTGGTAGTGGCTTCGGTTATTCCATTGGCGTTATTGTTTGCCGTTTCCATGATGCACCTTTTTGGTGTAAGCGGAAACCTGATGAGTCTTGGAGCGATAGACTTCGGATTAATCGTAGATGGTGCGGTGATCATCGTAGAAGCCATCATACATACCTTACAATCGAAAAGCCAAGCAGTTCTATCCCGCGAACAAATGGACGCTGAAGTGTACAAGGCTTCATCAAAAATCAGAAGCAGTGCAGCATTCGGGGAAATTATCATTTTGATCGTTTACTTACCGATTCTTGCCTTGGTTGGAATTGAGGGAAAGATGTTCGGACCAATGGCGCAAACCGTTTCGTTTGCCATTTTGGGTGCATTCCTGTTGTCATTGACGTATGTTCCAATGATGTCTGCCTTAGTGTTGAAGAAAGAAACAGGACACAAGAAAAATTTCAGTGACCGCATTATGGCTGGTGCTGAACGTATTTACAGACCATTGTTGAACGGTGCATTAAAAATGAAAGCCTTAGTGGTTGGTATTGCAGTTGCTCTACTCATTGTTTCATTGGACGAAGGAGACATTGCAACGCACATCATTATTGCTTCGGGAAGTTCGCTTTCCCAGGAAGTAGAAACCACTACCAAAGCAGAGAAATTATTAAAAGAACGTTTTCCGGAAGTGAAAATGATCGTAACGAAAATTGGTTCTGCCGAAATTCCTACCGATCCAATGCCTATGGAAGCGGGAGACATGATCATTTTGCTGAAAGACAAGCACGAATGGACTTCTGCTGACACGAAAGAAGAATTGATGGCGAAAATGGAAGAAGCCTTGGAGGAAATTCCGGGAGTTACTACCGAATTTTCGCAACCCATTCAAATGCGTTTTAACGAGTTAATGACAGGTGTCCGAAGCGATGTTGCTGTAAAAATTTACGGAGAAGATTTGGACATGCTCGTGAGCAAAGGCGATGAAGTCTTGAAAATGGTCAATACTGTAAATGGCGTTGCAGATGCTAAAGCTGAACGTGTTGCCGGATTACCACAAATTACAGTTCGTTACAACAAAGACAAATTGGCTCTTTACGGATTGAATGTGGGAGATCTGAATAAAGTAATCCGAGCAGGATTTGCCGGAGAAAAAACAGGTGTTGTTTACGAGGGTGAGAAACGATTCGATATTGTAGTTCGCCTGGCAGAAGATAGTAGAAAAGACATTTCGAACCTGAAAACTTTATACATCACACTTCCTTCAGGAAGTCAAATTCCGTTAGAACAGGTTGCAGACATCGATTACGAACCCGGACCGATGCAGATTAGCCGTGAAAATGGGAAACGTCGTATTGTAGTTGGTTTCAATGTTCGTGGTCGTGATGTTGAGAGTGTCGTAAAAGAAATTCAGAAAAAACTGGATGCCAAGCTGAAATTACCCGCAGGGTATTTCGTTACTTACGGCGGACAATTCGAAAACTTGATTCAGGCTTCGGCTCGTTTGTCGGTGGCAGTTCCTATCGCATTGGCATTGATTTTTGTGTTGTTATTCTTCACATTCAAATCAGTAAAACAATCCTTGTTAATCTTCACGGCAATTCCATTTTCTGCAATCGGTGGAGTTTTCGCCCTTTGGATCCGTGATATGCCTTTTAGTATTTCCGCAGGTGTAGGTTTCATCGCCTTATTCGGTGTTGCGGTACTCAACGGAATCGTATTGATCAGTTATTTCAATCACTTAAAAGCAGACGGTATGGATGATGTCTTGGAACGCGTAAAAGAAGGAACAAAAGTGCGTTTGCGTCCAGTGTTATTGACGGCTTCAGTAGCATCGCTCGGTTTCTTGCCTATGGCTTTAAGTACAAGTGCAGGTGCTGAAGTTCAAAAACCATTGGCAACCGTTGTAATTGGTGGATTGATCACTGCAACGTTCCTGACGTTGGTTGTGCTTCCGATCCTATACATTTTCTTCGAAAAAGGAAAACTGAAAGTATCAGGTAAAACAGCGGTATTGATTCCAGTTCTGTTTGCATTGACTGCATTGAATGGATTCTCACAAACACCTGCTTTAACGCTTGATCAGGCACTAGAACAAGGATCGAAGAACAATCAACTGATTCAATCGAGCACATTGAATGTTCAGGCACAAAATCAGTTACGGCCAACTGCCTTTGAATTACCGAAAACAGATCTCACCGGAATGTTCGGGCAATACAATACACGTGCATTCGATCAAAACTATATGATTTCACAGTCATTTAACCCGTTCCAGTTCAAGGCGAAAATGGGTGTGATTGATGCTTCGGTTCAGTCGAGCGAAATTCAGTTGGGACAAACCCAAAACGAAGTGCGGTTTTATATCCGTCAATCGTGGTTTAACCTTTTGTATCTGAATGAAATTCACAAGCAATTATTGATTCAGGGTAGTTTGTTAAACAAATTCGTAAAAGCTTCCGAATCCCGTTATCAGGCTGGCGATGTGAACGAGTTGGAGAAATCCACGGCTATCGTTAAGGAAAAGGAACTGCAACAGCAAATCAAGCAAAACGAAATGAGTTTGGCAGCCGAGAAAAGCCGTTTGAGAACTTTGCTTGGGTTGAATTCAGATTTCTCCGTTGCTGACTCCTTGAAGATGGAACCGTTCTTAGGAACATTGGACTCTGTTGCTTTACAAGAAAATCCACAATTCCAATTGGCATTGCAGGAAGTGAAACTGGCAGAAGCGAATCAGAAACTGGAACGTTCAAACCTATTCCCCGACCTAAGCGCAGGGTATTTCATTCAGTCGCTAACAGGAAATCAGGAGGTAAACGGACAAACAGTTAGTTATAATGGTGCACCTCGTTTTCAGGGATTCACAGTTGGCGTTTCCATTCCCATTTTCGCAGGTTCAACCGTTGCAAAATCAAAGTCTGCAAAGACAACTATCATGGCGCAACAAGCAAATGCGGAATATGTACAAACGCAGTTGAAAAACCAGTATTTGCAAGAATTGCAAGAATTGCTAACCTTGCAATCGGCAGTAGAATTTTACGAAACATCGGTACTTCCATCAGCAAAGAACATTTCAAAAAACGCTTCCATTGCCTATGAGCAGGGAGATATTTCCTACGTGGAATATTTACAAGGAATCCAAACCGCTTTGGAAAGTCAGATCAGTTACGTGAGCGTGCTGAACCAATACAACCAAAGTGTAAGTGCCATTCAATATTTACTCAATAAATAAGACATGAAAAAATCATTCAAATATATCATCGGAGCTGTTGTCCTGTTGGGAATAGTGCTCTATTTTACATTGCGTTCGTCAGATGAACCAACTACTCCTGCAACTACCGAAGAGCATGGGGAACACGAGGAACATGCTGAAGGTAGTACCAAAGAAGTGGAACTGAACGAAGCACAATACAAAGCTTCCGAAATCGAATTGGGAACATTTTCTTTCAAGAATTTAAGTGAAGTAATCCACGCCAACGGTTATACCAAACTTCCACCACAGAATCAGGCAGATGCTACGGTTTTGGTTGAAGGAACGGTAAAATCCATCAAAGTGATTGAGGGGCAATTCGTGAAGCAAGGACAAACCATAGCAACGATTGAAAGCCTTGAATTCACGAAATTGCAACAGTCTTATTTGGAATCGAAAAGCAACTTAGAATGGCTTTCGGAAGAGTACGACCGTCAAAAGACGTTGAGTGCGGAAAATGTAAATGCGAAAAAGACTTTGCAGAAAGCAAAATCCGATTATGAAAGCGAAAAGGCACGTTATGCATCTTTGAAAAAACAGTTGAGCATTCTGAACCTTTCGGGCGATGGTGGCGCAGTTTCTATCATGGCTGTGAAAGCACCTATAAGCGGTTACATTACCGAAGTCAACGTAAAAATTGGAACTACGGCTAAATTGGGTGAACCATTGTTCAGCATTGTAGACAATACTAAAATGCACGTTGATTTGTTGGTTTATGAAAAGGATTTACAGAAAGTGAAGCCAGGGCAACAAGTTCGCTTTACACTCACAAACCAAGACAACACAGAAATCATCGGGAAAATTTTCAGCATTGGAAAGGCCTTTGAAAACGAAACAAAATCCGTTGCTGTTCATGCCGACATTTTGAATGAAAAACAATTGCTGATTCCGGGAATGTACGTGAATGCATTGATTGATGCGGGTATCAACAAAGTGCAATCGCTTCCTGAAGATGCCATTGTAAAAGCAGACGGACGCGAATTCATTTTCATTCTCGAAAAAGTGGAAGAAGAAAAAAGCCACGATGAAAAAGCCGGACACGATCACGACGATGATCACGAACATTCTGAGAAAGCAGGAAAAGGCTACCATTTCCAACGAATAGAGGTGAAAACCGGAACAAAACAACTAGGTTTTGTTCAAGTTACGTTACTACAAAATATTCCTGCGAATGCGAAAATCGTGTTGAAAGGAGCATATTACATTCAAAGCCACTTACTGAAAAGCGAAGGTGGCGGAGGACACGAACATTAAAAATTACGGGGCGAGGGCTTGGGAGATCTTAACATGAAGTAATGACTATTTTTCATTTCCAATGTCTTCGCCCTTTTTAAAGAAACACTATATGTTGAAATATTGGGTTCTTTCATTACTTGGCAGTTTTTCTGCGCTTGCTGTTGCACAGGATGCAAGAGTGGAAAGTATATTGACTGAATTTAATACGGATTCGTTAAACAGTCAGGTACTAAAATTAAGTGGTGAAGTTCCTTTAATTGTAGGCGGACAGTCTCATGTTATTTCATCCCGTTTATACAATCAGCCGGGTAATGTGCTGACGTTTAAGTATGCCAAGGAGCAGTTTATTCAGGCAGGATTAGAGATAGATTCGCTCGTCTTTTCTAACAATGGCAAGAACTTGTTCGGAATTAAAAAGGGTACAATTTTCCCTGATCGTGTTTGCATCATTGGCGCGCATTATGACAATTTACCAACTGGAACTTTTGCTCCCGGTGCGGACGATAATGCAAGTGGATGTGCCGTTGTTCTGGAATCTGCTAGAATAATGTCCGAAATGGAATTTCCCAATACCATCATTTTCGCACTCTGGGACGAAGAAGAATTGGGATTGATTGGAAGCACTGCTTATACAGAACAACAGCAGATTCATGGAGATTCATTGCTTGGTTACATCAACCTTGATATGCTTGGTTGGGACGGAAACGACGACAATCTTACGGAAGTTCATGTAAGACCAATAGCCAATTCAATCAGGCTTATGCAAATGGTCGTTGATTGCAATGAACTTTACAACATTGGATTGAACCTTGAAATTGTGAATCCGGGAAGTGTGAACAGCGACCATTTTCCGTTTTGGCAAAAGGGATATTCTGCTGTTGGAATTAACGAAGAGTATGTAGGCGATTTCAACCCGAACTGGCATCAAACAACCGATGTCTTTTCTGCGTTCAATCACGCATATTTCGAAGCGAATAGCCGATTGGCAATTGCATCATTTGCAACACTTGCGCTGAACAAAAGCGGGAATCTCAGCGATGCAGAGATAATCAGTAATTCCGTACTCTTTCCCAATCCTGCTTCCGATATAATCTATGTTCAATTCGAACAGGCAATTTTAAACAAACTGTCTATCAGTATAACCGATAATCTGGGACGAAAAGTTTTTGTTTCCGATTATGAAAAAGTTGATCAGATCATTGTTCCGGCAACGGAATTGCGATCAGGCTTTTACCGAATCCAAATCAGATCAGGAGATATTCAGAAGAACTTCTCCTTTATAAAGAATTGAGTTCAAAACATTAAAAATCAGAGTATGATTAATAAAGATCCGAATCACGTTCACACCTACGATGCCCAAGGCAGAATGACTTGTTGCTCGTTGGAAGAAAAAATAGACGCTAAAAGCGGTACTCCGCATATACAAAAACAAGATCATGACCACGATGATCAAGACGGGCATGACCACGACCATGATCATTCTAACGGCGAGAAACCTGCTTGGATGCAATACGCTCCTGCAATTGTCAGTTTTACGTTATTGCTTACAGGAATCTTATTCGAACAAGTCTTCAAACCTGCGTTCTTTGAAGGCTACATCAAACTCATTTGGTACTTGGTGGCTTATATTCCTGTTGGTCTGCCGGTAATGATCGATGCAGGAAAATCCATAGCAAAAGGAGCATTCTTTTCCGAATTCTTCTTAATGACCATTGCAACAGTCGGGGCATTTTTTATCGGCGAATATTCCGAAGGAGTTGCAGTAATGGTGTTCTATTCTGTTGGAGAATTGTTCCAGACATTGGCGGTAAATCGTGCAAAAAGAAGTATCAAAGCCTTATTGGATATTCGACCTGATACCGTTAATGTACTCCGCGACGGACAATTGAAAACTGTTTCTCCATCAGAAGTTCAGATCGATGAAGTGATCCAAGTGAAATCAGGCGAGAAAGTCGCATTGGATGGTGAATTGATGTCTGATTCCGCTTCATTCAATACAGCTGCACTTACAGGTGAAAGTAAACCCGATAACAAGGCAAAAGGCGAAACCGTTTTGGCGGGAATGATCAACTTGCAATCGGTTTCAGACATTAAGGTTACAGCTTTGTACAAAGACAGTAAACTTTCCAAAATATTGGAAATGGTTCAGGATGCGACTTCGCGTAAATCGCAGACACAATTATTCATTTCAAGATTCGCAAAGATCTATACACCTATTGTTGTTTTCCTCGCAGTTGGAATCTGTCTACTTCCGTATTTGTTTGTTTCCGATTATGAGTTTTCCGAATGGCTGTATCGCGCATTGGTATTCCTGGTGATTTCTTGCCCGTGTGCCTTGGTGATCTCTATTCCATTAGGTTACTTCGGTGGAATTGGATTAGCATCCCGAAACGGAATCCTTTTCAAAGGCTCGAACTACCTAGACGTTATGACGAAGATCGATACGGTCGTAATGGATAAAACAGGAACATTGACCAAAGGAGTTTTCAAAGTTCAGGAAATCGTTTCAGAAGGAATAGACAAAGACGAATTACTGAAACTCACAGCTTCCATTGAAAGCAAATCAACACACCCGATTGCCACGGCAATCGTACAACACGCAGGAGAATCTGCGAAAGGTACTTCAATCGGGCAAGTAGAAGAGATTTCGGGACACGGCTTAAGAGGGACAATAGACGGAAAAGAAGTCTTAGCCGGAAATCTGAAACTGTTGAAGAAATTCAATATTGCATTTGATGCGGAAATTGAAAAGATCGTAGAAACCATTGTTGTAGTTGCTGTTGACGGCAAATATGCAGGTTACATTACAATTGCTGACGAGATCAAGGAAGATGCGGAGCGAGCAATCAAGGAAATGCACTCACTTGGAATCAAAACTGTCATGCTTTCAGGTGATAAGCAAAGCATTGTAAGCAAAGTAGCGGAAAAGCTTTCAGTAGATAACGCATTTGGTGATTTACTCCCTGAAAATAAAGTCGAGAAAGTACAAGCCTTGAAGGATCAAAAAAGAAACCTTGCATTTGTTGGTGATGGTGTCAACGATGCGCCTGTAATTGCTTTGGCAGATGCAGGAATTGCGATGGGAGGTTTAGGAAGTGATGCAACCATTGAAACGGCAGATATTGTTATCCAAAACGATGAGCCTACGAAGATTGTTTCTGCAATTAAGATCGGTAAGATTACCAAGAAGATTGTTTGGCAGAACATTATCCTAGCAATGACTGTTAAGGCAATCGTTTTGGCTCTCGGAGCGGGAGGAATAGCAACTCTTTGGGAAGCTGTTTTTGCCGATGTGGGCGTTGCTCTGCTGGCAATCTTGAACGCAGTCAGAATTCAGAAAATGAAAATTTAAATATCGTAAATAGTAAGGTATGTATAAGAAAAGAAGTATAACGAGCATTTTGATCGGTTTTCTGATCACAGCCGTAATCTTAGTGGTTGGTTACATTGCCTTTGGTTTTTGGACTGCTTTGATCTTCACTTCCGGTTTTTTCGGAGGTTTTGTCTTATGGCTATTCTTTCCGAGCGGAATTGCATTTCAGGAAATCAAGAAGCCGTATTGGATAGCATTCAGCTTATTTCTCCTCCACAGAGTAGAAGAAAAAGTTTGCGGGTTCTTCGACAAGCTTTCAGATATTACCCACGTCCCAACACCCGAAATAACTTCGGTATCGGTCATTTCATTGGTGGTGCTTTCCGTTGGAGCATGGTTTGCCGTTCCAATTTTAATAAAGCGAGGGATCAACTTAGGGTATTACTTAGCATGGACTTTCTTCACCGCCTTGGGTGTAACCGAATTAGCGCACTTTATTTTCCCCTTTTTTATGGACGAACCTTATGGTTATTTCCCGGGAATGGCGAGTGTGATTATCCTTGCTCCGGTTGCCTGGTGGGGAATGTATAAGCTGGCAAAAAAACGCAGAGTAAACAGTTAAAAATTGAAGTTATGGGAATGGAAGTAGAATTAGCAGAATTATTGGTCATTCAATTGGTTATGACCAGTTTTTTCGCGCGGTTTGAAGTAGAAACGCGTGCAAGTTATAAAATCCTGAAATGGATCATAATTGCAAAAATAACACTAGGTCTCTACTATTATTTTGGTCATTGGTCAGCAATATTTCCCGTTGCTGTACTGATTCCGGGAACAATCTATCACTTTGTATGGTGTAAGAAGAACGGAATTGATCCAATTAAAGCCACACCACGAAAGAAATACTACGAGTTACGGAAGTGGAAATGGGAAGAGTGAAGAATAAAACGAATAACTTTAAATAAATTACAACTATGAAAAAGCAAATTCTCTTACTTGCAATGCTGTTTTTTGCGATAATCACATTTGCACAAGAACAAAAGAAACTTCCTGCTGTTCCCCTGAAAACAATCGATGGAGATGAAATAAATACAGGGAATTTAGGCATAAAAGGACCGATTATTATTACCTTTTGGGCTTCATGGTGTCCTACCTGTAAACGAGAAATGGGAACTCTTAATGATCTTTATGCTGATTGGCAGGAAGAAACTGGAGTTACCATAGTGGCAGTGTCGGTGGACGATGAAAAGACAAAAAACAATGTTGCCGGAATGGTGAACGCAAACGATTGGGAATTCTTAGTTTTGATGGATTCAAACAGCGATTTTAAACGTGCAATGGGCGTTAGCAATACTCCACACACATTTTTGATCAATGAAAATGGTGAAATCGTTTACACGCGTAACAATTATGCACCGGGCGATGAAGATTTGTTGTACGAAGCATTGGTAAAACTTAAAAAATAGAAAAGATGAGAACTTTATTATTTGTAGCATTTTTATTCGCTACACAAATCGTTTCAGCGCAGAAAGAACCGAATCGTCAAACCATTACGATAAAAACTCCAAATACATGCGATCATTGTAAAGTGTGTGAAACATGTGGAGGAAAACTTGAAGGACAATTGGGACTTGCTAAAGGAATTCAATCGGTAACTTACAACGAAGCAGATCAAACCACAACAGTTGTTTACTGGACCAAAAAGACAACCGTAGAACAAATCCGTAAAGAAATTTCACTTCTTGGTTTTGATGCAGATGAAGTGAAAGCTGATCCGAATGGTTATAAGGAGCGTGATGGTTGTTGTAAGGGAGAGGAATAATCTTTTTAAGACATGATTGGAAAGACGAAGAATCTAAGTAAATGGGGAGTGTTCGGAATGTTGTTGGTGGCAATCCTCTCGCCGTGTTGCTTTCCAATATTCGCATTGGCTGCTTCGGCTCTTGGTTTGGGTAGTTTTGAAGTATTCGGAGGTTGGACAATGTGGCTTTTTCAGTTAATGGTCGTTGTGTCATTGGTCGGATTCTTCATTTCATACCGAAAGCACCGCTGTATGTATCCGTTAATGATTGCAATACCAAGTGCAGTTTTGATCTTTTACGGTTATCATTTCAACGATAGCAAATACTGGGTATATTTTCTCTATGCAGGAATGTTGGGACTTTTAGTTGCAACAGGAGTAGATTACTACCGACACAGATTGCATGGACGTTGTTGCGATGTTGAAGAAGAAGAAGTAGAATTGCATTCCACCATCACTTGTCCAAACTGTGGACACCAAAAAGACGAAATTATGCCAACAGACGCTTGTACTTACTTCTACGATTGCGAAAACTGCAATGCAGTTCTAAAACCAAAAGAAGGTGATTGTTGCGTTTATTGTAGTTATGGAACTGTAAAATGTCCACCCATTCAAAAAGGGGAAAACTGCTGTTAAAGTATAAACAATAAGATCCAAAGAAAGCTGACCTCAAACGAAGCCAGCTTTCTTTTTAGAATCAAAGATTCAGTTTAATTCCTGCATTGATAACACGACCATCTACAGGCGCATAAATTTGCTTGAATGTAGGATTTGATAGTGTTCCACTATAAATACTTCCAAAACGTGTTTGTCTGGCATCCAACAAGTTTTCGAAATTCACGTAGATCGATATTTTCTCCCACTTCTTTTCTGCCATCAAACCACATATCCAATAATCACGACCAAAAGTACCATCAGACAATTGTTGCGGACTGAAATAGTAGGCTTCCAAACCAATTCGGAAATTGTCTTCTTTTTCAAGCATCAATATCAAATTCACCCGATGTTTTGCTGTTAAAGGCATTGTTGAAAGTACATTGTTGTAGTGTCGCTGTGCATCCGTGTAAGTATACCCCGCAAACAATTTGGCAATTCCGTAACCAATCTTGATATTCGTTTCGGTTCCTTTCGTATCGATATATCCGTTTGCATTTGAAAATTCGTACAAATTATCAGGGTGCAAAGTAAGAATCAACGGATTATCAAGGTGCGTATAATAAAACAATTGGTTGATACTGAAAGACACCTTTTCGCCAATTCTGGTTCGGTAGTTTACATCAAAATTTCCTCCGTATGATTGCTCCGCTTTAGTACTAGAAATGTTCAATGGAACAATGTTTCTAAAAGTCAGGTTCTCGGCTTCTTCAGTAAAAATAGTTGATGATTTGTAACCCATTCCACCTCCTAAACGAGACGTTAGTTTACGATTTATCTTGAACAATCCCGAAATTCGAGGAAGTATAAATAGACCTTTCAATTTGTCGTTGGTTGCAGGAATGATGTAATCCGTTCTTAGTCCCGATTCGAGAGTGAACCATTCAGCTATTTCTGTCGTATTTTGAGCAAACGCTCCAACTGTCGTTAAGTTGTAGTTCCTCGCACCAACGCTGTCTGGTTGTGGTTCTTGAAAATAGTCAGTCCAAGCATTTAGTCCAGTAACCCAATCCGACTTTTTACCCTCTCGGTTATAGGCAATTTCACTAAACGTAGAAACCTGCTTTCCGTGAAAGTTGTAATTCGGAACAGCTATTTTTCGGTCAAAGTAACTGACACTGTTTTTCAGAGTGATTTTACTGTTTTCTGAAAGTTCATGATTCAATTGAAACTGCGAAGAATACCTTTGCGTTTGGTTTCGCTCAAAATAGCTGTGTATGGAATTACCTTGTCCTTTAATGTATTTCATGTCACCTCCAAGCCGATTTTCAATCATGGTATTCAATCCTAAATTGAACGTGGTTTTCTTATTTAGGTAAACGAACAGGCGGGGATTGAAAGTATAACGTTCAAACTTCGGAATTGCCGAGAATCCGTTTTTTGCAGGATCGTATGCCTCATTCGAATTACGGGAAGCAAAAACGGTGAGACCAACCCGTTTGAATTTTTGACTGTAAAATCCACTAACATCCAATCCAAGTGCAGAAGTACCATTGAGTAAAAAACTGATCTCTCGTTTTTCCGTTGGTGTTTTAGAAATGAAATTAATCAGTCCCGCAATTGCCCCGCCACCATATAGGGTTGATGCGCTCCCTTTGATTAATTCCACTTGTTTCAAATCTAGCGGTGGAATTTGCATTACACCTAAACCACCTGAAAAACCTGCATAGAGTGGAAATCCATCTTTCAGCATTTGCGTATAACGACCGTCTAATCCTTGAATACGAATAGTAGAACTGGCACTTGTTGGTGATGTTTGTTGTGTTTGAATACCTGTGCTTTCGCTCAAAAGCATCCGCACATCGCCAGGCTTCATATTGCTTTTTTCGTCCAGTTCTTCTGCCGTAATAGCTTCAACCCGTGTTGGAATATCCTGAATAGTCCGAGAACCGCGAGTAGAAGAGATAACTACTTCCTCCAAATCGTCAGATTCAACGGCTTCCAGCAAAATTTCCAAAGGTTGAATCGTAGATAGCGGAAAGGTTAGAGAATCTATTCGCTCTTCGTATTCTGTAAATCGAAATTCAATTAGAAATGAACCGTTGGGAATATCAGTCAATTCCACCAACCCGTCAATATCAGTTGTACCGACCTTGTTCAGTTCTTTAATAATGACGATAACACTAGGAAGTGTTTCTTTTGTTTCAGCGTCCTTAACAACCGCTTTAAATGTGTTCTGTGCAAATATAGGAGCAGAACATAAAACTGCTACTAGCAGTAAAATGAGTTTATGCATTTTGAAAAGTATTGAGTTAATAACCTTTGTGCAGTTAATGCACATGAGAAGTGATTAACCCACTTGTGGTGGTTGCCAAATATTCAGAGAAAACTGAAAATAGAAATCGTTGTTGTATTCAGGGTATTGATCGGTTGAATATTCAATCATAAGCGGTTCTTCGATTTGAATTGCAAATGATGAGTCGAATGTAAACCCCGGACAAGTTGAACAAATGCAGAAAGGAGAGCAAACATCATTTTGTTCATCCTGTGATTTTTCGGTTTGCGGTTCATCCTTACACGCAAAACCCTCGCATGGGGAAGCGGATAACAAGAATGCGTGTAACGCTAATATGAATGCGAATACTCTCACGTAAGTAAAGATACAAAAGTGTGGTAACTTTGGAGAGAGTAACCTCAATATATCTGATATTTCGTAGCTGTATCGCTCCAAATATGGGATTCAAGGGGAATTTGAAGGATTATTTTAAACCCCCAGTGAGCGTTGGGATTACAATAGTATCCTTATTCGTACCCTCTAACTTGAGATAGAATCATAAATATTTGATTTTCAACTGTTTGAAATAGAGTTTTGGGAAAATATACGTTTCACATAGCAGCTAAAATACATAGTTTTACTGTGTATTCAGGAAATGTGTTGCGCTTTAGATGCTTTTCTCTTGATCCATTTCACGATCTCATACCAAACTACTGAGATGAATCCGATACCGATACAGATTAGCAATTGGGTAATAGTCAGTATTTCAAATTCGAAGAAATTGTTTAATGGTTGAACAAAGAGCATTAAGCCCATTAACAGTACCGTTATACCGATGATGTATCCCACCAGCTTGTTCTTATATTTTAGTGTTGTCCAAATCGAATAATAGAATGAGCGATTAATCAACGTAAGGAAGATATTGGCAGTAACTAAATCCGTGAACACCATTGTTCTTGTTAATTCTTCGTCATATCCATTATAAACAGAATATTGATAGGTAAAAAGTATACCCAAAGTAATGACTACTCCCTGGATAATACTCACCAGGAGTTCTCTCCAATGAAAGAAAGCAGTAGAGATTGCCTTCGGTTTTTGAAGCATTAAATTCTTTTCCATGGGTTCATTCTCGTAAATAATAGAACAGGTTGGTCCCATAATGATTTCCAGAAAAATGACATGGATCGGAGAAAATATATTCGGATAAACCCAGCCCAGGGCCAATGGAATGAATACGATTAAAATAATGGGGATATGGATGGAAATGATGTATTGGACGGCCTTTTTTAAATTGGTATAAATTTTTCTTCCCATTGCAATGGCATCCACCATTTTAGCCAGATCGTCTTCCAATAAAATCAAAGATGCCGCATCTTTGGCAATTTCGGTTCCTTTTTTCCCCATAGCAATTCCGATGTGTGCGGCTTTCAATGCGGGGCCGTCATTTACTCCGTCTCCGGTCATTGCCACAATTTGCTGCTGGTTTTTCAATGCATGAATGATCTTTAGCTTGGCATCGGGAAACATGCGGGTAAAAATCGCAGTATCCATGACGCATTCATTCAGTTTTTCATCACTTAATCTCATGAGCTGATCACCATCCATTGTCTTTTCATGTCCTAGAAAATGGATTTGTCTGGCAATAGCAGCTGTAGTTTCAGCATTATCACCGGTAATGATTTTCACACGCAGCCCCGCATCGTAGAAAGATTTCAAAACTTGTTCTATGTTTTTCTTCGGAGGATCATAAAAGGCCACAAGTCCCTTAAAACGAAAGGAAATTTCTTCCTGGTTCCGGGGGAAGTCTGTTCCTGAAAAATCCGAAAGCGCAACTCCCAATATGCGGTAACCGTCTTTTGCAATCGTATGAGCTACTTCAATCATTTCTTTTTGTTCCGCTTCCGTTAGCGATGAAACTTTCATAATTGTTTCCAGGGCTCCTTTGGCTGCAACAATCCGATTTCCCAGTTCGTCCTCGAAAACGTGTGTCATCATAGGAGGTTTTCCTCCCAGTGGATATTCATGAACCAGTTTGAAATCGGGTCTCTGATCTTCTAATGCCAGATTCTCATAGGCTTGATGCAGGGCAATTTCCATGGGATCAAACGGAATGGGTTCACTTGCCCACATTCCAATTGCGATCAGGTCCTTTTCTTCCGGTGTTGAAACTTGGTCTAATGTTGAAAGTGTTTTGGAGGAAAATACAAACAATTTAGCCAGGCTCATTTTATTCTCCGTAATCGTTCCTGTTTTATCGCTGCAAATGACCGTTGCACTGCCCAGTGTTTCTACTGTTTTCATTTGTTTCACAACGACTCCCATCTTCATCAGGCGCCATGCCCCCAGCGCCATAAACGTGGTGAAAGCAACAGGAATTTCCTCTGGCAGGATACTCATTGCCAAGGTCAATGATTGGAGTAAACTTGTTAATAATTCGCGTGAATCAATGAAATTGATCGTCCAAACAATCAAAAAAACAATTCCCCCGGTAATTGCCATTTTCTTCACAAAATTGGTGATCTGAATTTCCAATGGTGTTTTTTCTTCCTGAATATTTTCGATACTTTTTCCGATTTTACCCAGCCTGGTTTCGTTTCCAATTGAAGTGATTGTTACGATGGCCAGCCCTGTGACCACCATTGTACCGCTATAAATAAAAGGATCTTGTGATTTTTCGTCCTTAAATACGGCAAGGGACTCTCCTGTCAGAATCGATTCGTTCACAGAGAAATCATTTGACCGGACAATCTTTCCGTCAGCAACGATCAGGCTTCCTTCTTCTACGATCAAACTATCTCCGACAACGACTTCTTCACTTTTTATTTTCTGTGTTTCTCCGTTTCGGATAACTGTGCAGGTAGGTTGTGAAAAGTCTTTGAGTTTATCCAATGCATTCTTACTTCTGGAATATTGGTAAATCGAAATAAATGCCTGAAACAAAATGGCAGAGGAAAGAAAAATGCCATCTCCGGTTTTACCGCTGATGAAATAAATGGAAGCAGCAACAAAAAGCAGAATAATCATGGGCTCTTTTGCAATCCGAATAATGTTGGCGAGCAGGTCGTTTCCCTTTTGAGTTTTCAGTTGATTAGATCCGAATTGTGCCCTTGCCTGAATGACTTCTTCAGTACTTAGTCCTTTGATAGCGAACGTTCCTTTTTCCATGGATGCATTTGAATAGTGTCAAGATAATAATATAAAAGAAAGAGCCGTGTAATCCTTTTTAGTTTCTTTAAAAGGATGTTTGAGCGATTGATTTTCCCGGACAAAGAAGCTTTCGGTAAAATGCAGGCAGTTGAAATATCCAGCGGAAAAGCTTAACAAACAAACGGAATCACCGCCTTTCGGTCTTTCGGATACTCGCGGAAAGTCTGTTTATACCATTTATGATTTGCCAATGCCCGCGGGAACAGGTTGCAGAAGGTGAAAAATGCGAAACAAAAAGCCGGAAGGTTCCAGCACAGGATTGCAAATCCGATCCATTCCAGTAATTCTCCGCCTAAATTCGGTGCGGAAATATACTTAAAGGGTCCTCCGTAAGGAATTTTGTATCCGTCGCCAGGGTTCTTTCTTAGACGAATCAAAACGGTGTCCGAGTAAATATTGGTAAACATTCCGAATACGAATAGGAAACCGCCGACAATGAACTGCCAGGAAGTAAACCAATCAATAGTGTAAGAAGAGAAATGCGATAAGTAATAACCAATCAGGAACCCGTTTGCCAGATTATGGAACATGGCCATTCCGACAATACTTACAGGGATCTTTTTACCTTTTGTACGCGTTCTGAAGGGATAAATGAAACTTCTGTTGATATAGTGAGCTGTAAATAAACCAGCAATTGTCCAGTCAACCGCAGAAAGTGTCTTAGGTCCTGAGAGAATAAATGAATAAAGGACAAGCAGTACAAATCCTTCCATGATCACCCAGCCCCAGCGGTTCGACATCAACGGTCCCCATTTGGAATTGGTGAATTTCCCATAAGGAGCATCTTTGAACTGGAGTCCTAAAAAGGCAATAATTCCTACGCCTATCCAGGCATAGCAGAAATAATTAAATGTTTCTTGTGTCATTTTATCCGTGATTCTCGCGATGCCAAGATAATAAATCTTTCATCGTCTCATCCACCGGACGCGGATTATGTCCCAAATCTTGCTTAGCCTTCTCTGATTCAATGAATTTATTTCCGAATTCGAGGATCTCTATGCTCTCCCGGGTCAAAGACGGATCCTGTTTCAGGATTTTGTAATAAATCCCAATCAATGGGAGGAAGAATTTTACCAAACCTATCGGAACTTCGAAACAAGGGATTCGTTTATTGGAAACACGCGCAACTGAACGTGACAGATCTTTCAATGTGTAATAACTTCCGCCCAGAATATAGGATTCACCCAATTTTCCCTGAGTCAATGCATTGCAGATCGAATTTGCAATATCACGGACATCGACCCAGTTGTATCCGCCTTTGAAAACAAATGGAATGCGTCTTTTTGACATGGAAATAAAAGCATTGTTCTGTTTGCATTTTGCGTAATTAGGCGGACCGAAAACGGATGTCGGATTGATAATGATGATGGGCAGACCTTCCTCAAAGAATTTTCGGGCAATCAGCTGTCCGTCACGTTTGCTTTTGTCGTAAGAATAAGCTGTGTCGGGAACAAAACTGCGGGTTTCGTTCATCGGTTCGTTCATTGGCAGGTGATTGTACGCGTGAACGGAAGAAATGTGAATAACGCGTTTCAGATTACTTTCTTTGGCAACGTTCAATACATTTTCCAGCCCTTTGACATTGATGTTCTGAACATGCCCGTGCGGATCTCCTGTAATTGAAATAATGGCTGCGCAGTGTATCAGGTAATCACACTCCTTCATTAATTCTCTCAGGGAATCGATATTCTCAAGCGAACCTTTTACAACCTCGATATCCCGGTTTTGCAGAAAATTGCTCCTGGAATGAACCAATGCTTTAATGCTGTAATTGCGGCGGACCAATTCTTCGATGAGTGCATTACCGATGTGACCATTTCCGCCGGTTATGGCAACTTTCATTACTTTCCCTTTGCTTTAACAATGATTAGTACCGTGTGCATCAGGATTTTCAGATCAAGGGCAATAGATCTGTTTCTGAGATAAAGCAGATCAAACTTCATGCGCTGGATCATTTGGTCCACATTTTCAGCATACCCGTATTTTACCTGTCCCCAGGAAGTAATCCCGGGTCTTACTTTGGTTAATTCCAGGAATTGAGGTTCGCGCACTTTGATTTGGTCAATAAAGAATTGTCTTTCCGGTCTCGGACCAACTAAGGACATGTCGCCCTTCAGAACATTGAAGAACTGTGGGAATTCGTCCAAACGCGCTTTACGCATGAATTTCCCGATCGGTGTGATTCTCGGATCATCTGTACTTGAAAGTTGCGGACCCAATTTTTCTGCATCCGTATACATTGTCCGGAATTTAATGATCTTGAATGGTTTTCCGTTCAGACCGATTCGTTCCTGGAAGAATAGAACAGGACCGGGAGAAGATAATTTTACGGCTATTGTCAGGAAAATGTAAACCGGGATCAATAAGATTATTGCGATAATGGAAAAGAAAATATCGAACAAACGCTTAGCCACGCGCTGCCAGTAAGGCATTACTTCGGCATTCACTTCCATCAGAAGGGCCCCGAAAATATTATTCAGTTTAACAGATCCCGAAAGAATATCGTACATATCGGGAAGTACTTTGATCACAATGTTTTCACCATTAATTCGGGAAATGATGTTCTTCAAACGTTCGTGTTCGGTACTTTCCAGAGCAATGATAATCTCCTCGATATGATTGTCTGCAATGATTTTTTCCAGTTGGTCAACATGACCTAAATAAGGTATTTTATGCTCCAATAGTTTGTCGATACCATTCAGGTTTACAAAACCTACGAATTGGTTTCCGCCTCCTTTTTCAATTCCTTCGATTTCCTGGTAAATAGCAACCGCTTTTTCGGAACCACCGATCAATAAGGTCTTAAAACCGTCCTTTCGCGAATGGATTCTTCGTACCAAAATACTTGTGATAATCAGGCGTGAAGTGAATGTAAATCCGAAATGGAGCAGGGCCAATGTTAAAAGCGAACGGTAGTAATTGAAATAAGTGTTTACTTCGTCATCGATCAATAAGGCAAAGAACAGTACTATAGAACCGAAAATCGTTGCGAAAGCGGTATAAGAAAGAATCTTTAAACGGTACAATCTGCGTACATCCTGGTAAGTTCCCTGAAGGGTATAGAACAAGAGCCAAAGCAACGGAATAATCAGGATTCCGTAGTAAAATGTCTGATTGAATGAAAATGCTTCGTGTTCAATATTTGTTTTCCGGTAATAGTAAAACAGTGCCCACGATGAAGCGGCTGTTATAAAATCACTTGCAATAAATAAACCTCTGAACAATTTTTGCATTCTATTCTGACTAATGATTCTAGAAGTGTACTACTTTGATGTTGTCAATATAGACGTCGCTTGAGCTTAGTCCGGAATCCAAACGCATTTTGAGGTATTGGCGGTAGGTAATTCCATTTGGGGTATTGGATACCACATCTTTCAGGTCAACGTATATTCTCTTCCACTGAAGTTCCTCCAGTTTTTGACGTATAGCTGTATAACCGCCGTGGTCAACGGTAGAACCGCCGATTTGTCTTTCTATCATCCCTGTTAAAATAGAACTGGTATTCTTGTAGTCAAACTCCAGATAAACCTCTGCACCGCTCTTAGGTAAAGTTAGTTCCGGTAATAAACCGATCCAAAGCGAATCAATAGTATTTAAAGAAAGATGTCCGTAATTGCCCCAGTTTCCTATAGAAGGATTGTTTTGGATCTGTAAATCTAAATCAGGACTGGAATAAACTGTTTCTTTTTCAATAGTTACAGTGTTGCTTTCGAAGTCTTCAATTGAAAATTTGGTATCGACATTGTATTTGGTAACCGGGTTGAAAACATAAGTTTCTCCCTCCGTCAGCTGCAGGGTTGTTTCAAAAGGTTCTGCAAACGGATAGATCTTTTTAGCAGATGCCAATCCATTGTTTTTAATGGCCGGGTAGAGAAGTACTTTACAGTTTCCGGAAGCTAATACCGGAATTTTACAGGGAACTTCAAAAACGCCGATGACTTTTCCGTCTACATATACCCAAACATCACTGAAATTATGAGTAAGCGCTTTAGGGTCATTTACCCCGATAGCTCCATTAGAATTAAGTGTCCATTCGTTTATTTCAAGCCAAACCGGTAAGGGGTTATTCTTAACACAACCTGATAACCCAAAAGAAAGTACAACAAAAAAGTATAAATATTTCATAGATAAGCCTATGTGTAGCTAACGCAAATTTACGTTAATTATTGTCGAAAACCGAGAGATGTGCGGATTTCAGTTTGTCAATAATCTGGTAAGCTACATCCAGGGCGCGGTAAGCATCGTCTATTGAAACGACAACCGGTTGATTATGAACGATGGAGTTGTAAAATGAACGAAGTTCTTCCTGGATTGCGTTCGTCTTTTTGATTTCCGGTTTCAGGGCAGAAAAATTCACTTCATCATTGAGTTGAAAACTGAAAAATCCGGGAGCTTCCTCGTCTTTTGGTGTGATCATAATCTGGTCCACGGATTGATTCAGAAAATCGATGACCAGGTAGCCAGTTTTTTGGAAAATCCGCGTTTTCCGCATATTGTTCAGCGACATACGGGAAGCTGTCAGATTTGCTACGCATCCGTTGTCGAATTCAATGCGCACCGAAGTTATATCCGGTGTTCTGCTTACAACGCTCACACCACTGGCAGAAATCCGTCGGATGGATGAATTGACGCAGCTTAAAACAATGTCCAGGTCGTGGATCATTAGGTCCAGGATAACAGAAACATCTGTTCCGCGGGGATTGTATTGCGCCAACCGGTGGATTTCAAAGAACATCGGTTTGACAATTAACGGGGCAGCTGCCTGGAAAGCGGGATTAAAGCGCTCAACATGTCCAACCTGTACAATTACACCGGCTTCGCGTGAAAGATCCAGTAATATTTTTGCCTGCTCGGTTGTTTCTGCAACCGGTTTTTCGATGAATACATGCTTACTGGAGCGAAGTGCTTTGTATGCGATGTCATAATGGTGCAGGGTAGGAGCTACCACATCCACACAATCCGAGGCATCGATCAGCTCCTGCATATCGTTCCATCTCGTTACTTGATATTCTGAGATTGTTTTGTCGGCGGATTCATCGGAAGGATCGTAAAACCCGATTAATTCGAACAGATCAGGGAGTTCCAGAAGCAACCGGATATGGATCCTGCCCAAATGTCCTGCTCCAAAAACACCGATCTTTAATTTTTTATCCGCCATGATACAAATGTAAGGATTCACCAGAGCGAATGCGGGGACATGCAATTGTGTTATTAACAACGCATGTTTAGTTGCCGAAATAGGTTCAAAATCTGTTTGTTATCGGAAGAATCGTTTGATTGCGAAAAAAAAATCCGTTTCGGTATAGGAGTTTTAATAGAAATGCTTATTTTTGCGCCCACTTAACGGAGGTTGTAGCTCAGTTGGTTAGAGCGCCGGATTGTGGTTCCGGAGGTCGCGGGTTCGAGACCCGTCTCCCTCCCACAAAACAGAATGAGAAACAGAGCGAAAGCGTGTTTCTCATTTTTGTTTTACCTCATTCTGTTTCTCATTCTGTTACTCGTGAATCCCTTCCTTGAATTCTTCAATCATCTTTTTATTGAAAGCAGGAAGGTCTTGTGGTGAACGGCTTGTAATCAATCCATTGTCAACCACCACTTCCTCATCTACCCAGGCGGCCCCGGCATTTTGCAGATCAATTTTTACCGATTCAAAAGAAGTCAGCTCCCGGCCAGAAACTACTCCCGCACTAATCAGTACCTGTGGTCCGTGACAAATAGCAGCAACCGGTTTTTTTGCTTCAAAAAACGCTTTGACAAAATCCAGCACCTTGTTTTCTCTTCTCAGTTTATCCGGGTTGATCACCCCGCCGGGAATTAATAGTCCGTCGTATTCGGAAGCTTTTACATCATCTACAATATTGTCGACCGGGTATTCGTTCCCCCAATCATTTTTTGCCCAGGCTTTAATCGTGCCGCTTTTCAAACTCACAATTTCTGCCTGCCAACCCTGTTTTTCAATAGCTTCTTTCGGTGACTGCAACTCACTCTCCTCAAATCCGTCTGTAGCCAAAATGGCAATTCGCTTGTTCATATCACTGTTTTTTAATGTTGAACAGGTAAGTTACGGGAGGTCGCTGAACATTAAAAACCGGTTGCTGTTAAAGAGTGGTAAAGGATGTTAATTTCAGAATGAAAAACTGAAACAGAATGAGGAATGTTAATCATTATCATTCTCACTCTCTCATTCGGTTAAAAATTAATCCGCAGCTGCACCGTGATGTCAGATTTCTTCGATCCCTTAATCTCCTCTGGTCCGGAGCTGATGACGTTTCTATTGGTGTATAAAAATGTTCCGTAGCGGACCCACAAGTCGCAATGTCTCAGAAATGAAAAACGAATTAGGGCGTAAGCTCTTGATCCCTGGTAATAATAGGCAGGAATGGAAAATACGTAAAGTGCGTTGTTTTCAAAGGTGTAAATGCGTGTATCATAACTATCCGTGTCGAACAATGCGTAGCGGAGGGTTACGTCGAATGGCAGTTTTTTGGGTTTAAACAAAAGATCTTGCGTAAAGATCCATCCATCTTCGGCAGCATTGCTTTTTCGGTTGATGGTGACATACTCCACACGGCTTTTTAAAGTAAAGCTCTCCAGCACTTTGTACGACAGGTTCAGGCGGTAGTTGTTCTGTATTACATCTTCAATAGCTGTTATAGTTCCGTCTGAATCCCTGGAATTCTTTTGCCGGACCTGCTGTCGGAAACGTGCGTACAATTCAAAGACTTTGTTGGGTTTGTAGGTCGGTTGTACTAAAAACTCATACCCTTTGGAAGGTGCGTCGACCTGGTATTTGATCCATGGGAATTTAAAAAAATCAATATAAGAACTTACAGACCAGGAAGGGGCCAGTTTTACCTTTATCCCGGAGAACAGCCCCCTTTCATTCTGTGTATTACTTCCTTCCGAAAATCCATTGTTGTAGAATGAATAATATCCTTTGGAGTAATTCCTGTAAATGACTGAAACGGAAACGCTCGGGTCTAAAATAGCCATTAAACCGTGCAGTTGGGCAAACGATTTGGAATGTGTGCTGTAGGAAACCTCTCCGAAGAAGTTGAAATTTCTAACCACAAAGTTGTAATCTCCGCTTATGGCAGTTGTTTTTGTACCTCTGAATGCATAGAGGTTATACGGAACAGTGTCTTTTTGAAGCGGTTGGTTGTATTGTTGGTTTACAACTGCAATTCCTGCATTGAAACGCGTGGAATTATAACTCAAATAATTCCCGATAACCTGTTCGCTCAATCTGTTCTTTTTGGCAATTTCACTATTGGTTCTGTGCAAACCTGATAAATCGATGGTAGTCACAAATTCCAGGTCGTCCGTTAGAGAATCATTGATTCCTGAACCGTCTATTTTTTTATTGCTGTAGAAAGTTAGCAGGTTCCATTTTTTATAACCGATTATAGCTGCTCCACCTCGAAAAAAGCGATTTTCGTCAACAGAAGTGTAGGGTCTAAGTAGATTCGCCGCTTTTTTGGAAGAAAAAATATCGGCACTTTTTCCGAAAGCATACCCGCTCCAGGTGTTCAATCCCTGCCCGATCTGGATCTGATAATCACCAGCTGCAACGGCCCGAACGTATTTTCCGCCCTTGTAAAATGCATGAAAGGAGTAATAGTCGAAACCGTTTTTCTGAGAACCCTTGAAGAATTCCTCACCGGGATCTTTTTCAGCAGTAAATCCCAGACTGATGTTAGTCCTATAAGTGTAGCGAAAGCGTGTGTAATACCTGTCGGCATTGCCGTGGTAATAACTGTTTGAGTTATTCAGGATAGAATCAGAGACGACCGTATATCCTTTTTTCCGTTCGGGTGTCCGCTGGTAGCGTGTGTACCATTCGATCTTCCCGTTTTTAACAGCGTCTTTAAAAGTGATGTGCATGCTTTCAAGCCTATCATCGACTTTCACGAATGGAAGTACGAGGAAAATGGTGTTCAGGTCCCAATACTTCAAGGATTGAAGTTCATAAATACTGATAAATTTTCCAAATCGCTCTACATGCAGCAGTGCATCCGTAATCTGGACTTCGGTTAATAATCCCAATGAACGCAGTTCGTCCGGGTTGGTATTATTGAGGTTAATGGGATTGTCGTAGAAGTAGTTCAGCTGATCAAAGATGTTGGTCAGGTCCAATTCTTCCGATTCGGATTGCTCGGCAATAAATTCAACACGCTGCTGGATAATCTCATTTCGTTCCTGTCCGTACAGGAAAGAACAGGTGCTGATGAAAAAAAGAAGTAACAGGCTACTTTTTCTCATGCTCTTTGAATTGATAATTTAAACCAAAGTTGGGCGACCAGCCCAGTGTTTGATGGTATTTTGATCCGAGGTCGATCGAAAATCCGGAAACTTTGTAACCGAGCCCCAGAGCAAATTCCATAGGTGCGCTTTGAGCTCCGAAACGGATATAAAGTGCATTTACGGGTTGGTATTCCAGAGCACCTTTAAAGGAAATTTTGGTGATGACCTGTTTCTCTACTTCGGCAAAAATCGATACCTTTTTGGATGGCCGATAGTGGAATCCTCCGCGCATAACAGTTGTAAAACGGTCAGTGAGCGGATGAATGCGCTGTCTTCCGATATTCATCACAGAGACACCAATGCTCCATTTTTCTGAAATTTTAGCCAAAATGCCTGCTTCAACTGTTCCGCTGATGGTTGAACCGTAATTGCCGCCAAGGCGCAGGGTTTGAATATTTCCCTGGACTCCGGCCTGCAGGAAATCAGTGAATTTCATACTGTATCCCAATCCGGCACGTGTATTGCGGTATTGCTGGTATCCGAAGAACTGTCCGCCGGCAGAAATAACACCGACTTTTAAAGGAATTGCAACAGCTAAAGCTTGTGTTTGAAGTTCTTTTGTTAAAAAACGCGTTTCGTAATAAGCTCCGATTGAAATGGTTTTAATAGAGGCTGCAGCTCCCGGATTGTGATGATAGGCCCAGACATCATCCAGGCATACTCCTGTATTCGATAATGAAACGGCTCTTGAACCAACCGGATTCCATCCCTGCCCGAGAGAGAAAAAAGAATGGGTAAATAATAGCAGTAGTAGTAAAAGTCTCATCCTGTTTTATTTTGAGAACAAACGATGTTTGAGTGGAATGTTTTGTAGAAAATAATCTTCTTCGGTTATGAAAAACCAGTTGTTTCCGGCATCCGATGAAATGGCATATAATTCATAGTTCTTATCAAACTCTTCGGGAGAATCCTTGCTTATCGTGTATTTGCGTTCGATCCAGTCGCCCTGGGTTTTCATATCTCTGAATAATGGGTTGTATAAATTAACCGAATTTTCTCCAATTTGGTTGCTGAAATGTGCGATAAAATTAGAATCTCCCAATGAGGAGTAATGACGCACAACTGCAGGGTGACTTAAGCCGGCATATTCCAGCGTATTGTTCTCGTTGTATGCCCGAATGTATTTAGACAACTGTTTGTTGAGCCTGTTCTCTTGCTCTGCCGACAAAGTACATGAAAATACAAGTAAAAGAAGAAAGATGAAATTTAAAAGTTTTAGCACGGATAATCCCTTTTGTTTGTGATTAAAATTAAATTATTTTTGACAAAAATCTACTATGAAAAAAATCTTTACACTGCCTGTATTTGTATTTGTTGTGTTTACAGCATTTACACAACTCACCGATGAGACCATTTCGATAAATGGCGTGAGCCGTTCGTATAAATTGTATATTCCTACAGGATTCAATGTACAGACCGAAAACCCGGATATGATCATCATCATGCATGGTCTCGGGGGTACGAACTCCGATATGGTGGGGGCCGGGTTCAATTTCATTGCGGACACAGCCCGTGTCATTGCAGTTTATCCGCAAGCCTTAAATAACAGTTGGGGAATGGCAGCCTGGAATAATGGGACGATGCTGGGAAGTACAGCGGATGATCTGAGCTTTATGAACGAACTGATCAATAAAGGATTGAATGATTACAACGTGAATCCGGCACGTGTTTATGCAACCGGTTTTTCCATGGGGTCAATTATGTCTCACCACATGGCTTGCGCTATGAATAATCGCATTGCGGCTATCGGTGCGATGGCGGGTACAATGCCTACTTCGGATATCAGTTCTTGTGTTCCGGCATATAAAACCCCGGTTATTCATTTACATGGAACAGCAGACGGAACGGTTCCCTATGATGGATCGGCATTGCCATCTTTGAGTCTGGTACCTCAAACTATCGATTTTTGGAGAGGAGTTCATGGTTGTGATGCTTCATCAGATTCTACACGTCTTCCTGATACCGGAACTGATGCCATAACTATTGACCGTTTTGTGTATGATAATTGTAATCCGTCAGCTTCCTTGGAACTGTGGAGGTTCAATGGTGCCGATCATGTTTATTTGTACCAGCCTGTGAATGATATCACAGAAATGATCGAAGTATGGTTATTCCTCAGAAAGTGGAGCCATTCGAATCCTACAACGCTTGGTTTGGAAAATAAGAAGTTTTCACCAGTGAAAATCAGTCCGAATCCTTCCAATGGATTAGTTCATGTGACTACTGAATATAAGGGAAAAATCCAGTTGGTGGATTTAAAGGGAGCGGTGGTTTTTGAACAATATATCCAGGCAGGAAACTCGGAATTGGACTTGAATGCATTGAATAAAGGAGTCTACCTGATGCGGGTAGGTGAGGAAACTCACAAGCTTGTTTTGAACTAAGTCAAACAACTAATAAGTAGAAAGTCCATTCGTTTCCGGAATTGTCGGACGGATGGACTTTTTTTATTGGAAGTACTTCTCAATTTCTTCTTCGTTCATCGGAACATAGCTGAACGAGCACGAGATCATATCCCGGATGCGGAGTTTCTCAGGGAATTGTATTGCCCGAATCGTTTGGTATTTGGGTTGAGCCTGAGAGAAAGTCACTTCGATGAAAGCATCATCACTTTCAATTTTATAAAAGCGATTGAATCCGTCAAGTTTGCGATAAACGGGGAAGATTGTTTCCATGATTGAAAGTGCTATAAAAACGTAGGGGCGTCCCGCATGTGCGGGACGCCCCTACGTTTTTATGAATAATTTGTATTAATTAACTCTGAAAACAACGCGTCTTCCTTTTGCTAGTTTTAAATCATCGTCGTCACCTTCCTTGATCTCCGGGCTAGGAACGTCACTTCCTTTGCTTTCGGATTTCAGCCTGCTTGCCGCAATTCCTTTGGACTGTAAGTATTCTTTTACAACCTGGTTACGCTTGGTATCCATGTCGGCGTAGAAATCTTTTTTCTCAGCCAGTTTGTCTTCTTCTTCGTTATTGTGTCCTACTACCGTAATAGTCATATTCGGGTTTTCGGTCAGAACTTTTGCTACGATGTCCAATGCAGCTTTAGCCTGTTGAGTTAAGAACGTTTTCCCGAATCCGAAGTAAATTTCTTGTTTTTCAATACGATCTTTAGTGGACATTTTATCGTTATCAGCAACTTGTTTCATGTAAACCGTTGTAGACAATTCGTTCTTGTCTTTATCGGCATCGTAACATTTACAATCTTCATCTTTGTCAAGCATTGTAACCACAACATCATCAATGTAATAATATGCTCCGATTACCTGTGTGATTTTTGAGTCTTTCGGCTTTTTGTTTACCTCGTATTTGGTATCCTGATCAGAAGTAAAGTTCCCGATTGTCAGGAATTTCTCACCGCCTTCAGCTTTATAAGAACCACATACTTTTTCCCAGTTATAAGTGGCATTGAAAACTTTGTTATCAGGATGCAGAATTTGAGTCTGATCGATCAAATGTACTTTCTGGTCCGTACCGAATTCTTTTTTAGAAATATTTGCCCCGATTTGGTTGCAGGAATATTTCGAAGCCTCAGACAAGGAGACATAAAAAGAGATACAATATGTAACATCTTTTTTCAAAGGTGTTTTTAATTTGGCAGTAATATATGTCCTAGGAAGCTTATTGCCATAAGAAAATGCGAATATACCTGCATAGTTTTCGCCTTCTTTCGGAGTTTCTTTTCCGTAAGCATTGTCCGGAGCGGCCACATCGGGAACTTTAGAATCACTTAAAAAGTAATCGGCTCTTGCTCCTGTCGGAGATTTCCATCCTGTTGCCAAATCAATTTGACCTAGTTTTTTTGGTTTCCCTGCATTGGATTCAAATCCTCCGTTATCAATGAGGTTATCTCCTTTTTGCGCGGATGCAATAAGTGGTAATCCAATCAAAGCACCTAATGCAAGTTGTTTTAGTTTCATACTATTTGGTTTCATACGATTTTACAGTTTTAATGAATGTTTTAACCTTTTCTGGGTCGACATCCGGATAAACACCGTGGCCTAAGTTAACAATATGTCTTTTATTATTGCCGAACGAATTTAACATTTTTATTGTTTCAGCCTCAATACTTTGGTGAGAACCATATAATGCACAAGGATCTAAATTACCCTGCAGTGTTCTGGAATCACCAACTAAAGAGCGCATCACAGGAATATCCATGTTCCAGTCGAGCCCAATTGTATTACAATCTAATTTGGCTAAAGCAGGAATGGATGTGATAGCTCCTTTCGAAAATAAAGTAACCGGAACATCTTCAATAGCGGCTGCTATTTGAGACAAATAAGGAAGTGAGAAAGTCGCGTACTGTTCCGTTCCTAAAATTCCAGCCCATGAATCGAAAACTTGTATCATACTTGCTCCGGCTTTAACCTGTGCTTTTAAATAAGCGATTGTAACATCTGTGATGTGTTGTAACAATTGATGTGCCAAAGTCGGATTGGTGTACAAAAGCTTTTTAGCTTCGCTGAATGTTTTTGAGCCATGACCTTCTACCATGTAGCAAAGAATGGTCCAGGGAGCACCTGCAAATCCGATTACCGGAACACGTCCGTTCAGTTGTTTTACCGTCAGGCGGATTGCTTCCAGAACGTAACCCAAACGATCTTCGATATCAAAGTCAAATTCCAAACGTTTGGCTTCTTCTTCCGAACGGATTGTATGCTCGAACCAGGGACCGCGTTTTTCGATCATCTGGTAAGGAATATTCATCGCTTCCGGGATTACCAGGATATCTGAAAAGATTATCGCAGCATCTACATCCAGGATGTCTACCGGTTGAATGGTTACTTCCGCAGCCAAAGCCGGGTTTTCCACCAGTTCTTTAAATCCGCTCACGCTTTCGCGTACGGCACGATATTCCGGTAAAATCCTTCCTGCCTGGCGCATCAGCCAAACCGGGTAACGTTCAATGTCTTCGCCTTTTGCAGCGCGTAAGATCAAATCATTTTGCAAATTCATCGGTGCAAAAGTAATAAAAACAGTAGGGGCGAAAAATTTTTCACCCCTACTAATTCAAATTTTATGATCATTTCGCATGATTAATGAATCAGGCCCATTTGATTGCGGTTTTTCCTTTTTGTTCCAAAATCCCGTTGATCGTTGAAAAAGGTTTGCTTCCGAAAAATCCGCGGTAAGCAGATAACGGAGACGGGTGTGGCGCTTTGAGTATGAAATGCTTGTCCGGATTTACCCTTGCAGCTTTGGCTTGTGCCGGAGATCCCCACAAAACAAAGATCACGCCTTCGAGTTGGTCATTGATGGTTTGGATCACATCATCTGTAAATTTCTCCCATCCCTGGTTGGCATGTGAAAGCGGTTGGCCCTCACGCACCGTAAGAATAGAATTTAGCAATAAAACGCCTTGTTCTGCCCAATGGTTCAAATCCCCGTTTGGCGGTGCCGGAATTCCCAAATCATCTTCCAATTCTTTGAAAATGTTCTGTAAACTTTTGGGCAGTGGCCGCACGTGCGAATCACAGCTGAAACACAATCCGTGAGCATGTCCTCTTGTCGGGTAGGGGTCCTGTCCCAAAACAACCACTTTGATCTGATCAAACGGACAGCTGTCGAAAGCCCTGAAAATATACTTTCCTTCCGGAAAAATCTGGTTTGGAAAACGACCATATTCCTGCTTGACAAATTGAGCCAGGTTTTCAAAATAAGGAGACTCAAAGGAAGAATGAAGCACCTTTTCCCAGGATGGATGTATCGAAACTTTCATTTGGCTAAATTAATTAATCTGTTTTTACTATGTTCGCGATCTAAATTGAAAATAAATGAACTTACCAAGCCGAATCATCCCAATAGTTACTTTCCTGATTGTTTCCATTTTTTCTAACGCACAACAAGATCCAAGAAGTTCGTTTTTCTGGAATAACTATATGCATACCAATCCTGCAATGACAGGAGCGATTTACAGGCATCATGCAAATGCACAATGGCGCAACCAGTGGACAAAGATCAATGGAGCACCGACAACTTTGTGGCTGAATTATGCCATGAAATTCGATTCGATTAATAGTGGAATTGGAGTGAGTTATGAGTACGATGCCGGTGGTATCTCCAGATCACAGACAGCTTTGGTGTCTTACGCCTATCATTTTCCGATCAAAAATATGTTTTTGTCTTTAGGAGCTTCTGCAGGGTTAAAAACTTTGAAAATTAAAGGATCTGATTTTATTTTTTCGTCACAAGTTCCGGAAGATCCATCCATTTTTGAAGACAGGCAATTGAATCCTGTGTTTCAATGTGATTTTGGTATTGCCATGCATGGTGAGAACTGGAATACAGGTTTTAGCATTACCCAATTGAATAGGGCTGTGTTTCGTGATAAGTATAGTTCATATACATATAAGATAGTGCCGCATTATTGGTTGTTCGGGGATTATACTTTTCAACTGGGAGAGAATTGGAAGCTGACTCCAAGAGCACAAGTTTACACAGATATGAAAAAAGCAGCCTCCACGATTGCACTTGTTGCAACTGTAGATGAAGATATCTGGTTTGGTTTTTCCGGACATTTAGCTTCCGGTAATATTTCTGTGAGTCCGATGGTTGGATACGATATTGTTGGTAAATTCCGAATCGGTTATATTTATGAATACCCAATCAACAGCGCCTTTGGCAGTACCCATGAAATCATCCTTTCCTATCGGTTGAAATAGGATTTCCGAACTTTTGGCTTGTCAATTCTCCATGCGCCTACGCCGAATCTTTAGCGCAAGCGTTTTTAAATTTTCAATTCCCGCTTTTTGAACTACTTTTGTACTCAATTAAACAGCAATCATGAGCAACGACGTAGAAATTGAAAAGCGCAGAACCTTTGGAATTATCTCGCATCCCGATGCAGGTAAAACAACCCTGACTGAAAAGCTATTGCTTTTTGGAGGTGCTATTCAATCTGCCGGTGCTGTGAAAAATAATAAGATCAAGAAGACAGCTACTTCGGATTTCATGGAGATCGAAAAGCAGCGTGGAATCTCAGTTGCAACTTCCGTAATGGCCTTCCAGTATTCCGGAAAGCAGATCAATATCTTGGATACTCCGGGTCACAAGGATTTCGCGGAAGATACTTACAGAACACTAACGGCTGTTGATAGTGTGATTCTGGTAATTGACTGTGCCAACGGGGTGGAGGAACAAACCAAGCGCTTGATGGAAGTTTGCCGCATGCGGAAAACGCCGGTAATTATCTTTATCAATAAAATGGACCGCGAGGGAAAAGATCCGTTCGAACTGCTAGATGAATTGGAATCTTCCCTGGAAATTAAAGTACGTCCTTTAGCCTGGCCAATCGGAATGGGAGACCGATTTAAAGGAGTTTACAATATTTACGACAAGAATATCAACTTATTTGCCGCGAATAAAACCAAGATCTCAACAGACATAGTTTCACTTTCGGATATCAATTCTTCGGAATTGGATGAACTGGTGGGAGAAAAGCCAGCGGCAGAATTGCGGGAAGAATTGGAAATGGTGGAAGGTGTTTACGACGCTTTTGATCGCGATTCATACCTGGCAGGTGATGTTGCACCGGTATTTTTCGGTTCGGCAGTAAATAACTTCGGTGTCAAAGAATTATTAGACACGTTTGTACGAATTTCTCCATCTCCGAGAGGAAGAGATACTGATGCAGGACGCATGGAACCGGCTGATAAAAAATTCTCAGGATTTGTATTTAAGATCCACGCGAACTTAGATCCGAAACACCGCGACCGTATTGCTTTCCTGCGCATTGTTTCCGGGAAATTCGAGC
>CBINBC010000013.1:0-98936 GCA_966248825.1 uncultured Fluviicola sp.
GAATTGGAACATATTGCATTCAACCTGCTTGATGAAATTCCTGCGAAAGTGTTTTCAGGGAAACCAACCGACACGCTGACTATCCAGGCCCGCATGTATTATTCCAAAGAACGTTTGATCGATGAAGTAGTTGTGAAGCCGATAGGAGTTCCGGATACGGTTTTTGAATCGACACGTGTTTCTGTAAATGATTTTGAGTTCTTACCGGACAATAACCTGCTGTTGTTAACCTATCCGAAAAACTTGAAGAAAGGAACAGAATTGGTTCTTTACGACGGATCTAATCTGCTGGGAGAAATTCCATTACCCGAAAAAGGGCAAGAGCTGATCCGCGATTACAGGGGGAATCCTCATGTACTGACTGAGAAAAATGTTTACGGAATCCATCAAAAGAACCGGCAGATCCAAATAGCACAAATCGAAAAGCAATACTACATGACTTATATTGCTCCGATTGTAGATACAGCTTTTACGAAATATTATTTTTCAAATTTCAACCCGAATTATCCGGCTTTCGATTACTTCACTTTTGATATTGTTGATTCCAGCTACCGAAAAATCGCTAAAGTACAGGATGATCTGATGATGGAACTTTACCGGTCCGAATTTAAATGGGTAGATGTCCGGACTAAATTATGGGCTAAGGAAAAAGAAAACGAAACAGGGGTTGATAAAGAGATTTGGGTTGGAATGTACTATTTTACCAACTCCATTTACTACAAAGAACTTTACGCACCGATTTTTGAGCGTAACGATTCGGTTTTCCTGTTTGATCATTATAAGAATTTGTTATTCAAATATTCTTACCAGGGAGATCTTATTGACAGCATCCCTATCTATTATCATTTACAGCCGAAAGAGAACGGATGGAAGAAGCATTTGATACAGGATTATGAAACAGGAGAAATTTATATCCATTACGAACTTGCAGGAAAAGCACAGTTGCGGCATTTTGATACAGAGACCGGGAAATTGAGCCTTCCGGTTGAATTACAGTTTAAATACCCGGAGAACATCCAAATCAAGGGGAATAGTGTGTATTACATCTATCGTCCATTTGAATCGACACAGAAAAAGTATCTCTACCGGGAAAGATTACCCTTCGAATACAAGCCTCAGAAAACAAATAAAGGGACGCTGGTGGAGTTGGTAAAGCCCTAAAAGCGTAAATGGAGCTAAGACGGGCGTCCTAACTCCATTCACTAATCAACCTAACCTAACCACCTAAATCATAACAAATATACAACAAGTAATTTGAAATGCAACTGATCAGGTGAAAAAAAACAGATAAAAAATCATTAAAAAACCTAAATTGTTGATTTTTAGCATTTTAATTTTTCTAAAAATGCACTTAAATGATTCGTCTGCGCCCAATCGGACCTTCACAGAATAATAAATCAAGAATAGAAATCTGTGGATTGAATTGCTTTTGCGTAAATAATACCTGGTTGTATTCTCCGGTCATTTCCAAGTTTTCATAATCCGAATTCCTATAGTCTTCCGGGTATGTATCTTCATACTTTTCCGTAAACGAAAAATCAACGGGCAATTGGTATGTGTCTAAAAAGAACTGAGTGATTTCCAAATCAAAATCAACCAGGAATTGGTGTTTCTTGAAAAGCAGTTTTTCAATATCAGAGGCATAATGTTCAAAATAGGGAGCCGAGGCATAAGCAGTTCTCAATGCTTTCCAATGGACTAAAGGCCAGTTTTGCTGGTAGGAAACGAGCACGTCTTTCGTTGCTGTTTTTGAGCCGGATGGTTTTTCAAGAGGCATCGTAAGCACCTGTGGACCTTGCGAACCTAAAATCACCATCCGGTTGCGGAAAGTTTGTTTCGGTAAATGATCCGAATGCTCAAAAACAACCTGTTTATACTTTACCAGATCCTGGAAATAACGAACACTCCCAAAATAGGCAATCGGAAAAACAGCCGGCATGAATGGAATTATTGGATCTTTGTAAACATACGGTCCCAACGAACACCTGTAAATGCACTTTTTGAGAACCAAACGACAGATGCTTTTCCTACTACGTGATCTTCCGGAACATATCCCCAAACTCTTGAATCTGCTGAGTTGTAACGGTTATCTCCCATTAACCAATAGTAATTCATGGCAAATTTGTAAGTAGTTGCTTTTTTACCGTCAATGTAAATTCCATCATTCTTCTCCTGAAGTTTGTGGCCTTCGTAAGCAGTAATTGCTCTTCGGTACCATGCAATGTTGTCTTTAGTCAATTTTACAACAGCTCCTTTTGCCGGGATTCTGAATTTCGTAAAATCACTAACCGTATTGTTTACATAGAAATCTTTCGGAAAATTGTCCAGGTTGCGGATCAATTCGGAATTCGTCGGTTTGTGTGCTTTATCATCAGAATACTGAGGTGTTAAGTATAGGTCAAAAGAAGTTTTCGGAGATAATCTCTTTAACTCTGCCAATTTTGAACCGGTTAAGTAAACAACTTCAATCCCGTTGCCGTTCATTACATAATCACCCTCATTTTGAGACAACCCTAAAGAAGTTAAATAGCGCTCCAATAAAGGTTCTCCAGAAATAGTATAAGCCATATTCTGGTTCGGGAATACTTTTGCCGGTTTCCCGTTGATATACAAAACAGAGTTCTTAATCTCGATTTCATCTCCGGGAATTGCCACACATCGTTTGATGTAGTTTTCTCGCTTATCTACAGGTCTGTAAATAACTCCGTAATGTTCAATGTAATTCAATCCTTTTTCAGGCATTCCTCCACGAGAGTATGTTACACCGCTTGCAATTGCTGTTCGCGCCTTGCTTCTCCACTTCTCTGCGTTTTGGATAAATTCACCACCCAAACTGTCCATGATCAGGGTTTCTGCATTCACCCCGGACGTCATGGCTTTTTGCTGAAGAATCTGGAAAGCCTCCGGGTGCGTTTGTGATGCTTCCTGGAACCAATACCACAATGCTTCGCTGTTCACAACCTGGTGATAATCATGTCCCATCAAACCATTTGGTACGCGGGGATCATAAATTGCTGTATCTCCGGACGGATAATTGAACACCATCACATCGTACCGATTTACCTTTCCAAATCCGGGTAATCTGTAGTAATTGCTTTTTTCAATTCCCAAATAGGATTTTACATTGATCCATGGAATGGTATTGTGAACCAATGGAAAAGATAGGGGAGTCACCGGAACTTTTGGTCCGTAAGCCAATTTGTTTACAAATAAGAAATCTCCGACCAATAAGGTTTTTTCCATGGAACCTGTAGGGATCTGGAACGGTTCAAAAACGTATGTACGGATAATGCTTGCTGCAACCAAAGCAAAAATGATGGAGTCTCCCCATTCTTTGATCGCAGATTTCTTTCCGATTCTCTTTGATCGAAAAGAGAAAATATATGCAACAGCATGTCCGATAACCGGTAAGGCCAAAAATAATGTCAGGTGATCGCTGTTTGCTCTTTTTGCAGCTTCAACAGGACTTGCCCAATTGGTAGGAGCAAGCGCCGGTAAATTTTGATCGTTTGCGATCTTCCACAAGATCAAATAAGGAAAGAAGATTCCCTGAAGTGTATCGGCAATGGAATAAAACCCGAATCTTCTGATGTAGGAAACATTCGCCACCATCCACATCACAATATGGATCCCGGGAATAAACATCAATAAGCACCACCATGGTTTGCCTGCTCCGAACTTGAAAACAATGTAATAGTTGAAGACCGGTACAAATGCCTGCCAGGATTTAGCTCCCATACGTTCAAAAGATTTCCACCACAAAGAAATGATCGGATGGATAAGAAGCAGGAACAAGAAATAATAAAGTACGTTCATAGGGTTGAATTAAAATGCTAGTACATCGCGCATGGTGTAAACTCCTTTTTTTCCGTGAAGGAATTCGGCTGCAATGATGGAACCAAGGGCAAATCCGTCTCTGGAATGTGCTTCATGGCTCAGGGTTAAAGTATCTACGTTTGAAGTATATGAAATAGTATGTGTTCCGGGAACATCGGGTTCTCTCAAGGCTTGTATGGGAAGTTCGTGTTCCGAAGTTTGCGGCCAGGAACCTGTTTCTGATTTCCAGGAAGTATAATTGTGATTATTCTGAATAATTCCCTGAGCGAGGGAAACTGCAGTCCCGCTCGGAGCATCCAATTTCTGGATATGATGGATTTCTTCGATTCGGGCCTTATATTCCGGATGCGGATTCATCAGGGAAGCAAGCTTTTCATTGATGTTGAAAAGAATATTTACTCCGACGCTGAAATTAGATGCGTGCAGCAACGAGCCCGTTTTCTCGGTTACTAAAGTAGCAACATAGGGCAATTGATCCTGCCAGGCTGTTGTCCCCACAACAACCGGAGTTTTCTGTTCCATGCAGGCTTCAATGTGCTTGATCACTAATCCCGGCTGTGTGAATTCTATAGCAACATCCGCCAGGTTCAAATCAACCTGGTCGATAGTCGTTTTGGAATCTATTTTATAAACAATGGAGTGTCCGCGTTCCAGTGCAATGCGCTCAATCGCTTTTCCCATTTTTCCGTATCCGATCAGTCCGATTTTCATGTAGCGCAAAAATACTGTTTTCAGCTTCCGAATTTAACTTTTAACGAAATTTAAATTGAAAAGAAACTCCGTAAGCATTCGGGAAATAAGTTGTAGGATGAATGGAGAGTGACAAATCTTCGCTGATGTCAAAATTGACAAAATGAGCTTCAACTCCGGCATCTACAATATTCAATATATAAACAAGCCCCATTCCCAATATAGCAAAATCACGCCGATTCCGATGCTGGGCATACAAAGAAAGTAAACTTTGATCGTCGTATTCCAGGAAGTTTCCGGGTGCATTACCAACTTTACGGGATTCGTACTCTGCACGGTAATCATTCTTCAGCATGTTGTTCTTAACCACAAAATAAGTGGTCGCTCCGAGTCCGGCATAAATGAGCGGAACTTTCCAATAGGCTTTTTTCTTGCCTTTTGGCATAGCGATGTGATTGTAAATCTGTCCGGATCCAGGTACAACAGCAGAAAAAAGGCAGGCTCTCTTCCAGGAATGTGTTTTAACCGAGTCCTTTGGAGAAGCAACAGCAAGAGAATCCTGGGCGTTTACATGAAGTGAAAACCAACCTAAAATGAAAACACCGAGGATTTTGTGCATTATTTCGTTTTGTTCAACAGTTCGATGATTCGATTTAAATCTACCTCAGAGGAGAAGTTAATCAAGATCTTACCACTTCCCGAATGTGTTTTCTTAATCTCTACTTTCGAGGAAATGCGGTCACTCAAGTGATTTTTGAAAACTTCCTGTATAGTCGACAGTTCCGGAGTGGAAGCTGTTTTCGGTACGTTTGGTGTTTCTTCACTGGTGCGGGAAGTGTTTGTACGGATCAATTCTTCGATCTCGCGAACTGAAAGCTGGAAATCGATAATTTGTCTGTACAGGTCCAGTTGACGGTTTTCGTCTCCTGAAGACACCAATGCACGAGCATGTCCCATTGAAATAAGGTTGTCGCGTACACCAAGCTGTATCTCGGCAGGAAGTTTCAACAAGCGTAAATGATTGGTAATACTCGTTCTTCCTTTTGATATTTTTTGAGACAATTGATCCTGAGTCAAACCAATCTCATCAATCAATCGCTGGTAGGAGAGGGCGACTTCGATTGCATTCAGGTCCTCGCGCTGAATGTTTTCAACCAAAGCCATTTCAAGCATGGACTGATCATTCGCTACACGAATGTATGCGGGTACTTCTTCTAATCCTGCTAACTGGGATGCACGAAAACGTCTTTCACCGGAAATCAGCTGGTATTTATCTTTACTGAGCTTACGAACCGTTAAAGGCTGAATAATTCCGTGAATTGCAATGGAATCTTTCAATTCGTTCAATGCATCTTTTTCGAAATTCGTGCGCGGATTGAATGGATTCGCTTCGATAGAGCTGATCGGAATCAATGCCACACCGCCTGAAACGGCAGCCGGAGTTACCGCCGGTGCGGTTGTTGTACTGTTATCTGATGAAGAACTTTCCAATAAAGCTCCCAATCCTTTTCCTAAAGCTGAACGTTTTTTCGGATTAGATGTCATTTCCTACTTGAAATTGTTTGTCGTTATTACCGATTTTTGTCAAATCATTGCGTTGAAGAATTTCACGTGCGAAATTCAAATAATTAATAGCTCCTTTGCTGGTGGCCTCGTGCATGACGATGGTTTCCCCGAAACTCGGAGCTTCTCCTAATTTCGTATTGCGGTGGATTACCGTGTCGAAAACCAAATCCTGGAAATGTGTTTTCACTTCTTCGACAACCTGGTTTGCCAGGCGCAATCGCGTGTCATACATGGTCAGAACGATTCCTTCGATCTCAAGCTCAGGGTTCAAACGCCCCTGAATGATCTTAATGGTGTTCAATAATTTTCCCAAACCTTCCAATGCAAAGTATTCACATTGAACAGGTACCATTACAGAATCTGCTGCAGTCAGGGCATTTACAGTGATCAGTCCCAGTGAAGGAGAGCAATCGATAATGATGAAATCGTATTGGTCTTTTACTTTATCAAGTGCCTGCTTCAGCATCTGTTCACGATTAGGCATATTGATCATCTCCAGCTCAGCACCAACCAAATCAATGTGAGAAGGAATAATGTCCAAATTAGGATTGCTTGTCGGAATAATCAATTCTGACGGATGTACATCATTGATCAGACAATCGTAAATGTTGCGGGAGTTTTTCGGGTCAAGCCCGACTCCGGAGGTAGCATTTGCCTGCGGATCAGCATCGACCAGCAATGTCTTGTACTCCAAAACACCAAAACATCCACCCAAATTAATTGCCGTAGTTGTTTTGCCAACACCACCTTTTTGATTCGCTATTGCGATAATTTTACCCATAAGAGCACTGTAAATTTGTGGATAAAGATAAGTTATTGAAATGACCTAAACGCCATTTTTTTCTGCTATTTTTTCAACCAGCAGGATGTTGAAAGATTGTTCAAAGTTTACAAGTCCTCGAAGTGAACATCGCTCGTGTAGGAAGGATTTGAACTTTCTCCGGTGTTCAGTTCATTGGCTTTACTCATCACTTCTAATAAGGTTTCTGAAAATTTATCGAAATCTTCTTTGTAAAGGAAAACTTTGTGCTTTTGAAAAGCTTCTTTTCCATTGATATTTACCTTCTTACTTTCTGTAACGGTAATGTAGTGATCCTGGCCTTTTGTAGCTTTGATATCGAAGAAATAAGTGCGCTTGCCAGCTTTTACAATTTTTGTAAAGACTTCTCGTTGAGAGTCGTAATCCAATTCGTTTTGCATAGTTCATTAAGGGTTGCAGCAAAGCAAATATGGATGTTTATTATTGATATACAAAATTTTGAGCTGTAATTTTACTTTTTTAGCTTCTTTTTCCTACCTGAATTAAGTGTTGTCGGAGGCTCTTCATCTTTTTTATGCCGCTTTTTTAATTCGTATTTTTCAAGAGCAGTCATCTCCTTTTTGTCCTTTTTAACCGGTTTTTTGCTTTCCTCGGTTGTGTTTAAAGCATCTGAATCCGGCATAACCGCTACGTGAACATCGTTTGCAGTGCCTTTTCCTTCACCGGTAGGATCAATCCATTTGCCGGGAGTAGAGGATACCGTTACTTCTCCGTTTTTGTCAACGGAAGCAACTGAAACGATATTGTCTTTTTTATTGATCCCAACAACGTCTTCTTTTAATACCCACCGATTGTTTTCCAGGACAAATGCATCGTAAGACATGTCCGGTACGTAAAATTCATAAAAACCAACCATGGTTGGAGTTTCCGGCATTAAATGGTCGAAAATGATGCGCTTGTACTCTGGTTCATAGCGAAGGGACATGACCGACCGTTCTGAATGTTCGAAGAACAGGCGCTTCATAGTTGTACTTCCCGATTTGAAAAGCGGATATCCTAATTTTAAACTGTTGCCGGAAAAAGCAATTACATCAATCAGCTTGGTATTGCTCATTCTGGTGCCGCCGTCCCAGCCTAAAACCGTGTAATAGGTTTTGTTTGCTTTTTCTACCGGAATAATCTGGTAATACAAAGCACCATACCACATATCGGCTTCCAGTGTCTCTTCCGGCTTGGCAGTTAATAAAAAAGATTTGTCGATTAATTCGATTACTTTGTGCTTAGTATCTTTTACAGAATTTCGATGCAGCACGTAAGCATAATACTTTTGCGTACCGTCGTCCTGTTCTACATTCCAGTTTACAATGCGTACCAATTTATCCGGACTGTCAATAACACCAAGTGTCCTGAGCTTTGTGAATGTGATGTCGAAAACAGTTGGTTCGTTCAGTGTCTGTTCGATCAGTTTTTTAAACTGTTTATTCCAGTTTTCTTTGCCTGCATTGTTTTTAGATCCGCGAATGGAGTCCAATAGCAGTGCCAGTTCGTCCTCTCTGGAATACATGTTGAATTGTCCCCAGGATTGGAGCGAAATTAAAAGTGAAGCTAATAAACCAAATGAAACCTTCATAACACTAGAACGCCAAAAAAGTAAATGTGTTACAATTTAAGGATAATTCCCCCTTTTTACAAGTGCATGAAATCCTTTTTCGCAAGCAGTTCATCTTCGCTTTCACGATAATCAGGATCATCCACACAGCAATCAACCGGACAAACTGCAGCGCATTGAGGTTCATCATGGAAACCTACACATTCGGTACATTTATCAGTAACGATGTAATAAACATCCATGTCTTTCGGTTCAAAACTTTCATCCGCCTGAACCTCTTCACCATTCAATGTTGTAATCAATCCTTTTAATGACGTGCCGTCCGCATAAGTCCATTCGGCACCTCCTTCATAGATTGCGTTATTTGGACATTCCGGTTCGCATGCACCACAGTTGATGCATTCGTCTGTAATCATGATTGCCATAAGAGACTTTTTTTGTGCAAATATACGCAGGTCTCCGATTTAAACATTGAAATATTTCAAAAAAATAACCGAATTCCTACCGGAGAACTTAACTTTGCACCGTGGAAAAGAGAGCAATTATAGAGATTTTCGGTCAGCTTGGAAAAGCATTAAGTGCATTCACTCAAAATGAAGAATGGCCGGGTTATGAAAGCGGATTAACAGAAGGTGAATTTCAAAGTTTTCAGCGATTGATCAATAAAGAGATTCAATTGAATCCATGGTTCACGAAAGAAAATTGTATAAAAGCTTTAAATGGAATTATTCATTTAACTGAAAAAGAATCGCTTGAAAAATTTTCAAACAGTTATAAATTTACCTCCAACCCGAAAACAATCGCCCTTGTCATGGCCGGAAACCTTCCCTTTGTAGGATTTCATGATTTGCTTTGTGTGTTGATTACAGGGAATAAGGCTCTATGTAAATTAAGTAGTTCCGACACACGCATTCCCATGAAACTCATTGAATGGATGTATGAATGGAACCCGGATTTAAAAGAATACATCCGAATTTCCCTGGGACCGATAAAAACGTATGATGCTGTTATCGCAACGGGAAGCAATAATTCAATAGCCCAGTTTGAAACTTACTTCGGTCATGTTCCGCACCTCTTTAGAAAAAACAGAACTTCCATCGCAATTTTGGATGGATCTGAAACAAATGAGGAATTAAGTCTGCTAAGTTCCGATTGTTTTGATTTCTTCGGAATGGGATGCCGCAATGTTTCTAAACTTTACCTTCCTGTTGGGTTTGATCTCAACCGAATCTTTGAAAATTTCATGAGTCAGGCTCATTTAATACAGCATCATAAGTATGGGAATAACTACGATTACAATCGTACCGTCTATTTAATGAACCAAATTCCTTTCCTGGATAATAATGTGTTTATGCTGAAAGAAGATAAAGGACTTCATGCGCCTTTGTCTGTGATTTATTATGAATTTTACGAGAATAAATCGGATGCTTTGAAACGGATCAATGAACTGCAGGAAGAACTTCAGGCAGTTGTTGGCCACGGTTTTATTCCTTTTGGAAAAGCTCAGGCTCCGGATATCACCGATTTTGCAGATGGAGTAGATACTTGTGCATGGTTAAATTCTCTGGCCTAACTGGATGAATAATTCGTGTTTAAAAACTGGATTGTTAAATAGTTTTTAATCAGTGTATTAGACAGTTTATTAACAATTGACATCTAAGTTTTCAACATTTTTTGTAACCAAGTTTATACTTTTGCGTATTCAGGATAGAATTCAACGCCTTTTAATATGATGAAGAGCTTAGCAATCGTAGGATTTGGAATTTCTTTTTCCGCTTTTGGGGGAGGGATTTCCGCAAAAATGACCCAAACAGATTATGTAAACATGTGGTCGAATGTAGCTGTTGAGCATATGCTGACTTACCGGATTCCAGCAAGTATCACACTTGCACAAGGGCTGCTTGAAAGTGCAAATGGGAATTCTCCGCTTGCAACCGAGGGTAATAATCACTTTGGGATCAAATGCAGTAACTGGACAGGAGAGAAGATTTATTTTGACGACGATGCCAAGGGAGAGTGCTTTAGAAAGTACCCGTCGGCTACAGATTCTTACAATGATCACAGTTTGTTTCTCACACAAAAGCCTCGATATGCAGGGCTTTTCCAATTTCCGGTAGATGATTATAAGAACTGGGCAAAGGGATTGAAAAAAGCGGGTTATGCAACACATCCGGAATACGCTGAAAAACTAATTGATTTGATTGAGCGTTTGCGATTGTACGAATACGATGATAAAACTGCTCCGGACGCAAAAGGAACCGAGTTGCTTGCAACTAATGCTAAAGAAAGCACCGATTCAAAAACAAAATCCAATGCAAACAAACCGGTTTCTTCCATGAAGATTGATGAAGCATGTTTGAAATATGAAAATCACATTGCAAAAGAAAATAAGAACGATGTGAAATTTGTAGTTGCGAGAAAAGGGGATACATATTATAAAATTGCTAAGGAATATGAATTAGCAATGTGGCAGATGTATAAATACAACAATTTCGTTGATAAAAAAGACATGCTGGAGCCGGGGGATATTGTTTACATCGAGCCGAAAAGAAGCAGGTCTCGCTGCAAAGATGTTACTTATACTGCTTCCAGAGACATTACGTTGATCGAGATTTCCCAGGCGGAAGGAATCAAGTTAAAAAGCCTTGTAAAAATGAACGGATTCACATCCGAAAAAGTAACTGTCCAAAAAGGACAAAAGATCCTTCTTCGTTAGTTTATATGCGTTGAAGTTTATTGTTGTTGTTTGTGAAAGGTTGTGTTACGCAACCTTTTTTTGTTTTCTTAAATTCAGATCCTGATAGGTATCGGGAGGAGACGGTTCAAAAGTTCAAATAGTTAGTTAGAGTTTGAACTATTAAACTCATTGAACTTTCCGTAGGATTTCAATGCTAAAAGACATAACCTCCTCAAATTCATTACCGGGAAGAAGTCAAATTGTTTTAAAAAAAAGGCTAGGATTAAAAGATTTTGTTAAATTTGAGAAACTCCTGTATTATGAAACCCTCAAACGAACTGTATAAATTAATCAAGTCGTTGACAAAATCTGAGAAGCGTTTTTTCAAACTTTCTTCGGCTTTACAATCCGGCGAGAAGAACTACCTGAAAATTTTTGATTTCATAGAGAAGCAAGGTGCTTATAGAGAGGAAGATTTGAAGGAATTCTTTCAGAATGAGACATTTGTGAAGCATTTACCTTCTGAGAAGAATCATTTATACCGGCTTATTTTAAAAAGTTTACGTGTTTATTACTCAGAGCAATCTGCTTCCAGTATTCTGAAACAGGAGTTGAAAAATGTGGAAATTCTATACAATAAAGCACTTTATAAAGAATGTGAAAAGTTTGTTCAACGCGCAAAAAGTCTTGCCATCGAACACGAAGAGTTTTATTATTGGTACGAACTGATTGCCTGGGAGAAAAAACTGTTGGAAGCTGCTTATGAAGACGGTGAGTTTTCAAGAAACCTGGACGATATCATTGAAGAGGAAGAACTTGTAATCGCTAAACTGAGAAATTTGGCAGAATACCAGGTTATTTATTCAAAGATCAATTTAATATTCCGTTCCGGAGGATTCACACGGAATGAAGAAGAGCGAAAAATTGTAGAGGACATCTCCGATTATCATTTAATTAAAGGGAAGAATACAGCGCTTTCTACACGTGCTTCGTCCATGTGTTACTATATCAAAGGACTGTGTGCCGCAACAAACAGAAATTACGAAGACAGCTTCCAGTTTTTTAACCGCACAAAAGATATCCTGGATAATAATCCGCTGATTAAAGAGGATTTGGGCCAGCGTTATATCCTGACACTTTCACATTTATTGCGCTGTTATATCGATAACAAACAATTTAAAGAAGCAACGAATATTGTTCATGAGATTCGTTCATTGGAAGGAAGCAAGGGGTTTAACTCTACCGATTTGTCCCTGCGTATTTTCACAATTTCTTATAACGGAGAATTTGCATTAAACCATGCTACCGGTAATTTTGAAGCTTCCGCTAAATTAGCCGATGAAGTTCGTGTAAGATTGCGAGACCTGGATGATAAAGTTTCCAAAGAACAAAACATTTTGTTCAGCTATAATCAGGCATACACCTATTTTGGCATAGGTGATTATAAAAAAGCACTTTCCACGTTAAATGAGGTGTTGAATGATAACGAACAGCGTTTGAGACAGGATATATACAGTTTTGCCCGTATTTTCAACCTGATAATCCATTTGGAGCTTGAAAACTATGACTTCCTGGAATATGTCATCAAATCAACGAACCGTTACCTGAGCAAGCATGACCGTGATTACGAAATCGAGAATGTGGTGATCAAGCACCTGCGAAAGCTGGCAAAGAGCATGAATGTTGCACAGCGAAATGAAATACTTTCGAAAATGAAAACCGAAGTAGCGGAATTAATGAAAGACCAGCAGGAACGGGTGATCCTCGATTACTTCCACCTTCCGGCATGGATCAATTCAAAATTAGACAAAATAGATTTCTCAAAAGCAATTAAAGATTACAATCACTTATAATCGAATTTATACTGCATTCCGATATTGAATGTCGTATTCACAATGTCCAGATCTGTACGGCTTTCATAAAACGCTTTGTAGACAGAGCTGGTTGAGAAATAACGAACGGAAAGGTCCAGATAGACGCGGTTTATCCGGAAACCTAATCCTCCGCTGATTGTTTGGCTGAAGGATTTTCCGTAGCTTCTTGATAAAGTGTCTCCCTTCGGATAGTATCCGTAACCCCCGCGAATGAAAAAGGTGTTGTTAATCGCCCATTCACCGCCAATGCGAACATTTAATGCGTCCACCATCTGAGATTTGATGGCGCTGTTTTGAGAGGAATAATCCGTAGCAAGGTAGGCCTCATCATTGGTTGACTTTAATCTTCCCCATTCGTAGTTCAAATACTCCAGATCCACATTGATACAGCCATTATCCGCAAATACGAACCCAAAGGATCCGACAAATTTGGTGGGGGTCCAGATTCTGTATTTGTATTTGTAAGTTGGTATAAAGCTGGGGTCTACCACTTCCTTCCCGTAATTATGAACAGCCTGCATGTCTGCAGTAGCTTCATCGGTTATTTGGTAGAAAGTAGGAGTGTGAATGGCAATACCTGCACGGAACCAGTCTGCGGGAACAAAAATAGCTCCCAGTTTTAAATTCGTCCCACCGCCTTTCGTTTTGTAATCGTATTGATAAACAAAGGAACGAAGTGAAACTCCGCTGGTGTCCAGAAGTGTTTCCTTATGAATAACCGATTCGGAGAAATTGATCGTATTGTAAGAAACTGAAGCGCCAAAATAGATCTTGTCCAGGTAATTAGCACTAAGCGCAACATAGAACTCATTAATTCCGCCGCTATTCAGGACTGTACGGTTATGAACGACATCTCCGGAGTTCAGCCTCGGGAAATAATTGTTGTTTGCGTCCGGATCAATGGTATAAGTCTGGTAGGCGAGTGAAGATGTATATGGCTCGTAGTTGTAAAGGTCAACCGGGTCGATTCCTGCTGCCTGAGAGGCAAATACATCGAGCAAAGATTCAAATTGCTGACCACTGTAATTGAATGAATTATTGAAATTCGCCACCCGGTTCATCCCGAAAGAAATCTGTGTGTAAATCAATCCTGAATTGGAGCTGGATACATCACTGACAACAGTTCCTGCCAAATTCGGAATACGAAATTTAAAATCATCCATGGAAGAACTTCCGGTAGACACGGCTTCACCATTTCCCCTGAAATGAGAAGTATTTCTAAAAGAAGTGCCTGAAGCGCCAAAAGAGAATGAACTTACAGAAGATCTTCCAAACCCTGCCGGATTAATTCCGATACAGCCGCTTTCTGCACCTAATGCACCGAACGAACCGCCCATAGCGTCAAATCGCGCAGACCCATGAACGTAAGTGTTTGATAATCTGTACACATCTATCTCGCTCTGTCCGAACGCAAAAAAGGCTCCGGTAAAAACTGAAGCCAAAATTAGTTGAAATCTCATTTATTTATTTTAACGTCTACCACCACTTCTTGATCCACCTCCTGAACTTGGGCTTGGTGAGCTAACACTTCTTCCGGAGCTGCCGCTGCTGCTTCTAACAGTTGGAGAGCTCGTTCGTGTAGTGGAATTTGTATTCATTGTTCTGTTTTCTCCTGTTGAGCGGTTGCTGATACCTGATGACCCGGAACGATTATAAGTGCCGCTTCTTTCCGTTGTTGCTGTACGGCCTGCGACTACCGGTCTTACTGACTCTCTTGGTCTTGAAGAAGTTGCGGAAACTCTGCCGTTACTTCCTGAATTAGTAATAACAGGTGATGAGTTAGCTACGGTATTTCTTCCGTTTACCGCAAATCCGCGATTCGATGGTTTTGCGATCAATTTATTCTCATAATATACTGTCCCTGTGTTTGATGAACCCATTCTTCCTGCAGATGTTCCTGCGTGCGCACTTGACAAGTTTCCAGGTGTACTTCCGGGCTTACTTATTGGAGAATGCCAGGAAGTGTTTCCATAGTAAGTTTGTCCGTAAGGATAATAAGGATTGACATATGCGCTGCTGTACCCGTAAGGATGCGGATTTCCGAATCCATTGTAACCATAACCGTATCCGTAACCCATGAAGTAATACGGAGTATAGAAATTATTGTAACCGTAGTAGCTCACCCCTGTAATTGGGGCATAAGGTGAGTATCCGTAGAAAAAATACTGACTGTTATAGAAATAATCGTAGTACTGACGCTGAGAGACGTAAGTTGTACGTTCCTGAGGTACTTCCGTTTGTTCTTTCTTTGCTACAAATGTTGCGTAGTCCGTAACATCATTCAAATCCGTTCCCGGAGGCATAATCGGAGTGCGCGTATTGTAGACGTCATCCTGCATGAAATGCTCAGAAGAACCACATCCTGCAAGAGACACAACCGCTGCCAGGCAAACTCCGAATTTCAACACGTTATACATGATGATAAAGATTAAAAGGTTTGTTTAAAGATAGCTGATTTATTTCTAATTTTACGTTTTTATTCTTAAAATTTAACATACTCAAAAATGTCACAGAAGTACGCTACTCGCGCCGAAGATTATTCAAAGTGGTATAATGATTTAATTTCCAGAGCTGATCTTGCAGAACACTCGGATGTTAAAGGAATGATGGTAATCAAACCCTATGGTTATGCTATTTGGGAAAACATGCGCGATATCCTGGATGCAAAATTCAAAGAAACCGGTCACCAGAATGCATACTTCCCCTTATTTATCCCCAAAAGCTATTTGAGTAAAGAAGCTTCTCATGTTGATGGTTTTGCAAAAGAATGTGCTGTTGTAACACATTATCGATTGAAGAACGATCCCAATGGAGGTGGAGTTATTGTTGATCCGGATGCGAAGCTGGAAGAGGAATTGATTGTTCGTCCGACATCAGAAACAATCATCTGGAATTCCTATAAAAAGTGGATCCAATCCTACCGAGATTTACCGATTTTAATCAATCAGTGGGCAAACGTAGTTCGCTGGGAAATGAAAACACGTTTGTTTTTGCGTACGTCCGAATTTTTGTGGCAGGAAGGACACACAGCTCATGCTACAAAAGAAGAAGCAATCCGGGAAACAGAGCAGATGCTGGATGTTTATGCTGATTTTGCAGAACAATATATGGCAATGCCGGTTATCAAAGGGCATAAAACCGAAAGTGAGCGTTTTGCCGGGGCAGACGACACTTATTGTATCGAAGCAATGATGCAGGATGGAAAAGCCCTTCAAGCGGGGACATCTCACTTTTTAGGACAGAACTTTGCAAAAGCTTTTGAGGTGAAATTCAGTGATGCACAAGGCAAACAGGAATACGTATGGGCAACATCCTGGGGAGTTTCCACACGTTTAATGGGAGCTTTGATTATGACCCATTCGGATGATGACGGGTTAGTTTTACCTCCGGCATTGGCACCGATCCAGGTGGTAATCGTTCCGATTTACAGAACAGACGAAGAACTGCAAATGATTCATGAAGCGGTTGCTAAGATCTCTGCTGAATTGAAAGGACTGAACATTAAAGTAAAATATGATGCTGACGATCAAAAGCGTCCGGGATGGAAGTTTGCCGAATATGAAGCAAAAGGAGTTCCGGTTCGTATTGCTATCGGGCCAAGAGATTTGGCTAATGGAGTAGTGGAGATCGCTCGTCGGGATACGAAAGAAAAATACGCGATGAATATCGATAATATCGGGGCTTCAATTCGTTCTTTACTGGATGAAATTCAGGAAAATCTGCTTAGAAAAGCAAATGAATTCCGTGATCAGAACATGCACAGGGTAGATACTTACGAAGAATTTAAAACGAAACTGGAAAAAGAAGGTGGATTCTACCTTGCTCACTGGGATGGAACAAAAGAAACGGAAGCCAGGATCAAAGAAGAAACCAAAGCAACCATTCGCTGTATCCCTATCGATATTGCTTCGGAATCAGGCAAGTGCATGGTTACGGGAGCGCCTTCAAAAGGACGTGTAGTGTTTGCGAAAGCATATTAAATTAATTGAAAATGTAAAATTGATCATTGAAAAAAGGGAGATGAATAGTTGAAAAACAATCTCCCTTTTCAATTTTTATCAATTATCAATTCAAAGAATTATGGAAGAAACAAGAAAAGTCATCCGGGACATTTTAGTCCAGAAAGCAGGATTGAAACAAGATATTTTCCAGGACACCAAAAGTCATTTTGAGCGCTTTAAAACGCATTTATTAGCAGAAATCGGCGCACTTCGGGCTTCCATTGAAGACAGCAGGATCCGTTTACATGTGGAATACAAGGGGGAATTCCAGGTACAGGCCTATATTGGTAGTGACGTGCTTGTTTTTCAAATGCACACCAATGTATTCAAATTACCTGATGAGCATCCGCTTTGGCAGACAGATTACCTGAAAGAAGACAGGACCCGCGGTTACTTCGGAATTATCAATGTTTATAACTTCCTGGCGGAGTCCTATTTAAAAAACCGGGGGAATGATTTGGGGTATCTTATCGGACGTATTTTTATCAATAAAGACGAACACTTCATGGTGGAAGGAAAGGGACAGCTGGGCTTCTTATTCCGTGATTTGACCAATTCGGTGCTTACAGATGCGATCTTAACCAATATTATTCATGTGTCATTTTCGTATGCTTTGGATTTCGATTTGCTGACTCCACCCTACGAAATCGTGTCAAAAGTCACCGTTTTCCAGATGCAGGAGATCGAAGCAAATAGTCAAATGTCGACCGGTAAACGTCTGGGTTTCAAATTTGAAGCAGAAGACACGGATATTTTTTAGAAAAAAAGCATCGGAAAAGCTTGCAAATAGGAAAAATCCAAGTATATTTGCACTCCGAAATTCAAAAAACGGCCCATTCGTCTAGTGGTTAGGACGCCAGGTTTTCATCCTGGAAACAGGAGTTCGATTCTCCTATGGGCTGCCAACTTAGTTGGCCCATTCGTCTAGTGGTTAGGACGCCAGGTTTTCATCCTGGAAACAGGAGTTCGATTCTCCTATGGGCTGCAAATTTTAGTTTGTAATAAAAGAAAAAAATGGCAAATCACAAGTCAGCACAAAAACGAATTCGTTCTAACGATGTTAAGCGTTTGCGTAACAAGTACCAACACAAAACAACTCGTAATGCAGTACGTAAGCTACGTTCTTTGAAAGACAAGAAAGAAGCAAGCGAATTATTGCCTGCAGTAGTTTCTATGTTGGATAAATTGGCTAAGCGTAACATCATTCACAAAAACAAGGCTGCGAACTTGAAATCAGGTTTGACAGTTGCTGTGAATAAATTATAAGAAAATCATTCAAGAATGAGAAGGTCTTGTCTGCCAAATGGCGATAAGACCTTTTTGTGTTTTAATAAAGTTTCATGAAGAAGTGGGCTTTGTTTTTACTCATCGTAGCCTTCTGCCAGCTTTCGGGCCTGGCCCAATCCCCCTTTGGAAATTACTTTCAGGATTCATTAAAACCGGGGCATCGAATTTCCGGTAAGCTGGATTCGGTAGATGCAAACCTGGCAACATATCAGCATACTCTTCCGGGAGACTTTAATCCTTTTTTGTTCCGTTTTTCATTTTCCGATCTGAATACCGTTTGGGTAAAACCTCAATTACGCAGATTTTCTTCCATTCCGCATATTGCATTCGAATATTCCATGGGGTCCAAGTCTGCCCAGTTCGGAAAAATCACTTACACACAGGCTATTGATTCAAATACATTCATCCAGTTTGATTATATCCGTAACAGTACGGCAGGTAATCTCCGGAATTCCAGTTTTGAGCGCAATACCGCGCAGCTGATGCTTATGCATCGTTCGCGTTACTACGGAACTATCCTGGATGTTTCTTTTTATGGAAGCAACAATCGCTTGAGTAATGGAACGATCGGGGATTCTGTTCGGGAAGGATTTGCTTTGCAGTTCCAGGAAGTAGAGAAATCGAATACTGAAAATAAGATCAAAGAATTTCACATCGATTGGAAAAATTACATTTCATTCACCAAAGATTCTTTGCAAAAGATCGGTTTACTCCTGCAACCGAGATTAGATATTCAAAACCTGCGCTACCTTGAAACAGATACGTTGGAGGGAATTTATGGTTTTTACAATTACGACTCGTTAAATACGGCGGATTACTGGGAATTAGCGTCTCTAAAAATGAATGGTGGTGTTTTTTATAAGAACCGGGGATTCAATATCGAGGCCGGACTAGGAGCCAGGTACTGGGATTATGACAATATGCTGATCCACCGTGATACTACGGAAATCCATGGTTTTGCGGCTTTGGACATGAACATCAAAGGGTATATGCTTAACGCGGCAGCTAATTACACCTTTGTGGGTGCGAACGGGGAAACCCAAATCACTGCAGAAGCAAAGAAAGCTTTCCGAACAAATGTATTTTCTGCCGGAGGATCATTCAGCAGGAAATATCCTCAAAATTACCAGCGTGCTTATTACGGAAATACATTGGCCTACGATTGGACGAATAAAGAACTATTCACTAAAAGTGCATTAAATGTGAATTGGGTTAATAAAAACCGTTTTGTTCCTTTCTTCACCCAGGCTTTCGTGGAAAACAACTCCAAAATGCCGGTTTTCATTCAAAACAAATGGAGACAAGACACCTTGATCTCTTTAAATGTATTGGGAATACAGGCAGGATTTGAATACTCATACAAGAAATTATTGGTGCAGGGAAGAGCAAGTTACCGTGAGAGTACAGAAGATTTACTTCCCAATTGGCTGTTTTCCGGACGTATTGCTTACAATGGCGGCTTGTTCAAGGCTAAAAAACTAAAAACTGTCACCGGAATTGAGGTTGGTTACATCAGCCACTATCAGCTGCTGGATTTCGTTCCGCAAATGAATACCTATACATTCGTCAATTCGTTGAGACAATTTAACGATATGATGAAACTGCATTTCTACAGCCAGTTTGACTTAGGATACTTCAGATGGTTTGTCCGCGTTGAGAATATTGAGCAGACATTTGTAAAACCGACCAACTTCGAAGGAGTAGGCTACCCGGTAACACCGCTTCAGCTGCGTTTTGGGGTTTCGTGGGATTTCTTTAATTAATTATAGAAACAGCAGGGAGTAAAATTTTACACCCCTGCTGTTTTAAACGTTTCATTGCGGATAAGTTCATTATCATTTCGTGTGTATAAAGGAAACCTTTCCTATATTTGAAGACCAAAAAACTATACATGGGATTATTAGATAATAAAGTTGTATTAATTACCGGAGCATCCAGAGGAATAGGTAAATCAATTGCAGAAGAATGTGTAAAGCAAGGTGCAAAAGTTGCTTTTACCTATTTGTCTTCAGAAGAAAAAGCGCGTGCTTTGGAGGCTGAATTAACAGCAAACGGAGGTACAGCGGTTGGATTTAAATCAGATGCTGCAAATTTTGACCAGGCACAAAAACTGGTTGACGATGTGGTTGAGAAATTCGGAACAATTGATGTTCTTGTAAATAACGCAGGGATTACACGCGACACGCTTTTAATGCGTATGACTGAAGAGCAGTGGGATGAAGTAATCAATACCAACCTGAAATCTGCATTCAACCTCACAAAAGCGGTTCAACGCCCGATGTTGAAAGCGCGTTCAGGATCTATTATTAATATGTCGTCTGTTGTTGGTGTAAGCGGAAATGCAGGCCAGGCAAACTATGCAGCTTCTAAGGCCGGTTTGATTGGGTTTACAAAATCTGTCGCACAGGAATTGGGATCAAGAAGTATTCGCTGCAATGCCATTGCTCCGGGGTTCATCGAAACAGAAATGACAGGTGCTTTGGATCAAAAAGTAGTGGAAGAGTGGAGAAATTCTATTCCATTGAAAAGAGGAGGACAACCTATCGACGTTGCTAACGCGGTGGTTTTCTTAGCTTCTGATATGTCAGCTTACATTACAGGGCAAACACTTCACGTGTGTGGAGGAATGCTTATGTAATCCTGAACGAAGTGGAGGATTGTTGATGTAATTCAAAAGATTATATTAAAAAAAGTAGGGGGTGGAAAATTTTCCACCCCCTACTTTTTTAGGTGTTTTTTCCGGATCTCCGGGAAAATAATGTCAGGCACTTTCGAAGCAAGTCGTAATAAAGTGCAATGATCAAAAGGATTGTCATTCCCCACAAGACTAAAATATTTGCCGTAAAAGTACTCATAGGAATTCCGAACCAGTATTTCTTGTAAGTATAGAAAGGAGCATCCAATAAACGGGTGTTTTTCGGATCCATGTACAAGGGGTCATCTTTTTGGATCAATTCATCATCGGTCACAATTATTTTCTGAACTTCCGTGCGATTGGTTACCAGATCCTGCAAGCTTTCGTTGATAAATGCAGCCTGGGAAGCTTCGTAGTTTTTTTCGCCCATTTTTAAGACTAACCCGTCCAATTGTTCCGTTGTCTCATTGTAGTTCAGATTGTATTGTTTTTTCAACGTTTCAAGGAAAGCACCGATATTGAACTGCACTTCCTGTACGGAAGACCTGCCTTTTTGCAGCTTCATTAAGCCTGCAAGGCAATCTTTACATTCCAGGTTCCCCCAGTTGGAAACTTCCTTTTCTACCTCATTGGATAAAATGCGCTTTGCTTTTTCAAAATCCTTTGAAGAGGATTTTTTATCCGCTAAAATAGTCAGTTGGTTTTTCATTTCCGGAATCCAGTAATCCCTTTTCCAGCTGGCATTGCTTTGTTTTTGATGTAAGTCGAATTGACGCTTTTCATGCTCATTGTCAACAGCCTGGGTGACAGCTAAGGCTTCATACGCCCAACGGGAAGCCATTGCATTTCCTATCCATGGCACCTCATTGTTTGAAGAGAAAATAGGGTGCAGCTTGTCAAATTTCACAATGACTCCGGAGAAGATCAATTGCGGAATGATCAATAACGGAACGATGATGTAAATGACTTTAGCGGAGTTAAATGCACTTGAAATATTTAGTCCCAGAACATTTGCCATACAGGAAGTGGAGAAGAGGATTACCCAGTATTCCCACCATAACCCATGAATTTCGAGGATCAGATTTCCGATCAATACAAAGAAAGCAGTCTGGATTGCAGAAACCATGAACATGATCAGAATTTTTGACCATAAATAAGATCCCAGGGATAAATTCAGGAAACTTTCACGTTTGAGGATTTTCTTGTCTTTGATAATTTCTTCGGCCGCGACCGTCAATCCAAGGAATAAAGCAACGACAACTGAAATAAATAAGTATTGCGGAATATTCTCATTTTCATAGAAGACATAATCCTCATGTCCTTTTCCGTCGGTATTGAAAAATTTCACAAAGAACGATAGAATAGCAGCCAGAACAGGAGCTTCTAGCATGTTGATAAACATGTATTGCTTATTGGCAAGCTTACTCAATACATCTCTCAGGAAGAAAACCTTAAATTGGCGGATTTTATTAGCAATTCGTGAGGTTCCTTTGACAGGTTCGATAATCTCTTCAATATCCGGGTTTTTGTAATTAGACAAATAGCGCTCGTTCCATTCTCTTGGAGTGACTTTCCGCACCTTTGTCTGGTTACCGTATTCATCAACTACTTTGGATTCGATGATATTGAAGATCTGTTCCGGGTTCACATTACCGCAAATCGGACATTCACGCTCGTTTGCATTCACGTGGTGTACGTGTGTTTTGAAATAGACAACCGCATCAATCGGGTTCCCGTCAAAGATCGGATAGCCTCCCTGATCCAGGATCAATAGTTTGTCGAACATTTTAAAGATCTCCGATGATGGCTGGTGGATTACTACAAAGATCAATTTTCCTTTCAGGGAAAGTTCTTTGAGCATGTCCATGATGTTTTCGGAATCCCTGGAAGAAAGTCCCGAGGTTGGTTCATCCACAAACATGACTGCCGGTTCCCGGATCAATTCCAAGGCAATATTCAAACGCTTTCTCTGTCCTCCGGAAATGGTTTTTTCAAGCGGACTTCCTACTTTCAGGTGCTTGGCATCTCCCAAACCGATATCCGAAAGCAGGTCCAGAACTTTTTTCTTCAACTGGGATTCGGAAAGGTCGTTGAAACACAATTTCGCGTTGAAGTATAAATTTTGGAAAACAGTCAATTCTTCAATCAGCAAATCATCCTGGGAAACAAAACCGATGACTCCTTCGAGTTTGGACTTTTCCCGGTGAAGATCCACGCCATTAATAGTTACCGCACCGTGAGAAGGCGTATAATTTCCGTTCAGTACGTTCAGGAATGTCGATTTTCCTGCACCCGAACCGCCCATTACTCCCAGAAGTTTTCCGGATTGTTCGATGAAATTGATTTCATGCAGACCGATTTTCCCGCTGTTGAAGTGGAATTGCAAATGGTCTACTTTGAAGGTAATCTTTTCTCGGTTCGCATCATTGAGGAATCTTGAAATAACATCACTGTAATAGATTGGTGCTGATTTGTTGGTACGCAGGGTAGACCCCTGGTTTAAGATATGTCTTCGTTCGTTGGAAACAATCTGGCCGTTGAGGATCAACTCATCGTGACCAAAGTATTTGAAGAACAAAATATTGACACTTTCGAGGCGGATTAACGAAATAGAACCATCAAAACCTTCCATTTTAATCAGTTTCGCCTGTGAAAGTTCCAAATCCTTTTCAGTGATGTACATAAAATGTTCATCGTCCAGGATGGTCTCATAGTTTGCTTCTACAAAAGACTTTAATTGCTGGTATTCAAAATCAGGGATGTTGAACGATTCGGAAACGGTGTGCACAAATTCCTGTTCCTGTTCGTGAACCTGGTCGTTTGCGTGGATAAAGTCGAAAATACGCAACAACACGATCATTTTCTGTCGCTGGGTAAGTTCTTCATTGATCTGGGCACAAATTCGCAGGACTTTTACGGAGTTTACGGATGTTCTTTTGCGCTGTCCGTCTTTCTTTCCGGATCCCTGGTGGTGAACCAATAGGAATTCATCAAACAATTGAATATACTTTTGAAGCAATTCATCGTTTAATTCTGTTCGTAAAAATGCTTCTACGATTCTTCTTCCATTGGAACTTTCAATGGCTTCGCTAGTAGGGTCTGTTACTTCATCAACTTTCGCGATAATCGCGAATAACTGCATTAGAGCGCGGAGTATGCGTTCACTCATGCTTTCGGGGTGTTTATTTAAAAATTATTATCTCTTGAATCCGATCATCATAACAGCGCAACCGGTGATCTTTTTGTCCATGTCCAATTCCGTTTCAATAACTACCGGAATGGTTCTCGGAACTTTGAAATCCCAATAACTGGAGTTCTTAAACTTTCTATTGGAGAAAAGCACATTTCCTTCCAAGTCTTTCACTGTGAAAATCACATACTCATCATCCGTTCCCGCTGTTGCGGCAATCCGGTATGTTGTTCCTCCAAAGAAGGTGGTCTTAAATTCAGCTTTCTCGCGGTCTAAAAAAGCAGTATAAACCTGTCCGTCAGAGACAAAGTTCTTTTGTTTTCCTTTCAGGATGGTTTCGCAATCCTTTACCAGGGTTTCGCAATCCTGTGCATTTACTCCAAACCCAACGAATAAAGTAAAAATGCTATATAGTGCTAACTTTTTCATAATGACTAGTATTATTCGATTACTTTTCCTCGAATGGCTTCGATTTTCTGATTAATAAAGTTCAGGGTACTGGAATCAACGGTTACCACTGTTTTATGTCTCAAAGTAGTGGTCTTTGTTTTTGCATTGGTCACAGGAGCCATATACTCATACTTGATCGTAATCTGATCGAAATAGAATTTCAGATCTTTCATATCTGCGATCAATTCATCCCATTCCCCTTTTTTATTATAATCCGAAAGAAGTTCTATAATCGTATTCAGGGTTTCGGTTTGCTCCGCGATGCGGTCAAGGATTTTTTGATTGGAATGTTCTTTATTGATGTTGCAGGCCAGGTACATGGACTCAATCCATCCGCCAACCAGGATCAGTGCAGAAACACTTTTACGGTTGTTCGATTTCAGGAAGTTATCCGATTTTTTGAAAGCATCGGAAACAATCACCATCATGGAATCCTTATTGGTAGAGTTTTTCTCGAATCGGGACATAAAATCTTTATCGAAAGCTCCTTCCAGACCTAGTTTGCTGGTCAGCTTCTCAATCGTAGAAAGATACTTTAATGCAATACTGTTCTGTTTGTAAATAGAAACGTATCCGAGGTCTGTTCCATAAACTCCCAGGTTCATAGCCTTTTTGTACTCGGAAGTGTAATCGCCCACTTTGTCCAGGTCGTTCAACAGGAACTCATTGTAAGGGGATTTGGATTCTTCCAGCAGCATCGCCATCTGCATGGGAGAAGGGATACTAAAGATCTTATCGTCAAATTTAGCATTCAAAGAGCTGTTGGGGTCAATGACTTCTTTGCTTATTTCAGGCTTTTTTTCTTCCTCCGAACCACAGGAGCTAATCAGAAGTACAATCCCGGTACTTACTGTTAAAGTAGTTAATAGCTTATTCATAAGTCGCATTGTTTCTTCGTTAACATACAGACGAAAATATACAAAAAAATGTTAATGGGACTTCCTTGTTGATAATTCTGAAACAGAATTGTTTAAAACGCCTATTTGAACGAATAGTTCCCGATTCTGATTAACTTTGCGGGTACAAGTTTATTTAAATTTCCAGCAGAGGAACGCAGATTTCCGCAGAAAGGATTTTTTTATTGTCTATTTAGTTAAAGGTGAAATAATTAAAAATCGCTTATGAATATCCGTCCGAGAAGAAACCGCAAAAGCGCAGCCATTAGAGCCATGGTTGAAGAAACACAATTAGGTGCTCAGCATTTGATCTATCCGTTGTTTTTGAAAGACGGAAAAAATATCAAACAAGAAGTTTCTTCACTTCCGGGCAATTACCGCTGGAGCATTGATCAATTACTCCCGGAGTTCGAGAAATGGATGAATTTGGGGATCATAACTTTTGATTTGTTTCCTGCGGTGGATGAGCATTTGAAAGACCAGATCGGAAGTTACAGCTATGCAGATGAGAATTTCTACCTGCATATTATCCGCACGTTGAAAGAGAAGTTCCCGGAAGCAGTTCTGATGTCGGATGTAGCTTTGGACCCGTATTCTTCAGACGGACACGACGGTTTGGTGGTTGACGGAAAGATTGTCAACGATCCGACTTTGGATATCCTGGGAAGAATGTCTGTTGCTCAAGCTCAGGCAGGAATTGATATCATCGGCCCATCTGACATGATGGACGGACGAGTAGGTTTTATCCGCGATGAACTGGATGCTGCAGGTTTCCAGGATGTATCGATCATGTCGTACACGGCAAAATATGCGAGTGCATTTTACGGCCCGTTCCGTGATGCTTTGAATTCGGCCCCAAAAAGCGGCGACAAAAAAACGTACCAAATGAATCCGGCAAACAAGCGTGAGGCTTTGATAGAAGCGGAACTGGATATTGCCGAAGGAGCAGATTTCATCATGGTGAAGCCGGCTTTGTGCTATTTGGACATCATCCATTTACTGAAAGAGAATTTCGCAACACCTGTTACGGCTTACAATGTGAGCGGAGAGTGCGCCATGGTTTACGCAGCTGCAAAAAACGGCTGGCTGGATTATGACCGCGCGGTGATGGAAATGTTGTTGAGCATTAGAAGGGCAGGAGCAGACGGGATTTTGACTTATTTTGCACCGGATGCGGCGAGGATAATTGCTAATTCCTAATTGAAATGTTATTTCGGAAAAAATAAAATTAGTAGTCGAGTCATGTACTGACAGATTCTTTCAATGATAGGAATCCATAAAATTATTTCAAGTTAATTATTATTCGCATTTCCCTAGCAAAGGTTGTTAAGGCTTGAGATTTTCTTTTGGCACACATGAAATAACAGTTCCTTTTGTTTTTTGGTCAAACTCGACAATTATACCGTATCTATCGATTAGTCTGGAAGTGTTTGGATTTCTAGTACATTCAATGAGAGATAACGAATGGAGATATTGTTTAAGTTTCTGATCCGGTGAATGTTTGCTGTTTGATTGGTTTAGATTCGTCCGAATATCCGTAATTGAACAATTGATCGTATCAATAGTAAGATCTATCACTATCGTAAATGGATTTGATCTGAAATTATTTTCTCTTAAGATAATCTTGCCAATTCTTTTTGAAACCTTACTTGGAGCTTGTTCGAAAAAATAGCCAAATTTAAAAGGGATTCCGGATGCAAATTCTGTATAATCCGGATTGATAAATTCTCCGTTGTAGAAATAGTTATAACTTCTTGATGAATCTAGTCCCACTATTTTTAAATCGAAAGTATAGCAGCAATCGCAATAGGCGATCGATTCTGTAACTACTGTAAGGAAGGTTGAATCCGATCGGTCATATTTCTCAGGATAATTTTTAGATTCCAATTCGTTCAATTCGACTATATCCAGAAGCTTACCGTTTATTCTATAGAACATCTTTTCTTCATCAGTTCGCGCTCCGTAACCTATCTCAATTTTTACAGAATCTCCTGACATCAATACTTTTGGGTTATTGTATCCGGCACAATTATTAGTACAAGATAAAGTGATGTAAGTAGTATCACCGATTAGCGATTTACTTGTAAAATGTGGTTCAACGTGATAGGTTCCGCCACATTCGGAGGATTGAATATCCACCAAACGAACAGAATCCTTTTGTGCCTGTATAACAAACACATTCAGAAAAAAGAAAAACAAACTGCAACGCATTTCTTAGAGATTCAGTAGGTTCAAAAATCCCACATTAAAAGGAAGATAAAAATTCCAAAGTTCCCCAAAGTCTCATTAGTACTGAAATAATCAACATGGGAGCCCCAATAATCAAAATTATTTTTCCTTGTTTTCTATCTGAATCACCGTATGTGAATATGCGCTCTCCGTTTGGAAGAGTCTTCTTGCTGGAAACAATGTATCCGCCGATAATGAGTCCTATCAAAACAAGTAAGGTACTGATGTATCCATAGATGACAAAACTAAGTACACCACCCAATACAGTGAGCATATAACCGGAAACTATTCCGCCAACACTGTGTTTCTCAACTGTTGCAAGTTCTTTTATTCTGGAGTTCTTCAATTCATACATTCGTTGTGAACTAATTTCCTTTCCGCGATCTTTCAGGATCTTTCGAGCCAATTGGAAATCAAAAGGACTCCATTCGTCTTGTTTGGAGATCAGATCAATGAGCTCATCATCTGTAAAATCAAATAAATAATAGTCCTGAGCTACATGCTCCAATTCCGAAGCTGCTATTTGATTGCGTAATTCATTCACACGCTCAAAATCGGCTGACAGCAATTTGATCCGATAATCCCGGTGATGATTTGGGTTCGCAAAACTGGCATCTACTAATTGAATATCATCTTCCAATTCGTAAACGATTTGATTGGCTTCCAGTAATTCGACCAATTCCTTAAGCTCTCCCTGAGTTGCAAATCTTTCGTAGGTTACAAATTCTGACATATCGTAAATTTCTGGTGATTTTAAATTAAGTTATTCGTCCTCCAAAAAATTGCTTAAAACCTTTTCTTCCCGGAATTCCGCTAAAAAATCCGTTTTAGAGCCGGCAAGAGGCATTCCGTATTCTTTATAACCATCTTTGGAAATATAAGTAATCAGCGGTTTCCCTTTCAAATGTGAGACCCGGTAAACATGAAAATCCCGTTTCTGACTGGTAACTTCATAGTGTACAGGTGTATTCTCAGAAATATGTTCATATTCGGATGAAATCACCTCTTCGTCCAAGTGGAGCACAAGCAGGTCTCCGAAAAACACATAATTTCCTTTCACATAGGAATCCCCACCCAGGCAAAGAACCTTATAAATAAACGATGAGTCATTTAAAAAAGCCAGTTTGCTGGCACAGCAATCACAACCTGCTGCAACTTCTGCATTTACGGAATCAATACCTGGTCCAATAAGAATCAAATCACTATTTAGGATAGTGGAATCACTTTTCAAAAAATCAGTCGAAATTTCAGGTAAAAGCAACGGGGTTCCTTTGTTACAAGCTGCAAAAAGAAATCCTGCAAAGAAAAAGCAAAGTATTTTTTGAACGGTCATGAAATTAAAGATAGCTAAATAATTCAGGCGTAAAAGTTATTCCAATAACAGCGGATCTTCTAAATCGTCGATGAAAAAACGGTTTTCAATAGCTTCACGAATCGTTTTTGGCGGTTTACCCAATCGTTCAATTCCAAGTCTGATAATGGTTTCCAGGTTTTTACCTTCCATAGCCAGATCTTCGATGTATTCACTTTCAAAAGTGTCACTGCAGTAAACTACCTGATTTTGTCCGAGAGTCCTTGCAAAGGCTCTGCTAAAAGTCAGAATAAAACTGCGCTGATTCTCATCCCGCAGGTTGGAATACTTGTGCTCCGGAAAATACATGATCTCAATGGTCGTGCGATTGAAATAGATAATACCGAAATAAGTGCTCAAAGAATATGCGATAAACCCGTTTTGATGCAAGAGATCCGGATTTTCTTTGTTTTCCCAGGAATTCAGGAGGTCTTTTTCTGTACAGTCTGGCTCCCAGAAACTTTTTCGCTGCAAAAGCTCCCAAATCTTTTCAGGCTGGTATCCGAAATCCAGTTTGCTATCCATGTGCAAAATGAATAATTCCTTCAATTGCTGCTGCTTTTCTAACCAATCCGGAAAGTCCATGATTTGTTTTGCGGATAATCGATGACCGGTTATTACTCTTAAATCAATTCCCATATAGTTTTTAAAAATACAACGACTTAAATAAAATATGCCCGGCGAATATCAATTCATCCCCGGCGAATATCAACTGAAGGAACAAATTTGTATTTAAATAAACTAACATACATATATTTACTGCAACACAAACTTAAAATCAACAAGATGAAATTAAAAATGATCTTTATGTCAATGGCATTTTTGCTTTTGGCAAACGTTGCGAGTGCGTTTACTATCCGCTACTACAACAATGATTCTAAAAAGTACACCATGGAAGTTCGTTCCAACGGGTCTACTCAGAAAATTGAATTCAGTGCATCTACTACCAGTTCTGCGTCCGTTCAGACAAGTGCTTCTGAAGTAGAAATCAAAACAGAGTGTGGTTGGGTAAAAGTGAAAGACGGACAAAAAATCTCCATCAAAAACGGTTGTATCAAGATTGAGTAATTGAGGTTTACCAGGATATGAAATCCTGATTTGCGCTGCAAATCAGGATTTTTTTTATCGATTTTGTTGCGATTTAAATATTTGCTCTACATTTGTACCATGAAAATGACACAAATACATCATCATCATCACATGCACAGCTAAGCGCTATGGTGAGATAATTGTATATCTATAATTCTTTAACCCGCTTGGCTTTCAAGCGGGTTTTTTGTTGTCATTTTGTTTCAATACTCTTTTGAAGGTCAGGCTCTAATTTTACAGATGAAACGTTTAATTATTGCTTTACAAAAATCAGGCAGATTGCAGGAAGGTTCATTGGCTCTCCTGAAAGAATGCGGACTGAAAATCGATTACCGGGACGGACAGCTCAAAGTCATCACATCGGATTACCCGGCAGAACTCTTGTTCCTGCGCAATAGTGATATCCCGCAGTATGTAGCCGACGGAGTAGTAGACCTGGGTATCGTGGGTTCTAACTTGCTGGAAGAAGATGAAACTCCCGTTGAAATCGTTCAGACACTGAATTTCTCAAAATGCCGCTTGTCGTTTGCTGTCCCTAAAACTTCTGATATTCAAATACCTGAGGATCTGGAAGGGAAACGAATTGCTACTTCGTACCCGAATTCTGTCCGGAAATATCTGCGACAGAACGGAATTACAGCCGAAATACACACCATCTCCGGATCGGTAGAAATTGCGCCTTCGCTGGATCTTTCGGATAGTATTGCAGACATTGTTTCTACCGGGAATACCTTGTTTCAAAACAATCTGCGGGAAGTTTTTCCTTTCCTGTATTCCGAAGCGGTTTTGATCAAAGGACCGAATTTTAATGTGGAAAAACAAGCCTTACTGGATCAGCTGATCTTCCGTATCCAATCTGTTTTGGCAGGAAATGAGAATAAATATATCCTGCTGAATGCTCCTAAAGAAAAACTGTCGACCATTTGTGAAATCCTCCCGGGAATGAAAAGTCCGACCATTCTTCCGCTTGCTGTTGAAGGCTGGGTCAGTGTTCATTCGGTAGTGAAACAAAAAGAGGTTTGGCAGGTCGTACAGCGTCTTAAATCAGAAGGTGCCGAAGGAATACTGGTTTGTCCCATCGAAAAAATGGTTTCCTGAGTATGAGAACACTGATAAATCCATCCGTCATTGAGCTGCAGCAAGCTCTTGAACGCCAAAAAGAAGTTTCTGTCAGCCCGGATTCTTTCATTTCGGATGTATTCCTGAAAATTGAAAAAAACGGAGACCAGGCCTTGAGAAATTTTACCCTTCAGTTTGACGGCGTTGCTCCGGATTGTTTACTGGTTGATGAAAAAGAGTTTGAAGAAGCGGAGAAACTGGTTTCAACGGAATTAAAACAGGCAATACGTGTTGCTGCTAAAAATATTGAGCGTTTTCACCGTTCTCAGGAAAACCGGGATATGGAAGTGGAAACAACTCCCGGAGTTTTTTGCTGGAGAAAATCTGTACCCATTCAAACCGTTGGACTCTATGTTCCCGGCGGTACAGCTCCTTTGTTCTCAACGGTTCTGATGCTCGGAATTCCTGCTAAAATTGCCGGGAATCCGACTCGTTATTTATGCACACCTCCGAATAAGCAGGGAAAGATCCATCCTGCAATCTTGTTTGCGGCAAAAACAGCCGGAATTGATTTGGTTTACAAAGCGGGTGGAGCACAAGCTATTGCTGCTATGAGCATCGGAACACAAACCATTTCGAAAGCGGATAAAATCTTTGGTCCCGGAAATCAATATGTGATGGCTGCAAAAGTATTTGCTCAGAGCCAGGGAATAGCCATTGATCTTCCGGCAGGACCTTCTGAAGTGCTCGTTGCCGCAGATTCTTCGGCGCCGTTTTCTTTTGTTGCAGCTGATTTACTGGCACAAGCAGAGCACGATACAAAGTCTCAGGTCGTTTTCCTCACGGAGGAAGAAGGATTCCTCGAGCAGGTACAGGAAGAAGTGAGCAGGCAATTGGAACTTCTCCCACGAAAAGAAATAGCGCAAAAGGCTTTGGATTCAAGCCTGGTAATTGTTACAGCAGTGGAGAAATGGCCGGAAATTATCAATACATACGCGCCTGAGCACCTGATCGTCATGGGACGGTACGAAGACGAAATAGTCGCAAAAGTTACCAATGCGGGAAGCGTGTTTATCGGGCAAAATACGGCGGAGAGTTTCGGGGATTACGCTTCAGGAACGAATCACACCCTGCCAACTTCTGGTTTTGCAAAAGCATACAGCGGGGTTTCCCTGGATTCTTTTGTGAAAAGGATTACCTATCAAAAAATCAGCGATAAGGGACTTGAAAACCTGGGACAAACCGTTATTACGATGGCAGAAGCAGAAGAACTGCAGGGACATGCGAATGCGATTAAGATCCGGCTGGAATTGAAGCAGAGTGAGAGAGGGTCGGTTCATGACAATGAGATGGATATAACACGTTTTTTGCGCACGGATTTAAGAGGTATTCAGCCTTATAGTTCTGCCAGGGATGAGTTTGACGGTACTAAAAAAATCTTCCTGGATGCCAATGAACATGCCTTTGAAACAGCTTACAACCGCTATCCGGACCCGAAACAAAAAGAGCTGAAAAAGATTATTAGTGAACTGAAGGGATTCAATCCTGAAAATGTGTTCTTAGGAAATGGATCTGACGAAGTGCTGGATTTGATTTTTCGTTTAGCTGGAACTCCGTTTTTGGATTCCGTTGCTTTTTTAAATCCTTCTTATGGGATGTATGCGGTTCTTGCGCGATTAAATGGTTTAAAAGTCAGGGAAATCAACCTGGATAACCAATTTCAGATTTCTGTGTCGGAAATTTTACTTCAGGCAGAAGGTGCTAAACTATTGGTACTCTGCAATCCGAATAACCCTACGGGAAATCGCATTCCGAAAACAGAATTGCTTGAAATTGTAAGAACATTCAACGGATTGGTGGTTATTGACGAGGCTTACATTGATTTTTGTCCGGCTGGCTCTTCAGTATCAGATGAAGTGATCAATTATTCAAATTTGCTAGTTATTCAAACGCTTTCCAAAGGTTATGGGATGGCAGGTCTGCGCATTGGGATGGCAATTGCTTCTAAAGCATGGGTTGCCGCTTTGGACCGGATAAAGCCGCCTTATAATTTGAGTTCTATCGTACAGGAAACAGCTGTAAAAGCTCTTAAAGAAGTTTCCTGGAAAGAACTGAATGCCGAAATTATCCGGGAACGGGAACGCCTGGTTGTTTTTCTGAAATCGCTGCCTTCGGTCACAGCCGTTTTTCCGTCAGAAACCAATTTCATTCTTTTCAGGATTCCGAATGCTTCCGCTGTTTATAAAATACTACTTGAAAATGGAGTAGTGGTTCGCAACAGAAGCAGTCAGTTCAATTGTTCAGATACTTTGCGCGTAAGCGTTGGAACACCAGAAGCAAATAATCGATTTATTCAAATCATGCAGACATTATGAAACAAAAAATGCTATTTATAGACCGCGACGGTACACTCATCAAAGAGCCGATCGGCTACCAGGTTGATTCCTATTCGAAACTTCAGTTTTTGGAAGGTGTGATCTCAGCCCTAAAAACCATTGTTTCCTGGAATGAGTACGAATTGGTGATGGTCACCAACCAGGATGGATTGGGTACGGAAAGTTTTCCCTTTGAAGATTTTGAAGGACCGCATCAACTTATGCTTGATATCCTGAAAAGTGAAAGAATTGTTTTTTCGGAAGTACTTATCGACCGCTCTTTTCCGGAAGAACAATCTCCGAATAGAAAACCGCGTACCGGAATGCTGAGCAAGTATTTTTCCGAAACGTACGATCTGGAAAACTCGTTTGTTATAGGTGACCGCTGGACAGATGTTGAATTAGCCAGGAATCTTGGCTGCAAAGCGTTTTTACTGGGAGCGCAGATCATTGAATGCGATTCGGAGCTGCAGTATTCGAAGGAAGAGCTGGAAACGGTTATCCGCCATAAGGCAGAAAACTGGTCGGATTTGATCGCTGATTTACGTTTAGGTATCCGTAAAGTAACTGTTCGCAGAACTACCTCAGAAACGGATTGTCGTATCGAACTGGATTTGGACGGCACGGGCATTTCAAACATTCAAACCGGGATTGCTTTTTTCGACCACATGCTGGAACAGCTTGCACGGCATGGACAAATGGATATCGAATTGACCACGAATGGTGATTTACAAATCGATGAACACCACACTGTAGAAGATACCGCTTTGACTCTTGGTCAGGCAATTGATCAGGCACTGGGTTCCAAACGCGGTATTGAACGTTACGGATTCTGTCTGCCCATGGATGACTGTATTGCAACTTGCGCCATCGATTTCGGAGGTCGGCCGGAATTGATCTGGGATGTGGAACTGAAGCGCGAATTTGTAGGGAAGCTTCCCACGGAAATGGTTCAGCATTTTTTTAAATCATTCTGTTTTACAGCTCGTTGCAATATCTACATTCAAGCAATAGGTGAAAATGAACACCACAAGATCGAAGCTGTTTTTAAAGCATTTGCAAAAGCCATTTTGATGGCCAAACGTAGAAACGGGAATTTCGATTTACTTCCCACAACAAAAAACGAGCTCTAATGAAAATAGCAGTTATTGATTATGGTGCTGGAAACTTGTTTTCAATCCGGCAGGCTTTTAAAAGATTGGGTTATGAGACTGTTTTGACAGCCAATGAAAATGAAATCAGGTCCGCTACACACGTCGTTTTTCCGGGGGTGGGACACGCGAAAAGTGCTATGAGACAATTACAGAAAACAGGATTGGATTTGGTTATTCCAACTTTGGAGCAGCCTGTGTTGGGGATCTGCCTGGGAATGCAGTTGATGTGCGGATGGAATGAAGAAGGCAATCTTTCTGGCCTGGGGATTTTCCGGGTTTCCGTTCAATCCCTCGAATCCCATTTCGCAAAGTCGAAAATTTGCCCGGCTGCCCGTAATGATGTACAAACTATTGATTTTGAAAGAAAGGCACCTGATTTACGCTCGAATTATCCAATACCACATATCGGTTGGAACGATGTGCAGTTAGCCGGAAAATCGGAAGTGTTTTACTTCGTTCACAGCTATGCTGCTGACATTTGTGAAAACACCTGGGGTGTCGCCAATTATCCGGCTCCATTTTCCGCCGCGCTCAAAAAAGATAATTTTTTCGGAGTTCAGTTTCACCCTGAAAAAAGTGGAAAAGCAGGAGAAAAATTACTCACTAAATTTTTAAATACATGATCGCAATACCCGCAATTGATTTAATAAACAATGAAGTTGTCCGCTTATTCCAGGGAGATTATGGACAACAAACGATTTATCCGCGGAATGCTACTGCGTATGCTTCCGAGATCGCATCTCATGGTTTAAAGTATCTGCACCTGGTAGATTTGTCAGGTGCTAAAGCAGGCCGGATAATTCACGAAGAATTGATGAGGGAAATTGTTTCTCAAACCGGATTGAAAGTAGATTTCGGAGGAGGAATAAAAACAAAAGAAGATATTGACATGCTGCTAAATTCCGGTGCCAACCAGGTCGTAATCGGAAGTTTGTGTGTGAATGAACCTGAAAAAGTGGTCGACTGGATAAAAACATTCGGTTCGGAACGGTTTATACTGGCGTTGGACACGGATGGAAATAAGCTAAAAATCAACGGATGGCAGGATGATTCGGGTAAAACATTGGAAGAGATTATGCATTATTTCAGTTCATTCAAAGGATTAACCATTTTAACAACGGATATCCAAAAAGACGGTACGGGATCCGGTCCGAATGTAGCCTTGTACGAAAAACTCGTTCAACAATTTCCTAATCAGTGCTGGATTGCAAGTGGTGGAGTAGAATCGCTATCCGATTTGGAAGAACTCCGAAAAGCAGGCTGTTATGCATGTGTTATTGGGAAAGCACTGCTGGATGGAAAAATAACATTAAGTGAACTAAAACAATTCAACGATGCAGGTTTATAAACGAATCATTCCCTGTTTGGACATTCAAAACGGAAGAACGGTAAAAGGCGTGAACTTTGAGTCAATCCGTGATGCCGGAGATCCGGTTGAATTGGCCCGATTCTATGCTGCTCAGGGTGCAGACGAATTGGTTTTGCTGGATATTTCGGCTACGAATGAGAAAAGATCAACTTTTATCCCGGTAGTAAAAGCAGTTGCGGAGCAGGTAAACATTCCATTTACAGTCGGAGGCGGGATTTCGTCAGTAGAGAACGCGCGTATATTACTTAGGAGCGGTGCAGATAAAATTGCTGTCAATTCATCGGCTGTTAAACGTCCCGAACTAATCACAGAACTGGCAGATCAGTTTGGTAAACAATGTGTTGTGGTCGCAGTTGATATCCGGAAGGTCAACAGCGGGTGGACCGTCCATACACACGGCGGGAAAAATGACACTGGAATAGACGCTTTCGAATGGATCATGGAGGTTGTTTCACTTGGAGCAGGTGAACTACTCATTACTTCTATGGATGGAGACGGAACCAAGGACGGTTTTGCACTGGATTTTTATCAAAAACTGCAGAAACTTGTTAGTCTTCCGGTCATTGCATCCGGCGGAGCAGGAACAATTGCTCATTTTGAAGAACTGTTCACACAGACAAACGTTACCGGCGGATTGGCCGCCAGCATCTTTCATTTCGGGGAAATTTCCATTCCGGAATTGAAAAACGAACTGAGTAAAACAATTAGAATTAGAAATTAGAACAACTTATGAAGTACAACGAAAACGGATTGATTCCGGCAATCATACAGGATGCCCAAACCAATCAGGTACTGATGCTCGGGTATATGAACGAAGTTTCTTTTCAGCAGACTTTGGAAACCCGATTAGTTACCTTCTTTTCACGCTCCAGGAATGAACTTTGGATCAAGGGAGCAACTTCAGGCAATTACCTGGAACTGGTCGATTGGTCTTTGGATTGTGATCAAGATGCTTTACTGATTCGCGCAAAGGCAAAAGGCCCGACTTGTCACACAGGCAAAATCTCTTGCTTTGGTGAAGCAGAATCGCGTTCATTTGATACGCTCCGCAAATTGATCGACACCATTAATGCGCGCTTTACGATTCCCAAAGAAGGATCTTACATTCAGTCGCTGATTGAAAAAGGATTGCCCAAAATTGCGCAGAAAGTCGGGGAGGAGGGAGTAGAAATCGTTATTGAAGCGATGCGGAATGAACCACAGCTTTTCAAAGAAGAAGCTGCTGATTTGTTGTTTCACTATTTAGTCCTTTTGCGGGCGAAGGAGGTGGATTTTGATGAAGTGTTGCAGGTTTTATCAACACGAGTCAGAGATTCGCGCTGACAAAGCTATATTGTAATATTGGTACTTCGTGGTGTTTCGAAATTATAATTTTTAGAAATCTGAAAATAATTTTTCTGCCCAGAGATCGTGGATCAATTCCAGTTCGTCTATTTTTTCGATGGAAATGCAACAGGCTCTCATTTTAGCCCGCCAATTATCCGGATCTGACTCTGTTAAATCGTAGTTTCCCCACGTAGCTTTATCCGGCCATTGGGCTATACCTATGTAAGACGTTTCAGAAGCTTTGTAAAGTCGGGACCCCAAACTACCGCAATGTTTGTAAATGAGTTTGGTAACTTCTTTCCAGGCCTCTTCCAGGGCTTGATTTTGCTTCGGATAAATGGTAAAACGGTAACTGACAGTGAACATAATTTGCTTGTAAAGTTTTTCACCAATGCTTCTCAAAATAAGCCTTATCGAACACTTTTTCGTTCTGCTTGAAAAGGGTAGAAGCTGTGTTTTTCAAATGCATCGGGTCTTTCTTTCCGAAAAGTTTGGTAAGCATAGCGATCGGTAAGAGGAAGAGGTAGAAAATGAGGCTCAGAACAATGTTCGGAACAATGTAGCTGAGAACAAGCGTTAATTTCATCCATAAGAAATCAATCCATTTGGCAATGAAATCAGAAAGTACACCGGCAAGTCCGACAAAGAACGCTACAGACAAGCTCCATTTCCATTTGGTAATCAGGTAGATCAATACAAAACCTACAACAATCGTCAAGACCGTTTTAGCAGGATTGGAAGCTTTTTGTTTCGGAGCACTCATGAAATCAGGGACTTAGAACAAGGAATAAATGAACGGTGCAATAGCGCTGGTACCACCAAAAACGATCAGGACCCCGATCAATAACAGGATAATGATTACCGGTGCCAGCCAAAATTTCTTTCGCTCTTTCATAAAGCGCCATAAGTCGCGTAAAAATTCCATTTAGTTCAAGTGTTGTTTCTTCACTTTCTGAAGAAGGTATTTTGCCATTAATTTATTTGTCTCCGAATTCGGATGAGAATCACCGTCAAGCGTGTATTTCCCATAATACTTAATTGTATTTGACAAATCTATAAACTTAATCTTCTTTTTGGTCAAATAAGATTTAAAAATGCGCATTTCTTCCGGAGTATATGCTATGTAATTCGGATAGAAAACCAGGTAGAACTTGTCGTTTCCGAATTGTTTGGTGTATGCTTTCTTGCTTTCCAAGACCATTTCTGTCACCAGGTCAAAGTGTGAATCATTCAGTTTTAGAGGAAGATCGGCTTCGAAATACTTCACAATATTGGTTTGGTACAAACGTTCATACCATCCGGAAATAAAAGGACGCCCGTCTTTAAACAATTTGTTGCGTACCAATTTCCCGTCCTTCATTTCATAGTAAGGTGCTAAATGCAGCCATTCCGTGTAGCGGTGCATTGTTCCGATTGCGCGGTAGATGTGGTCCCAGAAGAAAATGTAGTATCCGCATCCGTCTTTTTCAGCAACTTGTTTCGATAAATCGCGGTATTGGAATTGGGCCAGCATGTGGTTTGTACCTGTGGCTGAAATGCAGAAATTGTAAGAATTGGCGTCCGGAGACTGCTGTTGTACATGGTAAGCAAGTGTCTGATTGTCTTCCAGTCCGTAGCCGAACCCGATCGAACAGCCAAAAAATAAGTTGTATTTCGTTTTCGTAGAATCGAAATCCGGCGTAATGCGTTTATTCATGTGATCGATCGCGAAATGCACATCAAAAACGGTGTCGGTGCCGTTTACTTTTACTTCATGATAAATACTGTCAGGATAGTAAGTTGCACCAACCTGTCGCGCAATGTGGTTTTCGGGCAGATCCGGAATACTGAAATCCTTTTTAAATGCGGAAGGCATCCCTAATACAAAAAACAAGATTGTTTCCAGTAAGAACAGGAGTAAAGCAATTAGTGTAAGATTCGCCAGGATTACCCGCTTCCCTTTCAGGAAGAGCAAATAGAAGCAGGTAAGAATAAAAAGCAACGACAAGTATTTCCACAACCGCAGCCAGCCAAAGATCTCAGAACCGATACCATTCTTGGTAACATTGTACGAGAACAAACTGATAACTGCCAAAATCAGGACAATGAATGTCCGTTTGTTTGCTTTGACGAACGCTTTGAATTGATTCATCATTTTGCTTAGTCCATTTTAAATTTGACCATCCATTTCTCTTTGTTCTCCCAATCTTCCTGTTCGGTTTTGGTATACACAAAATCTCCTATAACCAAGTAATCCATTTCAGTACTCATAAAGCACCGGAAAGCATCGTACGGAGTACAAACGATCGGCTCGCCTCTGACATTGAAACTGGTATTGACCACTAATCCGTAGGATGTTTGGTTCTTAAACTCCTGAATTAATGCATGATAACGAGGGTTTGTTTCCTTATAAACCGATTGAACGCGTGCTGAGAAATCCAAATGGGTAATTGACTGTAAATCACTTCGCTGGTGATACAAACGCTCCCATAACGGCAGATCGTTGTAATCATCAGGCAATTTTAGTCTTCTGCTTTCTTTTACCGGCGCAACAACAAGCATGTATGGCGAATCGGCCTGCAGGTCGAAATATTCGCGGGCATCTTCAGCCAAAACAGAAGGTGCAAAAGGTCTGAATCCTTCGCGGTATTTGATTTTCAGATTTAGTTTTTTCTGCATTTCGGGATTTCTAGCATCTCCTAAAATACTTCGATTACCCAAAGCACGCGGACCAAACTCCATTCTTCCCTGGAACCAGCCAACCACATTTCCTTCGGCCAGTTTCGAGGCTACAAATTTGGTCAGATCACCGAAATCATCGTATTTCTTGTAGCGTGCATTGGTACGCTTATTCGTCGATTGAATTTCTTTCTCTGAATAATCCGGTCCCAGATAAGTTCCGTTCATCTGATCGTACTTGTAATCAATCACACGCTCTTCTTCGAAATACATGTGAGAAACCGCCAATGCAGCACCCAAAGCTCCCCCGGCATCACCGGAAGCAGCCTGGATATAGATTTCTTTGAAAATATTCTCTTCCAGCAGTTTTCCGTTTGCCACACAATTCAGCGCAACTCCGCCAGCCATGCATAAATAGTCGGAGTTAGTCTGACGTTTCGCTTCTTTAGCCATCAGGATGACGATTTCTTCCGTTACCTTTTGAATAGCAATTGCTAGGTTGCAATGGACCTGCTCCAGTTCGGATTCGCCCTCTCTTCGCGCAACGCCAAAAAGTTCCTTCCATTTCTGGTCGTGAACCATGCGAAGTCCGGTTGCGTAGTTGAAGTATTTTTGGTTTAACCAAATAGACCCATCTTCTTTAATGTCAACTAGTTCTGATTTTATTTTTCGGATAAATTCTTTGGTTTGATCAGCGTATTCATTTCCGTAAGGAGCCAATCCCATCAGTTTGTATTCCCCCGAATTAACAGTAAATCCTAAATAATAGGTAAAGGCGCTATAAAGCAATCCCACGGAATGCGGGAATTCCATTTCACGTACCAATTCAATTTTTTCGCCTTTCCCAAACCCAATTGAAGCAGTACACCATTCACCAACGCCATCGATCGTTAAAATCGCTGATTCCGGGAATGAAGAAGGGTAGAAAGCACTTGCTGCATGAGATAAATGATGTTCCGGGAAAAGCATCTTCACTTTCTTTTTATCATAAGCTCCAACTTCCTTTAGACCATCATGGATCATTTTCTTCAGGAACATCTTCTCGTTGATCCAAACCGGGATTGCTTTTAAGAAGGAAACAAGCCCTTTCGGGGAAAAGGAATAATAAGTTTGAAGCAGGCGTTCAAATTTCAGGAGCGGTTTATCGTAAAATACAATCGCATCCAGGTCGTCAATTTCAAGTCCGGCTTCTTCCAGGCAATATTTCACAGCCTGGACCGGAAAATCCGGAGTGTGCTTATCGCGCGTGAATCGTTCTTCCTGTGCTGCGGCAATAATTCTGCCTCCAATAACAAGGGCAGCAGCCGAATCATGATAGAAGGCAGAAATCCCTAAGACTTTTTTCATTCGCGCAATATATTCTGTTTCACTAACGCTAAAAACGTAAGTTCATTTTGATGAGGAACAAAATTAATTCATTAATCATAGGAAGCAAGAGCACGTGGATATTATTCATTAAGAATTAACTGTTGAAACCGAATAATATTCTGCACGCATAAATATTTTGTAACTTTACATCAAAAAAAAGAGGATGGAATTGTTTAACAAAGTAATATCTATACGCTGGTCGGACCTTGATCCCAATTATCATGTCAGACACAGTGCATATTACGATTGGGGAGCTCAGCAACGTGTGGAGGTGTTGAATAATTTGGGGCTTTCATTGAAAGTGATGCAGGAAAACCATTTCGGACCGATCTTATTTCGCGAAGAATGTGTGTTTCGAAAAGAAATTCACATGCATGATGAAGTAACGATCAGCCTTGCGATCAAATCGATTGCCGAAGATGGTTCACGCTGGACCATGCAGCACTTGCTTACAAACCAAAGAGGGGAGTTGTGTGCTACTATTACCATTGACGGTGCCTGGATCGATACTCAAAAGCGCAAGTTGGCCAATCCAACACCGGAAGTTGTTATTGAGACAATGAAGAAGTTTCCACAATTAGCTGAAAGCTAATTGTAATTCCTAATTACGAGTTCCGAATTCCTAATTAATTGAATGTGAAGTAAAGTTATTAATCAGGGACTTAACTAATTTAATCAGTGATTACAAGTACTGATAATTGGTAATTCGTAATTCGGCATTCGTAATTATCTAGCAAAGCCAATCTTCTGTTTCTTGCCTTTAATCTTTTTATCCCGCAATTCCGGAACTACTTCTTCTGCGATTTCACTGCTGATGGCGACAAAAGAACTGTAATCCATCACAGTAATCAATCCGATCTCATCCGGTCTTAATCCGCCGGTTTTATGCAGGAATCCTACGATATCGACCTTGTTAACTTTGTCTTTCTTCCCAGCACTGATGTAAATGGTTTTCCATTTCGGACGTTCAGGCAGCGGTTCATTGGGAATCACTTCATATTCATGATGCTGCGGAATGAAAGCCGGAGTGTTTTTCTTAGAATCCAGGAACATGAACACCACTCCGTCAGCGTCTTGTCGACCGGTTCTACCGCTCCTGTGAATAAATTCGGCTTCTTTCAACGGCAATTGATAATGAATAACGTGCTCAACAGCCGGAATGTCCAAACCACGAGCTGCAAGATCCGTTGACACCAAAAAATCTGCGCTCCCATTCCTGAAACGGATCAATGCCCGCTCACGGTCATCCTGTTCCATTCCGCCATGGTATGCAACCGCAATCACTCCGTTTTCTTTTAAATAATCGACAATTTCCACAACAGGTTCCCGGTGATTACAGAAGATGATTGTTTTTCCTTCCGGAAGATTACACAACAATTCCAGCAGTAATCCCAACTTATCAGAATCGACCATATCGACTCCAAAATAATTGATTCGGTGGCTTTTCTCAACCAGGAAATCAATTGTTTTAGGATTTTGAATACCTGTAAACGCTGGAATAATCTCCAGTTTCGTTGCCGAAACCAGGTATTTGTTGTTAAGTGAATGCAATTCCCGTATAATCTCAGTCATATCGGATTCGAATCCCATTTGAAGCGACTTGTCAAATTCATCCAAAACCAGGGTATGAACCTCGGACAAATCAATATTATTTCTTCTGACATGATCAGCAAGTCTTCCCGGAGTTCCGATTAGCACCGCAGGGGGAACGGAAAGATTATTTTCTTCTACACGCATGGAATGTCCCCCGTAGCATGTATTGACCTTGAAACCTGTGCTTAGCTTTTTGAACACATCCTCAATTTGAATGGAAAGCTCTCGTGTCGGTGAGATAATCAATAACTGAACGCTTGGTTGTTCTTTTTTCAATTTCCCAAGGGCAGTCAGTAAAAAAGCAACTGTTTTACCTGAGCCTGTAGGGGCGTGTAAAATGATTTCGGAGCTCATTTTGGAAAATTCCAGCATTTGCTGCTGCATTTCATTGAGAGAAGAAATACCGAGTTTTTCTAAAGAGAATGGGGGCGTTGAATTATTCATAGCTCAAAGGTACGGGTTTGTCCTTGGAATCCCGATACTTTTCAACATTTTGACTTTTCAATATGGCGATATTGCAATCTTCAAATACCGCAAAATCGGAACATCTACATATATAGATGAAGTCCCATCTTAGTTGGGTTTCAGAGGCTTTTTAACGCTCAATCTTCTGATAACTGGTCACAACTTCTTTAATCAAGGCCAAACTAAATCTGTTGTATGTTCCATTCCTTTCCTTTCAATGGTGATCGCAATCCAATGATATCCGGATATCATGATATCATGTATTCGTTATATAACGAAGGAGCATTGATTTTTTCAGCTATTCTGGCGCTCGATTTTCTGATAACTTGTCACAATACCTTTAATCAAAGCCGAACTGAATCCGCTGTGTTCCATTTCGTTCAATCCCACAATCGTGCAGCCCTTTGGCGTTGTCACCTTATCGATTTCTTCCTCCGGATGTAATCCATTTTGAATTAATAACTGTGCAGCGCCTTTTACAGTTTGACTAACAATCTTATTTGCTGTTTTAGCATCGAAACCAACTTCGATTCCGCCCTGGATCATGGCACGGATGAAACGCAAAACGTAAGCAATTCCACAAGCTCCAAGAATGGTGGCCGATTCCATCAACTGCTCATCGATCCATACAATATCACCGACAGCATGAAATAATTCGCTCACTTGCTGTTTCCTGTTAAGAGGATCTGTCAAACCGGTTAAAGCTGTCATACTTTCCTGAACATCAGCTGCAGTATTAGGCATTCCGCGATAAAGAGAGGCTTCTGTAAACTCAAGCGCTGTTTTTATTTCATCCAGGGTGATTCCGGTAGCAACACTAATGATGGTATGTCTTTTGACATCGAAAAAATCCTTGTGTTCATTTAAAAAAGATAAAATGGTGTAAGGTTTTAACGCAATAATCAGGTAATCGCACTGTTTGATCACCTCCTTGTTGTCGGAAGTAAAATATGTTTTGTCGTCTCCAAAATCAACAAGATCCGCAATGGTTCTGCGTGTACCGAATAATTGAGCGTTGGGGTATTGTTTGCGAAATCCTTTCAATAAAGCCAGTCCTAAATTTCCACATCCAATAATCCCAATCTTTTCCATTTTAACATTTTTGCTGCAAAAATAAGATTTATTTAACATCAAGACCTCGGGTGACACTGACTTCGTTCAATCACCTTGTTAAAATTCGAAGAATCTACTACCGAGTCTTTGAAACCGAGAGCAGAATTTGTACCTTTAAATCGTTATTCGTCGGTAGAGGCCGAGTGTAAATAACATTCTTCCGCACATGCGGGAGACAAACCCATACAGTGAGATTGTTGACGTCTAACATTTTTTACTACGAACGGGGAGTCTTAGTTTTTTAATGGCGGGCTGCAACCTTCGGGTTTCGCATGACGCGATCGGCAGATTACAAAGAAAAACAGCGAACCAAATCGTGCTTTCTGAGGCGTTCAGAATTTTCTCCGCCGTGGCGGAGACGCTGTGTGGGTTTTTTGTAATGCAAATTCAAAAAGTAGGGCTGGAAAATTTTCCAGCCCTACTTTTTTCTATTTTTTTCCGTAAGTTCTGTAGACAGTAGTTTTCTTATTCGAACGTTCTGTTACCAATTCAACACCATCACAACGGATAATTTTGAAGTTTTCTATGAATGAAGTGTCCCTGTCATCGTGAATCATCGTCAAAAGTGAGTCTTCGAGTTTCCATTGCCCGGATGTTCTTTCCTGTATCAATGGAAGACCTTTTTTACGCCATTTCGGGTCAACCAACGTATCGTAAACGATAAAGAATCCATTTTTCCGGATATTCAAAACCACATCAGAAGGTTGGTTTTGATGGTCTGTCTTGCGGAACCCCGAATCTTCCGATTTGATTAACACCCATCTTCCGGTGATAGCTATTTTCTTTTGCTCCGCCTTAGATTCAACCTTTTCAGTGTTTGTTGAACAGGACCCAAAAAGCAGTAGTATGAAAAATGATAATAGATTAATTGTCGATTGCTTCATGACTTAAATATAGTCGATTAATTGAAAAAATCAGAATTAAACTAAAACTTTAAAGCATCTTTTTATAAATTTTGCAATGAACTGCTCGGTGGTCGGAAAAAGGAACGGATTGAATTCCGAAGTCGAAAGCACCTAAATCTCCCGAATGGAAAATATAATCGATTCTTCCTGCCGGTACACGTCCAACATAGGTAACACCGATGCCGGTTGTAGTTTCGCGGTAAGAATCCACCAGGTCCGTATTGAACTGATTGTAAACATAAGACATCGGAGTGTCATTGAAATCGCCGCAAACAACCACCGGGTAAGGGGAAGTTTTCATATGCTCTACAACCCGTTCAGCTTGTTCCGCTCTTGCCGGGTAAGCAATACGTAATTTATCAATGAGTAAACGAAGGGTTGATTTCTTTCCGCCAGCCTGTTTGTTCTTTTCTCCGAACAACTCGTAATCTTCTTGCTGTAGTTTAATGGACTGCAGGTGAATATCGTAAAAACGAATCGTATCCGATCCTTTCACAATATCGGCAAAAATGCAGTAATTATCCGTATTCTTAAAGTTGTTAAACATCACATCACCCTTAGCAATAATCGGGTATTTCGATAACATACAAATCCCAAAGTTCTGACGGTTACGTATACGGTGAGAGTAACGTTCGTGATAGTACTTATAATCCATCAGGCTAATCAACGTGTCGCGCGTTGAAAAAGCAGAAGGTTTATCCTGGTGGAAGAATTCCTGGAAACAAATTACATCCGGACTTACACGTTGAATGTAGCTTACAATGCTGTCGCGCGATTTGTTTCGCTCCTCAAGCGATTCGTTGTAAACGTCAAACAAACGCACATTGTAGCTCATGACATTCCAGGAAGCAACTTCCTTTTCGGGTTTGGGATCTGAAAAATGAATGGAAATAGTTCTGAAATGCAGGTTTCCACCAAACAAAAGGGCGATCAGAATATAGAAAAACCACCGTGATCTGGCAAAAGCCCAATAAATCATCAGGATTAGCGCCAGAGAGATGAAAATAGGGTACATCAATCCGAAAAACGGAAGAATATGTATGGTGGAAGGGCGAACATAAGGCGCCAAATAAGCCAGTAACAGGCAGCAAATTGAGATGATCGAGAGAACCTTGATCAACGTGGAAAATCGCGCTATTTTTTTTAACCAACTCAAATCACTTGTTGCTCTGTGAAAATAAAAAGTCTTTTTCGGCTTTGGTCAATGACTCATAACCTGACTTGGAAATTTTATCCAAAATTTTATCAATGCGCTCCTGTTTGGCCTTTGCATCCATGTTGTATTCTTCATCTGATTTAACCACTCTGCCGCCGCCTTTTTTAGCTTTCATTCTGGGTTTGACACTTCTTCTGCCCGAGAAAAAGTTTAGCATTCTTTGATGAATGGTTTCTGTCCAGTTAATGATATTGGAAGAAGCATGCAGGTTTTGTACGGAAAGAAAACCGATCAAAGCACCACCCAAATGCGCAAAATGTGCTGTTCCGTCCTGACTGATTGTTTGAGCTAAATCACTAATTACATAAATCAGGGCCAGTACATATATTTTGATCGGGAAAATCCCGAAAAGATTGATGGTTATATTTGGTCTGTAAACCGAAATTGCAATAAACAAAGCCATGATTGAGCCTGAAGCACCCAATACGATTGCCCCTCTGCCCAAAAACTGGTTCGCGATCAATTCGCAAAGACCACCCACAATTCCGCCGACAATATAAACATGCAGCATTCTGCGGTCTGAAAAGAACTGCTTGAACAAACTTCCTGCAAAATAGAGGAAGAGCATGTTAAATACGAAGTGAAGGAAGTCAAAATGCGTAAAAATACTGGTAATCAATCCCAGCGGTGCATACATCAGTTCTTTAGGATCGGTTTGAAGCGTAAAAAGCTTCACGCGTACCCAATCAATCCATTCGCTCTGTGAAACTTTCCAGGCCATTCCCAGAAAAAGCATGGTAAGAAATACCAGGGAGTTAATGAAAATCAACCGAATATGCATTCCTCCGAATTTGAACTGGAATTTTAATTCCTCTGATAGGGTTCTGTCGTTCTGCATGTTAATAAAAGTTTTTACCTGTTCTGCGCCAAATAAGGACCAATATTGCTCCGACTATAGCACCGCCTACATGCGCCAGGTGTGCTACGTTATCGCCTGCATTGTTTTGGAAACTGCTATACACTTCAAATACGAAATATCCGCCGATCAGCCATTTTGCTTTAATTGGAATAGGAGGAAATAACAACATCAACTCCGTATTCGGGAAAAGAATAGCAAAAGCTGCCAGTAATCCGAAAATAGCACCGGAAGCACCAACCATCGGAACAATTGACTTAATAGCATAATCACCCAAAGCATCATATTGAACCTGGGTTGTAATTCCGTAACGCTGTGCAATCTCCATCAGGTTTCCATCGGTAATATGACCGCCAGTTTCTCTCAAAAGACCATTCAAAGCCGCAACAGCATTCGAATTATGAATGGTTTCTTTCAATTCCAGGATTTGAAAGAAACCGACACTATTATAAAGTAAAACAGCTCCCAAAGCAGAAGCAACATATAAAATAAAATAGCGTTTCGGACCCCACAAACGTTCTAAAAAGCTTCCGAACATGACCAAAATGTACATGTTCATTAAAATATGAAAGAAGTTTCCATGCATGAAGAAATGGCTCACCAATTGATAAGGCTCAAAAAGTGGCGTCCCGAAATAGTGAGCTCCAAGCAGACTTCCCAAATCGATTCCTTGTCCCTGGTACTCAAAAAATAGCGTCAGTAAGAACATCGCTACATTGAGCAATAATAAATTCTTGGTTACCGGCTGTATATTTCCAAACATGTTAAAACAGTTGTATTAATTGTTCATTTGTAATTTGTGCAATAATGCGTTTCCCCGAAGGAGAAAATGTGTGCTCATCCGCTTCGAACAAACGGGCAATAAAGTCGGAAATTGCTTCCTGATTGGTTGGCAACTTAAAAGACATGCTTCCACCGAAAGCAATCTGGGATAAAACCGTGTGAGCGATTTCTCCTTTATCCAATGTTCCCATTTGCAATTGTTCCAGGATCTTGTCTACACAAGAAAGAACGGTCGACTCATCCAAAATCTGCGGAATTCCGTCAATGTGTAATTCCTGATCCGCCCACGACCAGTTAAATCCAATACGTGAAAGCGTTTTTTCATGCTCGTTCCAAGCCAATTGTTCCTGTTTGGACATCACTTTTTCCATCGGGAAAATCAATTGCTGGGATGCAAGCGGATTGACAAAAAAACCACGCATCAGATCGTCGTAAAGCATTCGTTCGTAAGCCCGGCGGTAATGTATCACGAGTAATCCTTCCGGAACAGAACCAACCACAAAAGATCCTTTCAGTATAAAAGGTCCTATTGACTTAACAGCATCCACATCCAAGTCGACTTGCTGCTGCTGCTTTTCTTCAAACTGCGGACTTTTTATTTCTTCGGAAATGATTTCAGAATTCCACAATTCATCCAGGCTTGCAGATTGGAATTGTGATCCGAACCCGGCTTTATTCATGGCATTTGAAAAAGCTTTGTCTTTTGTCGAAGAAGCACCTGAAGAAGCATTTCCGTTTGAGAATTGTCCTTCACGGGTATTTTGCACATGAAAAGGATTATAAGACTTATCCACCCGGATTTCAGGTGCAACAGGAGTTTGACTCAGCATCGATACCGGAAGATCAAACTCTGATTCCCGGTCAAAATCCAAAGTAGGAGTGATGTTGAACTTTCCCAAACCTAAGCGCACAGCACTTCTGAGTATGCTGTAAATGGCTTTGTCTTCTTCAAATTTAATTTCTGTTTTAGTAGGATGCACGTTCACATCAATCTGCTTCGGATCTACTTCCAGGAATAAAAAATAACCCGGAAACAATTTGGAAGGCAGTAAATGCTCAAATGCGGTTGCAATGGCATGATTGAAATAAGTGTCCTTAAAGAAGCGATTATTGACGAACAAAAATTGTTCACCACGCGATTTCTTGGCTACTTCCGGTTTTCCTACAAAGCCATCCAATGCCACAATATCCGTGTGTTCGGTTACCGGAACCAGGTTATCACCGAATTTCTTCCCGAAAACATCTACAATACGTTTCCTTAAAGGAGCCGGAACCAAATGGTAAATCTCCTGGTCGTTATGAACCAACCGAAAAGCAATGTCATGATGGGGGAGGACCACCCGCTCAAATTCGTCAATAATGTGTTTGAACTCTACATTGTCCGACTTGAGGAAATTGCGCCGTGCCGGAACGTTGAAAAACAAATTCTTGATCTCGAAATTACAGCCAACCGGGCAATGGGTCGGTTCCTGGTTAATCACTTCAGTACCTTCAATCAGGATCTTTGTTCCCAATTCATCGTTCACGCGTTTCGTTTGAAGTGTTACATGAGCAATTGCAGCAATGGAAGCCAAGGCTTCACCACGGAATCCTTTTGTTTTTAAAGCAAACAGATCATCTGCATGCGCAATTTTACTGGTAGCATGACGCTCGAAGCACATGCGCGCATCCAAAGGAGACATGCCCTTTCCGTTATCCACGATCTGGATCAGCGTACGGCCCGCATCTTTAATATAAAGCTCGATTTTCGTTGCTCCTGCATCGATACTGTTTTCTACCAACTCTTTCACAACAGAAGCCGGTCTCTGGACAACTTCACCTGCTGCAATCTGGTTAGCTACATGATCGGGGAGTAAACGAATGATATCTGACATGAATGAATTTCAATTTTGTGCAACACCAACAAATTTAAGAAGAAAAAGCGAATGGCTTTTGATCTAAATAAGTGTCAGCGTGGTCATTTTCTTACCGACTTTTTAACAATTCCCGTTCCAATATTTTTTGGCTGACAGGCTGTCAGGTTCATTGCGGATTGGGAAGGTCGAATTGTTCGCATTTAAACAAAAAAATGGTGTTGTTCTTGACTCAAACAACACCACTGTCTTAAACTATACATTTTAACTTTTAAATGTAGTTGTTTTGCGCATAATCTTTCGGTAGCATTTCTGCGAAAACAAACACCACTCAAAACTATTTCGTATGAAATGCAAAACCAGCTCCTATATTGACGATTTGAATATGCTGTGTAGTTTTGATCGGCTGAAGCTGATATGATCTGAGGTAGGAATCAAATTTCGAACCGGAATAATCGACGCTTAGCTGAAAGGATATCAAGTCTTTAATTAAGCTGAAGTTGAACTTTGCTCCAAAGACATAAGCAAATGAAAACTCTGAATCGTATTTGAAATTATCCGTAAAAAGTACATTTGTCCCTGTAGAATCGTAAACTGTCATGTCAAATCCCTTGAACGAGTTGTAAAGTACTCCCCCTTGAGCTGAAATACCGATCGTGAGAAATGCAGCAGCCTTAAAATCATAACCGATTCCAATAGTTGTTAGGAATGGTTTGTGCTTTCCATTTGCAACCTCTGTCTTAAGTCCCAGGTTCTCAGTAAATGCTTTTGCAACTGCGCCCCGGTTAAGCGGAACCCATGCGTAAGTGGAATGAGAAATAAACGTCAATCCGCTTTTGAAAGTACTTTTAGAATCAAAATACAGACCCCAACCAGGATTTGCAAAACCTCCTTTTTCGAGGCTGGTGGATCCGAAATCGCCCACCGGAAGGCAATACATTGCGCCAAGAGAAGTTGTTTTCTTTGCATCACCAAAGGGATTTTTAAATTTCACGGAACCTTCCTGGGCAAACGTAGAGAATATACACGCAATCATCAATGCATGAACAACAACTATTTTCTTCATAACAAAATCTTTAAGTGGTTATTTCTGATAAATAGGCGTGCGTTTCAATAAGTAGTTCAGCGTTGTTTTATACGCGTCGTTTGTTCCCCAGAAAGACTTATGGTCCTGTGAGAAAATAGTTTCACCCTTGTCGGTATAAATTGACATGGTCACATTGGTTGTGTAGTTCTGCGTACTCACGGAACTGCTGGAACTATAAGCCGTTCCGGTATACCCGGTACCGCTGGTGTTTACAGTACCGATGTTTCTATTGGTTGAAGAAACACCTCCGCTTACACTTGTTGAGCTTCCCCCGGTATTGCTCACAGAAGTCAGATCTTGTGTAATTGTTCCCTGAATAATATATTCCACTCCCAATAAATTGCAAATTTCTCCCATGGTAAAACTTCGCACGTTCGCTCCGGTAATTCCTGCTTTCAACAACAGGGCGTTGGTAGTAGATGTTGGCTGTACAGTCATATACCCTGAATGAGCATTCATGATGTTGAAGATTTCATTCTGCACCTTATAGGTCATTTCCTGGCCGGCATCTTTTTTATCAATTAAATAACTGAATGGCAGTATAGCTATTATGTTGTGATGGGCTTCCAGACCGGATTTTGCCATAGAATCAGCTTTTGCCGAAGAAGCTTTAGGAGCAGTCACTATTTCAACACGGCCGCTTGCGAAATTAATTTTAGCGATGTCACTCTTTTTAATGGTATAAACCAATGTTTCCCCGGCGTACACGAATTTAAGTTCAGAATCTCCGATTTCCTGGATCTTTCCGACCATTTCTTCTCCGGATAATTTTACAATTACATCGTTTTTCATGGTCGATTGCGCAAAAGAAAAACAGTGAATAGTAAATACAATGAATAATGTAAAAAATGTTTTCATAATCATTTTTATTTAACGGTTATATCCAAATATAAAAAACTCCGTTTGAGAAAGTTATATTAATTATGGAATTGTATAAGTTTTTTTTAAAAAGAATAAACGAAACCTGTTCAAGAATCACTCGCTAAACTTTAAAACAGTACAATTATTTGAGTTTCAAACTTAGCCTCATCGGTATCTTTGCGGTGAAATATTTGCGTAATTTTGTTCTATGAACAGAAAGACATTTCGTAAAGCTCCTTTCATAGCGCTCCTGGTTATCGGATCGGGATTAATTACGTCGGCACTTTTAAAGACTCCGGCCCATAAACCCACAAAAAAACACCCGACAAACCTTTTGACCGAGAAAGACGAAGATCAATGGATTTCAGCTGAATTGGCAAAACTTTCTATGAAAGAACGGATTGCACAATCATTCATGGTAGCATGCTGGTCGAATAAGGGAAAAGAACACTTGGCTGAGACGGAAATGCTTGTTCGCGAACAAAAGATTGGCGGGCTGATCTTTTTCCAGGGGGAAAGAGAGAATCTTCAGGAGGCTATTCAACAAATGCAGTCGCATGCAGAGCTTCCGCTATTGATTGGAATGGATGCGGAGTGGGGAGTTGCAATGCGCCTTTCGGGAGAACCGCGTTTTCCATACCAGCAAACAATTGGCGCTGCAAATGACCTGGAACTGACAGAAAAAATCGGTTATCACATGGGGATTGAATGCGACATGCTGGGAATCCACATGAACTTTTCCCCGGTTGCAGATGTCAATCTAAATCCACAAAACCCGGTAATCGGTTTCAGGGCATTCGGTTCGAACCCGCAGCAAGTTGCCAAACAATCCGCAGCCTTGGTGAAAGGAATTGAAAGTGCAGGTGTTATTTCCTGCGTGAAGCATTTCCCCGGACATGGCGATACGGATAAAGATTCACACAAAGAGCTTCCTACCGTTTCACACACTGTTAATGAGTTCGAAACAAAAGATTTCCTTCCGTTTAAGAGCGGAATTGAGGCAGGAACACGATCTGTCATGGTTGCTCACCTGAATGTTCCTTCACTTGATCCGAGCGGAACTCCAAGCAGTTTGTCAAAAGTGGTCATTGAAACCTATCTGCGCAAGAAATTGGGATTCAAAGGCCTTGTCATTTCCGATGCACTGAACATGAAAGCTGTTTCCGAGAAATACGGTAAATCAGAAGTGGTAGCAAAAGCTTATTTAGCCGGATGCGATATCTTATTGTTCCCGGAAAACGTTTCGGATGCTATTGAACTGATCTACAAAAAAGTTGAAAGTGGTGAATTGAGCAAAGAAACAGTGAATGAACACTGCAGAAGGATCTTAAAAGCAAAGTACCAGGCAATTGTTCACAAACCGATGGTAAAGCGCAGAGACCCTGCCCCGGAACGACAGTTAATTATCAATCAGACCTATGAAAAAGCTTTGTTGTGTATCAAAAACGAAGACGACAATCTGCCAATCGACAGAGTAGACAAAACGATTATCCGCATTGCAGTAGGAACACACACTTCTGCTTTTAGAGATCGTTTAAATGATTATGCAAAAATCACTCATTACAAATACTTTACAACAGAAGAAGCGGTTAAGCGATTGAAGTCGGTTAAATTAGATCCAAACGCAGATTACATCCTGGACTTCCACTCGGATGCTCAGCGTGCCCGCAACAATTATGGTTTTGGCGACTGGAAAAAAGTAGTGGAACTCATTCCGGAAACGGCAAAAACAACAGTGGTACTTTTCGGAAACCCATTGACACTTCAAAACGAGACAGAATTTCCGAAACAAGTCAAGTCAATACTGTGCGCCTACGAAAACACCGCTGCATCACAGGAGAGAACTGCACAGGCAATCATGGGAGCGTTTGACATTGAGGGAAAACTGGCAACCGACCTGAATAGTCAGTGGAAGTTAGGATTTGGAATACCGGTGAAGAATAACGGTCGGTTAAAATACTCCCAGCCGGAAGAATTGGGGTTAAATCCTGATAAACTAAAGGAAGTAGATGAAATCGTATCAAAAGCCATTGAAGCAAAAGCATTTCCCGGCTGCCAGATCGTTGTTGCAATAGACGGAAAAATTGTTATTCAAAAATCATACGGAACAACCATCTATGAGCATGGAGACAGTGTTACGAATGAGCACATTTACGACATTGCATCTATTACAAAAATTGCTTCATCCACTGCTGCATTGATGCGTTTGAAAACACTGGGGAAATTTGACGAACGCTCTGATCTGAATAAGCTGGTACCTGAATATGTAAAGGGAACACCGTATGCGGATTTGAAGGCGATTGACCTGTTGACCCACCAGGCCGGCCTTACTCCATGGATTGCTTTTTACAAACGGACCATGGAAAACGGTTTATTGAATCCGGATATTTACAGTACCTCTAACAGAGGGTTTTACAGCAGGCAGGTAGCAGACCACATTTTTATCAAACAGGATTATTGGAAGACGATGCTGAAAATCATTGTTGAAACACCGTTGACAGGCAAGAAATCATATGAATATTCTGATTTGAGTTATTACTTTTTCAATAAATACATTGAGATGACCAGCGGAATGGGACAGGATGAATATGTCGAAAAAGAGATCTACAAACCTTTGGGATTACAAACTATGACCTATTTGCCGTTGAAAAAGTTCAACAAGAAACGCATTGCACCGACAGAGAATGACAAGGAATTCCGTAAGCAATTGATTCATGGCTATGTGCATGACCCGGGAGCAGCTATGATGGGAGGAGTTGCCGGCCACGCAGGATTATTCTCTAATGCAACAGATTTGGCGGCTTTGATGCAGTTTTTGCTCAATAAAGGGCAAATAGGAGACCAATCGATCATTCAAAAAGAAATTGTAGATCAATTCACAGCGTGCCAATTTTGTCCCGGAAACAGAAGGGGAATCGGGTTTGATAAACCGACTGTAAGCATTAAGAATGGTCCGACATGCGACCTGGTTTCTCCGTCAACATTCGGTCATTCCGGGTTTACAGGGACAATTGCATGGGCAGATCCTGAAAATAAGGTAAACTTTGTGTTCTTATCGAATAGAGTTTATCCCGACGCAGACAATTGGAAAATAACAAAAATGAGCGTGCGAACTGAGATTCAGCGAGTAATCTACGAAGCACTTTTTGAAGCACGCCGGAAAAAGACAGACAACTAACATGAAAATCGGAATTGTATTATACCCTACATTCGGAGGGAGCGGCGTGGTAGCCACAGAACTTGGAAAAGCATTGGCCCAAAAAGGGCATTTGGTCCACTTTATCACTTATTCTCAACCCGTTCGTTTGGGCAGTTTCCGGGAAAATATTTTTTACCACGAAGTACAGCTTTCGGATTACCCGCTTTTTGAATATCAGCCTTATGAAACCGAATTGGCCAGTAAAGTAGTAGACGTCGTGAAATACGAAGGATTAGATCTACTACACGTACATTACGCCATCCCGCATGCGTCTGCAGCATTCATGGCACAACAGATTCTAAGGGCACAGGGTATCAATATTCCGTTTATTACCACACTTCACGGAACTGATATCACTTTGGTAGGAAAAGATCCTTCTTTTGAACCGGTGATTTCATTCTGTATCAATGCCTCTGATGCGGTTACTGCAGTTTCAGAAAGTCTGAAGAAGGATACTTATACGCATTTCGAGACCAAGCGAGACATTCACGTTATCCCTAATTTTATTCAGCCGAAAGCAGAATTACCGGTAATCAACATGGATAAACGCCGGCATTATGCCAAGGACGATGAACTGATCTTGTGCCACATTTCGAATTTCCGGCCGGTAAAACGCATCACAGATGTTGTCCGCATTTTCGAAAAAGTACAGGAAAAACTCCCGGCGAAACTTCTGTTGGCAGGAGATGGTCCGGATCGTGCAATTGTAGAACGTTTGGCCCGCGATCTGGGGATTTGCCAAAAAATTATTTTTATTGGAAAAGTGCGTGAAACAGGTCCTATCCTGGAGCTGAGTGACTTATTCTTACTTCCATCCGAAACAGAAAGCTTTGGTTTGGCAGCTTTGGAGGCCATGGCAGAAGGTGTTCCGGTTGTTTCTTCCAATACCGGAGGAATTCCGGAAGTGAATATTGATGGTTTTTCCGGATTTACTTCTAATGTGGGCGATGTGGAATCCATGGCTCAAAATGCAATCCGTATTTTGGAAAATAAACAGACACATCAGATTTTCCGCAAACAGGCATTGGAGCAGGCAAAGAAATTTGAGTTGTCAGAAATTCTTCCTTTGTATGAAGAATTGTACGAATCAGTACTGAGAGGACATGGAGATCTGGTAAAGGCATAATATTTTTCTTTTTATCGGATAAATGAATCAAACTTGACATTCCATGAAACACCTTCTGTTTTTCAGCTTCTTGACGACTATTGTTTGCGCTTGCTCTGATTCCGGAACAGAAAAAGACTTAACTCCGTTTATGGTTGACGTAACGCAATTTAGAATCGATACTTCAGCGTTAAAAGATGGAGAAAGTGTTGAAATTCTAGGTTCTTCCGGGAATTTAACTGAAAATCACACTATCGATTTTTACAATTTGGTTGTTGTGAGATCACTGGAAAGCGGTGACACTGTCAATGTATTGGTAACTAATTTTTTCCAGGCAGGTCCTGATCCTGAGACCAAATTCCTTTCCAATACCTCTTTAATGGGGAAAGCATTTGAAAATTCAGAAGATTTAAAAGACGGAACAGATATCCGAAAAATGCCTTCAAAAAAATTCAGTAAGGTTTTCTACGATACCGAATTCATTGAAGTTGACGTGAGGAAATATCCTGCAATTCCCGGAAATTTGGGGGATTTCACGATAGAAGGAGAACTTTGACGATTCATATTGATCATTACTTCAAACTCCATTCTACAAACGCATTCATCACTTCTGCCCATTTTCCGTTTTCGTAATCGACCTTTCCGTCTGCCAATACCGGAAAATAATTATGTTCCAGACCGTTGTATCGTTTTAATTCATAATTCGTCTTCCCGGACTGGATGAAATAGATGGGAATCAACTCATTCAAAAAAGCGCACTTATCTTCTGTTGCCAAAGCAATATAAATAGGTGTTTTGACTTTAGCCAGACGTTCGAAACCTATTCCGGTAAAGGACTTCCAGGGAATAAAACCAATATCTTCCCCTTTATCTGCCGTAATTTGTTTCTGAAATTCCGTCTGCTGCTTTTGCTTCGCCTCATATTCTTCCCAGGTTAAGTGTCCCAGGATGAACTCTTTGTAGTTTAGCCAAACCTGTTCATGAACACGACCAAGCGGGCTAAAACCAAATAAACCTGCATGTGTGATTTTCGGATTTGTAGCGGCTAATTCTGCCACAATTCTTGAGCCCTGAGAATGTCCCGCAACAACCAACCGGCTATTATCGACCCATTTCTGCTTTCTAAGAAAATCAATTACTTTGTTCGCGCGATTCACATAATTTTCCAGGTAATCGGCTTTTAAATAGGCATCGGGCACGCTGTTTTTGATGGTTGAATCAGCCATGTACATGTATTGTTCATTCACCTGATTTTTCGAAACCAAAACCGGAATTTTCGGCATGGAGATAGTGACAATATGGTAATGCTTATGCATTGTTTTCAGATCGAAATTTCCCAAAGCCATCGGATAAACACCATGTTCGGCGAAATCCACGAACAAAGGAATAGGAAGGGACCCCTGGACAAACAGGAATACCGGTTTTTTGACAGTGAGATTTGTCCCGGAAACCACAAAATCAATCGTGTCGTGCTTTGATTTTAAGCTAAATTGGGTGAAGTCAATACCCGGAACAGGCTGTTGGGTAATACCTTGAAAATGAATAATTGAAACGAGAAAAAGGATTAAGGATGATTTAAGCATGTAATTTGTTTTGCCCAAAGAAACAAAAAAAACAGTCCCCGACTCCAACCAAAGGCTAAAGTCGGGTTAAAAAATGTTATTGTTTGTAAAAAGGCATTATTTTGGTCTCATCTGCTGTTGAGAGTTTGATCAGATAAACTCCTGCTGTTAGTTGACTTAAGTCCAGGTTCGTTTGCTTCCCGTCGACCTGAACCGTCCGGATCAATTTCCCTTCCATATTCCAAACTTCAATTCCTTCTAAATTTTGATCAGCTATACACGTTATTTCTCCGTTTGAAGGATTCGGATAAATGTCAAACTTCCCTGATTCTAAAGAAAGTGTTTGAAGTGTACCATCCATACAATGCCCCATGCTATCGTAGAAATTCTGAACGAAATCAGCCACTTTCATTAAACTATCGACACTTTTAAATATAGATGTCCCTGTTGTTTTTCGGGCATATACCCAGGCAAAATCCATACATTTCACTGAATTGGGAGCCAATGTTCCTAAAGAAATACTGGAGAAAACACGTCTGTCTGATGGAATATTATTCAGGGCTACCTCATTATATCCGTTGCTCAAAGTATCCGAGTATTGAAAAACCGTTGGTGTTCCCGCATTGGTAATATCAGTTCCATTCGGCTTCTTCCCATTAATGATATTCAGGAATTCAGACGTTGTTGCGTGCGGTAGAATTGAATCACCAGGGAAAATTGAAGAAATCAAAGGGTGATTGAGCGAAATCATTCCCATTGCCGGAGGATTCACTCCAAATCCCGGACGACCAAAATACTGTTCGTCGTTATTATCTCCATTATAGACATAAGCCATATTCCTGGATACGTCTACACCACATAGATCATCCTGATAATTCCCAAGGTCAAAATCATTAAACACATTGAATTTGAAATCGTTATATGTTGCCGTACCTCTATTATACAGTTTCACATTTAAAAAAGTCGTGGTATTTAAAGCGTCTCCTGTTACATATTCATAAAACATACAATGAAGCTCAACGTTCATTGGCATCGTTCCGGGGATTTGATTGCTGTTCTGATCGTTCAATATTAAAAACAATGCTGCATCTCCCAAAATGTCCGGGTAATCTCCATTTGCAGGATCATATGTTCCATTTCCGTTCACATCCACGTAAGGAGCAAGTTTGGTCATCATCCCGTTTGAGACGTCTCCATTTCCGGGCCATTGGCTAATACCCGGAGGAACCTGGTATCCCGGTGTGTTCCAATTCTGAATATGAAGATCAATAGTGGTTTTGTACACAGACCAAATCATATTACTAAACCCTGAATAGTTTTGAGCAGCATAATTTATTGCCACCGGTCCACATACAAAATCGGTACTGTCATAATTGGTCACCGATACATAGTCCTGGCCGTTAACATCCTTACCGGAAACAGAAAACGACGACTGGTAGATAGCTGTTACTCCCGACATTTTAACAGGCGTATAAGTTGCCAATCCATTCGCAATATCCCTAAAGAACATTCCGTTTACGTTGATTTGCTTGGATGATTGGTTATAATCAGAAGTTATTCTGTAATTGCATTGAGCTTTTGCAAAAGTAGCAGCAAAGAGGATGAAAAAGGTAAGCGGTCTTTTCATTTTTAAGCAGTTTAAGAGTTGATAAAATATTAACATTAAGTTTTATTACTAACAAATATCATTCCAAATTTTAATCGCCCGCTTTCTTGGTTTCGTCCCATATTATCTATACATTCATAATTGCTTATGAAGACTATATTTGATGAGTCAACTCGTGATGAGTTGATCAACCGTATTCACAATCTGGATGAAAATGCTCAGGCACAATGGGGCAAAATGAATCTTTACCAAATGCTGATGCACTGTACTACCTGGGAAGAATGGATGCAGGGCAAAGGAAATCCGGTATACAAGCAAGCTTTTCTCGGCAAGATCTTCGGAAAAATGGGGTTGAGACGCATGATCCGTGATGAGAAACCGATCGATAAAGGTGTCCCGACATCCGAACAATTCAAAATAAAAGAAACAAGCGGAGATGTCGCTCAAAAGAAAAAAGAGTGGATCCAGCTTATAAAAGCCTATGAAAGCTATTCCAATCCAACATTCATTCACGACTTTTTCGGGAAGATGAGTAAGGAGGAAGTTGGATTATTAGTCTACAAACACACCGATCATCATTTAAGACAATTTAATTCCTGAAAATTATGAAAAAGTACGCTACCCTTTTTTTCGTCTTCATGATGTTTACATCATTTTCACTACTCAGTCAGTCACGAAAAGAAACCACGGTCAAGCTGGAATGGCATGAGCAGGGTTTTATACATTTTTACAGCCCGGAATATGCTGTTTATGTCAGTAAACCGGAGTTCCTGGATATGCAGAATGAACTTTTGATCGGCTTATTCGATGAATATGCACAAAAACAAGATTCGATCAGCCTGGAAGATCCGTTTTCCGCATTCAAATCCGAACAGGAAGATGTCCTTTGGGCTCAGTTAAAGGAATGTGCTGCAGATGGCCATATGCTTATTCTTCCGAATGTTTCCAAAAAGAAATTGAAAAGCGTATTGATCATTGATGATACCAAGGTAAACGGAATGAGTACAGCAGTTTGGGAATGCCGTGATCCGAAAAATAATCATGTAATATTCGCACGCAGACAACAGGTTCATGTAGCTCCTGATTTTTAAAAAATACTGTTGATTGGACTTTAGTATGTAAATTATGTCCAAATCATTCAATTCCATGAGTACGTTCAAAGAATCACCAGAACTCTACAAACAGATCGATTACCAGGTCGTAAGAAATGGTTTTGTCCGGTTTTATCAGAGCGCAGGTGAATTGGGAAATGATCTGATGGAGTTAGATAAATCGGGATACACTATAACGGAATTCAACTGCCACGGAATAAGCAATCTGCTGGAACAATTCAACGAGTATTTTCATTTTCCCCCTTATTTCCGAAATAACCTGGATGCACTGAATGACTGCCTGGAGGATATTGGGATCAGTGGGGTCGGATTAGTTATTGTCTTGAGAAACCTGGACAACCTGAAAAAAGAAGATGCTGAAACACTCCTGGAAATCCTTATCAAACAAGCACAGGTGAATTTTATAGTCGGAAAACGCTTGCTGATACTGGCACATTCAAGTAGTATTGCTTTTCGAATGGAGCCATTTAGAATTACATCAGATCAACCTGTGAAATGAGAAAGCAAAAACGGTTCAGCAGAAAAGAAAAGTTATTTACGCCACAGTCAAATCGATTTATTTAAGCCTTATGTAACCTAAGTTACTGTACAAGAGCTTTTATAGTCTCAATTTTGTAAAAAAAAGACTATGAAAGCGAATATGCACTTAATTGACCGAATTGCAAGAATAGTAATTTCCATAGCAATTGCCCTTCTGTATGTTTCGGGCTATTTTATAGGAACACTTGCAATTATAACTCTTGTTGTAGCGGTTATTTTCACTGTTACAGGTTTAATTGGGTTCTGCCCGCTTTATGAATTGGTAGGCTTATCAACGAAGAAAAAAGAAAAGCAATAAAGTCTGAAAGATTAAATCCACTGCCTTGATGTGAATGCAAATCAATAAAAGAAAGAATACATGATACGTTTTCTTAAGCAACTTTTCGGGATTTATCCCCAAACAAATTTTTCAGAATTGGTCAGAAAGAATGCGCAGATTATTGATGTAAGAACCTCTACAGAATTCAGCACCGGACATATACGCGGTGCTGTCAATATTCCACTTTCACTTATTACTCAGAATTTGTCGAAGATCAAAAAAGACAGTCCCATTATAGTATGCTGTGCATCAGGCGTGAGAAGTGACTCAGCCAAGCGGATATTGCTGTCCAATGGATTTAAGAACGTACACAACGGAGGAGGATGGGAGAATCTTCAACAAGAATTGCTCAAACAAGATTAATAATTATTGAAAGAGGCGATTTGTTGCGGCTGTCTTACAAACTGCTAATTTTGAAAAGAAACGTATAATCCGGGAACTGTTTTAGCCATATTCGACAACAATTTAGAACGATTAACATCATTTATCATCTTCCAAACAATAGTCCTTTGAATCATTCGTACCTTTAAAATAAGTAAACAGCTAAGAGATTGAGTTTTTTGACTCTTTCGTCCTTGCAGTAAAAATTAGAATTATGGCATCATTTTCCGAAATTATAAACTCCGACAAGCCCGTTTTGGTTGACTTTTTTGCAACCTGGTGCGGACCTTGCAAAACCATGTCGCCTATCTTGGACGATTTGAAATCCAAAGTGGGCAATTCCGCTTCTGTTCTGAAAGTAGATGTGGATAAAAATCCCCACGCAGCCGAAAAATACCAGGTGAGAAGCGTTCCGACATTGATTTTGTTTAAAAATGGAAAGCCAGTCTGGAGGCAGTCGGGAGTGGTACAGTCCGGGCAGTTGGCACAAATCATTAAGCAGCACCAGTAATCCGGCATACCCCTGATAAGCCATCCGGGATGCGCGATTACATTTGAAGAAAAGCAAAAAAGAGTTCGCCGTGCCGCAACGAACTCTTTCTCATTGAGTTGGTTATTGGTTAGTTCAAAGTAATAGTCAGTTCATCTAAAGGAATACGTACTTTCTTTGCTTTTGCAAGGAAATCCGCTTCTTCGTCTCTGTAACCCAAAGCAAGAATCACGGCAGATTGAAGCCCTTTTTCTTTTAAGCCTAATATTTCATCAAAAGCTGCATTGTCAAATCCTTCCATCGGTGTACTGTCCACTTTCAGGTTTGCAGCAGCCACAATCGCTGTGCCCAATGCAATGTATGCTTGCTTGGAGGCCCATGTTTTTACAAACTCTTCCGGCATACTGGCAAATGCTGATAATTTTTCTTTGAAATCGTTTAAGCTTTCTACCGGTATATTGCGTGTTTTTGCAACCAGTTCGATGTATTCATCCACGTGAGTTTGGGAAACATGCGTATAAGAAGCAAAGACCAATAAATGGGAAGATTCTTTTACTTGTGGATTGAATGAAGCTGCCTGTAATTTCTCTTTAATATCAGGATTGGAAACAACCAATACTCTGAAAGGCTGCATTCCTGCGGAAGTCGCTGTTAAGTTGATTGCTTCTAAAATTTCAGTTACTTTTTCATCTGATACTTTCTCAGAAGTCATTCGTTTTACGGCGTAACGCCAGTTTAGTGTGTCTATTAAATTCATCGTTTCTGTATTTTGAGACAAATGTACTGTAGAATAGTTTCAAAAAGATATCGATATACTTAATGAAACCGGTTTCCACGAAGAAACCATGTTTAATGACGAATTCCGGATTATGAATTATGCCGGTTTGTCAGCATCAACATCATTTACTTACTTAAATTTGAAGCACGAAAGATTTCCGGGAGAAGGTTCCATTTTAAAAACCCGGATGTCTTTCAGTCCTAATATCCAATACAATGAAACTTCACGAAGGAAAAACATTTAACAAAGTCAATTACGCCAATAAACAGCTTGTAAACAATGAATTCAGCAACTGTGTATTTGTAGATTGTGATTTCACAAAAACCAATTTTAGCAGCATTGATTTCGTAGATTGTGAATTTGAAAGCTGTAACTTCTCTTTAACCGTTTTGAAATACGCCGGATTGAAGGATGTTCATTTCAAAGACTGCAAGGTAGTAGGAGTGGACTTCAGTGCCTGCAATGACTTCTTGTTTTCCGTTAAGTTCACGGACTGTACGTTGGATTACGCAACCTTTCATTCCAAGAAGATGAAAAACGCAGTCTTTACTAACAGCATTATCAAAGAAGTGGATTTCTCGGAAGTGGATCTGAGCCAGGCAAAATTCATCAACTGTGATTTAACAAGAAGTATTTTCGATAGAAGTATCCTGGATAAAGCAGATTTTAGCTCCGCAATAAATTTTGATATCAATCCGGAACGTAACAGGTTGAAGAAAGCGGTTTTTTCTTCCAGTGGATTGATCGGATTACTTACGAAATATGATTTGGTGGTGAGGGATTGATCTGTTCATTTCTACTATGCTGTGGGCACGCGATTAATCGCGTGCCCACAGTTTTCAAAAATCCTTGTATAACACAAAAAAAGCCCGGTTTTCACTAAGCTTTTTGCTAACGAGACCGAGTTCCGATAGCTATCGGGATGAACTCGGGTCCGTCAGCCGACGGATATGAATCCTGTGCTCTAATCAAACCTTCGAAATAAAAAAAGAGGAAGTGAAAACTTCCTCTTTGTAGCGAGACCGAGAGTTGAACTCGGGACCTCAGGGTTATGAATCCTGCGCTCTAACCAACTGAGCTATCTCGCCATAATCCTTTCTTTTTCCTTGAAAGGCGGTGCAAATATAGTTACTTTTTTCTTCTGTGCAAGCCTATGAGCGGTCTTCTTCGAATAAAACTTTTGTCTTATGCTTTAGTAACTTGAAAATCAAGCTAAATAGCAATGCACCTGCAATCCAATAAACATAACACAATGGACATTTAATGGTCCAGGTCGTAAAATATTCGCGGATTCCGGCTACAAAAACGAAACCTAAAACAGTTGCAGAAATACCGGAATATTCACGGCGCAAAATTGTTTTCATGGAGAAAGGAATATCTCCTTTGATGTAATTCTTCATGCTAGGCCAGAATGCAGGAACAGAATTCGACCAGTTTACATAGCTTTCACCGAATTTACGCTCCAGGAAACGCTCTTCCGCAAACATGATACGCTCGTAATAGATCCAGAACAGCAAGCTTACGATGATGATAAAGTAAATGTTGAATGTAAAACAAACAATACCGATCCACATGAAATAATTCCCCAAATAAAGCGGATGGCGAACGGTAGAGTATATCCCTTTCGTATTCAAAGCTTCAGCAACCTGTTCCTGGGTATTTCTTCCTGAAGTATTCTTATTACTCGTTCCGATAGCAATAGCGCGGATTACCTGTCCTAAGACTGACATAGCAATTGCTGCTCCCGTACACATGTAATACCAGCGAGAATCGCCCATAATGCATTGAACATCTGTAAAATAGATTACAGGAATCGCTAAAACGAATAAAATAACAGGAATTTGTCCTCTGTATTTGAAGAGTTTGTTTCCGTTTTTTTCAAATGAATGTACTAACGCCATGAAAGAAATGTGTATATTTCGAAAATGATTTTTCGGCGCGAAGTTAACATTATTAAACTACTATGACAAAAAAGGAACAATTCGAATTAGAATATGTATTAAAAACCTCACCACGGGTATTGGATAAATTACTGTCAACTCCTGACGGATTAAGCGAATGGTTTGCCGATGATGTTATTGTAAAAGATGATATGTATACTTTTCATTGGGATGGAAGTGAAGAACAAGCAAGATTAATCTCCAAAAAAGCGGGAGAATACATTAAATGGCAGTGGCTGAACGATGAAGAGGATGAATTGGAAACATTCTTCGAGATGAAATACACCATTGATCCCATGACCAAAGTGGTCATTTTAACTGTTTCTGATTTTGCTGAACGAACAGAAAAAGATGAGATCGTGAGGCTTTGGGAATCACAAATCAGTGATTTGAGAAGAGTAATCGGGGCGTAATCTAATTTCACTTTTTATGATTGCAGGTTCTTTCGGAAGAGAAGATGATCCGATCAACCGTATACAGGAACTTGATGCGCTGAGGGGAATTGCAGCCTTAGTTGTACTCGTATTCCATTTTTCCCTGCTCAGCCCGGAACTGTTAAAGTTCACAAAATTCGGAGTAACCGGTGTAGACCTGTTTTTCATCATCAGCGGATTTGTAATTACCATGAGCCTGGATCGTATTCAATTCGGTTACCAATTCGTTATTAACCGCTTCAGCAGGCTTTACCCGACTTATTGGACGGCTGTTATTTTCACTTTCGGGATTATCTGTATCAACAAATACTGTTTCGGAGTGGATCCGCAAACACCTTTACTGACCCGAGATTTTCTTTACAACCTGACCATGTTTCAATATTATTTCGGAGTTAAAGACCTGGACGGACCTTATTGGACCATGATCATCGAAATGCTTTTCTACCTGGTAATGCTTTACCTGTTTATGACGAAAACACTGAAAAGTGCCGTTGCGATTTTGCTTCCTTTGATCTTACTGGGAACAATCCTTACTGAATTTCACTGGTTCCAGCCATTTTCAATGGCTTATTTCAAGAACTTTCCCCTGGCACAATCGCTGCCATTATTTGTTTCCGGAATTTTATTCTACCGGATATTTACAAAACAAGAAAACAAACTGCTGAATATTCTTTTGATTATCGGGTGTTACCTGCTGCAAGTATTGCTATTCACCAAAACGGGCAGGGCAAACTACTACATTTCACAAGGAGAATACAAGGCCGTATTAGCCGTTTACTATGTGTTATTCTTTCTATGTGTATTCGGAAAACTGCGATTCATTGTGAACAGAGGAACTTTATTTCTCGGAAAGGTTTCCTTCGCTTTATACCTGATCCACCAGTATTTCTCGATCTATTTTCTCATCCCTAATCTAATAAAATGGGGAATTAACTATTATATAGCGGCATTTTTGATTGCACTTCCGGTATGTGTACTGATCGCAGCGGGAATTACCTATTGGATCGAAAAACCGGTAGGGAAGTGGTTTAAGCAGAACCTGAATCGATTTGCAGATAAAATCCTTACAAAAACGTTGGGGCGCAATTAATCGCGCCCCAACATGATATTTAATTCTATTCTTTAATTCAATGCATTGATCGAATCCATCAGGTTTTTGCTGATATCTTGCAGCGCTGCCTGTGAAAAATCAAATTTCAACCCGGCTGTTTCATAGATTTCCGGAATCGATTTTGTGTAACCCAACGAAAGCGCATTTTTATAATCGGCCAAAGCTTTTGCCGGATTCTTTTTGAAGTTGTTCCAAACCCCCAAAGCACCTAATTGAGCAATTCCATATTCGATGTAATAAAAAGGAACTTCAAACAAATGCAGCTGCTTTTGCCAGGAACTTTCCAAAACAGCTTCGTATCCTTCAAAATCAACCAAACCGGTTCCGAAACGCTTACTCAAACGCAGCCATTCTTCTGTTCTTTCCGGAGTTGTGTGATTCGGATGAGTATAGATCCAATGCTGGAAAGCATCAATTTGAGCGATCCACGGTAAAACCTTCACAACAGATTCCAGCTGTTCAAGCTTGGCGCGTTTTAAGTCGTTCTCATTCGTGTAGAATTCATCCCACAATTCCATGGTCAGTAATTCCATCGACATGGAAGCCAACTCTGCCACTTCAGATGGAAGGGATTTAAACCCTGTTAATTCCAGTTCACGGCTCAGGAATGAATGAACTGCATGACCACCTTCATGAACCATGGTCGTTAAATCGCGTTGTGCTCCGGCAGCATTCATAAAAATAAACGGAATCCCGGATTCATACAATGGGTAATTATAGCCACCGGGTGCCTTCCCTGCTTTTGAGTCTAAGTCGAGGAATCCACCACTTTTCATGGTTTTCAGACAATCTCCGAAGTAAGTGTCCAGCTTTTGGAAAACCGCAATGGATTTATCCAATAGTTCTTCGCCATTCTCAAAAGGTTTAAGCGGAGCCAATCCATCCGGATCAACTTCTGTGTCCCAGGGTTTTAATTTGGACTTGCCTAATTTCTCCAATTTTTTCAGGTTTAATTGCTTCACGATCGGAACAATCATCTTCTCGATAGCATCGTGAAAAGCCAGGCAATCTTCTACGGTGTAATCAAAACGGCCCAGTGATTTGAACTTGTACTCGCGGTAATCGGCGCAATCTGCATTCTTGGCAACCTGATTTCTGAGCTTGATCAGCAAGTTGAACAAATTATCCAATGCGTCGCGATCCTGAAGTCGTCGTTCAGTAATGAGTTCATATACTTCTTTGCGCACAGATTCGTCCGGATCTTTCAAGAAATTGGCTGCTTGGGGCATGGTCAATTCTTTTCCCTGATAAGTAATCATCTGTTTGCCGGAAATTGCCCCGAACTGCTGACTCAGAGTGTTCAATTCTGTTTCGATTGCAATATTCTCTTCCCGGAACAATTCCAATGCGGACCGAACACCTCTAAAATAGATTGCATACGCTTTATCTGCCGCTAATTCTTCGACAAATGGGGAAGCCATCATTTTTCGGTTCAAAGAATCTTCAAAAGGAGCGAGGTTCGGCTGAATCTCCGTTACAAAAAACTGGTACGACTCAGTCAGTTTTTCGTCCAGTGTATTGATGGTCATTTTAATATAGCGCCAGGCCATATTTTCCTCCAATACGGCTTCCAGCTCACTTTTATCGGCAAGCCACTGTTTAAATGATTCTTTGGAAGAAATATCCCTGTTTTGAAGGTCCAAAAGATAACTTTCTACGGATTTCCAACTTTCGCAATTGAAGTCGGCTGAAACAAATTTTCTCATATCACAAAAATAAAAAAAGTAGGGGCGGAAAATTTCCCACCCCTACTTTTTATAAAATATTTGGAATAATTACTTTCCTCTGGAAGAACCAGTTTTAGGCGCAGCCACTTTTTTAGCACTTGTAGCTTTTGCGGATGCTTTTGCCGGAGCTTTTGCAGCAGGAGTTTTCGTTGTTGCCGCTTTTGGCGCAGCTGCTTTCTTAGCCGGAGCTTTTTTAGTTGCTGCTTTCTCTTCGGTTGCTTCACCATCTTCTTTCTTAGCAGCCGTTTTGGTTGCTTTCTTCTCTTTTGCAGGAGCAGCTTCTTTTTCCTCTTTCTCTTCAGGAACCAATGCACCGGCTTTCAAAAGCAAGTTATACCACTGGAAGATTTTCTTGATATCAGAAGCATATACACGTTCCTGGTCAAAATTAGGCAATACCTCGATCAAATAAGCCTTCAACTTGTTTTGATCTTCTTTATGAGAAATGGTTTCCTTTCCTTTCTCTTTTTCAAAAATCGAGATGAAGATTTCTTTTAACGGTTTATCGTCATCATAGGTATAGATAGAAATATCATCCAATGCAGAAATTCTGTCCGAAGCATACGCCGGAACGCGTTTTTTGTCTTCCAACGATTCTACAATAATGTTGTTCTTACCTTGTGCCAATACTTTATAAAGTCCTGGTTTTCCTGAAATAGCAATGATACCTGTTAAATTCATTCGATTTAATTATTTGCCCAAAAATACTGCTTCTTTTTAATTCTTCACCATTTTCACCTGAAAGTATTGAACATCCGTGTGAATAATTAAATAATATGTCCCGTTTTCTAATTCTGAAATGGAAATCTCATGCGTATTATCCGCAAATAATTTCACCATTCGTCCCTGAACATCAACCACTTGAATATCTGACACCGGAATAGAAGAGTCGATCGTAAGACTACCGGATGTCGGGTTCGGATAAACCTGGATTTGATCCGTCAATTCTTCAATTCCTAACGAAGGATTGTAAGGTTGTGAAAAAACTTCACATCCGTCGGTGCTTGTGCGTGAAACCGTAAAGTTGGAAGAAGTCGGAAGTGTGATGGTGTAAGTTGTGCCGGTAGCGCCAGAAATAGCAGCTCCGTTCTCATACCACTGTAAATCCGGGTAAGGGTCCGTCGAAAGTAAAGTTCCGTTGACATAAATCATCGGAGCCGGCGGTGCGGAAAGGGCAACTACAGAAAGTGTATCCGAATAGGAAACACAGCCGTTTTGATCATAAGCCATGAAATAAACATCTCCGGTTGCAGTCAGGGCCGAATTCAACGTAGAATCTCCATTCATCCATTCAATGGAGTATCCCGGAACAGAAGCGGTTGAAATGGCCGAATCTCCCGGGCAGAATAGAGCATCTGCTGTAATTGTTGTTGTGAAGTTTGATTGAAGCAGCAGGTTTAAAGCATGAATTTTCCCATATCCGTAGGCGTTATTTGGTATTGTTCCTGTAAATGCATCCGTAAATGCCGTAGAATGGAGCACATCCAGGAAACTTTGGTAATTTCCTTTGGAACATTTTTCCAGGTAAAGTGCTGCAATTCCCGCTACAACAGGTGAAGCCATGGAAGTTCCGCCATTGCGCACGTGCATTCCGTCATCCGACATGGAAGCATTCCATCCCGGATCGTTCAATAGCCAGAACGGACCTGCGCTCAAACTAACATCCCCGCAAGCAGAAACATCCGGTTTAATAACCCCCAATCGAGTCGGTCCTTTTGAAGAGTTCATGGATAGTTCCCCGACTTCAGAAGTATACGATGGAGCAGGAGTGTAGTAATTCCCATTATTATCCAAATGTCCGAACCGGTTACGGATATTACCAACAGTTACCACCTTGGGAGAACAATTCCAGGACGAAACGATGGTCTGAAGCGTGTCCGGCATATAGTAATTCACAATATTCGGATAAACTCCTGCAGCAGGAAGTCCGGTTGTGAGCATATCATTTAGAGCAATGGAAACAGAACCGCTCCATGCATCGTAATTTCCTGAACCTGTCGTTTTAAGTGCATATAAATAACTGGTGGAGTCCACATTATTGAGATAGAATTCCAAATGCAGGTTTGGCCCTACAATCTCCGGGTATATTTCCATGGTTGCGATCCGGTTTGATCCGTTCCATAAGGTATCGCGAATTACAGTTCCAATTCCGGTGTTTGCCGCACGATAAATTGTTTGGGCGCGCTCCTGGAAACTTCCGCTCCCCTGATTTGCTGCCCACGCGTAATTCCATCCGGCATCTGAAAGATCTGTCCATAAGTCTAAATAAACCGTGTTTGGTCCCAACTGGCTTCCCGGATTCGGTTTTACCCAAACAAAAGAAGTATCGGCGTCTACATCTCCGTGTACGTGGTATTTTCCCCATGCCCCTGAGTTTCCGGCTGCACAAACTATAATACGTCCTTCTTTTTCATCCAGCAAATTATCCATTAATACCGCAGCAGGATCCGTTCCGTCATGGCTTCCCAGATAACTTCCCACCGACAAATTTACTACGGCCGGGAGTCCCAGTTCTTCAGCCTTCTTAAATACAAAATCACAAGCGTCAGCAACCGTTAATGTCCAGTTCTGCAGGTTAAAGTTCGTTTCAATCACAATAATCTTTGCTTCGGGTGCCATTCCTGTTTCACGTCCGGTAGCCGATCCGTCGGAAACACCTGCTCCTGCGACTGACGTTCCGTGAGCAGAGGATTCTTCGATACTGCCGCAGGTTCCTGCCTGGATTTCAGCAGCTGTCCACAATTGTCCGTAACCATAAGGCTGCGGAGTATTCGCCGCCACCGGAAGTGTATGGTCCCAATAATAAAGCACACGTGTGTTTCCGTTTGCATCTATAAAATCCGGGTGATTATAATCCAATCCCTGATCTACAAAGGCAACAATTACATCTTTTCCCTTAAATGGAGTCTGCAGACCTCCTAATCCCTGGTGAACAGGTTTAACATAATGCGTCACCAAACTGGTATCATTTAAAGGTTTCGGAACCGAAAATTCCAGGTAGAATGATTTGATCAGTTTGGAATCCATGGCTTCTTTGATCCAGTTAGGCTTCGCCTGAATATAAATCCATTCTTTCGTAACCTGTTTCACGGAAATTTCCTTTACGGCCAATAAAGCATCCAGGTTTCCAGTGTTCGAAACTGCAAAAGCCATTGGGACAGCACCTTGCTCTGCAACTAATTTCTTAAAACGGAAATTATCTGTTTGTGCAAAACCTTGTGCCGAATTAATGAGAATTAATCCTGCTATGAATAATATTTTATTTATTTTCACCGCTTGTCGTAGTAGTTTTCCTATGAACATATTTTTAAACCTTTAATATAGAATACTCAAAATATCTTTTTGCAAATTAAGATATTTGTTCAAAAGGAATTGTATTCCTGTCAAAAAAAGAATTAACAGTCATGAAGAAAAGAATTCTCACATTGTCAATCGCCTTATTTTCTGTTGGTGTAATGAATTTTATTTACGGCCAGAAAGTAGAAGAGATCAAGAACTGGTATAACGGAGCTACACCCGGTATGAATACTGAAAAAGCTTATTCCAGCCTGAAGAAAAAACAATCAACTACAGTGATAGTTGCAGTTATCGATTCGGGAATAGATATTGAGCACAAAGACTTACAGGGGAAGATCTGGACAAATGAAGACGAAATTCCGAATAACGGGATTGATGATGATAAGAACGGATACATTGATGATGTTCACGGGTGGAACTTCCTGGGAAATCCGAACGGAGAGAATCAAAATTACGCGCGTTTGGAAAAAACACGTATTTGTGCCGATCTGCATTTGAAGTTTAAAGACAAGTCCGAATCAAGCATTGCTGAAGCGGATAGAGCAGATTATGCAAAATACCAAAAGCTGCTGAAAGAAATTGAAGCGGAGCGTCAGGAGAATTTGGGAGCTTTGGAACAATACACACAATTGAATGAAATGTTCCCGATGCTGAAAGCAAAATTGGTAGAGAAATTAGGACCTGACTATACGGAGAAAGACGTAGATGCATGGAAACCGGAATCTCCGCAAGACCTTCAATTAAAGCAGTTAGGAAAATATATTGCCAGCGGACAGTTGAATGAAGAAGCATTGAAAGATGCTCTTGACCACTTCAACGGGAGTGCAAATTACCAATTGAACATGGAATACAATGATCGTCAGTTTGTTGGAGATAACCCGGATGACTTCAGTGATGTTCATTATGGAAACAACGACGTTGAAGGACCGGAAGCATCGCACGGGACACACGTTGGTGGTATTATCGGGGCAACCAGACACAACGAATTGGGTGGAGATGGTGTTGCTGAAAATGTTCGTTTGATGTCATTGCGTGCAGTTCCGAACGGAGACGAGCAGGATAAAGATGTTGCTTTGGCAATTCGTTATGCAGTTGACAATGGAGCTTCAGTGATTAACATGTCGTTTGGTAAAGCATATTCAAAGCACCAGCAAGAAGTTTACGATGCTTTGGCTTATGCTGATTCTAAAGGCGTTTTATTGATCCATGCAGCAGGAAACGATGGTGTGAACCTGGATGAGAACCCAAATTTCCCTACAAACGAATATTCGTTCCAATCCAAGCCATTGGATATGTATGTTTGTGTGGGAGCATCTACGCGAGATAAAAAACATTTGGCTGCCGATTTCTCAAACTTTAGTTCCCGCCAGGTGAATATTTTCGCTCCGGGATTTGAAATTTACAACACTGTTCCACAAAGTGATTACAAAATCCTTCAGGGAACTTCAATGGCAGCTCCGATGGTTTCAGGTGTTGCTGCTTTATTGAAATCTTACTTCCCGTCATTGAGCATGAAAGAAATTAAAGATATCATGCTTGCTTCCGCGAAGCAGTACAAAGGAACAATGATCCCTGCACCGGGAACGGGTTCTTCTGTAGATTTCGGAACACTTTCTTCGACAGGCGGAGTTATCGATATCTCTGCAGCTGTGAAAATGTGCCAGGCAAAAGTTAAATAATCATTCGATTACCAATTTATATTCATGCCGTCTGAACGATTTGTTTGGACGGCTTTTTTTATCGCTTATGAAAACACTAAAACTCATCCCGATTTTATTAATCGGACTTAGCTTCCTGACAGGATTCACTGATCCGAAGCCCAATGAAACAGAAACAATTGATATTTTGATCGACAACTGGCACAAAGCCGCAGCAGACGCAAATTATACCGGCTACTTCGGCTTTATGGCTGAAAACTTTATCTTTTTGGGTACAGACCCGACAGAGCGTTGGAATAAAGAACAATTCAGCGGGTTTTGCAAACCTTACTTTGATAAAGGTAAAGCATGGGATTTTCGAAAAATTGAACGTCATATTGAAGTATCCAAAGACGGAAAAGTTGCCTGGTTTGATGAGAAGATCAGTACCTGGATGAAAGATTGCCGGGGAAGCGGTGTTTTAGTCAAAGTAGGGAAGGAATGGTACTTAACTCAATACAACCTGTCAGTTCTGATAGAAAATGACAAGATCAGGGAGTTTATCCAATTAAGGGATCTTGTAAAGTAATCAGGACTAAGGTTTTGCGTTAACTTTTTTTGGCTCGAATAAAACTAATTCTCGTATGGTTTTTGGTATCTTAAAGAAAACCAAAAGTCATGAAACAATTAGTTTATTTAGGGTTGATCATGCTGGCGGGTTCAGCATTCAACACATTCGCTCAGGAAAGTGACAGTACCGGTATGCCAGGTGATAATTTTGATTTACAGGGAGCTTTAAACCTATTCAAAGAGTCCAAAAACCTGGAAGATTTTGAGAAGAAATTAAATTCGGAATCAAGTCACGTGAACAACCTGGATTTGAACGGAGATAACAAGATTGATTACATCCGTGTGATTGATAAAAAAGAGGGAAACAGCCATGCTATTTTACTTCAAATTCCGGTAAATAAAAAGGAGAGCCAGGATATTGCCGCTATTGCAATTGAGAAAAAATCCGATAAAGAGGCTCAGCTTCAAATTATCGGGAACGAATCTATCTACGGTGAAGAAACAATTATGGAGCCGATTGATGAAAAAGAAATCAAAAAATCAAGCGGACCTGCAACACTCTCAGCACCGGTAATAGTATTCGTCAATGTTTGGTACTGGCCTTGTGTACAGTACATTTACGACCCTTTCTATGATCCGTGGTATTCACCGTATTATTGGGGCTATTATCCATCTTGGTGGAATCCGTGGCCTCCGGTTTATTATCACGTTTACTACCAGCGCATGTATTATTACCATGGCTGGTGTCAGTACACGCCTTATTATCATGTTCCGCATGCACGTGCAATTTATGCATCCAATCATTCCAATAGTAATACAGTGCGTAAACGGTATGAATCGCAGCGTGCGGCGTACAGGGGAAGATCTTCGTACAACAATGAATCTGTCAACGGTTCCAAAGGACGTGTTGAAACTGAGAAAACACAACCTTCAAAAGGAAGGGTAGGAAGTGAATTAAAGAAAGAACCGGTGCATCCTGCGACAGCAAATCCACAGCGCCAAACTACAAAAGGGGAAGTTCCCAGACCTATCCGTGAAGGAGAAAACAATCGAGGAACAATTCGGGAGAACAACCGGGGAAATACACGAACAGTTGAACCAGCAAGAAGAAACCCGACAACAACTCCGCAGCCGCGGCCTGTAGAAAGACCGCAAAGAATTGAGCGTCAGCCAAGACCCATTGAAAGAAGTCCGCAAAGAGTGAATCCACGTCCGCAACGACAAACACAACCAGTTCGACAAGCTCCGGTGAACAGACCGATTGTCCGACCTGGAAACGGTGGTGGAAGAGGACGATAAACAATAAAAAACGTAGGGGGTGCGATTAATCGCACCCCCTACGTTTTTGTATAAAGATATATTCTATTTCTTTTTTCTGTTTTTTGCTTGCTCTAGCTGAGCTTTTTGTGCATCTTCCAAGCGCTGCATAAAGCTTGATTTCTTCTTAGGAGCCGTTCCTTTTTTTGCTGAATTCACTTGCGCCTCCGCCATTTTTGCTTTCAGTTTTTCTTCATCCACGAAGAAACGCTTAATAACAAACATCAGGATAATTGTCATCAATGTTGAGATGAAGTAATAATAACTCAAACCTGAAGAATAATTATTGAAGAAGAAGATCATCATGATCGGGAACATGTACATAATAATTTTCATGTTCGGCATTCCCGGCTGTTGTTGCTGCGTCATGTTTGACGAGTTCAAATGCGTATAAGCCAAAGTTGTTACAGCCATCAATAAAGTAAACAGGGAAATGTGATTACCATATAGCGGAATATAAGTTCCAAAATCCCAGATTGAATCGAATGAAGATAAATCTTCAGCCCACAAGAATCCGCGCTGTCTCAAATCAAACGTCGCTGGGAAGAAACGGAACACAGCCAATAAGATGGGCATCTGGAATAACATCGGAACACAACCTGCAAGGGGCGAAGCACCGGATGCACGGTAAAGCGCCATCATATCCATTTGCTTTTTCATCGCATCTTCCTTATTCGGGTATTTCGCATTAATCTCATCAATCTGAGGTTTCAAAATGCGCATTTTCGCAGAAGAAACGAACATTTTCCATTGAACCGGCATCAAAACCAATTTCAGGATGATTGTCAATAACAAAATAGCAAGACCGGCATTTACACCCAGATTCAGGAAAAACGTAAATACAGGCTGAACCGCATATAAGTTGATCCAGCGGAAAATTCCCCATCCAAGATTTAAAATATCGTCGTAGTCTTTATCATAAGCAGCCAAAGTGTGGTAATCATTCGGTCCGAAATACCAGGAGAAACTTGCTTTCCCGTCTTTTACAGACTGCATTCCAAGATTCAGACGCGAGCGGTATTTGCGGATATGTGTAAAGAACTGGTCGGAACCTTCTTTGTAATTCGTCGAAGTGAATTTCGTTCCTTTAACTTTGAATCCATTATCTGCATCGAGGATAGAGGAGAAGTAGCTTTGTTTGTAAGCAACCCATTTCATGTCTTTTTCAGCTACTTTGTAGCTTTCGGCAACTTCACTGTTCCAATCCAATTTTCCATCTGTTCCTTCATAACAAATCGTAGAAACTTTGCGCTGCTCGGAAAGCAAACGCTCAGAACGAAGCATTTCCATCTGCCAGTCAAGCATTACTGAACTTGGCAGTACTTTTCCGTTCAGATCTTTCATCTCGATGGTATAACCTAAATCATATCCACCTTTCAGGTTATAGGTATAAATGATGGACCCATCCGCAACATCGTGTTTGAAAACTACTTTGTGCTTTGATTTTGAAACGATCTCAAATTCTTTGTTTCCTGTAACATACTTATTCCCTGCTATGTTAAAGATCAATTGGTTCTTATGATCACCGTCTTTGAACAAATAAAGCGGAGTAATTTTATTGTCTTTTTTGGCGAAATCCACATATGACTCATATTCTTTCAACTGAACAGCAGAAACAATCCCACCTTTAGTAGAAAGATCAACAATCAGTTTTTCAGATTCCAGGCGTACAATTTCTCCTTTTACCAAAACATTGGAAGGAACTTTTACTTTCGCTGCAATCGTTGTGTCTCTTTTTGTTTTTTCGTTGTAATAAACCAAACCACCCTTTTCGTCCTTGATTTGATTTCCATCCTTATCTTTTTTAGCTACAAGAACCGGCTTGTTCTTTTCGGCTTTTTTAGTGGAATCGGCATCTTTTTTTGCTTGTTCTGCCAATTCACGCTGCTCTTTTTGCTTAGCTTTTACCTCTTTTTCACTCGGCTGGCTCATATATGTGAACACTACCAACAAGGCACCGATAAGCGTAAGACCAATAACTGTATTCCTATCCATTCGTATTTATTTAGTTGTTTGCTTTGAATCACGCAGATTCATGAAGCATTCTTCAGTTTTTGTTTATATTTCAGTATCCGCTACCGCGAATATCTTCTTTGAAAGCGATGCTTTCTCTTATTTTTTACATTCTATGGCTGCTTTTACAAAAGCAACAAATAATGGGTGAGGATTATCCACCGTACTCTTGTATTCCGGGTGGTATTGGGCACCAACGAACCAAGGGTGCTCCGGGATCTCAACTACTTCAACCAATCCCGTTTCCGGATTTTTCCCGGTAGCAATCATCCCCGCTTTTTCGAAAGCTTCCAAATACTCATTGTTGAACTCATAACGATGACGGTGTCTTTCTTCAATGGATTCTGTATTGTATGCAGAAGCTACCTTTGTGTTCGGTTTTAACTGACATTTGTAAGCTCCCAAACGCATGGTACCACCCATGTTTGAAATGCTCTTTTGCTCAGCCATCATGGAAATTACAGGATATTTGGAGTCTTCTGCGATTTCAGTAGTGTGTGCATCTTCGTAACCAAGGACATGGCGGGCAAATTCAATCACCGCACACTGCATCCCCAAACAAATTCCGAAGAAAGGAATCTTATTCTCACGGGCATAACGCACTGCTTCGATCTTTCCGCTTATACCTCGCGAACCGAATCCCGGAGCAACCAAAATCCCGTCCAATCCTTCCAGTTCAGCCTGGATGTTTTGCTTAGTCAATGATTCCGAATGGATCCATTTCAAATTCACGCGCGCTTCATTTGCAACTCCCACTTGTATAAATGCTTCTGAGATAGATTTGTAGGAATCTTTCAATTCTACATATTTACCTACCAAACCGATGTTTACTTCCTGTATCGGATTTTTCAAACGTGTCAGGAATTCTTTCCACTTTCCTAATTCAGGAGAATTCTTGGATGGAAGTCCCAATTTTTCAAGAACTACTTTATCCAATTCTTCTGCCTGCATCAATAACGGAACGTCGTAAATGGATTCTGCATCACGCGATTCAATTACGGCATTCATACTTACGTTACAGAATTTTGCAATTTTCTTACGGATCGTCAAATCCAATTCGTGCTCCGTTCTGCAGCATAAAATATCCGGCTGAACCCCCAATTCAAGCAATTGCTTTACGGAGTGTTGTGTAGGTTTTGTTTTCAGTTCACCCGCAGCTGATAAGTAAGGAATCAATGTCAGGTGCACAACCAAACAGTCGTTTTCAAATTCCCACATCATCTGACGCACAGCTTCCACGAAGGGAAGTGATTCAATGTCACCAACCGTTCCACCGATTTCTGTAATAACGATATCAAATTTCCCGGTCTTACCAAGGATTTGAATACGCTCTTTAATTTCATCTGTAATATGAGGGATGATCTGAACGGTTTTCCCCAAATATTCTCCTTTGCGCTCTTTATCTATAACGCTTTGGTAAATTCTTCCGGTAGTTACGTTGTTTGCCTGAGAAGTAGGAACATTCAGGAAACGTTCGTAATGCCCCAAATCCAAATCTGTTTCTGCACCATCGTCCGTTACGAAACATTCTCCATGCTCATAAGGATTCAATGTTCCCGGATCAATATTGATGTAAGGATCTAATTTTTGGATTGTCGTAGAGTAACCGCGTGCCTGAAGCAATTTTGCCAAAGAAGCTGAGATAATTCCTTTACCCAAGGATGATGTTACCCCCCCGGTTACAAATACGTATTTTGTTGAATTGGACATATATAAAAATTGTAACTACGGGGCGCAAAATTACATCAAATAAATGAATATCCGAGCATGTTTGAGTTGGTTTTTCAGAAATAAAGGCGAACTGTAGATTTATGCTTTTCTATACGTTTTTAAAATCGGTCAATTGTACCACATAATTCATACTTGCGAATTACGAGATCCGAATTACGAATTAAACAAAACTACAGGGATTGTTTCAACATACCTGGATGTAGAACAATTCGGCATTCGTAATTAGGAGTTCGTAATTAGGAGTTCGTAATTAATAAGGTAATCCATCATTCAAAAACGTCGAGAAATAAAACCGCGGTTTTCGTGCTTCTTTCTTTGAGAAAACGTTATTCCCGGCTTCGTCCAGGCGCGGGTAGTGCGGCGTATTCCGGACCATTTTCTTTGGAAAAAGAACCAAGTCATGACTCAACTTATTCTGAAAGATGTGTCTGATCTGTTCACTATCCCAGCCAAGTCGTGCACCGGCTGTCTGTACCCCAACGAATCGGTGTTTCAATTCCCCATAAAGAATTCCATGATTTAATTTCCCGAAAGGCCCGGATGTCAAATCGCGGTACCCGTTCGGAGCTCCCGGCCGTGGATTTTTATCCCAAATCGTTTCAGCAGTCTCACCGGTCCAGATCGTCAAACCGATGCTTGCTTTATACAAACTATCGCGATACGATACGATCAGGCCTCCCGTGCGAAAACGGTCTTTAGCCTGTCCACCGAACACATCATTCTCCATTAAAATATCAATTCGCTGAATTCCCAGGTTCCAGGCACCTGATCGCTGTGAAGTTCCCACCCGGTCCAAATACCAGTAATGTGCATATCCGATGGAATACTCGGATTTTGATTGATGAAGCGGTCCGTCCCAGTCCATATTTGCAGGATTTTTTCCTTTTCCAAACATTAAAACCCCGCCGGCGCTTAAACGCAGTTCTCCGAAATTATTCCGGTTCCCCAGGTTCGTCAAAAAGTAGCGCGTGGTAACTCCCGCGTTTAATTGCACGAAATCATTGCCTACGTACGAGTCCAGTTTCAGTCCGAATGAATTTTGATGAGAACCGAATGCCACTAGTAGTGTTGCTTTTATTCCTGCATCGGGTTTCCAGCGATTTTGACCAAAGGCCAATACCGACGGGCAAAAGAAAAACAGGAACAAGAAGCGATTCATGAAAAACGAATTTACAATTTTCAGACCGAAATAACTTGTCTTCACGAAATACATCCAATTAACCTGTAAAAATGCCGTTTAATTTAAACCTGTGTATTTCGCTACGTAATTCGTTTAACTTTGGTTTATGTTTAAAGCAAGAAAGACATATTGGTTGGCTCAGATAGGAGGGTGGGCACTACTTTCACTGCTCATTTTTTCAGCTTCTACCTTTTCGAACCAAAGCATTGACCTTAAAACAATAGTTATTTCGACCAGCTGCTTCTTTGTTCTGGGGATTATGCTGACTCATATGATGCGTTATTTCTTCATAGCGATGGGTTGGCTGAATATGCGGCTTACAAACCTGATCCCGCGGGTTCTGATCACTTCGATTGTTGTAGCTGCGATCATGTGGCTTTTAAACATGCTTGTTTCCCATTTTGTTTCGAAAATTCCTTTTACATTTTCTATTGTAGAGTTCTCGCTGAATGTATCAGCAACATTGATTTTCTTTATCCTGTGGAACAGCGTTTATTTCACTTTCCACTTTTTTCAGCGCTCACGTGAACAAGAAGTAAATAACCTACAATTGACAGCAAGTCACAATGAGATTGAACTCAAAAACCTGCGTTCACAGTTGAATCCGCACTTTTTGTTCAATTCGCTGAATTCTATTCGTGCGCTTATCGATATTGAACCCTACCGCGCTCAGGAAAACATTACAAAACTTTCCAACCTGCTTCGTAAGTCACTGATTATCGGAAGTGAACAATTGGTGCCCCTCGAAGAAGAATTGGCTATCGTTCAGGATTATCTGGACCTGGAAAAAGTACGTTTTGAAGAACGTTTGGAAATTGTCCAGGAATTAGACCCGCATGTCATGCATTTTTTAATTCCGCCGTTCATGCTTCAGACTTTGGTTGAGAACTCGCTAAAACATGGAGTTTCGCAGTTAATTGAAGGCGGGACTGTTTGGATACGAACAAAAAAACAAGAAGAATCAATAATCCTTGAAGTTGAGAACAACGGAAATCTACGTTCAACACGCAAAGATTCGACCGGAATCGGTATCTCGAACACACTTAGACGACTGGAACTACAATACAAAGGAAAAGCCCATTTCCAACTAAAACAAAACACCCCGAAAACTGTTATTGCAATCATAGAAATTAAAGAAGTATGAAAACTATAATCATTGACGACGAGAGACTTGCACGTGAAGAGTTGAAGAAACTCTTAAAGGATTATCACGAAATTGAAATCATTGACGAAGCCAAGAATCCGGAAGAAGGAATTGAAAAGATCAAAGCTTTAAAGCCGGATTTGATTTTCCTGGATATTCAAATGCCCGGGATGACAGGCTTTGATATGCTTAAAAAGCTGGATGAAATCCCACAAGTGGTTTTTGTTACGGCTTTTGATGATTTTGCCCTGAAAGCTTTCGAAGTCAATGCATTGGATTATGTGTTAAAGCCAGTAGATCCGGCACGTTTGGACGAAACAGTCAAGAAATTACTGAACAATTCGGAAGCGGATTTCCAGTCTACGGCAAAAGCACCCAAAATCGATCGTTCATCGCGTCCGTTGACCATTTCCGATTCTATTTTCATCAAAGACGGAGAAAAATGCTTCTACGTATCCCTGGAGAAGGTGCGTATGTTTGAAAGCGACGGTAACTATGTAAAAGTTTACTTTGAAAAGAGCAGACCTTTAATTTTAAGGTCGTTAAACAGCCTGGAGGAACGTTTGGAACCGCAACATTTCTTCCGTGCGAACCGAAAATACATCATCAACCTGAACTGGATCAATCGAGTGGAAAACTGGTTCAACGGAGGATTGCAGGTCGAATTAAAACCTGTAGTTATCAAAACGGCAACCGGTGAAGAAATTCGGGAAGGGGAGAAGATCGAAATTTCAAGACGTCAGGCAATTAAGTTTAAGGAACTGTTTTCTATTTAATTCAAAATTATGTTCCGATAGCTATCGGAATCAAAATGCAAAACTTAGAATCTCAAAGCTGGATCAATTTAACTGTCCAACTTTTGAATTTTGCATTTTTAATTCTCGATAAGAGTGATTCCGTTTTCGTGCAAACTAATGAGTCTTTGTTTGTAAAGATTTCCCACAACTTGTTTGAAGACTTTTTTGGACCAGCCTGTTCGGTATTGAATTTCTTCCGGAGAGGATTTGTCTGTTAAATCCAGAAATCCTTCATTATCATGAAGCATGGCAAGCAGTTTTCTGGAATGTGTGTCAATCTTTTCATACCCAGGTTTTTCCAGGACGATATCCAGCTTTCCGTCGGGACGTACTTTCTTTACGTAGCCTTTCAGGTTTTCACCCATGCGGACTCTTCGGTGTAATTCGTTCTTGAAGATCAATCCCTGGAATTTGTTATTAACAAGCACTTTCAAGCCCAAATCAGTGAACTCCCACACCATCAAATCTACCAGGTCGTTTTCCTGAAGTTCATCCTTTACAGGTTCAATATACATCCCGATACGAGAAGTACCAACCAACCGCTCAGTTGCTTCATCAATGTACATGTAAATGAAATAGTGTTTTCCTTCTTCCAAAGGTTTCGGCTGCTCCCGGTAAGGGATGAGCAAATGTTTTTCAACTCCCCATTCTGCAAAAGCACCGTATTGATTCACTTCTACAATTTTTAGAAAAGCAAATTGATTCACAAGGACTTTCGGAGTAAGTGTCGTAGCAATGATCCTGCCTTCAGAATCTTTGTACAAAAACACTTTAACCATATCATCAATCTGGAAAGACGGATCCACATATTTTGTAGGCAACAACACATCGTTCCCTTCTTCATCTTCCAGGTATGCTCCCGGACTCGTAAAACGGTCGAGGCGCAATTCGTTATAAACTCCTAATTCCACGAGACAAATGTAGGTAATTAGAACGGAGATTTGAAAATGTAAAGAATTAAAAGGGAAATTGGACTTTTATTCTCATTTTACGAATAGATTCCGTGCCCTGAAAATAATACTGACACCAAGCCTGAAACGGAAAGCTATGAGAAACCGGTTATTTTAAAATGACAAACAGGAAGACCGGTTAATAATAGTTGAAAATCCGAAACATGATTTCCCCGGGGAATCACTTACAAACACAAAGAAGATTCGATTATTACTGAAAAACAAGATACTGTCTCCCGTTTGAAATGGTGCGGGTAAAGTAATTTTTGAAGGCAATTATCTTTTTCATACTTTTGAAATATGAGTACAGCAGAAAACAAATTGAGTTTGGTTCAAATGATTGTAGAATCTGAGGATAAGGCTTTTATCTCGAAAGTTCTGGAGTATGCACGTGCATTAAAAAAGGAAAAAACAACCCATTGGGAAGAAGAACTTCCGGAATACATTGCAGAAGAATTGCGTTTATCTATTGAAGAAGCTGACAATGGGACTGATCCGGGGATTCCACATGAAGAGATGCTAGAAAAATTTAGAAAAAAATACCCGCATTTAAACCTGTAATCTATGATTATCTGGAATAAGTGAGCAGAGACTTCATTGGATAAAATCACCAATTATATAAGAGAAAACTTCACTCAAAAAGAAGAAGATGTTTTCTTAATTCAGGTGTTAGAAACGCTAACAGCAATAGATGAATTTCCTAATGCTTATCCCGAGGTTAAAACTCCCAAACGTGCCAGAAAAGCAGTTATCCATCCGCACAGCACGCTATTCTATCGAATAGAAGGCAAAAAGAAAATCCGTCTATTACTTTTTTGGGATAATCGAAATAATCCGAAGAAAATTAAATAGCCTGTTTTTCTAGAAATACAAATTCCCCGATTGCTTCGCTGCAATGATCATACAAGGAAGCTTTAATTCATTTGTAATCAAGGATTGTGCGAAATTGTCGAATTGAGGAAGAAGGCTTTCGGAATGGTAAGCAATTGCTATCAAATCAATATGCTTCTCTTTCACATATCCCATTACTTTTTTGGAATAACCACCGCTGGAAGGAAGCAGGTTCACTTCACACTTAGCGCCTTTTTCGTCGTATTTGTTACGGATCAGCAATACGCGGTTCTTGGTCTGCTGCGACAATCCTTCGTCCGTATGCTTTTCTCCGATTACGTGAACGGTTGCATCGAAAATATTTGCCAGATCTCCAGCAGGACTTACAATCTGTAAACTTTCCTTCGTAAGGTCGATCGGAACCACAATGTTCTTAATCTCTACGTGCTTGGTTTCTTTTTGCACAATGATAAACGGAACATCACAACTGGTAATCACCTTCATAGCGAAACTTCCGGTTAATTTCTGGAATCCTTTTGCTCCGTGGGTCCCCATCAAAATCAACTGCGCATGTTCGCGGTTGGCAATTTTGTTGATATCGGTAAAAATGTCGCCGACCGCAACCAGTACAAACATCTCCACATTCGTCGGAACTGTTTTTGATTTTACAATATCCCAAAGTTTTGCTTCAGTAGCTGCGATTTTAGCTTTGTTATCAACCAAATGCAGCAACATAATGTCTGTTCTAACGTGCGTACCAAGGAATAAAGCATAGTCCAAAGCAGTGTTCCCAACCTCGGTCAAATCATGTGGGACAATGTACAAATTTCGACTCATAGCGATTATTTTTACACCAAAGTAGCCAAAAAAACGATTCAGTAAGTGTATTAATTTTTAACAAATCGATGTTGAACAAATATTTCACCGATTATTTCGCCGATTTTAACGAAGATTGGCTTAAGAATCTTACTGCACCGTCTAATTTTGCTTATTCATAAAAATACAGCATGTTCGGATTTATTCTTTTACTCATTCTTTTAGCCCAGGCTACACTTTCATACGCATTATTCGAGTTTCAAACCCCTTTCATTATTATACTCGGAATCGTCCAACTTGTATTATTCTTCGGAAGTATGATTGTGATGATGCGCGCTATCCGGAACCGCAGAACAACCGATTACCGCAAGGGATTCAATGCATTTGGCGTGATGATCGCATCAGGAGTACCGGCACTTGGGTTCTTTCCTTTTGGGGTTATTTACCTGATTACCGGAGTTGCTCTTATTGAATACATTGGTTTTGGAGTTACAATAGCGATGCTGTTTGCAATTTTATCCGGGATTATTTGGGGAAGATGGAACTGGAAAACTCATGTTGTTGAACTTCCCTTTGAGAACCTTCCGGCAGATTCAGACGGATTGAAGATTGTACAGATCAGCGACGTACATGTAGGAAGCTTCTTTAATAAATATAACAAAGTAGAAAAAGCCATTCAGCAGATCAATCAACTGGAAGCCGACTTTGTGTTCTTTACCGGAGATTTGGTGAACAATCTGGCTGAAGAAATGCTGGGCTGGGAAGCAATCTTTTCCAAAATTGAGGCTAAAAAAGGAAAATACAGTATTCTGGGAAATCATGATTACGGAGATTATGTTCCGTGGGACAAGGAAGAAACAAAGCATGCCAATCTGGCAAAACTCATCACAATACACCAGGAAATAGGTTTTACACCACTACTGAATGAAGCCGTAGAATTGAAACCCGGATTTTGGCTGCTGGGAGTGGAAAACTGGGGAACAGCACCTTTCAGACAAAGCGGAAAACTGGATGAAACCCTGGAAAATGTTCCCGCGGATGCTTTCAAACTCTTACTTTCTCATGATCCCAGCCATTTTGACGAACAAGTGGCGGAGAAAACAGATATTGACCTTACCTTGTCGGGGCACACCCACGGGATGCAGTTCGGGATTGAGCGTTTCGGGATTAAATGGAGTCCGGTTTCTTTCCGTTACAAAAAGTGGGCTGGGCTTTACAATATCGGGAAACAATTCCTGTATGTCAACCGCGGATTCGGGTATTTGGGATTTCCCGGAAGAGTAGGGATTTACCCGGAGATTACTTTGATTAAGCTGCGCAGAAAATAGAGTCATGAGACAAGACTTCGAGAGGCAAGACTAAATCTGAAATAAAAAATCGGATACTCATCCTGACTCTTGACTCTAATTAGGAAAACTCATTTTTCAACGCATGGATCTGAGCTTCCACTTCGCTGACGATTTCTTCCGCTGTTTTTCCTTTCGGGAATACAGGTGATCCCACATACATGTAGCTGTCGAATGGCACAGGAACCGGATCTCCTTTTGGCAAAATTTTCCCCAATCCTTTCATGTAAACAGGAATAAAGGGAATATCAGCGCATTGCTCCAGTACCAATCCAACTCCGCGTTTGAACTTCTGAAACTTTTCGGGCTCACCCCTTGAACCTTCGGGAAACAACAGCAAAGAATCTCCTTTTTGCAATACTTCAACCATCATTTGGATGGGATCAGGTCCCGTTTCTCCTGCTTTCGGACGGGAACGAGGAATAAGTATTGCATTGACAAAAAACCTTGTCAGTGCTGCTTTGAAAGGCGATTTCCCAAAATAATCTCCTGCAGCGATCGGGTGCGTTTTGGCTAATTGCCGTAAAGGTAAGTGCGACATGATCGAAATGGTATCCAAATGGGAATTATGGTTCCCAACTATAATACAAGGACCGTTGTAAACCAAATGCTCTTTATGAATTAGCTTCGTCCCCGAAAAAAGTCGGAGTGCTAACCGCATAATGACGGAATAAATGATAAACAGCGTTAACTTTTTCACTGGAGGTAATACAAGTTATAGACTATGTGAAAAAATACCGGAGCTGTCAAAGCCAGAGAATCGATCCTGTCCAGGATACCGCCATGCCCCGGGATGGTGTTTCCCGTATCTTTCATCCCGATATCACGCTTAATGGCAGAAACCACGACGTCACCAATGAAACCGGTAACAGCCACGGACAAACAGATCAAAATAGCCTCTGTTCCCGAGAAAGGAGTTAAAAACCGCAGAAAATAACCAACTACAGTGGTTGTAATAATCCCGCCGATAAATCCTTCCCAGGTTTTGTTCGGGCTGATCTTTGGAATGATCTTGTAGCGACCGAACATCTTTCCCCAGGTAAACTGGAAAACGTCATTCATTTCTGTAATAAAGACTACAAACAATAATAAGCCACGTCCACCTGCTTTGAATCCCTCCAATTCCGGTAAACTCAGTAAGAAAGCCAGGTGACTTACCCCAAAAACAGTAAGCATGAGCTGGGTTGGCAATACCGACATAGAGCGGCCAATATTCTCAGTTACACCGCGAAGTACAAGCATAAAAGGAATCCACAAATGCATGAATATCGGAATGAAAGTCAGGAACAAACTATATTGCTTGTAATAAGCGAATAAATATTGGACGGGAATTGCCAGATAGCACCAAATGAGAATTTTCCGGTCCTCTTCCCGTACATTTTTACTGATGGAGGCAATTTCACGAAGAGCCATGAACGAAAGTGCTCCGATTGCAACAAAAGAGATTGCCGGATCCAAAACAGTAGCTACCACAAAGATCGTAGCCATCATCCACCAGGATTTTGTACGCATTTTTAGCTCCGCAATATTCGCATGAGGTTTTACCAGACCCATAATCCAGAACAGAAGCGTGGCAAAAACCAGGATACCAAAGATCAAACCGATTACGATCAGCGTCTCTTTATTCTCCACAAAGGCGATTAAATCAAATTTTAAAATCATGGAAGTGTTTTTTTAATTCGAACGGCTGTACTGATTACCAGCAACAAACTGCCGACACCAAAAATGTAATTCAATGCAGCTTTTATTTCCGGAAAGAAATAGAGTAAGAGCAGTGTAAGACCAACCAATAGTGCGCGGTCGCTTTTCCCCATCGGACCATCATAACGACGTTCACCATTGATTGCTTTGGCCAAAACTCCGGTAAATTCATTAATAACTCCCAGAATTACAAACCCAAATAAAACCAGGGGATGCAGCCCCGGAAGCAGTACTAACGGCAGAAACATGGCAATATCAGCCAGAATATCTCCCAATTCATTCAGTAATTCTCCTTTTTTGCTTTGCATCTTGTATTCACGCGCCATCATGCCGTCCAAAGCATTCAAAGCCATTCTGACCACTAATGAAACCGGTAAAACAAGCAACATAAACCCGGATGGCTTCCAATAAAACAACCCTCCGACAGCAAAAGAAAGAACAATCGCAGACCAGGTGATTCCATTTGCGGTAACTCCCATTTTATACAATTTGGCGAGTATAGGACGCAAAAGCTGCTGGAATTTGGGCTTTATGTTGTAGATAGAGATCATGTGTTACTTCTTTATTAAAGGATCATGGCTCGGAGCAATGCGGTTTACATTCGTTCCAAAGTTCCCGGTTTTAATGAAACTTAATATTTCCGGACCTACTTTTTCAATGTGAGTATACATTTCGTCGTGATTCACCGGAGCATAGAAGTAATCCGTATACTCCTGGTTGAGTGAATCAACAGACCACTTGATCGGGCCAAGGGAGCTTGCCGTTTTTTGATGCCTCAGGATTAATTTTGTCGGAATAGTTTCTATTAACAATCCGATTTTTCCCTTAAAAGTTGTTACCGGCGGATAAGGAGTTGTTGCCAGTTCGTGATTTACATGGCCAATAACCAATTGAGCAATGAATTTACTGTCCTTCATCAAAACATAAGGGGCACATTCCTGCAAAGGACTTCGATCGTAAACAACTGTTTCTATGTTCGTTAAATGTATCTTTTGAAACCAACGGTTGAATGTCCAGCTGCCGATAATGTAACAGAAAAAATGAACTTTTTTATAGGAATTCAGTTCGTGTTTTTGGGAAAATCGTTCTAATTTATCGACTCCCTTATCAATTCCTTTCCGGTAAATATAGGATGGTTGGTAAATGTCGTAGCCCTTGTTTTTGAAGTATTGGGCTATCTCCCGCTCATTGTGCACTTTGGAACCCAATCCGGCTAAAATAACAATAGCTTCGCGCTCACTTTTAGGCTGTGATCCGGACTGCAGGTAAATAATGTCTCTCCCAAAAGAAAACACGCTCATAAGTAAACAGGTTATGACCAGGCAATAAGGTTTCATGGAACGAATATATCTATTTCAACGAAACCGCATTCTAGTGAGAACGAAATTAACGCATTTTAATAAAATAAAAAGGGCGTTCCACACAAGTAGAACGCCCAAGTCGCACCTAACAGATTTATAATCAATGAAAAACAACCATTTTCCCTGATACAGGAAGATTGTTTTCTGCGTTGATCCGATAAGTATATGTTCCGTTTGACCAATTATTTACGGGAATCTCCAAAAGATTCACTTCACCCGGAAGATCAGCAGTGTAAATGATTTTCCCGCTTAAATCTGCAATTGAAAGCTTCTTCGATACACCGGTCAGACCGGCTGAAAATTGAATTTGAACAAATTCTGAAGCCGGATTCGGGAAAACATTCAACACGAGCTGATCGGAAGTTTCGATTCCTGCCGTCGAAGAGATCACAAAACAACTATCGACCATACAACTGTTTGCATCTGAAATATCCACACAATAGTTCCCCGGAACTGCTGTTATTTGGCTTAAAGTCGTGTTATTTGCCCATTCGTAGGTGTATGGAGCATTTCCACCGCTGACTGTCAAACTGATTGTTCCGTTGCAGGAAGCACAAGTGGCATTTGTAATGACTGCAGTAACTACTATTGAGGAAGGTTCCGAAACGGTGTAAGTACTGCTATAAAGACAGTTATTCGCATCTGAAATAGAAAGATTATAGTTTCCTGCCGAAAGATTCGAAGCTGTTAAACCGGTTTGATTGATTCCGTTTCCGGTCCAGGAAATGCTATAAGGAGCAGTTGCACCGGAAACGGTGACAGTAATTTCTCCTTCATTTCCGGAATGACAAAGCGCATTTGTAATTGACTCAACGACATTAAATACCGGAACTGAAACCACCTGGAAGGAAGAATCCGCAGAACAGCCAGCTGCATCAGTAACCAAAACAGCCATATTTCCGGCTGAGAGATCTGTAATATCTTCCGTCGTTTGTCCGCCTGACCAACTGTACTGAAGCATTCCCGACCCACCGGAAACAGTCAGATCAATTGCTCCAAGGCTGTCCGGACAATCGGGCTGAAGGATTGCAGCGCTTAAAATGACCCCCGGATTCACAAGCAGACTCGTTGTGTCCAGACCGTTTACAGGAGGATTACTCGATCTTACACGCAAGCGATAGGAAGCATCTGAAGTTCCTGCGGGAATGAATCCGTGAATCGTACCACTGTTTAACTGACTATTCAATGAGCCAATTGTTACCGGTGCAGCAAATGATCCTGCAGCATCTGACAACTCAAGTGAGTAAGTGTTTCCTGCATTAAATGTCCCGGTGGAATTAAATGTTACCAACACACTGTCGCCTTTAACAGCTGAAACACACAATGCATTTGTTGTCTGCACAATCGGGGCCTCAATCTCATTCATTGGTGCTGTGAGCGAGCTGCCGTAAATTTCCGTACCATTGATGATTCTCATTTTTCCCAATGAGCTGCTGGCATGCCATGCTACCAGGCGGAAAACAATACTGTCCGAAGCCGAAACCATCAGCGGTGAAGCAGGAATGATTGTAATAGAAGTAGTAGGGGCGGTTGTGGGATTTAAAATTGTATAAGTATTTGGAGTAACGGATACAAATGAGTAGCCGGTAGCTGGAGATTTGTATTGAAGGATACATGAATCCGGTCCTGCGCCCGTTCTTCCAAGTATCAGCAAAAGACTGTCGACCTGAAAAGAAGTAGCTGAATTTGCAGTGGCCGCAAATGTAAAATAGCGATTAGCCGCAATGGCATCAGCAGAAGAAGTATTCTGCCATTGACCGGAATTGATCCCGTCGGAAGAAGTGGAAAACTGATTTCCGGAACCTCTGAGAGGCTGATTAAAAGTAACTCCCGATCCTGCCGGAAGGTTTGCAAAATAATTATCCGGAGTGGTCAACCATCCGGAGTAAGTTGTTGGATTGAAAGGTGTTTGTGCTTTTGCCGTATTTAATCCCAGGCTAAAAGCGGCTGCTAAAATAAGTACTGATTTTTTTTCCATGTTTATGATATAAATGTTTAAAAGAGTCCCTCTGCCGAAACAGAAGGACTCTTCTTTTAAGAATTGCTATTCTTATTTTTCTGTTCTAACTACACGAAGTGTTTGGTTTTCAGAAGCAGAAGCAATTCGGATAAGGTATGTTCCGGGAGCAAGTGCTGACAAGTCAGCCTGCATTCTGTGAGTTCCTTTTTCCATCAATCCGTTTTGGATAGTTAGTTGCTCTTTTCCTGAAAGATCCAACACGGTGATAGAAACTTCTTCCTCAGAAGTTGTGTTGAAATTGATCATTACAGAACCTGTAGTTGGGTTCGGGTACAAGTCAGCTACTGGAGTAGTGGAACTTGTTTTCATGGCACGACCTTCGGCACAATTTACGTTTACGTTGATCTGACCCGGAGTTGCATTACAGTTGTTGAACGTACAGAAAGTTCCGGTAACGTTGATTACAGAATTAACAGACCCGATTTCAATCGTAGCACAATTATCCCCGGTACCTGTTATAAAAGCATCACCGGAAGCAACACTGTAGCTGTAAGAAGAAGCTCCGAAAGCATGAGTTCCCAAACCTGTAACATCATCCTGAGAAAGTGTATCCCATTCAGTGATTAATGTAGGGAAACCTTCGAATCCGGGTAAAGCAGGATTTACAGTGATACCTGAGTAAACACATGCTTTGCGTACCAATGTTTTGTTTTCAGTAGACCATCCGAAAGTAGCGCTTGTTGAATCGCTGTCTCTCCAGTTTGATCCCGGATCGTTTCCTACAGAACCAAAGATGTCTGCTACAGAAGATGTGTTTCCGTTGTACAATACCAAAGCATCGTCACCGTTGAACTGCAGGTTTGCAGAGAAAATATTCGGTGTACCGGTCCAGGCTGTTGCAGATGGGTGAGCAATGACGATTGTTCCTCCGGCAGTAATAGTTCCTGAAAGCGCAATGGTGAAAGTAGGTGTTCCGGCAAATGATGCTCCATTGTGAAATGCCTGTAATTCATATCCCGTCAAATTGATATCGGCACATGTTCCGTTGTAAATCTCTACGTATTTGTTGAATCCGCTTCCTTCAACGTATTGAGAGAAAATTAAATCGGAAGCTTTTACCTTCGCGCAAGCCTCTACTTCTTTTCCTTCACATCCTTCCAGCGTGATCGGGCAGTATTCTACCTGCGGGTAAACTAAAACGTACACTTCATCAGAAACAGCTTCACATCCGTCTTCGCTGCTCACTACTACATGGTAAGTACCGGAAGTAGCAGGCGTGTAAACGTCCAGGTTTGCTCCTGAAACAGCTCCATCCTGGTTATACCACTGGTAAAAAGGATCGATGATTCCCGTTGTAGATGTCAACTGAGGCATTGTTGCGCCTGCACAAATAACAGTAGCTCCGGATACATTGATAGACGCTGTCGGCTCACCACAAGAAGTAGTTGAACCACAAGAGAAAGCGATGTCATCAATTCTGAATTGAGGATTGGAAGAAGAAGTACCAACCAACGTGCTTCTGAAACGAACGCGCAGGTTTGCTACATGAGCTGCTGACGGCAACGCTGTTCCCACTTTGTACCATTTTGAAGTTCCTGATCCGGTTGGTAAAGCCCCGAAAGTAATAGGACTCCACGTAGCTCCGTTATCAATACTGTATTCCAATACCAGGAAGTCAACTCCTGTTGAAGCATTGGTACTTTTATGAACCCCGAAAAAGATAGAATCGTTTGTGCGGCAACCTGCTGCATTTACCCCTTGCATTTCGAATGTTTCCTGAGCCTGGATCAAAGTGTTGTAACTTCCTGAAGCTCCTGCATAACCGGTAGAAGGAGTGGTTGTTCTCATATCTGCAGTCCCTACATAAGTAAGTGCTGTCAAATCAAAATTCCCTGCTGCCTCTCTTGCGCTGATTGTTTGAGTACCGCTTCCTGCAGTTCCCATAGTTTCCAATAATTGTCCGTTAGCGACAAATCCTGTGAGTGCCAGTACACTCATTGTAAATAGTGATTTTACTACTGTGTTTCTCTTCTTCATAATTGAAAATTTTTTAACGTGAATAGATGGTTTCGAAACCACAGCTAAGTTACAACGGACTGATTTTAAAGGTTTAAAGCAAATAATAACACTGCTTTAAATTTTCAGAGCACTTAAAACCAATATTAAATTTCAATGATTTAACAAAACGGGGAAAATCGATTTAGACCTGTAGAAAATGCTTGCGGTATGTTTTACCAGTTTTAAAACACACCGAACTGAAAATTTTCGGACTGATTTTTGATTTATATAAGGTGCTTGAAAAGAATCCTTTGTCCGTTTTTTCGTTGTTGTTTTTTTTGTTAAAACAAACCTCCAAACACAGATTTTCAACCTTTTTTAGAAAACAAACACTTGCTTAATACGTGTTTTACAATTTGCTTAAGCCACTCAAATACAAGGGCCTATTTCTTTTTCAGTAACATGCTAAAAGAGAAGAGAAACTGCTCCAGTTCGGAGTGAGTTTTGGGATTTAGGGTTCCTTGTTGGATTTTTCCTTTAATTCCGGAAATAAGCAAGATGGTTTGATTTGTGAACCGGGCCATTAAGGTTTTCATCAATAACTGCAATTCTTCGTGTCCTTTTTCTCCCTGGGCAGAAGCAGTAATTAATCCGCAGGGCTTTTCCGAGAAAACAGTAGTCGAAACGCACCATTCGATCGCATTCTTTAAACCGGACGGAATGCTGAAAACGTATTCGGGAGTGCAGATAACCACTCCATCAGCATGTTCGATCATTTTCCGGAAATCTATAATTTCCTGAGGCGTATTATTTACTGATAATTCCGGATCGAAGTGCGGCAGAGATTTCAATTCGTTGAAAACGATCCAATTTAGTTCATTTTCAGAAGAAGCCACGAGGAATTCAACCAATTGCCGATTCGAAGAGTTTTCGCTGGCACTTCCGATGATTGCGAGGATGGTTTTTCTGGAATTACTTGTCATACATTTCTCTGAGCTCTTTATGATACTGATCCATCCAGCCTATTCCATTTCGAGCGTTCAATAAATTTTCAACAGCAAACATATACCTGTCAGCCCTATGATCTCTAACACATCCCATATTCATTACCTCAAGTCCATATTTCACTGACAGTTCGTCAATGTTTTTGTAAGCTACATTTCCATAATGGACTAAATAAAACCGGAGATGCGATTGTCTTAAAAACGAACCAATATCAGAACTTGACAGGTATTTTATAAATGGTTTTGCATAAGAACTATCCGGTTCAAACCTCGGCGAAAAAAAAGGATAATCGTATTCAAAGTGATAATCCATCTTTAAAAGAGAATCCAGAATAATATGATTGTTTGAATCTACAAAAGTCAGGTTTGAATTGAAATCTTCCGGGTATGTAAACGCATATGCAACAAGCGAACTATCTGCCGAGTTCAAAAGTATCATTTGAAGCTCTGTTTTCAAAGAATCCTGCGCGTGACAGCTTAAAGGAATTAAAAAAAGAAAGTATAAAACTCTTTTCATTGGTTCGGTTTACTTCTCAAATTTAATGATTGAAATACAAGAATAAAAACCTTTCACTTTACTTATCTTCAAAGCCAATCGATAACCATCTCATTAAATATACTGGCAAATCCATATCAATTCCCGCTCTCCAAACGTTTCTGGCGCTGCATCGGATTTTCATTACTTTGCTTTTGCTGGAACAACTGGAAGCGTGTTGGTTTGGAAGCAGGAGGGAAGGAGTTGTTGTTCACATCACAATCTGCTGTTTCCAGGAAGGGGTCTAGTTGGAATGAAACGGCCGGTTTGTCGAAGATCAGGACTTTGGTAACCGTGATGTCATCCATCTTCCAGATTTCAGCCGGAATGCGCACTTCCTGTTTGGAACCGTCTTCAAAGGTCGCCTGGATGATCAATGGTGTTACTAAACCTCCTTTATTGGTAAAGGACAATTCGTAGAACTGCTTTTTGGATTCCAGTAATTTCTTTTGCTCCGGGGTTAGTTTTGCCTGGAAATCTTCGTATTCTTTCTTGTCCAAACGATCCACCTGGTAGATATCGCGTTTTGCGTAGAAATCGTCAATGGCAGGATCTTTTTCATTTACGGTTTGCTTGATGGATTCCTTGTTCCGGATATCCCCGATAAATTCAGGCTTGGATTCATCAGCTTTTTTATTCGCCGCCTTTTCTACTTCCGGATTGTTTGAGTTTAACTCGAAATGCTTCACGTAATCCAAAGAAACGTCTACGTATTCCGTAGAATAGAACCAGCCTCTCCAGAACCAGTCCAGATCCACTCCGGATGCATCTTCCATGGTGCGGAACAAGTCTGCAGGTGTAGGATGCTTGAATTTCCAGCGCTCACAATAGGTTTTGAAAGCAAAATCGAACAATTCTCTTCCCATTACAGTTTCACGCAAAATGTTCAGAGCCGTAGCCGGTTTTCCGTAGGCGTTATTCCCGAATTGCCAGATAGACTCCGAATTGGTCATGATCGGAGAGATGTATTTTTGATCGCCACGCATGTAATCCGTAATCATGTATGCCGGACCTCTTCTGGAAGGATATCCGCGTTCCCATTCCTGTTCTGTTAAATACTGCACGAAAGTATTCAAGCCTTCATCCATCCACGACCACTGGCGTTCGTCAGAATTAATGATCATCGGGAAGAAGTTGTGTCCTACTTCGTGGATAATCACTCCCCACATCCCGTATTTTGTCTGTTCTGAGTAAGTTCCGTCTTCGTTCGGTCTTCCGCCGTTGAAGCAGATCATCGGGTATTCCATTCCAATTTGGTTGGAATGAACAGAAATCGCAACCGGATACGGATAATCGATCGTATATTTCGAATAAGTCTGAATGGTATGTGCAACCAATTTAGTGGAGTAGCGCTCCCAAAGTGGATTTCCTTCTTTCGGGTAAAACGACATGCACAGAATGTTTTTTCCTTTTACGACCGTATTCTGTGCGTCCCACATGAATTTGCGCGAAGTTGCGAATGCAAAATCACGTACGTTTTTTGCTTTAAATGTCCAGGTTTTTGTTCCTGTTGCTTTATTCTTCTCTGCATTTTCAGCTTCTGCCTGAGTAACGATCAAAACCGGGGTATTGGATGATTTTGCTTTCTCCATGCGCTGTTTCTGCTCAGCCGTCATAACTGAAGATCCGTTTTGCAATTCTCCTGTTCCTGCCACAATGTGATCGGAAGGAACGGTAATGGAAACCTCGTAATCCCCGAACGGAAGCGTGAATTCTCCTTTACCGAGGAACTGCTTGTTCTGCCAGCCTTCCACGTCGTTGTAAACACACATTCTAGGGAAGAATTGTGCGATTGTGTAGAGGTAATTGTTGTCTTTCTCGAAGTACTCATACCCGGATCTTCCACCGAATTTCATCCGGTCATTGATGTTATACCACCATTTAATCTTAAACGAAATACTTTGTTTTGGTCCCAAAGGTTTTGCCGGATCAATGCGCATCATGGTTTTATTGATCGCATAATGCATCTTTTCTCCGTTTACCGTTGCAACCATTTCAATGTTGAACCCTCCTTCGAAAGTCATTAATTTGCGCTCCACATCACGAATTGACTGAAAATCTTCCATTTTCTCCACCGCGATCAGTTTGCTGTCAGAATCTGGTTTGAAAATGTTCTGATCCAGCTGCAGCCACAAATACTCCAGTACGTCCGGTGAATTATTGATATATGTAATGATTTCTTCCCCGCGAATGGTTTGTTTGGTATCGTCCAAAGTCAGGTTCATTTTATAATCTGCTTTTTGCTGATAATAACCGTGACCGGGAGCTCCGGCAGCCGTGCGGTATTCGTTCGGTGTAGGAAGTTCAATATCCAATTGAGCAAATTTGGTTTGCGCTGAAAGGTTCAGAGCGAATAAAACCGTTGAGAGAGAGAGGATTTTTTTCATAATTACAGGGTTATAACTTCTGTAGGTTTAGTGGGTAAAAAAACAGCTGTTTGTTTTTTTCCATTTCGAATAAAAGTGACTTTGTTTTGTTGATCCGGGAAGGATTCCATGAGCAGATCGAACTTGAAGAAGAACGATTCGGGCAATTCAACCACTCCGCTTTCCAGGTAAACGTAAATCAAACCTGTTGGCAATACATCAAACCCGATGATTGAAAGTGGAATAGGGGAATCGTTGGCAGAAATACTGAATCCTTTTGCCAGATGCGACTCCAGTTGTTTTTTGAAGGCTGCATTCCCGCTTTGGTTCTCGATGTGCTTTTCCAACGTGATTCCCGCTTTTTTCATGTCAAACTCCAGGTCGTGTGCACTTATTTCAAGCGTAACTTCCAGTTTTTTGGTCGACAAGTTGTATTCTACTTCGCCAAATGCGAAATAATACTCATGAGCATTCGCTGAAAACAAACCAGAAAGAAATGCAAATACTGCAAGAAGTTTCTTCATAAATAGATTGTTATTGCAAAAATAACAGAATGGTCATAGAACACAACCAATTTTGGATTAAAGGAAGAATAATGTAGTTGAAGGTGGGGATTCTCCTGATAAATAGGGGTTCGGAACTTTAGAGTTGAATATCCTGGATTGTTCAAAAGATCAAAAGGTTCAAAAAGTTCAAGGTTGTCAGATTTGAACTTTTTGAACGATTGAACATTTTTACTTGTTCCCCTTGGCGTGATCTGCCAGGAACTGCGCCAATCCGTTATCTGTAAGCGGATGTTTTTCCAATGCAAGGATAGCACTCAAAGGTCCGGTCATGACATCCGATCCAATCTCAGCACACTGAATGATATGCATTGGGTGGCGGATAGAAGCCGCAAGGATTTCAGTTTCAAATCCGTAATTGTCGTAAATAACCCGGATTTGCTGGATCAGGTCCAAACCGTTTGTGGAAACATCGTCTAATCGGCCAACAAACGGAGAAACGTAGCTTGCTCCGGCTTTTGCAGCCAATAACGCTTGTCCGGCGCTAAAAATCAGTGTACAATTCGTTCGGATTCCTTTGGATGAGAAATACTTGATTGCTTTAATTCCTTCCGGGATCATCGGGATTTTCACAACAATGTTCTTATGCAGCTCAGCCAAAGCTTCTCCTTCACGCACCATTCCTTCGAAATCGGTAGCAATTACTTCTGCACTTACCGGACCATCTACAATATTGCAGATATCCACGTAGTGCTTCAAAATATTGTTTTGTCCGGTAATTCCCTCTTTTGCCATTAAAGACGGATTGGTCGTTACTCCGTCCAAAATCCCCAGGTCGTTGGCTTCGCGAATGTCGTTCAGATTCGCTGTATCGATGAAAAATTTCATATTCTTTTATTTGAACGGCAAAGTTAAAACCATTTATAAGCAATTCCGAATGCCGAATGCCGAATTACGAATTTTTATCCACATAGTAGTCTCACGCAGATAGCACAGAGGAACGCTGAAAAAGTGTGTTTGTTGCTAAATACAATCTGCGGACTTCTGCGTTCTTCAGCGGGAAACTTTGAAAAATATCAGTTCAGAAAAAAAGGCAAAAAAAGAGGGGTAAGCTACTCTTATCGCACCGCTACAACCTCTTACCTTTGCTACGTTCCCGTCCTGGAGGAATTAGAGGGAGCTGGTCGTAAAAGACTTACCCCGGCGCAAAATTAGTTATTTATTGGAGATTGTGTGCAGAAAAATGGATTTTTTCGAAATATCCGCTTAACAAAAACGTAATTTATTCGCTTTCAGGAGGACTGAGCATTCAAAAGTTGAAAAGTTGTTTAAGAGAAACTATTTGAACATTTGAACATTTGAACATTTGAACATTTGAACATTTGAACATTTG
>CBINBC010000014.1:0-96787 GCA_966248825.1 uncultured Fluviicola sp.
AGGAAATGGACGTGCTGGAGAAATTTCTGCTTCAGACGGCTGAGGTACTAAGGCCAGAAGCTCGTTTGGTGGTGATGTCCTATCATTCCTTAGAAGACCGTTTGGTAAAAAACCTGATGAAACGTGGTAATCTGGACGGTTCAATTGAAAAGGATTTTTTCGGGAAGGTACTGAAGCCTTTTGAAGAGGTAAATCGAAAACCGATTCTTCCGAGTGAAGAAGAGGTTCAGCGGAATACACGTGCGCGTAGTGCGAAGTTGAGAATAGCTAAAAGAGTGGCGGATGGAAAATGAGTACAGAGAACGGGAGGGAAATCCAATGGATGCTGTACGAGGTAAGGCTTCCAGAGAAAAGTATTCGACAGATATACCTGTAAATGAAAAACCGGGCAAGAAGCCTTCAAAGAAAGTTGCTGCCAGCGAAAAAACGAATGCGAAAACGAATACCTACACAGATAAAAAGGCGAATACAAAAGCGAAGCCGGCTGCAAATGCGAAGCCAAAGCGCCAGAACCTGTTGATCCAGGTGTTGAACGGGGAAATTTTAACCCGGGATTTTGTGTTGAACAACCTGACGTTCATATTCTTCATTTTGTTGCTACTGATGCTGATGGTGGCAAAAGGCTATTATGGGAAACAGTTGCAGAAGGATATTACGGATCTGCAGGCGGATGTAGATGCGCAGACTGCTGAATATATCGAGAACAAGGCGCGATTGGAAGAGTCGACTTCCCGTTACCGACTGGTTCAGGCATTGGAGAAGCGCGGATTGAAAGAGACGGTCAATCCGGTGAAAGTAATACGATTAAAGCGAAAAGACAATGAGTGATAAAAAAGACTTGATGTGGCGGGCTTATCTGGTTTACATAGGTTTTTTCATTGCCTTGATTGTTGTGATTGTGAAAACAATCATGATCCAGTCTGAAGGCAGTGCTTCATTGTTTACGGCAACAAAAGAGAAAATCCCAACAAGAGCGGTGAAAAAATATCCGCGGCGGGGGGAGGTGCTTGATAGAAATTATACACCGCTGATTACATCGGTGTCGTTCTTTGACATACACATGGATCCTACTGTTGTGGATCAGGAGGTTTTTGACAAGGAGATCGGAGCTTTGTGTGAGGGATTGAGTAAGGTTTTTCCTGAAACTTCTGCGCGTGATTTTGAAAATTACATCCGTAAGGGAAGGGCGAGAGGAAGAAGGTATATTACCATCAAACTAAAGGCTACAAACGAACAAAGACATCGTCTGGAAGAACTTCCGATTTTCAATTTGGGAAGAAATAAAGGTGGATTGATCGACACGGACGAAACGATTTTGAGAAAACGTCCGCATGGCGAGATCCTGAAAAGAACATTGGGTTATTATCAGAACAACGGGAATTCGAAAGAGTTGCGTGTTGGTATTGAAGGTGCTTTCAATGAGGTTCTGGCAGGTGAACCGGGTGAAGAAGTTGAACAACGTATTTCTTCAGGATGGAAAAAAACAGGCAAAATGATCCGGGAGCCTATTGAGGGAGCTGACCTGATTACTTCCATTGATATGGAAATCCAGGAAGTAGCACACTCGGAATTGTACCGCCAGTTGAAAAACCAGGGGGCAGCTAGCGGTTGTGTCATCGTAATGGATGTGAAAACCGGTTTCGTCCGTGCAATGGCAAATCTGCAGATGGCTTCTGATGGTGAATATTACGAGTTGTACAATCATGCGATAGGTACCAAAGAGGTTCCGGGTTCGACATTTAAGCTTGCTTCGTTAATGGCTGCTTTGGAAGATCAGAAGATCACCCTGGATGATACTGTAAATGCAGTTGGTGAATACCAATTCTATGATTTGAAATTGACTGATTCTAATCCTTACGGATACGGTCGTATCACTGTTCGCAGGGCTTTTGAATTGTCTTCCAATGTGATAGCACGCGTGATTAATAATGCTTACCGCAAAGAACCACAGGTATTTATCGACCGTTTACGAACGTTTGGGATAGGAGATTCATTGGGGATTGATTTGCAGGGAGAACCCCGGCCGTCATTACCTGCTCCGGGTACAAAAGGTTGGTCGGGAATTTCGCTTCCTTGGATGTCGATTGGTTATGAAGTGCGTCAGACTCCTTTGCAAACACTGGCTTTCTACAATGCCGTCGCGAATAATGGAACGCTGGTTCGTCCGCAGTTTGTAGAGCACATTCGCCGTGGGCAGCGCATTGTGAAATCTTTCAAGCCCATAGTTCTTCGTCCAAAGATTTGTTCGGATAAAACGGTTCGACTCATGCAGGAATGTTTGAAAGGTGTTATAAAGCGAGGAACCGGAAGTGCTTTGAAATCGGCCTTGTTTGATATTGCAGGAAAAACAGGGACGGCAGTTGTGCAAAACAAGGATGGTCGATATGGAGAAGATGGAAATAAAACTTACCAGGCTTCTTTCGTAGGATATTTTCCGGCAGATGAACCGCTTTACTCCTGTATCGTAGTTGTTGCGGCGCCTTCTAAAGATATTTACGGAGCAACGGTTTCCGGAACAGTATTCTCTGCAATTGCGAATAAGGTGTACTCCAATTCTTTGAATTACCACAGAGCGATCAATGAAGAGAAGGAACGTATCAAAGATGCTCCATTGATTAAGGATGGGAATATCAGCGACTTGTTAGTGGTTTTAAAGCGTCTGCATTTGCCTTATCAAATGGATGCATACAGCGAGTGGTCGCGGGTGCGTGTTTCAGAATCACATATTTCGATCGTTCCACGCAAAATTTCTTCTACAACAGTTCCAAGTGTTACAGGGTTAACTGCTAAAGATGCGGTTTACCTGATCGAACGCCTGGGAATGCATGTGTATATACGCGGAAGCGGAAAAGTAGTAAAACAAACAATTCCTGCGGGATCACCAGTGGTGGCCGGAGGATTAATGGAATTAATATTGGAATGAAAACAGTAGGTGAACTAGCAAAAGCAACGAAAGTGAATCAGTGGGTCGGTCCTGCTGATGCGCAAATTTCTGCGCTTGTTTCTGACTCCCGGAAGGCAGTTGCGGGAACGCTTTTCGTAGCTGTAAAAGGTACGCAGGTAGATGCGCATGATTTCATTCCTCAGGTGATTGAGAAAGGGTGTAAGGTCGTCGTTTCGGAGCGCGTTGTTGACGTTCCGAAAGACGTAACCCTGTTGATTGTTCCGAATACAGCTTTGGCTCTGGGAGAATTGGCGCATGCGTTTTACGATTACCCTTCTCGCTCTTTACAGTTGGTGGGAGTTACCGGTACTAACGGAAAAACCACCACTACAACACTTTTACACGATTTGTATACCGGATTGGGATATAAAGTGGGACTGCTTTCAACGGTGGTGAATTTGATTGGGAAAGAAGTTATTCCATCTACACATACTACTCCGGACCAAATTGCTTTGAATGGGTTATTGGCAGACATGGTTGCGCAGGGATGTTCGCATTGTTTCATGGAAGTAAGTTCTCATGCAGTTTCTCAGAATCGCATTGCAGGATTGGTTTTCAAGGGCGGTGCGTTCACGAATATTACGCACGATCATTTGGACTATCACGGAACATTTAAAGAATACATCGCTGCGAAGAAAGCTTTCTTCGATGGAATGAATAAAGATGCTTTCGCACTGGTGAATGCCGATGATAAGAACGGAATGGTGATGGTGCAGAATACCAAAGCCAAAGTTTCCACTTTCGCCTTAAAAACACATGCTGATTTCAAAGTAAAAGTATTGGAAAACAGCTTTAGCGGCTTACTGCTTACCGTAAATGGAATTGAATTGTGGACGCGGCTGATCGGTGATTTCAATGCGTACAACATTGCAACGGTTTATGGAATCAGCCAGTTGCTTGGTTCTGACTCAACGGAAGTATTGACTGTCTTAAGCAGTTTAGAAGCAGTGGATGGTCGTTTTCAGTTCACAAAAAGTACAACGGACATTACGGCCATTGTGGATTATGCACACACGCCGGATGCTTTGGAGAATGTATTGAAGACAATCGAAAATATCCGTACCAGGAATGAGCAGGTGATTACGGTTGTTGGCTGCGGTGGTGATCGGGATGCATTGAAAAGACCTGAGATGGCACGGATTGCCTGTGAAATGAGTGATAAAGTCATTTTGACTTCGGATAATCCGCGTACGGAAGATCCTGTGGAGATTTTAAAGCAGATGGAAGCGGGAGTGGGAGCACACCAAACAATGAAAGTGCTTTCCATTCTGGACAGGGATCAGGCGATTAAAACAGCAGTTTCCCTGGCGCAGGCAAAAGACATTATCCTGATTGCAGGAAAAGGACACGAAAAGTATCAAGATATCAATGGAGTAAAACATCCTTTCGATGATTTCGAGGTGGTAAAAAATTATTTCCAAAAACTGAGCAAATAGAAGAGAAAGCACCGCTTTTGATGACGATCAAGCGGTAGTACAGATAAAATGAAAAATTAATAATTAGAAACATGCTTACTTACTTGTTTAATTATTTAGAACAATTGGATTTTCCGGGAGCGGGATTGTTCCAGTATATCTCATTCAGAGCTGCAATGGCATTGATCACTTCATTGATCGTGTCCATTATTTTCGGGAAACGTTTGATCAACTTGTTGCGCCGTCAGCAGATCGGTGAAACAGTACGCGATTTAGGTTTGGCAGGTCAGTTGGAAAAAGCAGGTACACCAACTATGGGTGGGATTATTATTCTTTCCGCTATCCTCATTCCGACATTGCTTTTCGCTAAGCTGCACAATGTGTATGTATTTACGATGCTATTGGCAACTGTTTGGCTGGGAATTATCGGATTTGTAGATGACTACATCAAAGTGTTCAAGAAGAACAAAGAAGGCTTGAAAGGAAAATTCAAAGTAGTTGGTCAGATCGGAGTTGGTATCATTGTTGGGTCGATCTTGTATTTCCACCCGGATGTACAGGTTCACAAACGTGTGGCTGCAAACTACCAGCTACAGGCAGGGGAGTCATTTGTGACACATCAGCATTCGAAAGATGTGGTTTCGGATACGATTCCTTCCAAATGGATTGTGACACGTGATATGACAACCACGATTCCTTTTGTAAAGAACAACGAGTTCAACTACAACTGGCTGATCGGTGATATCGATAAATCCTATGGTTGGGCATTATTTATTCCGTTTGTGATCATTGTGGTGATCGCGGTTTCCAATGGTGCAAACATGACGGACGGATTGGATGGTCTGGCCACTGGAACGAGTGCAATTGCCGGAATTGCTTTGGCGGTTTTGGCCTACGTTACTTCCAACGTTCATTTCGCGGATTACCTGAATGTGATGTATGTTCCGTATGCCGAAGAGCTCGTAATTTTTATTGCGGCATTTGTAGGGGCGTGTATCGGATTCTTGTGGTACAACAGTTACCCGGCACAGGTTTTCATGGGCGACACCGGAAGTTTGGCTTTGGGAGGTATCATCGCAGTATTCGCTATTTCCATCCGTAAGGAATTGTTGATCCCGGTATTGTGCGGAATCTTCTTAATCGAGAATTTATCCGTGATCATGCAGGTTGGTTATTTCAAATATACCAAGCGCAGATTGGGTGAAGGAAAACGAATCTTCCTGATGGCGCCGTTGCATCACCACTACCAGAAAAAAGGACTGCATGAAGCGAAAATTGTTTCCCGTTTCTGGATCGTTGCGATCCTGCTTGCTGTTGTATCCATTGTAACTCTGAAACTGCGTTAATGAACATTCAGAACAAAATAGTGGTTGTTTTGGGTGCCGGCGAAAGCGGTGTCGGTGCTGCGATCCTTGCAAAGGTGAAAGGAGCAAAAACGTTTGTTTCCGATTTCGGGACGATCAAGGATTCTTTCCAGGCTGAATTGAATGAACATCAATTGGAGTGGGAGCAGGGTGTGCATTCCATGGAACGCATTTTGGAAGCCGACCTGGTAATCAAATCTCCGGGTATTCCGGAGAAAGCGCCGGTGATGAAAGCCATTCGTGAAAAGGGAATAAAGGTAATCTCCGAGATCGAATTTGCAGGCTATTTCACAACGGTAAAAAAAGTGTGTATTACCGGAAGTAATGGGAAAACAACAACTACCATGCTTATTCATCACATGCTGAAAAAAGCAGGTTTGAAAGTAGGATTGGCAGGAAATGTCGGTTACAGCTTCGCGAAACAGGTGGCTCTGGAAGATAACGAAATCTATGTGTTGGAATTGAGTTCGTTCCAATTGGATGATATGGAAGATTTCAAAGCGGAAATTGCCATCCTGACAAACATTACTCCCGACCATTTGGACCGTTACGAATACAACATGCAATTGTATGTGAATTCGAAGTTCCGGATTCTGAATAACCAAACTGCAGCGGATTATTTCATCTACAATGCAGACGATAAAACAATAACAACTGAAATGGAGAAGCGCTCCATTCCGGCAAAAAAGCTTCCTTTCTCATTGACGCGGGAATTTGAAGAAGGAGGATATATAGCAAACAAACAACTCATCATAAACTTTAACAATCAATTCACTATGTCTATTCATGAACTAGCATTGAAGGGTAAGCACAATGCCCAAAACTCCCTGGCTTCCGGGCTGGCGGGTAGAATCCTTGATATTCGCAAGGAAATTGTGCGCGAAAGTCTGTCCGACTTCGTAAATGTGGAACACCGCCTGGAATTTGTTGCCAAAGTGTGCGGTATTGAATTTATCAATGATTCCAAAGCAACGAATGTGAACTCAACGTGGTTTGCATTGGAAAGCATGGAACAGCCAACGGTTTGGATCGTTGGGGGTGTTGATAAAGGAAACGACTATTCCGAGTTGCTCGACCTGGTAAAGGAAAAAGTAAAAGCAATTATTTGCCTTGGAAAAGACAATCAAAAGATAATCGACACTTTTTCAGGTCATGTGGAAACGATCGTAGAAGCAGGTACTGCTATGGAAGCGGTTGCTTACGGATACCGTTTGGCTAAAAAGGACGAAACAGTTTTGTTGTCGCCGGCTTGTGCAAGTTTTGACCTGTTTGAAAATTACGAAGACAGAGGGAATCAATTTAAAGAGGCAGTTCGTTCACTTTAAATCATTGCGTCATGGAAATTAAAAAGGTTGATCAGCAGTCTCAACTGCTCCAGGCTCGGAAAGAGTCGCTGGATGCAGCGGAGAAAATGTCCCTGAGACCCTTGGGTAAATTGTGGGGAATGGATGTGTTTACATGGTATAAACCATCTATTGTTGAACTTTCTGCAACCCTTTCGACTTTTCCGTTTCCTGTTTTCTGGTTGGCGAATGAAATCAATGTCAGGGAAATGGCACAAGTGGATCCTGAAACGCTGCGTTCTGTTCAATGGTGTGCGCAATTCGATAATCCGCAGCTTTCCATTCCTTCCGATATCATTTCCCAAATGCCTTTGGTTACGGGAACAGAATCGCTGGAAGATGCCCTGGAGTTTTTGAAAAGAACGAAGCAGCCACGGCATATTTTGCTCTTTACCGTTCAGGGAAATGAATGGAAGACAAAAATGGAGGTTTTTGAAAACTTTGTTAAGCTACATCAATAAGTAAAATGGTACAGTTTCTAAGAAAGCATTTTAAGGGAGATCTGGTGATTTGGGTGATTACGCTCATTTTACTTGGGTTTTCATTGGTTTCTGTGTACAGTTTTGTTCCTATCCTGGTGAAGATTGAGGGCGGAACACCATTTAAATACTTGTTCAAACATTTTATATACATCTTGTTGGCTGTTCTGGCAATGTATTGGGTGCATAAACGCGATCCGATGTACATTTCCAAAATGTCAAGGATTATTTATTACGGATCAATTGCCTTGTTGATCTTTACGCTTTTCTTCGGGACAAAAGTAAACGAGGCTGGTAGATGGGTGAAAATTCCATTTGTGGGATTGACCTTCCAGTCTTCGGATTTTGCCAAGCTGGCTCTGTTGATCTATGTTTCGCGGATGCTGGTCAAGAAGAAGAATGAAATGAATGATTGGAAAAAAGGCTTTTTACCGGTAATGGCACCGATAGTTATTATTTGTGGGTTGATTGTTAAGGATAACTTTTCAACGGCTGCCATTCTGTTTATGATAAGCTTTATATTGCTCTTCCTGGGAAGAGTGCCTTTTTCCAAGCTCTTTTCGGTCATTTTTGCAGGGATACTTTTGTTTGTAATGGCAATTGGTCTGCATAAAGCCTTGCCTGATCTCAATATTTTACCGCGTTATGAAACCTGGGTCAATCGCTGGGAGAACCGTTACCAGGAAAATGCGGATATCGATTCTCCGGGAAACCTGCAGGCGAATAATGCTGAGCAAGCTATTTATTTGGGTGGTTTCTTCGGTCAGGGAATCGGAAAAGGCAAAGTGAAGGAGTTTATCCCGGAGGCCTATGCGGATTTCTTCTATGCATCTTTTGTGGAAGAGTTCGGATCGTTCTTCGCCATAGTTTTGATCCTGTTCTACCTCATTTTGCTGTATCGCATTATGCGTATTGCTCTCCGGTCGGAACAGCTCTTTGAGACTTATGTCTGTTTGGGAATCGGAATTTTGCTGCTTTCCCAGGCGGCTGTAAATATGATGGTCTGCACCGGAATTTTCCCGGTTACAGGTCAGAATATGCCTTTCCTGGCAATGGGTGGATCTGCAATGATTATGGCTTGTGTGGGGATTGGAATTGTGCAGGGAGTTGCTCAGAAACAAGAAGATAAAAATAGTGTAGAATCTGAACCTGTTTTTGCATGAAAGAATTGAAGAAAATAGTAATCTCAGGTGGAGGAACAGGAGGACATATCTTTCCTGCTTTAGCCATTGCCAATGAGATTAAGAAACGCAATCCGAATGTGGAAATCCTTTTCGTAGGTGCGGAGGGGAAAATGGAAATGGAAAAAGTTCCTGCAGCCGGGTATAAAATTGTTGGTTTGCCGATCGTTGGTTTGCAGCGAAAGCTAACGTTGAAAAATCTGGCGCTTCCGTTTAAATTGCTGAAAAGCCTTTCACTGGCAAAGAATATCCTGAAGGACTTCAGGCCGGAGGTTGTGATCGGTGTGGGTGGTTATGCCAGCGGCCCGACTTTGAAAATGGCGCAGCGTTTAGGGATTCCTACTTTGATCCAGGAACAGAATTCTTATCCGGGAAAAACCAACCGGTTATTGTCTAAAAAGGTGAAAGCGGTTTGCACGGCTTATGAAGGCCTGGAAAGTGTTTTCCCGCCGGCAACAATTCGTTTAACCGGAAACCCGGTACGTGAAGAGTTGAACAGGGCTTCGATCAGTAAAGAAGAAGCATTCAACCAATTTCCGGCTTTGGATCCGACTAAGCGAACGATTCTCGTGATGGGAGGAAGTTTGGGGGCGCGTACTTTAAATGAAGGAGTTCTTCACGGCCTGACGGAATTGGAAACAGGAAATGTGCAGGTGTTATGGCAGTGTGGGAAATACTATTTTGAATCCATGAAACAGGAGTTGGAAATACGTAAAAAAGCTCCGGTTTACATAACTGATTTCATTTCCCGCATGGATGCGGCGTATGGTGTTGCTGATGTGATTGTTTCACGTGCAGGAGCATTGTCGATCTCGGAATTATGTATTGTTGGAAAACCGACAATCCTGGTTCCGTCGCCGAATGTTTCCGAAGATCATCAGACAAAGAATGCAATGGCTTTGGTGAAAAATCAGGCGGCTATCCTGATCAAAGACGATGTGGCAAAAGAACAATTGATTTCAGGAGCTGTTCAAATCCTGAATGATGAAGATAAAATGAATGAACTGCGCATTGCAATCAAACGCATGGCAAGGCCAAATGCAACGGCAGATATTGTGGATGTAATTGAGCAATTGGTGTAGATGCACCGGATCAATTCCCCATTTGGAGAGCCTGTCCCGACAGGAACTCGTCGGGGGGAATAAAGGGGGAGGAAAGCTGAATTGCATTCCAAACCCGGAAATGAGAAGTGGAATGATTGGATAATTGGAGGGAAGATTTATCAATACGATTTAATAAATCCTCCCCCTCAGTCCCCCTCCAAAGGGGGAGGTTTGGAAAAATGGATTTAAATAACATAAAACGCTTTTATTTCATTGGCATCGGCGGAATCGGGATGTCGGCACTGGCGCGTTATTTCAAAGCGAAGGGTTTTGATGTGGCCGGTTACGATAAAACACCCTCACCTTTAACGAAAGAGTTGGAGGCAGAAGGAATTGCAATTCATTTTGAGGATTTGGGTGAAAATATCCCTTTTGAATACCAGGATACGGATACTACTTTGGTAGTTTACACACCGGCTATTCCAAAGATGATGAGAGAGTTGATTTATGTGCAGCAAAATCACAAAGTTCTGAAACGAAGCGAGGTATTGGGTCTTATCACCCAAACCAGCAAAGGTCTCGGAGTTGCCGGTACTCACGGAAAAACAACTACTTCGACGATGCTTGCTTATGTGTTGAGTCAGTCGCATTTGAAATGCTCTGCTTTTTTGGGTGGAATTTCTTCCAATTTTAATTCCAATGTATTGGTGAATGCATCTGCTGAATATTCCGTGATTGAAGCGGATGAATTTGACCGCTCATTTTTGCGTCTGAAGCCCTATGCGAGTATTATCACAGCGATGGACCCGGACCATTTGGATATTTATGGAACAACCGAATCGTTTATTGAAGGATTCCAGGAATATGCAGATAAGCACAAGGAGAATCAGCTGGTAATCTATAAATACGGGCTTCCGTTGGAGCTGACCGGGTTTAAAGGAATTTCCTATGCAATCAATCAGCCGGAGGCGCAGGTTTACGGAACAGAACTCCATTATGAGAACGGTCGTTTTTTAATGAATGTTCATTTTGGCAATGAAACCTGGAAAGAGGTGGTTTTGGGGCTTCCCGGAATTCACAATGCGGAAAATGCACTGGCAGTTGCCATTATGTGCAGGGAATTGGGGCTTTCGGAGTCAGAAATTCGTTCCGGATTGCAAAATTTCAAAGGGGTTAAAAGACGTTTTGAATACCATGTAAGAACGGGGAAATTGATTTACATCGATGATTATGCGCATCACCCGACCGAGATTGAGGCGCTTGTTTCTTCCGTTCGTTTACTATACCCGGATAAGAAAGTGATAGGGATTTTTCAGCCGCATTTATTTTCCCGGACGCGTGATTTTGAAGAAGGATTTGTTCAGGAGCTGGGCAGATTGGATGAAGCGATCATCATGCCGATCTATCCGGCGAGAGAAGAGCCGATTCCCGGAGTTACCAGTGATGAACTGGTTCTAAAGATTGGTGCAAAAGCCTGTTTAAAAGCGCCTGAGCAGGTTTTGGAATATGTAAAAGCAATTGAGAACGCTGTTGTGTTGACAATCGGTGCAGGAGATATTGACCGAATCGTTCCGGAAATAAAAGAAATTTTAGAAAGGAAGTAACTTGAAAGGGAAACTGAAAATAGCAGCTTGGGCTTTATTTGCCATTACTGTAATAACGGTGCTTTTCTTTGCGCGTAAAAACCAGGAGGAGTCTGTTGTACAGAAACCGAATATTTCCATTTCCGTGGTTGATGAAAATGCTTTTTTAACAGAAAGTGAGTTGCTTGTGCGCTTAAAACGCCTGAATCTTTTCTATCCGAATCAATTGATGAAGAACCTGAATACGAAAGCAATTGAAGAACATATCCGAAAGATGCATGAGGTAGAAGAGGTAAATGTATTTAAGCAGTTGGGTGGAAATTGGGGGATTAAATTAAAGGTAAGACAACCTTATGCCCGCATTTTTAACCAGTTCGGAGAAAGTTTCTATGTGGACTCAAAAGGTGCTACCATGGACCCGACGCCAAATTTTACTGCTCGTATCCTGGTTTTTACCGGGAATATCAAAGATAAATCCGACACCTTGCTTGTAAGTGACATTGAAGCGGATCCTAAATTAAAGAGCGACCGTAGCCTGGATGAGATCTTCCACATCGCAAAAGTGATCCATGAAAATCCTTTTTTAACTGCTCAAATCAGCCAGGTTCACCGTGATCGCTGGGGGGACTTTATCCTGATCCCAAGAGTGGGAGCTCAGCGAATTGTATTGGGTCCTGCACCTTCCGAACGTGATGTGACCGAAAAATTAAAGAAACTGGTTGTTTTTTATGCGAATGGCCTTCCCTATGTGGGATGGAATAAATACAAAACGATTAACCTCAAATACCGCAATCAAGTGGTGTGTACCTATCTGCGAGACACTCTTTAAATTGTTTGTTTTTGCACAATATTAAGCTGGTAGTGTTGTAATTTTTCAGTACTAAAATTTAGTAACTTCATTTTGAGGGGGCAGCCCTCTTAAATATATGCTTTCATAAATTTAGATTTGTTACCGTAAACTTAACGAAGGATATTTTTTAAGCATAGATGACACGTAATAATCTACTACTACTTTTTTTCAACGTTGTGTATTTTAGTTCTGTGGCACAACGGGATGTTACGTTAAATCATCTGCAGCCCGGTTTTTTGGTAGTGGACGCTTCTTAGATTAGGAGGTGAAAATGGAGAGATACCAACTAAACCCTTGCGAGCAACAATAAAGCTCCTACTGGTTATATTCACGTTTGCACGACGATTGATATCCCCAGTGGGAGCAAGTTGCGTACCTGGACAATGAATATTTGTCTTTGTTGATAAACTGGAATATTGAATGATTAGACCACTACTACTGCTGCTTAAAATGAGGCCGCACAGCTATGCCCCGAAACTAAGAGATTCTGTATGAACAGGATCTCTTGTTGTTTGTGGAAGGGGGTATAAATGTTCAAATGATTTTCTTAAACTCTTGAACCTTCGAAGCTCAGAGAGCGTTTTCAAATCCTGATAACGAAGGTCGTCAGTGAAAGAAGATTTAAACTCCGCTTTGAACTTTTTTAACTTACTGAAGTTGGTCGGAATCCAGCAGGAATTTATTTTCCATACACCATAGGATCAGGCTGTTGTTGCGGGCGTCCAGGTTCAGTTTTTTGCAGATTCGGGAACGGTAATTTTCTACCGATTTTGTTGAGACAAAAAGCAGGTTTGCGATCTCTTTACTGGAATGTTTTTTACTTACAAGTTTTAATACTTTTAATTCAGTTGGTGTAAGGGAATTGATTTCATCCGTTATTAACTCCATGCGGGGATCTGCTTCCCGTTTGTCGTGCTGATTTCTTAAAACAAGCGGCAGGTATGTTTTTCCGTCCAGTACCCAGTTGATGCATTCCACAATTTCTTCCGAAGTATTGTCCTTGATCAAATAACCTCTTGCACCGTTGTAAAAAGCCAGTTTGATGATATCTGTGGTTTTATGAATGGAAAGGATGATAACAGCCAGGCCAGGATATTTTTGTTGAATGAGGGAGCAGGTTTCCAATCCGTTTTGCACCGGCATATCAATGTCTAATAAAACAATGTCCGGATTGAACAAAGGGATGTTTTCCATTACCTGTGCTCCATTTTCATAGGCTTGTATCTCTACATGGTCAAAGGAAGATTCCAGCAGGAATTTTAAACCGCTTCTGAAAATGGGGTGATCATCTGCCAGAATTACCTTCATCTATATAGTTATTGTAAGAGAAATTCCTTTATTGGTGCCGGTTTTTAGTTCCAAACGACCGCCGATAATAGCCGTTCTTTCCTGTATGGTTAAAAGACCAAGTCCCAGTTTATTTTGAGAGTCGGAGATTCCGATCCCGTTATCTCTGTATTGAATAATAAGTTCGTCTGTTTTTCGTTCAACACTTACCTTCAGAGCGCTTGCACGGGCATGTTTAATGGTGTTCGAAATGCATTCCTGGATGATGCGGTAGATCTGTGAGCTTGTTTCCAGATCAACTTCCCTTCCGCCAAGGTCGAAATCAAAATTGCAAACCATATCGGTTCCGGATTGTGTTTTTTCGATGATAGAGTTCAGAGCGCTTTCCAGTCCGATTTTCTCCAATGCCGTAGGATGAAGCTGGTGGCTTAGGACGCGTGTTTGTTCCAATATATCGCCGATTTCTGCATCTAACCCATCCAGATTCGTTATTTTGCCGGTAGTAAACAGGTTCAGTTTTGATTTTATCACAGCCAGACTCTGTCCGATATCGTCATGAAGGTCTTTCGAGATTCTTGAACGTTCTTCGTCAATTTGTTCGATTAATTTTTGAGAAAAGAGGGACTTTATTTTTCGTGATTTTTGAACATAGTAAATATAGATTCCAGCCAGAACCGATAAGAACAGGAATAGGATTGCCAGGAAAGTGAAACGGTAATTTGCTGATTTCAGTTCGTTTTGGGCTCGAAGGATTTTATTGCGTTGTTTGGAATCGGTAAGTTCGTTCTCAAGTCTTTCTTTTCCGTAAATTGTTTGCAAGCGCATCTGTTCATTTTCGTTTGAGACTTCACGGATACTGTCGGATAAAGCGCTAAACTTCTGTTCCAGTTCATAAGCCAGCTTGTAGTTTCTCTGAGCGGCTGCCAGTTTGGATTGCAATGAAATGAGCTCTTTGCGGAAATTTGGATCGTTATCCTTGAGCAGGTAAAATTGTACAGAATCAATGCAGCGTTCCACAGTTGTAAAGTCTTTTTGTTCTACGGAAACCATTCCCCTCACCAGGAAAGAGTTGATAATGAAAAGTGGGTCCCGATAAGTCTGAACAATAGTCAGGGCGGAGTCGATATTTTTGGAGGCTTCAGTAAGTTGTTTATTATCCAAACAAGAAGAAGATAAATTAATGTAAGCGGCAAGAATCCCTGAGGGGAAGCCAATCTTTTTTGCTTCGACAACTGTTTGTTTGTAATGAATTACCGAACCCTTGAAATCCTTTATTTCATGCGTCACCAATCCGAGGTTGTTCAATACGATTAAACGAAGTCTTGGTTGCTCAGTTTCTGTAGATATGACGAGTGCCCGTTCCAGGTCTTTTTTAGCTTCAACATACTTTTTGGATTTAAGTTTGATCAGGGCCAGGTTATTCAGCAGGTAACCTGTGGGAATTTTTTTGTCGTATTTTTCTGACATTCGAAGTCCTTTCAGGTAGTTTTCAGTGGCCTTGTCGTACATGAGCCTGGCTTCAAACACGATCCCCAAACCGTTATATATTTCCAGCTGATTTTCGATGTAATGACCTCTTTTGGCATCGATAAGTAGTTTCTTAAACCCGTCTTCGGCTTTCAGTATATCCTGATCCATAATGAGGAAGTTGAGCCTGATTTTTGTTGAATTGATCAGCTGATAGTCCTTTGTCTTTTCTCCTACGATCAGGCTTTTGGCATAGTATTTTTTTGCCTCGCTTATATTGTTGGCGTAATACTTAAAGCTCCCGTAGTATTGGTAAACATAGCCAATTTCATTTTCCCTGTTGAGTTTTTTGGCCAACTGAATGCATTGTTTCCCGAGAGAGAAAACCGTTGAACTGTCATAGTAAGTCGCCTGCTTGATTTTTAGCTTCAAATCCTCAAGTCTTTGAATATCCGTTTTTTGGGCGTTCAAGGGTTGGAAAACCAGCAGTAGTAACAGTACGATCAATAGTCGTTTTGACATGGTAATAATTGGTTTCGTGCGTAGTTTTTAAAGTTAAATAAATTTTTTGTTTCCGGAATATGAAGAAGCTGATAATTAATAGTCTAGTTGAAAGGTCCCAATTCTATTGGGATATAGGCGGATTTTTGACTTAAAACAGGCGGTGTCTTTATTAACAACACTTGTTTAATAAGTATTCTAAATTCACGAAAAACACGGCAAAATAAAATTTAAGTTTGTATATACCGTATTATGGGTCAGGACTAAAGCATCGATATGTATTGGTTTTTACCCGATAAAAGCACTAATTAATTGGATAAACTATTTAGCTAGTGAAAGTTCGGTTTGATTTGACCTTTTGTTAATAACCGGAGGAATAAGTTGAAAGAAAAAGAAGAGTTTATGTCAGCGGGAAAAAAGATTGTAGTTGGATTGGATATTGGAACGACTAAAATTGCATGTTTGGTTGGTACGAAAAATGATCACGGAAAGATTGAAATTATTTCCATGGGTAAAAGCGAGTCTTTGGGTGTTGCCAGAGGAATCGTGTCCAATATTGAGAAAACAGTCCAATCCATTAAATCTGCTGTGGAGGAAGCTCAAAACCGTGTAGACGCAGACCTGATCATTCGTGTGGTGAATGTGGGGATTGCCGGACAGCACATCAAAAGCTTGCAGCACCGCGGAATTTATACGCGAAATAATCCGGATACGGAGATCTCTCAGAAAGATATCAATGCATTGATCGATGATATGTACAAGCTGGTAATGCCACCGGGAGAAGAAATTATCCACGTGCTGCCACAGGAATACATTGTCGACAATGAGCAGGGAATCATTGATCCTATCGGGATGATGGGTGTTCGTTTGGAAGCGAATTTCCACATTATTACAGGTCAGATCAATGCTGCAAAGAATATCAAAGTTTGTGTGGATAAAGCAGGTCTTCAGGTGAAAGATATTATCCTGGAACCAATTGCTTCTGCAGATGCTGTTTTGAATGATGAAGAAAAAGAAGCCGGAGTTGTTTTGGTGGATATCGGTGGTGGAACAACCGACGTGGCAATTTTCCACGAAGGAGTGATCCGTCATACAGCGGTAATTCCTTTCGGTGGAAATGTTATTACGGATGATATCAAAGAAGGTTGTACGATCCTTCGCCGACATGCGGAAGCATTGAAAGTGAAATTCGGATCTGCTTTGGCATCTGAAAGTTTGGAAACGGAAGTGGTTTGCATTCCGGGATTGCGCGGCAGAGATCCGAAAGAGATCACACTTCGCAACCTGGCAAGTATCATCCAGGCCCGTATGGAGGAAATCATCGAACACGTACATTACGAAATCGTGAATTCCGGGTACGAGAAGAAAATGATTGCAGGTATCGTTGTAACAGGTGGTGGGTCTCAGTTGAAGCACATCACACAGTTATTCGAATACATGACAGGAATGACTACACGTATTGGTCTTCCGACAGAGCATTTGGCTTCAACAAATACCATCGAAGCGATTACTTCCCCGATGTACGCAACAGGTATCGGGTTGGTAATGAAAGGTTTTGAAAATGACACGCCTCAGAAACAAGTGGAAGCCGTAACCGGACAGGTAAAAACGCATTCTACGAAAACAAGAGGAAGTTTCTTCGATACTTTGTTAACAAAGAGTAAAAATTTCTTCGCGGAGGAAGAGTAGTATTAAATTAGCCGGAACGGATTTTTTAGTCCCGGTTTAGGAAAAGACAACAATAACAACAACAATAAAAAGAAGCATATGGAATTCGATTTGCCAAAAGGAACAACTTCAATTATCAAGGTGATTGGTGTTGGTGGTGGTGGAAGTAATGCTGTAAACCACATGTTCGATCAGGAAATCAAAGGTGTTGATTTCATCGTTTGTAATACAGACCGTCAGGCTTTGGACATTTCTCCGGTGCCTTATAAAATTCAGTTGGGGCCTAGCCTTACTGAAGGACGAGGTGCGGGGGCAATTCCTGAAATTGGCAGAAATGCTGCGGTTGAGAATATTGATGATATCCGCACATTGCTTTCAAGTGGAACCAAAATGGTTTTCGTTACTGCCGGAATGGGTGGTGGAACCGGAACAGGTGCTGCGCCGGTAATTGCACAGGTTGCTAAAGAATTGAATATATTGACTGTTGGTATCGTAACGGTTCCTTTCGCTTTTGAAGGACGCCGCCGCCGCCAGCAGGCTGAAGAAGGATTGGACGTTATGCGTCAGTGTGTGGATACCTTATTGGTGATCAACAACGAACGTTTGCGTGAAGTAGGTGGAAATATGTCATTGGCCCAGGCATTTGCCATGGCTGATAATGTATTGGCAACTGCAGCAAAGGGAATTGCGGATGTGATCACTACCACAGGAGCTATCAACGTGGATTTCAACGACGTGAACACAGTCATGCGTGATTCGGGTGTTGCGATTATGGGATCGTCTGTTGCTGAAGGTGAAGGCCGTGCTATCACAGCTGTTCAGGAAGCATTGAACTCTCCATTGTTAAATGATAACAACATCGAAGGAGCGAAATACATCTTGTTGAACATCACTTACGGTGATATTGAAGTAACGATGGATGAAATCGGTGAGATCACGGATTATATCCAGGATGAAGCAGGATCTACTGCAGACGTTATCTGGGGGCATGGTTACGATCCAAGCTTAGGAAACAAATTGAGCGTTACTTTGGTTGCAACCGGGTTTCATTCAACTCCGTTCACGGGTTTTGAAAAAGCTCCTGAAAAAACAGTTTCTGTTTTGGAAGATGAGCCTAAAAATGAGATTAAATCACCTTTGACTTCTCCGACTCACCAGGTTGTTCCTGAGAAGAAGGAAGAAGAGGTATTCTTGAAATCAGAACCGAAAGCAGAAGAGCCAAAGACAACTAATTCAGGTTCTATTGAGTTCGATTGGGAAATGAAATCTGAGGCGAAGCCAATGACAAGTCCTACATCAACTCCTTCAGTTGAAGTGAAAGAAGAAACAAAGCGTTTTTTCCTGGATGATGAAGCAGAATCAAAAGTTGAATTGGAAAATGTAGTTCAGAAAGCGCCTGTAAGTGCCGAAGAATTGCAGAGACGTAACATGGAACGCATGGAGCGTATCAAGAATTACAACAACAAATTGAAGAAAGCGGAGGGATTGAAAGAATTGGAAGATGAGCCGGCATTCGTTAGAAGAAATATCCATTTGGACCAGGTCGTGAAAAGCGAAGAGTCCAATGTGAGCCGTTTTGGTCTTTCAGATGACGGAATCAAGACCAACAACTCATTCTTACACGATAACGTAGATTAATAAATTAGACATTAGGACAATAGGATATTAAGATTTTAAGACTGAATAAGTCCTGAAGTCTTAAAATCCTAAAATCTTAAAATCCTCAAAATGAACTTTACAGAAAAAATAAATCAGGATATAAAGAACGCCATGCTTGCCAAGGAAAAAGAACGCCTGGCAGTTTTGCGTGATATTAAAAGTAAATTATTACTGGAGGCAACATCCGGTGGATCCGGCGAATTGACGGAAGAAGTGGCAAACAAGATTGTTTTGAAACTTCACAAGCAGCGCATGGAAACTTACCAGATTTATGTGGACCAGGGAAGAAACGATTTGGCAGATGAAGAATTGTTTCAGGCTAAAGTGTTGGAGGACTATTTACCAAAAATGATGTCCGACGATGAAGTGCGCCAGGTAATTGCAGCTAAGATTGCTGAAATTGGTGCAAGCGGACCTCAGGATATGGGGAAAGTAATGGGCCCGGTAAACGGACAGTTGGCTGGAAAAGCTGACGGAAAGCGCGTTTCCGAACTCGTAAAAGAAGCTTTGGCAAATTTGTAGTGTATTGTTAAACAAGAGTTCCTTAGACTCTGTTTTTATTGTTGGAGAATCCTCCTGGCTTAGTCGGGAGGATTTTTGATTTATAACCTTTTCAATAAGAACTCTCTTTGTGCTTCCTTCGTAAAATATGGGAAGAACATTTCTACCAGCAAGTTGTGGTACTTGTCGACTGTTGATTCTTCCGGTTCATTGTAAACGGCCGCAGACGCAATCCAGTAATCACTGTATACGCGGATCCGTTCATTCAATCCTTCGTATTCCCCTTTGAATGCGGGTGCGCGCATCACTCCGGCGTCTATTGCCAGGTTAAATGAATGCAGGTAAGTTTGTTTACGAATTTCTTCCAATTGAATGAAATGTTCATGCAATTTCGGATTTTCACGCATATTCTGATTAAAATCGATCATTAAGAAGCGATACTTGAACAAGGCTTCCATTCCTGCTCGTGTAGAATCCATCACGAATTGAAAATTAATTTCTTCGGTATCCAATTTCCCCTTTTCTTCATTGAATACTTCCAGAAGCTGGAAATATAAGGCTTCGATGATGTCTTCCCGATGCTTAAAATGGTAATTCAGATTTCCCTGGCTGATGAACATTTCCGCTGCAATACGGCGCAGCGTAACATTCGGAACTCCATGCTTATTGAATAAGTTCAAGGCTGTATGTAATATCTTATCTCTTGTTTTCATTTAATTTAGTAATCTTGACCTAATTTCAATAATTTTAGTACCTTTGACCTAAAGATACAAAAAATTCTATCATGAAACGAAAACAACTATTCGAATTTGAGGATCAATCCTGGTTTCCTGGTTTTTTGAGAAATTACCTAACGGATTTTCTCCAGTTTATCTCTAATCAATTTGACATTTACAAAAAGATTACGCCACTTTTATCAGATTTGGTAAAGAAAGATGGTAATAATACGATTGTTGATTTAGCATCCGGAGGTGGAGGTGGTTTGTATCGTTTGTCAAATCGTTTAAAGGAAGAACATCCGGATTTGAAAATCATTCTCACCGATTATTATCCGAACCTGAAAGCTTTTGAATATGTTCGCAAACAATCAGCAAATTTCGATTATGAAAAAGAGTCTGTTGATGCACGTAAAGTTCCTTCACACTTAAAAGGAGTGCGGACGCAATTTTTATCCGTGCATCACTTCCGGGAAGAAGATGCGGTTCAGATCTTACAAAATGCAGTAAACAGCAAAAGTTCGATAGCTTTGTTCGAATCCCAGGAGCGAAATGTGAAAAGCGTGCTTGCGATGTTGTTTTCACCGATCAATGTATTGTTGATGACTCCGTTTATAAAGCCTTTTTCTTTCGGTCGTATAGTTTTTACTTATATCATTCCGCTGGTGCCTCTTTTTGTTATGCTCGACGGAGTTTTATCAGCGTTGAGAACATACACCATTCCTGAAATGAACGAATTGATTTCACGTGTGGAAGGTCATGAGCATTTTGAGTGGAAGGTAGGAAGGCAGAAATCCGGTCCGGTTTGGATCCTGTATTTGATTGGAACCCCGAAATAGAATAAAAAAACGATCAATTATAAATTATCAAGTTTGTCCATGACTTGATAATTTATAATTGTGTAATTGATAATTTTTAATTCACAAACCTATACCTTATCTTTGCATACTTAAAATAAGAGCAAACAATCATTTATGAGTAATACAACTGAAAAATTAGCTTACAAAGTAAAAGACATTTCACTTGCTGAGTGGGGTCGTAAAGAGATCGTTTTAGCAGAAGCTGAAATGCCGGGATTAATGTCTTTGCGTGCTGAATATGGTGCGAAAAAGCCATTGAAAGGGGCACGTATCGCAGGATGTCTGCACATGACAATTCAAACAGCTGTTTTAATTGAAACTTTGGTTGAATTGGGAGCAGAGGTTACCTGGTCTTCTTGTAACATCTTCTCAACACAAGATCACGCTGCTGCTGCAATTGCTGCTGCTGGAATTCCTGTTTTTGCATGGAAAGGAATGAATGAAGAGGAATTTGACTGGTGTATCGAGCAAACATTATTCGCATTTGAAGGTGGAAAGCCGTTGAATATGATTTTGGATGACGGAGGTGACCTTACAAACATGGTTTTCGACCGTTTCCCTGAATTGACTGCTGATATCCGTGGATTGTCAGAAGAAACAACAACAGGTGTTCACCGTTTGTATGAGCGTAAGAAAAACGGAACATTGGTAATGCCTGCGATCAACGTAAATGATTCGGTAACAAAATCAAAGTTCGATAATAAATACGGATGTAAAGAATCATTGGTTGATTCGATTCGTCGTGCAACAGACGTAATGATGGCTGGTAAAGTTGCTGTTGTTTGTGGTTACGGAGATGTTGGTAAAGGTTCTGCTGCTTCTTTGCGTGGTGCCGGAGCTCGTGTTATCGTTACTGAAATCGATCCGATCTGTGCTTTACAGGCTGCAATGGACGGATTTGAGGTTAAAAAATTGGATAGCGTAGTTCACAATGTAGATATCGTTGTGACAACTACAGGAAACAAGGACATCGTAATGGGTCGTCATTTCGAGAAAATGAAAGATAAAACGATTGTTTGTAACATCGGTCACTTCGATAACGAAATCGATATGGCATGGTTGAATACAAACTACGGTTCTACAAAATCTACAGTAAAGCCACAGGTTGATATTTACAATGTAAAAGGAAATGATATCATTATCCTTGCAGAGGGACGTTTGGTGAATTTGGGTTGCGCAACTGGTCACCCTTCATTCGTAATGTCTAATTCATTTACAAACCAAACATTGGCTCAATTGGAATTGTGGGAGAACTCTGCAAACTATGAGAATGATGTATACGTTTTACCAAAACATTTGGATGAGAAAGTAGCTCGTTTGCATTTGGCTAAAATTGGTGTTGAATTGGAGACATTGACACAAGATCAGGCTGATTATATCGGAGTAACAGTAGAAGGTCCGTTCAAATCGGATGCTTACAGATACTAAGAAAAGCTTGCATTGAATACTTACGCTAAAGCTCTTTCCTTTGTGTAACCGCTTGCGCCTCTGCTAAAGCTTCAGCGGCACGCAGACGGCGGAGCAAGGTCAGCATAAGCGTAGCGTAGTCGAAATGTAAATTATATTGGAAAGGAATCTCGAAAGGGGTTCCTTTTTTTATTCTCCCTCCCGCGCGTCAAGGGGATTAATCCCCTTGGCGCGCGTACACGAAGAAGTAACCGTAACTTAATTGCATAATTTACCAGATTCACTAATTTTGCTTCATGCAACTTTCGGAAAGAATTAAAACCATAGATTGGACATCACTTAGAACCATTTTATTTGTCGGATTAGTCGTTCGATTAATAGCTGCAATTTTTGCAGAAGGTTACAGTATGCATGACGATCATTTCCTGGTGATTGAAGCAGCCGGTTCATGGGCTGACGGTTTTGATTACAATGCATGGCTTCCATGGAACAAAGCGCCCGGTGCATCCCCGGAAGGTCATAGCTTTACCTATGTAGGACTGAATTTCCTGTTTTTTAAAATGTTGAAAACTATCGGAATTGCAGATCCGAAAGTATTGATGCTTATAAACCGTGTTGTTCACGCCCTATTTTCATTATTGGTTATCCGGTTTGGGTACTTGATTACCGAAAAGCTATCCAATAAAAAAACAGCTGGTTATGTCGGCTGGGTTTTGGCTCTGCTGTGGGCTATGCCTTTCTTGTCGGTAAGGAATCTGGTGGAAGTCGTAAGCATTCCTTTCCTGATGTGGGCAGTGTGGCTGACTTTGCAGGAAAATCGTAAATGGGCTTTGTTTTATGCAGGTCTGTTAATCGGCGTGGCGGTCTCTTTTCGCTACCAGATTGCAATTTACGCAGTTGGTCTGGGAATTTACTATGTGATAAAATTCGAATGGAGAAAACTGTTTCTCATGACTGCAGGTTCGCTCGTCATGTTCGTTCTTACACAAGGGGTTGTCGATTATTTTATCTGGGGATACCCGTTTGCTGAGTTCAAAGGGTATGTCGTTTATAACATGAATGAAGGAACGCGTTATATGAAGAATGCAAATTACTTCATGTATTTTTACGTGCTTTTCGGATTCCTGCTATTTCCTCTTGGGATTTTGGCATTGATTGCTTATTTCAAGGCTGCCAGAAAATACCTGGTGTTATTTATTCCAACCTTTGTTTTCTTATTGTTCCACACCATTTTTCCGAATAGACAAGAACGTTTTATTCTGACTATTTTTCCATTGGTAATCATTTTGGTTTTCCTGGGTATAGAACAACTGAGAGAACGTAAGTTCTGGAATGGTTTCTGGAAAATTTCCTGGATTGGTTTTTGGATTCTGAATATCCCGCTTTTCTGCATCGTAACGGTTATGCCGTCGAAAAAATCCCGTGTAAATACCATGTATGCACTCTATGGAAAAGCACGCGGTGATGAGCATATTTTAATTGAGGCAACCGGGGAAACCAATCCCGAAATGATGCCTTATTTTTACTCCGGAAAATGGCAGTATACCGTTTTGGAACGCTGGAGCACGGATACCATAAATCCAGCTAGCTTTTATACGGTCGAACCGCAGGATTATATTTTCTTCTTCGGTCAAAAGAATTTGGAGCAGCGTATCGACACTTTTAAGGTGTTCTATCCCAAAATGCACCTCGAAGCTCAAATTGAACCGGGATTTGTAGATAAGTTCCTGCACGGAATAAATCCGCGTAACTCGAATTCTTACGTGGAGATCTGGAAGACAGAAGCAAAGAAGTAACTGATACGATAGGACAAATTCATGAATTCATGTGTTCATGAATTTGTGAACAGATTTACATGTAAAATATTGCTTGTTAGTGTTTTGCAAGTTTTTATTGATGGATTTATGATTAGAGTAAGAAGATCTGACCTTTAAGGTATTCTTGAAAAATCAATTGTAGATCCTTAACAGATTACTCCCGTTCCATTCAGTCTGGTACTTGCGCAATCCCCAATCGGACCCGGATATAGGAGATCCGTCATACATGGAGAATTTAGCACCGGAACAAGCATCGTTCAGTTGCAGAAAATTGGTGGTGTCGATTGTTAATGGAGTGGCGCAAACATTGTCCGGATCTTCCGGGGACATGCGCTCCCATGCAACGAAAATATCCGTGGATTGCCTGTAAACAACAATTCCTTTTATTCCGCCGGAAACATAAGCCCATCCACCGACACTGTTCAGTTCCTGGTAGGAAGGCAAAGTAAGATCGATTTGAAAATCAAATGCAATACTTGGAATAGGGTGTGTTCTGTTTTTTTTACAAGAAACACCTGCCAGGACTAAAATCAATAAAAAGATTCGTATTTTCACTTTATCTTATTGGAATGACAAAATTATGAAGTTAAGAACGTTTTTACAACTCTTTGTATTGTGTGGACTGTTTATTTTTGGTGCTGGATCAGTTACTTCATCATACGGTCAGGACGGATCAGTTGCCAAAGCAGAGAAAACCATTGCCAAGCGTAGAAAGAAAGAAGCCAAGGCTGCGAAAAAAGAAGCAAAGAAATCCAAGAAAGCATTTTGGGACAAACAATCCAAAGCAGCTAAGAAGAGTGTGAAGCGAAATGCAAAACGACAGAAAAGAGCTAAACGACAGTCGAATGGATGGTAGAACAAGTTCAAATGTTTAAAAGGTGGAAAAGTTTAAATTGAACCTTTGAACTTTTTGAACCTTTTAACCTATACAAATAGCTTCTCTTCCCAATCCGCTGCTTCTGCCTCCGAAACCAGGTTCAGTTTTTTCAAATAATGGGTCGTCTTTTCAAACGCAAGCGGGTATTCTGCTCCCTGGTAGTTCCAGTCTGTTTCGGACAGCCAAAGCTTCACTTGGTCCAAACGCAGGTTATAACGCCATGAGATCATTTCCGCAGATTTCGGATTTTCTTTTACTTCCGATGCTTTTCGATTAACGATCTCACACATTTTCTTTAAGATTTCCGGGTATTTCTCCGTGATTTCCGTTCGTGCGGCAATGACAAAACAAGGCCATGGAGTTACCACGTCCCCGACATAATCACATTTTCCCTGTTCCACAAAAGGAGAGGTCGTATATTTTTCCCAGAGGAAAGCTTGTGCTTCGTTGTGTTCCAAAGCCCATAAACCACCGTATACATCACCGATTACGTTGAATTTTAACCCTTCAAGTTTCCAGTTGTACTGGTCAGCCATGACATAAGCCATTAAGTGTGATCCGGAACCAAAACGTGAAATAGCGAAGGTTTGTTCCTCAACATCTTCAGGTTTTTTGATAGCTCCCTTTGCTGGTACGTGGATTCCCCAGCTTAACGGGGAAACAACATATACTTCCAGGATCTTTGCATCCAGTCCCTGAAGGATAGACTTGGTGATCCCTTCCGTGAGAAGCACAGCAATATCAATGGAGCCTGTTTCCAGTCCACGGACCATCTGCCCGGTTCCGCCTGTCATGTCAGACCAATGAAGGTTTAAACCGATTTCCTGGAACCTTCCTTCTTCAATAGCTAATCTCCAGGGTAAATTAAAATGTTCAGGAACACCACCGATCTTGAGGCCTAATTCGTTTGTCATTTCTTTGTAAATTGCATGGAATGCAGTTTTTTGTACATTCCATCTTTGCGTAATAATTCTTCGTGAGATCCCATTTCCTGGATTTCACCTTTGTCCAGTACAATGATCTTGTCTGCTGCTTGTATGGTAGATAGTCGGTGTGCGATAACTATGGATGTTCGCCCTTTGGTAAGCTGTTCGGTAGCGCGCTGGATCAATAGTTCGGATTCGTTGTCGACACTGGAAGTTGCTTCATCCAGGATCAAAATATGCGGATTGTACACATAGGCGCGAATGAATGCCAGGAGTTGCCGCTGTCCTACGGAAAGCACTCCGCCTCGCTCACCAACCTGGTAATCGTATCCGTCCGGTAATTTTTCAATGAAACTGTCGGCACCAACGGCTTTTGCTGCGGCAATCACCTCTTCGCGTGTAATAGCTTCATTCCCCAAAGTGATATTGTTGTGGATTGTATCGGAAAACAGGAACACATCCTGAAGTACAATTGCGATGTTTTTTCGTAAGGTATCCATTTGGATTTCACGCAGCTCTACTTCACCAATGTGAATATTTCCTTTCTGGTATTCGTAAAAACGGCTCAGCAGGTTGACGATCGAAGTCTTTCCGGCTCCGGTCGCTCCCACAAATGCAATCGTTTCTTTCGGTTGAATGGTTAGATTGATATCCTTCAATACCCAATCTTCGTCTTTGTAAGCAAAATAAACATGCTCAAATTTTAAAGGCTGTTCAAAATCGAGTTTGCTCACTGTTCCGGATTCCTGTACGTGTTCATTGGTGTCCAGTAACTCAAAAACCTTGTCAGCACGTACAATACCACGCTGCAGGATATTGAACTTATCTGCCAGCATACGGATCGGCCGGAACAACATCTGAATCCAAAGTGTAAAACTGAATACCGTTCCGAACAATTCCTTGTCTCCAATGGCTTTACCGGTCATTGAAAAAGCACACCAAACAATTAATAGAGCAATAGAAAGTGAACTCAGGAATTCCACTACCGGGAAGAAAATGGAAAATGCCCAAACCGCATTCACGTGCGCCTGACGATGCGTTTTATTCACTTCCTGAAAAGCTGCGTATTCCATTTTTTCCCTTCCGAAAATCTGTACAATGTTCATCCCGGTCAATCGTTCCTGTACGAAAGCGTTCAGGCGGTGCACAGCTGTGCCTTCCTGCTGGAAACTTCTGCGCATGGCTTTGGCAAATACACGTGTTGCAAAAATCAGGATCGGAATTGGGATGAGAACAATTAAAGAAAGTTGCCAGTTACTTACAAACATAAGTGACAAAACAACCACAAGCATTAATAAATCACCTAAAATGTCAATCAATCCCGAAGAAAAGACCTCCGAAATTGCTTCAATATCCGAAACGACACGTGTGACCAAACCCCCAACAGGAGAGCGGTCGAAGAATTGCATCCGGAAAGTGGACAAATGATTGAATACTTTGATGCGGATATCCCGAATGATGGATTGGGCCATCAGGTTCGAAAAATAAGCGGTCAGGAATTGAAGTAAGGCTTCAACAAGTAAAATTCCTCCAACAATTAAGGTCCATTTTAAAAATTGGTCGGGGTTTTTACTGTCAACCACGTATTTTTGTACCATATTCCCGATAATCATTGGGCGCAAAGGTCCCAGGACAGATAAGGAAACAGTGCAGATGAAAGCCAAAACTAAAAGTCCCCTATAAGGTTTTGCAAACTTCAATAAGCGTCTGAAAATTCGAAAATCAATTTTGCTTTGTTTGGCCATGTTACAAAATTACATCTAAGGATTGGGATATGACTTATTTTTAACTGCTAAAATTCACTAACAAAACACATTTTTATTTCCATTGTTTGCTTTTATTCCTTTATTTTGCGGATAGGCAACATGCCAGAAGATATAGCACATAATTTACCTCCAATTTTCAATACTATGGTTTACAATTTAGGTCAGTCAACATCCATCTTCAATACTTTTTTGGGAGAGCTGAGAGATTGCACGGTTCAAACTGATCCCATGCGTTTTAGACGTAATTTGGAACGCGTTGCCGAAGTATTGGCTTATGAATTAAGCAAACATTTGGATTACCAGACAGAATTGGTAACAACTCCGCTTGGAGAAGCAGAAGTGGAGACCTTGAAGCAGCAGCCGGTACTTGCAACGATCCTGCGCGCCGGATTACCCATGCACCAGGGATTGCTGAATTATTTTGACCGGGCTGAAAGTGCTTTTGTTTCAGCTTACAGAAAACACACCACTGCCGAAGATTTTGATATTCACGTTGAATATTTAGCAGCACCTTCCATCGATGGAAAGACATTGATCATTTCCGATCCGATGCTGGCAACAGGTAGTTCGATGGTGATGGTGTATAAAGCATTGTTGAAGCAGGGAAAACCGTCAAAAGTGCACATTGTGTCTGCAATTGCAGCGCCTGAGGCTATTGAGTTTGTAAAGAAACACCTTCCTGATACGATCAGTATTTGGGTCGGTGCAATTGATAAGGAATTAACAGCCCAGTCGTACATCGTTCCAGGATTGGGCGATGCCGGAGATTTGGCTTACGGAGTAAAATGTTAAGGAGATAAATTATGCATTGGCACCTTTATTTTTCACTCTTTGGCTTATCTATGATCAAATTCATGTTCGCCCCGTTTAGTGGTCCGATCATGAAACTCAATTTCCTGGAAACCTATCTTTCGTGTATTTCCGGAGCCATTGTTGCTGCATTTGTTTTCTACTTTTCCAGTGAGTTTTTTATGATCCGCGCGCACAAGAAACGCAAAGCACTGCTGCAGGCTTCGATTACGAACGGAACACCTCTGAAGTATAAGCCTAAATTTACGCGTTTCAATAAACTGATCGTGAAACTGAAACGACGTTTCGGGATTTATGGAATTGCATTTTATGCGCCATTATTTCTCTCAGTTCCAATCGGATCTATTGTGACGGCCAAGTTCTATGGGAAAGAAAGACGCACCTTCCCGCTTATTTTGGTGGGGATTTGTATGAATGGAGCCATTACTACCGGTTTAGCCTACGGAATAAAAGCCTTATTTTAATGAAAGTTCGCCAGATATTCTTTGACCTTGATCGCACTTTATGGGATTTTGAAACCAATTCACGTTTTGCATTACAATACTTGTATGATGATTTGAAACTGGGCGATACCATTGAGCATTTCATGCATTTCCACCATACTTATATTCGCATCAATGCGGATTTGTGGAATCAGTACGGGAATGGAAAACTGAGCAAAGAAGAACTTCGGGATAATCGTTTCAGTAAGGCTTTGGCGCACCATGGAATTCATGACGACCAGCTTGCCAAACAAATGAGTGACGGATACATTGCGCTTTCTCCACATCAAACAGCTCTTTTTCCGGGGGCAGTTGAAATGCTCGAGACTTTGAAGCAACAGGATTATTCGCTGCATATCATAACGAATGGATTTAAAGAAGTACAGCATATCAAACTGGAAAAAAGCGGAATTCGCCATTTTTTCAACACTGTCCTCTGTTCCGAAGAAATCGGGGTGACTAAACCTCACCGGGAGATTTTCAGGGAGGCACAACGATTAACCGATTGTAAGACTGAGCATGCTATTATGATCGGGGATGATTTTAAGGCGGATATTATCGGTGCGTTGAATGCGGGTTGGACTGCCATCCATTTTGATCCGGAATACAAAAATAAAAAAGAACGCAATGTGCCGCGTATCCGTGAATTGGCTGAAATCCCGGAAGTAGTGAATCTGTTGCCGATTGTTGCAAATTAATAGTCTGAAATCTAGTACAAAATCACTTTATGCCATTCCGAAACCAATGGTTCGTTGAAGATAATAACGGGGCTTGGCTTTGGTGATTTAAGTATCGTTTGTTTTTGTTCGGGAGATTTTGATTTGGTTTTTTCTTTAGCAGCCTTGGGTTCTTGTGATTCGATATCACCATCCAGATATTCCAGGTAGTCATCTTTCCGGCGGTAATTCAATCTGTCGATATTTTGTTCATCTGTTACTTCTCCCTGGTCACATAGCTGATAGACTGCCCGAATTTCAACGGAGTCTGAAACAAGCGGAAATCCAATCCACCCGTTTTCGAAAACCATCTCTTGACGCAATGCATTCGCATAACTGGTATCAATCAACATGTAAGGGAAAACAAGTGATTCGTTAGGTTGAACAGTATAATAAGAAGGGAGATTCCGCCACCATGTTTTTGGAGCACGGGTAACTGAATAGATCGAATCCTTGTATTTGATTTCAAAACTGATATTGTAATACCCGTAGACAAAGCGGTCTTCGTAAAAGCGGTGAATACTGTCGCTGTTATTGCGAATAATGACATAAACATTCGTTTTATCCGAATAACGGTAGAGCGATGGGATTTTCCCTGTATGTGGAATAGAAAGCTCGATGCACATGTTGCTCTTTGGATTTTGTCCGAAAGACAACGGCCCGTTTCCTATGACCAGGAAACAACAGATCTGTTTTAATAGCGACATAGTTTTCAAAAGTACTATCAAAATGAGGATTGCCCCAAAAAGTTACAACCACAAAACGGAATAGTCCTGGTGTCCTGAAATCTTATTATCCTGACGTCTTGATATCTTAACATCTAATTTCCCTATCTTTGTGCCCTCAAATAAAATCAGGATGTCATTTTCTTCTTTCGGCTTATCGCCATTTTTAATAAAAGCTTTAAGCGAAACGAACTACGAAAAGCCGACTCCGATCCAGGAAATCGCTATTCCTGCAATTCTCATAGGAAAAGATGTGTTGGGTATCGCACCAACCGGTTCCGGTAAAACGGCGAGTTATGCACTTCCGATTTTAACACAGCTTTCCAAAGCAGAAAAAGCAAAGAACCGTCACATTCAGGCACTTATTTTAGTCCCGACCCGCGAATTGGCGATCCAGGTAGAAGAAGTGTTCAAGGAATTTGCACGTGCATTTCCCGAACCGCAAAAAATAAAAGCTGTTTATGGCGGGGTTTCCATCAATCCGCAAATGAAAGCAATGATGGGCGTTTCTGTTTTGATTGCAACTCCCGGACGTTTGATCGAACTGGCAGAATCCAATGCAATCCAGCTTAGTACATTGAAATCCTTGGTGCTGGATGAAGCGGATAAATTGCTGAACCTGGATTTCCAGGAGGAATTGAAACGTATTTTGGGATGGATACCCAAAAAACGCCAAAACTTATTATTTTCCGCGACTTTAAACGACAAGGTTTCCGATATTACTCAATTGGTGCTGCATGATCCCGTTGTATTGAAGATCGAAAAAGAGGAAGATTCCATTGACCTGATCCAACAAACCGCTTTTCGTGTTTCCGATGAACGAAAAGGACCTCTGTTGCGTTACCTGATCCGTTCCAGGAACATGAAACAGGTATTGGTTTTTACTAGTTCTACTTTCAAGGCTGATCAGGTGGTGGAAAAATTGCGGAAGAATAACATCGATGCGCAGGCCATTCACAGTAAGAAAAGCCAGGATGCAAGAACGCGCGTGATGCGCAATTTCAAAGCCGGACATTTAAAAGTAATGGTTGCCACGGATTTGATTGCCCGCGGAATCGATATCGAATTTTTACCTTTCGTTATTAACTACGAATTACCGCGTTCTCCCAAAGATTTCGTGCATCGTATCGGTCGTACAGGGAGGGCAGAAGCAACCGGTGAAGCCCTGACTTTTGTGTCTCCGGCAGATGAACATCATTTTAAGATCATTCAAAAGAAAATGGGAAAACAGGTCCCGTTCGAAGAAACCGACCAACTCGATCTTCACGGATTTTGATTCCGTTTCTATTAAAATATCAAAGAAAGACAAAGAATTGAAGTCTTAATGTCCTAAAATCTTAATGTCTTAAAGTCTAAAAAAATGAAAAGAATAGCAGCATACAAAAAACTCTTCAACATAGAAGAGGAAATGAGCCTGGCTCAATTGAAAACAACTTACCGCAAATTGGTTAAAGAGTGGCATCCCGATAAATTCCAGGAAGAAGATCCGAAAAAAGCAGAAGCTGAGAAAAGAAGTTTGGAAATCATCGATGCGTATCATTTCCTGGTAAGTATTGCACCGGAAACTTTGGAGCAAAACCTGGAGGAATACACCGAAACAATCAATACTTCCATGATTGCGGATTATCACTACAAAGGCCTGACCTTAAAAGTGACTTTCCTCAACGGACAGGTGTTCGAGTATTTTGGAGTTCCAAACAATGTTTACAAGAAACTGAATCAAAGTGCAACACCGGAGCGTTTTGCGCGCAGACACATTTTTTCGTCACATACTTATCGCATGGCGAGTAAAGGAATGGTGGAGGCTTAAGTCATTTCTTCTTTTCGCGGCTAAAAGTAACCGGAAGGGAGAATTTTGAATGAATGGGTTTTCCTTCCAGAAGCGCCGGTTTGAATACCAGCAGTTTTACTACACGGATTACTTCTGCATCAGCCAACGGACTTAATGATTTCTTGATCCTGACATCAGTTACATGTCCAGCCGTGTCAACTGTGAATGAAACATATACCTTTCCTTCCACGCTGTCGGCCGGATAAATGATGTTTTCTTTGAGAAAATCTTTCATTGCAGCCCATCCTCCGGGATATTCCGGAGAATCATCAATGATGACTCCGACTATGTCCATTTGCTTAGGGACTGTTGGGCAAACCGCTCCACTTGATTTTGTAGCAGGAAGTTTAAACGGATCTTCTTCTTGCTGTGCATATAGATTTTGAAAAGAACCACTTAAACCAACAGTTAGAACGGTTGCAGCGGCCAATTGGAAATAACGTTCGTATCCTTTCACTACTTGCTTCTCGGAGAAAATTCCGCAAATGTTTGTGTTATTCTTTTTTAGAAGATCTAATTCCTCCTGCGTTTTGTTCCGAAAATCAATAATCTTCCGGTCACAAGTCTTACAGTATTTTTCAAGCCCACAAGAGTCCATATCGTTGATATTCTCCTTGCAGGGAAGTGAAAAACGAATATTTCGGATGGCAGACATTGGATTAAATATTGAATGAATCAAATATAAAATCAAAAATTAGAGATCATCCGGTGAATTAGTTAACGGTGGTATTTGTTTATTGAAGATTTTCTAGTTCGACTATACTCGCGAAGTCCAATAAACCAAAAATATCTCCGTGATCCTCCGCGTTCGTCCGTGGGAAAAAACTGACAAATGATTCCTCATTTAATTCCTTATTTTTGAAAAACAGATTTGTACTTATGAAAAAGGTTTTATTCTTCTTAGCACTTGGAGTTTCCAGCTTTACTTTCGCGCAAAACAAATTCCCCGACTTCCTGGTTGGAACCTGGCTTTCGGAGGATGGAAGTTCATACGAACACTGGGATAAACTTTCTGCTATTTCTATGAAAGGATACTCTTACCAGGTTAAAAACGGCGAAATAAAAGTCAGTGAATACCTGGATTTGATAGAACGAAAGGACGGGACATTCTACATACCGACAGTCATTGGTCAGAATAATGGAAAGCCGGTAGAGTTTAAATTAACTGCTTCGGATTCTGTATTCATTTTTGAGAATAAAGAACACGATTTTCCTAAAAAAATCTGTTATAAAATGGTTTCTTCCACCGAAGTCTTTGTTCAGGTTCTGGGGGAAAAAAACAAAGGGTTTAGCTTTACAATGAAAAAGACAAATCCTGCTGTTCCTGTAACCAAAGAAAACAATATAACGGATAATCCGAATTACGATCAAGTACTTGCAGAAAAACTGAAAGGCGACGATTACGGAATGAAAAGTTACATGTTCGTCGCATTGAAAACAGGAACCAATACAACGACAGATAAAAAATACATCGACAGCTGTTTTACCGGTCACATGGCAAATATCCAGCGCCTGGTGGATGAAGGAAAATTAATCGTTGCCGGACCTTTTGGCAAGAATGATCTGACTTACCGTGGTTTGTTCATTTTTAATGTTACGACTAAAGAAGAAGCTGAGACCTTGTTGAAAACGGATCCGGCAGTGAATTCCGGATTACTAGCCTACGATCTAATTCCCTGGTACGGTTCGGCGGCACTTCCGGAATACCTGGATGCTTCGGATAAAATTTGGCGGAAGAAGTTTTAATAATTCGTATGCTTACTCTAAAAATTTTCAGAATGAAAAAATGGTTTTTCTTTGGGTTTCTTGGTGTTCTGGCTGCTTGTCAGGAGGAAAAAGTACAAACAGATGCTGATTTTGACAAGTACAAAGAAGCTTTTGTATTGCGGTTATGGGAAATGAATCCCGGATGGGCAAGCAGTACGGGTTTCCATAAGTACGATTCTGTTTTAGTAGTTCCGGATAAAGCGCGGGAAGAAAAAGAGCGTCAATTTGTGCAAAAGGAATTGGAGCAGCTCAGCCAATTCCAGTCAGATGAACTTTCGGAAGCAAACCAAATTGACCTGAAGCTAATGCGCAACTATTTGGAAGGAAGCAATTGGGAACGTGAACAACTGAGATCGGGGGAGTGGAATCCGTCGAATTACAATGTCTGCGGTGGGTTTGCCGAAATGCTGGGGAATAATTACGCTCCGCTGGATGAGCGTTTAAAAAACTTTTCCGTTCGGTTGAAAAATGTTCCGGCATATTACGAGGCCGCAAAAAAGAATATCAGGAATCCAACGAAGGAGCATACCCAATTGGCAATTGAGCAAAACCGCGGAGGATTATCGGTTTTTTCTACCGATCTGCCTGCAGCATTGGAAAAAAGTAAGTTGACCGCCGGTGAAAAAGCAACATTGCTGAAAAGGAGTAAAGCGGCTATAAAGGCAATCAATGGATTTGCCGACTGGCTTGAAAAAATGCCTAACCCGAATCCGAGAAGTTTTCGCTTAGGAAGTGCATTGTATGCAAAGAAATTCGAGTTTGATATCCAGTCGGATAAAAATCCTAAAGAAATCTATCAAAACGCTTTGGCACACAAAAAGGAACTGCATCAAAAAATGGTGAAGATTTCACGCAGTATTTGGAATAAGCATATGGGGCAAAAACCAATGCCAAAAGACGAATATGTATTGGTGAAGCAATTGATCGACCAGATTTCTTTGCAGCACACCACGCCGGAGAATTTTCAAAAAGATATCGAGAAACAAATCCCGCAGCTGGAGAAATTTGTGCGGGATAAGAAGCTAATCTACCTGGACCCGAAAAAACCGTTGGTTGTTCGCAGGGAACCGGATTACATGGCGGGAGTAGCAGGGGCTTCCATTTCTGCCCCCGGACCTTATGATAAGAACGGGAATACTTATTATAATGTAGGAAGCATGAACGGCTGGCCGACCGAACAATCGGAAAGTTATTTGCGGGAGTACAACGATTACGTTTTGCAAATACTGAATATTCACGAAGCGGTTCCCGGGCATTATACCCAATTGGTCTATAGCAATAATTCACCGAGTATCATCAAATCGATTTTTGGGAACGGAGCAATGGTAGAAGGTTGGGCGGTTTACACCGAGCTAATGATGCTGGAAAACGGTTACGGAAACAATAGCCCGGAAATGTGGTTGATGTACTACAAATGGAATTTAAGAACGACTTGTAATACGATTTTAGATTATTCGGTTCACAACCTGAATTTCACCAAAAAGCAAGCTATGAATTTACTAATCAATGAAGCTTATCAGCAACAAGCTGAAGCCGAAGGGAAATGGAAACGAGCGACTCTAAGTCAGGTGCAGCTATGCAGCTACTTTACAGGCTTCACTGAAATCTGCAGTTTAAGAGAGGAATGGATGAAAAAGCAGGGAAAGGCATTTGATCTTAAAACATTCCACGAGAAATTCCTGGGTTACGGAAGCGCTCCGGTGAGAGATATTCGTGCGATGATGCTGGGAAAATGAATTATCAATGGAAAAATTATCAAGAAGGTTAACCCCTGTTGTAGCTAATTGAATCCCTTGATAATTTTGAAATTCATAGTTGATAATTAATCTCCGTATATTTGAATTTTGCAATTTATCTCTTATGGAGTTCCTAAGCTTGGAAGAATTTTATCAGTCGATCTGTAATCTCAATGGCTCATCGATAGTTCCGGAAGGAATTAGTAAGGAGCTGGGTCAGTTCAATGTATTTGATACCAACGAATTATTGGCACAAAACAACGGAAAGAAAGGGAAAATGCCCTACAACCGGCGTTTGTATTACAAAATTAGCTTGATTTCGGGGAAAAGTATGGCTGAATATGCAGATAAGGTCATTGACATTGAAAAATATGCACTCCTTTTTGCTACTCCGAAAGTTCCTTATAATTATACTTCCGAAGACGAAGACCATAACGCGGTTTTTTGTGTTTTCAGTACGGATTTTATAACAAGGGCAAATACCGGATTTGTATTGGATGAACTGCCGATTTTCAGTCCGGGAAGCGTTCCTGTTTTTGAATTGTCCGAAAGCGAATACCAATACATCCGAACGGTTTTTTCAAAAATGAAGGCAGAGCAGTCTTCGGATTATGCATTTAAGTACGATCTGATCCGGAATTATGTGATGGAATTGATTCATTTAGGACAAAAATTGCAGCCAGCTTCTGTTTTATACCCGAAACATACGGCCTCGGAAAGAGTAACTTCTTTATTTGTGGAGTTGTTGGAGCGTCAGTTTCCCATCGAATCGAATCAGCAGCGAATTGGCTTGAGAACGGCTAAAGATTTTGCCGATCGACTTGCGGTTCATGTCAATCACCTCAATAAGGTGTTGAAGGAAAACACCGGAAAAACAACAACCGAAGTGATTGGTCACCGCATTACCCAGGAAGCAAAGATCTTATTGAAGCAGACAAACTGGACGGTTTCCGAGATTGGTTATTGTTTGGGCTTTGAAGAAGTGGCGCATTTCTCTAATTTCTTCCGCAAGCAAACACAAATCACCCCAAATTCCTTCCGGAATTAATGATCAATTATCAAACGGTTGAAAAGTTGCTTTTGTGATAATTGAAGTATTCATAATTGATGATTATTTGTTTTTTGCAACTCTTGGATTGCTTCATGCAAACAAACCGCCTGATTCGGGCTATACCTTTGTTTCATCAAATTAAAATACATGAAAACAAACAAATTAGCACTCGTTACAGGAGGAAGCCGCGGACTCGGAAGAAGTATGGCAAACAAATTGGCAGAAAAAGGGATCAATGTTGTTATTACTTATCACACAAACAAAACCGAGGCAGATAAGGTCGTTTCAGAAGTTCAGTCCAAAGGAGCAGAAGCAGTTGCTCTGCCGCTGGATGTTAGCAAAGCCGAAACATTCGAAGCGTTTGTTGGCGAATTGAAAAATACCATAAAGAGCAAATTCAATGCGGAAAAAATAGACTTTTTGGTAAACAACGCCGGAATTGGTTTGCCAACCCCATTGGGCGCAACAGAAGTATCAGTCATTGATTCATTAACGGATATTCACTTCAAAGCACCGTTTTTATTGACTCAATTAATCGTTCCATTCTTAAATGACGGAGGAGGAATTGTAAACATTTCAAGCGGTTTGGCACGCTTCACAGCACCAGGTTATTCGGTTTACGGGTCATTAAAAGCAGCTGTAGAGCAATTGTCGAGATACCTGGCAAAAGAGTTGGGATCCCGTAAAATCCGTGTAAACTGTGTGGCGCCAGGAGCTATTGAAACGGATTTTGGCGGCGGAGCAGTGCGTGATAATGCCGATTACAATAAAATGGTAGCCGATGCAACGGCACTTGGAAGAGCGGGCTTGCCGGATGATATCGGTGATGTAGTGGCATTCCTGTGTACGGATGAATCGCGCTGGATCAATGGACAGCGCATCGAAGTTTCGGGGGGAACAAATTTGTAGAGATGATAAAAGACGAAAGACCGAAGACAAAAGACTTTTGTAGTCTCTAGTCTTCGGTCTCTGGTCTAATGTCTTTTTATAATCAATCCAGCAAATCTTCCTGTTTACTTGATAATGTTCCGAGTAAGCGCTGTAGTTCTATTTTTTCAGATCGTTTCACCACGTAAGTTTTCGACCATTGATCGTGCCAACCTCTTTCACCAAAACAGGAAAATGCTTCAATAGTTACATTTCCAAAAACATCCTTCTCTCTTTTGTAAAAGGTTTTCTCAACCTTTAAGTCTTCAATTGTTTTCATTAGGTGGATTTAATCTAGGCGTTAAAATAAAAATTATTTCGCAGCCTTAACTTGTTTCAATCGCTCGTATAGGATCATTCCGGTTGCTACTCCTACGTTCAGGGAAGAAATATCGCCTGCCATCGGAATCGATAAACGCGCATCCGACATTTTCAATAAATCATGTGAAATACCGTCTTCTTCCGATCCCAGGATAATCGCTGTCGGACCGAAGAACGAATAATTCTCAACAGAAACTTTGGATTTCTCCGTACAGGAAACAATCTGGAAACCGCTTTGCTGCAAATAAAACAGGCTGTTTTTTAATAGGTCGGTTTTACATACGGGAATAGTATGCAATGCTCCGGCAGAAGTTTTGATGGCATCTGCAGAAACAAGTGCGCTGCCTTTGGACGGGATCAAAATTGCATCAACCCCCATACAAGCTGCCGTACGTGCAATACCTCCGAAATTCCGGACGTCTGTAATCCGGTCCAAAACTAAAATACAAGGTTCTTTCCCTTCGGAAAGCCATTGGTCGCACAAATCTTCAATGTTCTTGTACTCAACAGGAGAAGTAAAAGCAATAACTCCCTGGTGATTGTTGGCTGTTAGCTTATTTAGTTTCTCAACCGGAACAAACTGCAGCTGGTAATCTTTCCCGGTTAATACCGTTCTCAATTCCTCGAACAAATCTTTGTCAATTCCTTTTTGGATCAGGATCTTGTTGATTTCTACTTCATTTTTGATCGCTTCAATAACTACACGAATCCCATAAATAATATCCGAAGGATCTTCTTTCGGTTTACGTTCAAAATTGCGCTTGTCACGATTAAATCCTCCGCGGTTTTCTTCGCGGTCGTTTTTCTTATTATACATGGAATGTAATTTCTAGTTCGATATCTTCACTAACTGATTTTGCAACCGGACAAGCCAGGGCGGCACGTTTTACCTTTTCAATAGTTGTTTCATCCCAACCGTTGTTTCTCAGATCAATCTCAATGACCAGTTTTCCGATTCTTCTTGGGTTTGCTTCCATAATCTTCGTGACCGTCGCAGAGCCATGTTCGTAATGGTGACCGTGCTCATTGCAGTAAATTCCAATGATGCTGATCATGCAGGAAGCATAAGCCGTTGCTACCAGATCCGTCGGTGAGAATTTTTCTCCTTTTCCGTGATTGTCTGTCGGTGCATCGGTATGGATCACCGTCCCGGACTGAAGGTGTGTACATTCTGTGCGCAGTCCACCGAGATATTTTACTGTTGCTGTTGGCATATTAAATCTGTTTAAAAGTTCAAAGGTTCAAAAGGTTCAAATGTTTGCTTCGTGGTTAGCTCAATTCCCGGTCTGAATTGAATTCTTATCACGTTGAACTTTTTGAACTGGTTTAAACTTTTTGAACTTGTTTTATTTGTTCTTCGTACTTTTGTAGAACCAATTTTCTCAGCACCAAAGGTACTGAATTTTTGAATAGGGGAAAGGCACGACTATGTCAGAAGAAATTACAACATCAGATAATAAAGTTCGCATTAAGAAACCGAACTGGCTGCGCGTAAAATTGCCGATCGGTGAGAATTACAAGAAAGTGCGGGCTTTGGTAGATGAACATAAACTGCACACCATTTGTGAAAGTGGTTCCTGCCCGAATATGGGGGAATGTTGGGGGGAAGGAACGGCCACGTTCATGATCCTGGGAAATATCTGTACGCGTTCATGCGGTTTCTGTGCGGTTCAGACCGGCCGACCGGATGCGGTAGATGAATTCGAACCGGGAAAAGTAGCCCATTCTATCAAGACCATGCAAATCAAGCATGCCGTAATTACTTCGGTAGACCGCGATGATTTGAAAGATGGCGGTGCCGGGATCTGGGTGCAGACGGTAAAAGCTGTGCGTCATCAAAGTCCTGGGACAACCATGGAAACACTGATTCCTGATTTTGCCGGAAAATGGGAAAATTTACAGCAGATCATTGATGTGGCTCCCGAGATCGTTTCGCACAACCTGGAAACGGTTCGCCGCCTGACCAAACAGGTGCGTATCCAGGCAAAATACGACCGCAGTCTCGAAGTTCTTTTCCGCTTGAAAAAAGGAGGGATGCGTACCAAATCCGGTGTAATGCTCGGTTTGGGTGAAACAGACGAAGAAGTGATTGAAACGATGGAAGATTTGAGAGCCGTTGGAGTAGATATTCTTACGTTAGGTCAATACCTGCAGCCAACTCCCAAACATTTGCCGATTGTTGAATTCGTAACTCCTGAACGTTTCGACAAGTACCGTGAACTGGGCTTGAAAATGGGCTTCCGTTTTGTGGAAAGTGGTCCGTTGGTTCGATCTTCTTACCATGCCGAAAAGCATATTTTTGATTTATAGCATTGGATTGCAATTAGCCGGTTTGCGAAAATCGATACTTTTAGGAAGTAAAGCCTGATCAAACAGGTATTTAATTGCACGGTCAATAATTGTTGCGAAAATCTACCTTTCCAAATCGTGTCATTCACCCCAAAATCCTGCATTTCATCCCAAAATTTAAGGGGATTGTTTTTGAATGCTGAACATTGTGTCAGAATTCAAAACTACAACAATGAGAAAATTAAATTACTTAACTACCTGTTTGCTTTTACTGGTTGGAACAGCCGCTTACAGTCAATATTGTGCACCTTACGCCGGGACACATGGTTGTCAGGCTGGCGATTACATCAGTAATGTGGCATTCGGAACAATCAATAATCCCGGTGGATGTAGCGGCGGATCTTATGGAGATTACACGGCTCAAAGTACCACATTAACCGCAGGAAACACTGCAACAATTTCTGTCAGTTTAAATCCTGATTTGCAGCAGGGGATTGGTGTTTTTGTGGACTGGAACCTGGATTTTGATTTCACAGATCCGGGGGAGTTTTTTTCAAACGGAAATGTTACACTTTTTGGCGGTACAGAGAATATAACCATAACAATTCCTTTGACTGCAGTAGGGGGGGCTACACGAATGCGGGTGATGTGTCAATTTGCGAGTGCGGCCGGTCCGGGGAATTCATGCAGCACATCCGGAAATTACGGTGAATTTGAGGACTACACCCTAAACGTACTTCCTGCTGGTACGCATCTTAAATTTGACGGGGCGGATGATTATGTTAATCTCAATCCAGAAACCATTAATGATTTGCCTTCCGGTACGATCGAAACCTGGGTGTATTTAAATGCCCTTGGAACAGACCAAACAATTTGTTCCAAGCAGTCTGACCTTGAAAATTCGTACGCCATTTTTACAATTAACCCTTCGGGGAATGTAATCTATCAGTCGACAAATTCTGCTATAATAAATGGAGTTGGCACTTTGACCGCCGGCACCTGGAATCACGTTGCAGTTGCTTTTGACGGAACATCTGCTCAACTATATATTAACGGGGTGCTGGATCAATCTGTACCAGGCAACTTCATGGTTCCGAATGACTTGACTGTTACTGCAACCTCTTTGGGTGCGTGGTTAGGCGGAGGCGGAGGGAACTACCTGAACGGTGCCCTGGAGGAATTCCGTATTTGGAATATCAAGTTATCTGCGGAGGCGATTAACAGAAGAATGGATTGTGAGATAGCAACAACAGAGCCTAATTTGATTCGCTATTATCAATTTAACCAGGGAATAGGCAATTACAACAATGCAGGAGTAACCACTTTGGCTGATTCTGCAGCGTCTCCGCAAAATGGTACGTTAATGAATTTTACTTTGGACGGGAATAATTCAAATTGGGCTTCAGGGTCACAGGTATTAAGAGGGGTTGTCATTCCTTCAATGCCTACTGCGGCTTCCGGAGCAGTTACCTACTGTCAGAATGAAACAGCGAGTCCTTTAACTGCCAACGGTACCGGGTTGAGATGGTTCGGTAGTCAATTCGGCGGAACGGGATCCGCTACAGCTCCAACTCCGGCAACAACTGCTGCTGATACCTTGTCTTTTTGGGTGGCAAGTACCAATTCGAACGGATGCGAGAGTGAGCGTTTGGAAATGCAGGTTATCATACTGTCTCCTGCAACCGGAATAGACATTCAGTCTGCTTGCAGTTCCTATGATTGGATCGATGGAAATACATATAATTCATCCAATAATACAGCTACATATACCATTGCCAATGGAGCAGCAAACGGCTGTGATTCTATCGTAACCTTGGATTTAACAATTCTTCAGCCGGCTAGCGGAACGGATATTCAAACTGCTTGTGGGTCCTATGATTGGATCGATGGAAACACCTATAGTACTTCCAACAATACGGCTACTTATACCATTGCCAATGGAGCAGCAAACGGTTGTGATTCGGTGGTTACTCTGGATTTGACGATTAACCCGAATCCGAATGCGTTGGCTACCGACAATAATGATGGCACTATCTCTGCTAATTCGGCAAGTTCCTACCAATGGATGGACTGCAATTCAGGAACACCGATTGCCGGAGCAACTTCGCAAACATATACTCCTGTTGTTGTGGGACAGTATTCTGTTGTGATTACCGATGCGAACGGTTGTTTCGATGAGTCCGATTGCCTGACATTTAATTATTTGTCCCTGGATGAACTGGCGGCTATTCAATTGGAAATTTATCCGAATCCGACTTCTGGCACTTTTTCTGTGATCACCAACCTGGAGAATGCTGCTTATCAGTTGACAGATGCAAAGGGAGCTGTGATTACCAATGGAATCGTGTTTTCAGGAAGTATAATCGATCTTTCTTCTTTCAAGTCAGGAGTTTATTTCCTAAAGGTGGTTCATGAAACCGGAACCCTCGTAAGGCGTGTACTGAAAAACTAATTAATTGATTTATTACTAAAAAAAACAGAGGATCTTGTAAGAAAGTCCTCTGTTTTGTTGTTTTAAAAAAACTTACTTTGAAGTTTTCTAGTAGATTAGAACTATGAAATGGATCTTATTGATTGTTGGTGTTTGTTGGATGAGTCATGGCTTCTGCGGAAGGCCATATATCACCCTGCAGCAAGCGGTAGAAATCCAGGAAAAGAAACTGCACAACTCTCCTCACAATGTACAAATATTACTTGCATTGGTGAATGCTTATAACCTCAATTCGCAATACATTTCATCGGAACATGTCATCCGGGATTTCGAAAAGTCGTTGGATCGAAAAGACTTGAGAACATTGGGCTTGCTATACTTGGAATATGCAAAGACTTACAAGTATGAGAATAAGAACGACAAAGCCACGTACTATTTTTTGAAGGCTGAAGAATCCTTTCGGAAATTACGGGATTTTAAGGATTTGATTGCATGCGGTGTTGAGATTATTGAGTTTAACAGGAAGTTGGCCAAGTATCCGGAAGCAGAAAAGTATTATTATAAATTCACATTTCTTGCAAAAAAAAATGGGGTCAATGATACTGAAATATGGAATGGTCTCTACAACCGGTATGCAGCCGTCTTGAATGAAACGGCACGGCCACGTGCGTCTGTTCGATTTTCAAAAAAGGCTCTAAAATTTGCACAGAAGGCAGCCGATTTCAATGCGATGGCTATTTCCTACAATGAAATGGGATTTTCATTTAAGAACTTGTCACTAGTGGATCAGTCGATCGAATCGTATTTACATGCTGAAAATTCCTGGATGCAAATGGGGTATTACCGGGATGCAATTCGGGCTAAATTGAACCGCCTGTTGGTGGCGACGCATAATTATCGGTTGACGCCTAAAGTAGCGCTTAAGGAGTATGAAAAAATGCTTCAAACGATTGATAGTTTTCAGGTGGATTGTCCTAAAAGCAGTATCTACCAGGAGATAGCGACCGCATATCATTTTATGGGAGATTTTGAATCGGCGTACAAAGCAGTCTTTGATTTTCACGAATACAGTATGCGTGAATTACAGGTGAGAATGAACTCGGAAATCACTAATATCCAGGAAAAATATCAAAACGACCGTTTGAGCCGTGAAAATGAAAAAGCAGTTAACCGCGCAAAAGAAAAACAACGGCAATTATCCATTGCAAATGATCGCATTTTGACTTTTGGAATTGCATTGTTGATTGTTGTTTCGGCACTGGCAGGATTGTTTTATCTCTGGAGAAAATTAAAGATTGCCAACAAGCAACTTACCAGGCAAAATGAACAGAAAACCATTTTGGTGCAGGAAATACATCACCGTGTTAAGAACAACCTGCAATTTGTACGGTCGATCATTGAGATGCAAAGCGCTTTAACTGATTCGGGAGATTCATTCGATAATTTAAATGATGTTAGCCGCAGGATTGACGCTATGTCTCTTGTACACGAAATGCTTTATATCGAGGAAGAGGGAATGGGTGTTTCTGTTCAGAAATATTTGGAACGACTGGTTAATTTATCTCAAACAATGTTTGACCAGAGTGTACCTATGCAATTTAAGGTGGATGTGGAGAATGTTGAATTTCCGATTGACAAGGTGGTTTCAATCGGGATTATTTGTTCGGAGTTAATTACCAATTCGGTCAAACATGCTTTCAGAAAGGGAGACGACCCGAAATTCAGGATTTCTTTAAGAAAAACAGGTTTGGATTACCACTTCGAAGTATCGGATAACGGATCGGAGAAAGAAACAACCAACACGAGTGAGCGATTTGGTTTGGGAATGCGGTTAATTGATATTTTTTCCCGTCAGCTTAACGGAAATTACCGAATTTCCAGGGATGAAGGATACAAATATGTGTTGATTTTTCAATTGTAATATGGAACAGAAACAAATCAAAATATTGATTGTGGATGACGACGTACTCATCACTGAAACCCTAAAGGATCATATGATTAAGCTGGGTTATGAACAAATAAAAATGGTTCACAATAAAGAAGATGCTTTTTCCACGGTTCTTTTTTGGAAGCCGCACATTGCCTTGCTGGATATCCGGATGGAGCAAAAATACGACGGGTTGGAAATTGGATCGCGGTTTCGCAATGAATTCAACATTCCGTTTATGTATGTTACTGCCCATGCGGACATGGAAACTACTACCCGGATACTGAAAACCAAACCGGATGGATATATTACCAAACCGATTCGAATCAACGAGTTGATGGTGAATCTTTCCATGGTTATTGAGCGGTTTAAGGAAGAGCAGATTGTCAGCCTGGCGTTGAAGAACGGTTATGAAACGGAGTACTTCAACCTGGACGAGCTCATTTACCTGAAAGCCGACGGGAATTATGTGGAATTATGTCTCCAGTCGCGGAAAGTTGTAGTCCGTAATTCATTGGAAAACATCCTTTCCGAGTTAAATAGTGATTACATTCTGAGGATTCATCGCTCGTATGCGGTCAATAAAACTAAAATCCAGAAACTTTCATCCACTGAAGTGATTCTGCAGAAAATGTCTTTGCCGATTTCGCGTTCGTTTGCACAGGAAGTGAAAAACAAGTTGCAGGAAATATGAATGATTGATGTGTCCTCAACCCCGTTCTTCAGGAAGATTCTCACTTTTACTACCATGTAATTGTACGGATTTTCGCAACTATCTTAAAATGAGTGTGATTTTGCCGTTTTCTCAATAGATGTGTCAGAAGTAGTTTTGCTGAAAATAACTACGCAATGAAAACACTTATTACAACCTTGCTTTTTATCCCTTTTATCCTCAAAAGCCAACAAACCCCGCGTGTTCAGCTTGGTATATATGGCGGAATGGGAGTTGCATTTGCAGGAGAGAACCGCCGCAAAGGAATTTCCTACGAGCTTGGACAGAGCACCATCATCAAGAAGAAAGGAAAGGCCAATAGAAGACTGGAAGTTTACCTGCAGTATACCGAATACAATTACACGAGTGATTCCAGAGACGGCTACAGCGGAGGGTATTCGTATGATTCCACTTATGCAGTGAGTCGTTATCGGTCTCAGGTATTCAATACAGGATTGAAATGGCACATTCCCATCATTCATCATGAGAAGTATCGTCTGCTCATTGCACCCGGATTTGCAATTGGCTCTTTGTTATCCTATAAATACACCAGAAGATGGTATTACGATTCGAATGACCAATTAAAACATGAAATGAATTCAACGGTTTACCCGACTTCACGCATAATGCTGGGGCCTCACATTTCAATTAAACAGGAATTCAGGTTTGCTCCGAGAATGTATTTTCACCTGGATTTAAATTTTTTGATGCAATCGAATTTAGCAGGTTATGAAGGTTATTCAGTTGGTTGGGGAGGAGTTACCTTAAGACCAGGCTTGTATTGGTATCTGAGACCTAAAAATAAATCCTCAGAAACAGAACCTAAATAATGAATAGTTAAACTGTTTAAAGCCCCAGCTTTCCAGTGATAAACTGCTCCGAGAGATTCAATTTATTCGTTTTCGACAAGGTTTCAATCCATTTTCCCTGTGCGCTCAAATAAGATAGTTCCCGCGCATTCACCAGGAAAAGGGAACTTTCTCCATTGAGGAAAAGAGTTCGTTCTGCATCGGCTAATTGACGGTACCTGGAAGCAATGGTTTCTGCCATTTTTGCTTGCGTAAAAGCGGTGTTCCACTCATTCCGGATTTGAAGTTGTTTGGTTCGCAATTCACGTTGTTTGGTTTGTTGTTCCAATTGCGTGTTTTCAATTTTTACATGGGTCAGTTTTAAACTATTGCGTTCTTTTCGCAGTAGAATGGGTATGTAAAAAGTGGCTCCCCATTTGTAATTGGACCACATGTAGTTGGTTGAAATGAAATCCGGTGCAGGCGTGAGCAGGTTGTAATTGACACTCAGCTGCGGTTTGATCTGCTCTATTTTCAGTCTGCGTTCCAGACTTAAATCAGCTAATTTCCAATCGTAATAGCGCACTGCCGGATGTGTTCCGCTGGAATCTGCAAGCAGTCCGTTGGGTGGATTGATGATCAGGGGTTCAGGGATAAGCGCAGGATCTAATTGAAGTGGAAGTCTCCCTTTTTCCCAAAGGAAATTTTCAACCGCAATTTTTGCATTGAGCAGGTTTAATTTGCGTTGTTCCACTTCCATTTTGCGCAGAAATAATTGTGCAGATGCCTCAACGGTATCAATGTAAGGACGGTCTCCTAGTGCTGCATTTGTCAGTAATTGGTCGAAACGGATTTCGGTAAAGGTGAGTCCTTCTGTTGCCAATTGATACTGGGCTTCTTGTTCCTGCCATTGAATGAATGCCTGTCCGGCTTGGTAAAGGAGCTCGTTCAGGATTAATTGCCGTTCTACGTAGCTTTGATTGAGTGCTACCTGCGCTTGTTTTATTTGAGTTCTTCGCTCATCGGTAAACATGCCTCTTCCCAATTGAGCTTCGAAACCCAAATAAGTCAACCCTGCGTCCGGAACACGATTTTGAGGATTTAAGTACGTCCCGCGATTCCAATCTCCCATGGCTTTGACATCTATTCCTAAACGGGTCGGAATTTTGATCCCGGTGGAAAGGGTGCTGTAATAAGTTGTGCCGTTGTAATATTTCTGATCTATTCCTCCGAGCAGAATAGGATCGAAACTTCCTTTTGACTGTCGAATAAACACTTCAGCCATTTCTATCTGGTTGTTAGCTACCAAAGCTACCGGATGGTTTTCCTTTACCTGCTGCAAGTAATTGTTCAAGGTTAATTGCATCACGGTATCTTGCGCCCGGCTCATAGAGCTAACTAAAACCAGAATCAGAATGCCAGTTCTCATGATTTCTTTGTTTTTGCTGCCGGATCAGCGGGTAAATAATAATTCGGAGGGAATCCATTGATTTTTCGCCATAATTCATACCAAATGGGAACGTTGTCGAGTAAAGTCATCGTTTTTACTGCAACTCCCATGCGCAGTTCTTTTGGCCAGGGATGATCTTTTTTATCGGGAGCAACCAGGACCCGGTATTTTCCGTTTGGTCCGACAAAATTATCTATTGCAACGACCTTTCCTCCGTAAGAGCCATAACTCACCATGGGCCATCCCGAGAAAACAATGGCAGGCCATCCGTCGAACTGCAGGCGTACTTCATTGCCCAGGTGAACCAATGGTAAATCTACCGGAGAAACAAACATTTCCACCGCAAAATCAGACAAATTGGGAACAATACTTACTAGTTCAGCGCCTTCTTTTACGGTTTCTCCTACACCGTTTTTTAGTGCTTTGGAAATGTATCCGTCCTGAGGTGCAGTCACGTAATAATACCCGGACCGAATGCTGTAATTGCTGATCTGGTTTTGCATTTTCGTGACAGTTGCTTCCGTATCATATAAACTGGAAAGTGCAGTAGACTTTTCCGATTCGCTTTTTGCAATCTTGTCACGGTAATCCGCATCAATGGACTGAATTTCAGTGATGGCATTGATCAATTCGTTGCGTGATGCGAGTAACTTATTTTCCAGGCTCACCACCTTTGCTTCCATTTCCTGTACTTTTAATCGTTTGTTTTCCAGTTCGGTAAGGGATTTCAGGTTTTGACGGTGCAATTCTTCTGTTCGTTCGTATTGTTTGACTGCAATTTCGAGCTGTTTTTCATTGGCTTTGTAATCCATACTGTCAGAGGTGACCTTGAGTTGTGACTGCCTTACTTTATTCCGTGCCTGTTGAAGTTTTAATACCCGATTATCAATCAACGCATCAATTTGTTTATCGAGTGATTGTACTTTGGACATGTAAGATTCAGCACTGTTTTCTTTTGAATGCATAGCGGATTCTGTACGCTCAATTAGCGCAGGGTCCATGTATTCGCTCTTGGTCTCGCTCAGGTAAACCAGGGTATCGCCCTTTTTTACGAATTGCCCTTCCTGCACATACCATTTTTCAATTCTTCCACCGATAATGGAATGAACCGTCTGCGGACGGTTATTCGGACTGAGTGCTGTAACGGTGCCCGGAGAATCGATATTCTGGGTCCAGGGTAAGAATAGAACAATCAGTAACAGTCCGAAAAAATAAATGCTCAATCTTCGCCAACGCAGAGGTGTCTTTAGTTTTTTGACCGTTTGAATGGAGGTGTAAGATTCGAATCGTTTCATAGTCCTAAATCATTAAAATCGATATTATTCCAGTTTAAAAGAAGCGGGTTTTCACTTGCGATAATAAAGGTCGTTTCCGGTTTGTTTTTTCGAATGACTTCAATCAGTTCCAATCGATCATCGGTTGAAATCGGAGAGCCTATGAAGGAAATGATCAACAGATTGGGATCACTGGCAATAGCTCTTGCAATCAGTAAACGGTCGCGTTCTTCTTCCGACAAGAATTTATCCGATTTGCTGATCTTAAAGTCCAAACCTTCTGGTTGGTCCTTGTATAAGTGGGCAAGTTTTACCATGTTCAGGATATCGATAACCTGCTCTTCCGAAACAGTCTTTCTTCCGAATTGTATGTTTTCAATCAGGCTTCCCTCAATCAAGTGAGTTCCCTTGGCAAACCATCCGATCTGGTTGAACCCGGAAGTGAGCTGATTTCCATTCGGAATGTGAAAATTCCAGCGCGGAGTGTACTTTTCATCAACTGTGGGATCTATAAGCTGGCGCAAAAAAGTGTTGATCTTTAATTGATTACTGCCTATAAGCTGCATGTTCTGTCCTTTTTCAATACGGATGATAGGTTTGGTTTCTGCCTGGTTTACCGCGATCATTTCCATCGGGAATATACTGACCTTTTCTTCTGAGGTGTTTTCTTCGAATGTGACCGGAATTTCTCTTACCTGTTCCAGTTTTTCAAGGGAAGTGCATACATCATAAAGTGTTTCGAGTGACTGAATGATTTTCTCTACCGCTCCCAATAGCAACAAGATGAGCACTTCTGCGGCTACGAATTGCCCTAAATTAATTTGTTGTGAAATAACCAGGTAACCTCCAAGTCCAAGAAGTGAAGCAACTATCAAGGCCTTGATAGCAATCATCCAGATGAATTGTTTCCATAATATCTGGAAGTGGTTTTCCCGGCTTTTTAGATAGGAATTTGCGTGTTCATCTAATCGGTTTAGTGAAAGGGTCTCATTCGGGATCAACCGAAAACTCCAATCTGCCCGTGCAATTTCCTGCAGCCAATAAGCACTTGCATATTTGTATTTGGATTCTCTTAAAGAAGTTTCCAGACCTTTTTTAATAATCGGTCGAAAGATCATTATGAGCAATCCTATTAATAAAAAACTGAAGGCAATATAGAAAGGATGGTAAAGTGATAAGACTAATAGACTAAAGGTGATTTGTAAAAGGGCCGAGGTGAAATCCAGTAAAACTTTTGAAAATCCTTTTTGTAAGCTGATGACGTCAAAAAAACGATTCATAAGTTCTACGGGTATTTTTCCGGTAAGTGCCTGGCGATTGAACCGGGGAAAACGATGAGCAAAGTCAAAAGAATAACGGATATAAATCCGTTGCTGGATATTTTCGGTGATCCGCAATTGCATGATCTGCATTACTCCAGTCAGTACAACACCTGAAATTACAAGTAGAACAAGCAGGAACCAAGAGGTAGTTATCTGTCCGCTTTGTATGAAATGAATAACTGATTGGATTCCCAGTGGTAAGCTCAAGCTCAGGATTCCGCTTACAACCGCATAAAAATAGAGCGCTGAAATATCTGATTTTTCCAGTTTGAGCAGGTCACTCAAATGTTTCAAAGGATTAATAGCCGGTTTTTTCATTGGTCTGTAATGAAGAGGTTAATAAATGGAGATAAAATGAACCGATTGACTCGTGATTTTTACTTCTGTTAGTCAAACGTGGTAAATGATCCGCAAAAAAATGCTGTAAATGAGCTCCTTCTATAATTGTAGTGATCAGCATATTCGGATAAGGATAGTTCGGATTGATTTGCTGGATCAGTTCTGCCAGGTATCCTACCAATTGTTTGTAATTTTCAAATGCACCGGTTTGATTGATGTTGTCAACTTCTTTTGTCAACAGAGATTTTACCCCCTCTTGCTCGATGATTTCCTGCAATTTTGCTTCATCAATAAATGGTGTTCGTTGATCGTCCAAACTGCGTTCGATTAATAATGAGATTGATTTTTCCAACCGCTCGAAGCTTGTTTTTGAAGAGGTAATTTCGTGTTGAACCCGGTAGTTCATCCAGCCCCAGTACCAGGAAAAGAGAAAGAGAAGCAACTGCTGTTTACTCTGGAAATAACGATAAACACTGGCTTCGGTGCAACCTATCGACTCACTTAGCTTTTTGAAGGTAAAGCGTTCGAAACCGATTTCGTGGATCAAAAGAATACTGTGCTGCATGATCGAAAGTCCCAGTTTGGTTTCCTGGGGATCCCGCAAGTAAGTGCATTCCGGTTGAGCAATTTTAAATTGAACAATCATTTTGATAGTAATACTATTATTTACGAATGTATTACTATTATTTTGAAAGGAAATGATGTTTAACATTTATTTGTACTTTAAGGCTGCTGTTCCATAGATAGCATACATTAATAATAATTCATGTTTAACCAAATGTCGGCTGTTTCTCAGGCATACCTGCAGTTTTTGAGATCGGAAAAAGAACAAATCCTTGAAAAGCATTTTGCCTGGTACAGTGAATTTTAATTCGCGTTTTCAGGAGTGCGCTTCGGTCATAAAGCCAAGTGTTGAAATCCGGGTTGACTTTAGGGATTACATGCACTTTCTTTTACATTTTGCATTTCGCATTTTCAATTAATACTTACCTTTATCCCACATTTTAGAAATTGAAACTATGAGTACGTTTGATGTTGCGATTATCGGTTCCGGTCCTGGTGGATATGTGGCTGCTCTTCGCTGTGCACAATTAGGATTGAATACTGCTTTGATCGAAAAATACCCAACTCTGGGAGGAACTTGCTTAAATGTTGGATGTATTCCTTCGAAAGCTTTGTTGGACTCTTCCGAGCATTTCTTCAATGCAAAGCACAACTTTGCAACTCACGGAATCAAAGTTGACAATGTAGAAGCAGATATCACACAAATGATTGCCCGTAAGGAAGAAGTTGTGGCTCAAACGTGCAATGGAGTTAAGTTCCTGATGGATAAAAATAAAGTGACTGTTTACCAGGGAGTAGGTTCATTTGTTGATAAAACAACGATTGCAATCAAAGATGCTGATGGCAACAGTACAAATATTACTGCAAAAAATACCATTATTGCTACCGGTTCGAAGCCTAATTTCTTCCCGGGAATGGAACCGGATAAAAAACGCATCATTACTTCCACGGAAGCATTGAAAATGACTGAGATCCCGAAACGCATGATCGTGATCGGAGGTGGAGTAATCGGTTTGGAATTAGGGTCTGTTTATGCTCGTTTGGGAGCAGAAGTGGAAGTGGTTGAATTTGCACCGAATATCCTTCCAACCATGGACCTTTCTTTAGGAAAAGAATTGACTAAGATCCTGAAAAAAGAAGGGTTCAAATTCCATTTGGAACACAAGGTCCAAAAAGTGGAAAATACGGGGGACAGCGTGAAATTAACAGCTTTGAACAAGAAAAATGAAGAAGTTGTTTTAGAAGCGGATTACTGCCTGGTTGCCGTTGGACGTAAAGCATACACGGATGGGTTAGGACTTGAGAATATCGGTTTAACAGCAAATAACCGCGGTCAGATCGATGTCAACGACCATTTGCAAACTGCAGTACCGAATATTTACGCCATCGGTGATGTTGTTCGTGGAGCAATGCTTGCGCACAAAGCAGAGGAAGAAGGAGTAATGGTTGCTGAACAGTTGGCAGGACAAAAACCGCATATTAATTACAACCTGATTCCTGGAGTTGTTTATACCTGGCCGGAAATTGCTTCCGTTGGTAAAACAGAAGAAGAATTGAAAGCTGCAGGAGTAGAATACAAAGCTGGTCAATTCCCGATGAAAGCGTTGGGTCGTGCACGTGCCTCTATGGACATTGCAGGATTTGTTAAGATATTGGCGGATGCTAAAACCGATGAGGTCTTAGGAGTTCACATGATTGCGGCTCGTGCAGCTGATATGATCATGGAGGCGGTAACAGCAATGGAATTCCGCGCATCTGCAGAAGATATGTCTCGCATTTGCCACGGACACCCAACATTCTCCGAAGCAATTAAAGAAGCAGCTTTGGCAGCAACTGATAACAGAGCGTTGCATATTTAAGATTCGAATCAACATGAAATAGAGAGCTCTTCCGGATACCCGGAAGGGCTTTGTTTTTTAACAACATAGAAACATAGAACACATAAGGCAAAAGCAAGTGTTTTCAAAAAAACTATGTGACCTATGTGCTCTATGTGGTTAATATATACCGAAAGAATGACATTTGTCATTACCCGTTCTTCACTTTTACTTATTTTTGTGAAGCCTTTAAACAAATAAGATGAACAAAAAAATTGGAGTATTGTTGATTCAGCTGGGAACCCCGGATAGTCCTAAAAACAGCGATGTGCGCCGCTATCTGAAAGAATTCTTAATGGATCCCCGGGTTATTGATATTCCATTCTTTTCGCGCTTGTTATTGGTGCGCGGTATCATTGTTCCTTTCAGAACCCCGAAATCTGCTAAGATCTACAAAGAGTTGTGGGATCTTGGAAACGGGAAATCACCGCTTTTAACTTACACCGAAGAAGTAAAACGGTTGCTTCAAAAACGATTTGATTCTGAAGATGTAACCATAGAAATGGCTATGCGTTACCAAAATCCTTCTATGGAATCGGTGCTGGAACGCATGCGCAAGGCCAATTACGAACAAATCATCATACTTCCGTTGTTCCCGCAATATGCAAGTGCCTCAACAGGTTCTGCCATTGATAAAGCCATGGAAATCATCAAGAAATGGTGGGTCATTCCGGATATTAAGATCATTTCCCAGTTCTATAATCACGAAGGTTACATTGATTCGATTGTGGAAAGAGCCAAAGAATTTGATATTGCTTCTTACGATAAGATTATGTTCTCTTATCATGGACTTCCGGAAAGACAGGTTGATAAAGTATACGATTCCGGGTTGTGCAAAGACCACGATTGTGAAAAAGAGATCACGGAGGATAATAAGTTCTGTTACAAAGCTACGAGTTATGAAACAACCCGTTTGATCGCTGCTAAATTGGGTTTAACGGAAGATCAATACATCGTCAGCTTCCAATCGCGTTTGGATGAGAAATGGATCCATCCTTTTTCCGACAAGATTATCGAACAATGGGGAAAAGAAGGAAAGAAACGCGTATTGGCTTTCAGTCCGGCTTTCGTTGCAGATTGTTTGGAAACATTGATCGAGATTGGTGGAGAATACCAGGAAATCTTTGAAGAACATGGTGGTGAAAAAGTACAGCTGGTTCCAAGTTCCAACGATCATCCGAGATTCATTGATTGTTTGGAAGATTTGGTACGAAAGGCATAGATTTTACACCTCCAAGATTCACGTAACCGCCTTTCAATATACGGATAGATATGTGTCTATTCGGTGCGATGAGGGCGAGTCAGGTAACAAGAACGTAATACGTAGGTTCCTTTTTTGTTATGAATAAAAAAGCAGAAGCAGAAAACACGCTATGCTAAAACCGGCTATGAAAAACATCCTTTTTGAATTGATCATGTAAAATTAAAAAGGAGGATTGTTGTTTCAACGGTTCCCCTCCTTTTCAATGGTCAATTTTGCATTTTCAATTAGTTAATTCCCGATTCAAACTCATCCAAAGCTCCTGCACCAAACTGATCGTTAGACCATTTATAGACAGGAAGTCCTTTTTTTACCTGCACGAAAGTCGGGAAATGTCCAACTCCGTCCGGCCCCGTAGCCAATTTAACCGATGCGTCAATATCTTCAGCCAGTGCGATGTCAAAATCACCGGCAATGAGCTCTTTATACAGGCTCAATTTTTGTTTGTTCGTTGTACAAACGGAGAAAAGCATTTTCACGGATGGATTGCGCTTTTTGATCTGCTTCAACCGGAAAATAGATTCCAGGCAAAAAGGACAATCCGGAATAGTAACGATAAGCAGGTCGTATTTTTCATCCACTTTAAGGGCACTTGCTTTTACTTCTGTTCCTTCTGAACTGAAATCACCTTCGTAGATAGGGTGTAGCACAAATGCAGTGGTGAATGGTAACGCAAAAAGAAGAAGTACGGCAAGGATTTTTACGACTTTCGGTTTAAATTTAAATCCTTTGCCGAAAGTGTAAGCTAGCAAAAGACCTTCAATGACCGCTGTTACATAAGGAAGCAATTTGGACATGGTCCAGGAAAAGCCACCGTTTAATAACTCCATTTCGAATGATTTGAAGGAATAAATGGTAATTCCTGAAATGATTAGTATAATAAAGAAAAGAATCTTCATGAGTTGATTTTTTTAGGTAAAATTAAAAATTATCCGGATTTCAAAATTCAAAATTCAAAATTCAAAACAGGAATTAAATCTTTTCAATTCTCCATTTTCAATTTTTGGTCCTGACTCTCGAAGTCCTGGCTCTTGACTCTATTATTTATATTAGCCCCACGCTCAATCCCACACCCAGCAAAATAGCTGTCAGCTTGGCAAGATTGAACCGGTGGTTCTCATTGGTCTCAAAAATGATAGTCGTTGAAATATGCAGGAACATCCCTACAACCAATGCCAGCAAAATGTCCATAAACGGAATCGAAGAATCCATTGGGATCAGTTTTCCGAAGATCAGTCCGAGAGGAGTCATCAATCCGAAAGCAATCAGCAGGATCCACGAAGTACTTGATTTGATCAGAGATTGTCTCAACAAGGTCATTAAGGCAATGGCAACCGGGAGCTGGTGTAAAATAATTCCAAGCAAAAGCGAATTATGGTGATGCCCGATTAAATGCTCGTGTGTATGAGTATGTTGGTGAATGGCATTGTTTGCCAAAGGAATTCCCTCGATGAATGAGTGGATGCTCAAAGAGATCAATAGTCCGTATGGTATTTTTTTGTTGGCATGTGCATGGATGTGACCGTGTTCTATTCCTCCTGAAAAATATTCCAGGAATAGCTGTACCAGGAACCCGACAAGTACCCAAACCCCGATTGAGGTATGCTGTTCGGCATATAGTTCCGGTAAAAAGTGGATAAAAGCAATTGCCAGAAGAAACCCGCCGCTGAATGCAAGTGAAAGTTTAATGAATCGGGCTTGGTTCTTTTTTTCCAGGAAAACGACCAATACTCCGCCAATGATAACAGACAGGATCAAAAAGAAAATGGTGGTAATGATTTCGCTCATTTCTTTTTGCAGATAAGGATTAAACGATCGGATTGTTCCAGGTCAAAAGCTTCCAGTTGATAATTACCGGCTAGTTGAACGATCTCAAAATGAGCATCAGCTAATAATTTTTCAAAATCACTCAATTCCAGTGCCTGCACTTTTTCCTGGAAGAAATAGGATTTCCCATCGTGTTCGAAGGCAATTGTTTTAATGATGCGGCCGTTTACAACTTCTTTCTTTACGTGGAATACAATGTCACACTTTTTTATATCCTGGCGGAAGCGCTGATTTTGGATGATCTGAACTACTTTGTGGGCGTTCATGAAATCGATTACCAGTATTCCGGGGTCGACTAATGCATCGTATACACTCTTCAGAATTTTAGCATTTTCACAAACGTCTTCGAAATACCCGAAGCTGGTAAACAGGTTAAAAACGTATTGATAATTTGCATCCAGTTTTTCACGCATGTCATGGACAAAGAAGGTCAGACTCGGGTCCGAATGCTTTTTAGCTTCCTCAATACTATTAGGTGATAAGTCGCAACCCGAAACTTTTAAACCGAGCGAAGCAAGCGCCCGGGAATGTCTTCCTGCCCCGCAGGCAAGGTCTAATGCGCTTGATCCTGGTTCCGGATTTAGCAGAGCTACAAGTTTCGTCAGAAAATCATTGGCTTCCTGGTCGTTTCTTTGATCATACAATACATGATAGAATGGAGAATCAAACCATGTGGAAAACCATTCCTTTTTTTTGTCTAAATGCATCATTGTTGCAAAAGTATAAAAAATTGCAGAAACACATGCGTTTTAGGTCTGAAAGTTGGGCAAGTACTCAGGCTATTAATCCCAATTGAAAATTCTACCATCTGCTCATTTTTTTCGTCGAATAGCACTATTAGTTCGATAGGATTGTTATATTTGTTCCACTTCGAAAACTACAATGATTAAAAACGATATCTACGAACTTTACCAAACAATGGAACGGGAAAATATCTTGTTGTCATTTAAAGGGGTAGTTACGTCGGATTTGCTGTCATCAGTTCTTTCAATTATGGAATCTAAAATGGATTACATGGATGAATCTCCCAAGCTGAAGAAGAAGGTTTTCAATGTGTTAGTAGAGTGTCTTCAAAATTTGTATCACCATATTGACTCAAATGAAGAACAAGATCGTAATTTTACAAAGATTGAAGTGAAATCGGCCTTGTTCATGATTGCGAAGAAGGACGACCATTTTGTCATTAGAACAGGAAATTACATCGATAACGAAAGCGCAATTGATTTGGAAAAGCGCTTGGATACCATCAATGGAATGGACAAAGACGAATTAAAAAAGTATTACCAGGATGTGCTGAGCAATGGAACGTTATCCGATAAGGGAACAGCAGGTCTTGGTATGATTGATATTGCAAGAAAATCAGGAAATAAACTAGAGTACCAGTTTTTGCCAATAAACGATATGAACAGTTTTTTCTGCTTGAATATAAAAATTGATTAAGTAAGAATATGGAAAATTTACACCTAGAAGGATCAGCAAAAACACCTTCGATCCATTTTGATGCCGCTACTGGAAAACTTGAGTTGAAAGGTCGTTCTATTCCTGAAAACTCAGTGGAATTTTACAAACCCTTAAACGATTGGATCGATGCATACGGGAAAGATCCGATTGGAGAAACATCCGTGGATGTTAAATTAGAATATTTTAATACCTCTTCTTCCAAGTGTATTTTGGATTTGTTCAAAAAGCTGGAAGCAATTTCCGGTTCTAAAACAAAAGTAGTTGTGAACTGGTTCTTTGAGGAAGATGACGAAGATATGGAGGAAGCCGGCCAGGACTACCAGGCAATTATCAGTTTGCCTTTCAATATCATTGAAGTAGAAGAAATTTAATTCGAATCCTCCGGTCAAGCGGGGGATTTTTTGTTTTATGCCAAAAACAATCGGAATAACCGGGGGAATAGGTTCCGGAAAATCACTGGTAGCAAAAGTGCTGCAGTTGATGGGGTATTCCGTGTATTCATCGGATCAGCGAGCAAAGGAAATCATGCAGGAAGATCAGGTACTGATTGCTGGCTTGAAAGAATTATTCGGTGAAGAAGCTTACCTTGGCTCTAACCTGAACCGACCGTATATTGCTGCTCAAATCTTTAAAGATTCATCCAAGAGAACAGCGATGAACAATCTTGTTCACCCGGCTGTGAGAAAAGACTTTCAAAATTGGGTAAGCAGTCAGAAATCTGACCTTCTTTTCCAGGAATCTGCATTGCTTTTTGAAACAGGTAATTACCGTTCATTTGATGCTGTTATCCTGGTAAGTGCCCCGGAAAAAGTAAGGATGGAAAGGGTCAAAGAACGGGATCAGTTAACAGATGAGCAGGTGCAATCCCGGTTCAATGCCCAAATGCCCGAAGAAGAAAAAATGAAACTGACCAACCTGGTCATTCAAAACGACGGAAACCATTTACTCGTTCCGCAAATCCTGGATTTACTAAAGAGAATATAGTTTACAGCCTTATTTTAAACCACAAATTATCTTCGTTTTGGTGTTCTCCTTGCTTATTAATTCTGCGTGCAAAATAAAAGCTCTGCTGTGAGATTGAATAATGCTATGATTCCGCGTTCTTCCGCGCTCTTCTGCGGGGGAATTATTCCACCTCCTCGTAATCATCAAAGTGATTATCCTGACGGTTGTTATTTCCGTTTTGAGGTTGGTCGTCATTATCGCGGTTTCTCCCGAAAGCTCTTCCTGAAAAGATCATGCTCAAAGCATTGAACATCCGCAGAAGCATCCCGATAGTGAAAAAGAATCCGACCACTTTAAAAATAAACCCGAAAATCGGGGTGTCCTCAATATCAATGATATTCTTATAAAACCAGCTTGAGATCGCGTTCTCCGCAAATTCAGGTTTCCACAACAAAAAGCCGAATACCGCCATTGCCAAAGCAACAATCCCAAACTCCAATGCCATTTTTGGCTTGACACCTTCAGTTAAAGCTCTTCCCTGGATTTGGATCGACATCATGGCCTTGAACTGCATGTTCTGTACTTTACCGATAAAATACATCAAAAGGATCAATCCGGTAGTGATGGAAGTTGAAAGGTTCCCGTTCGGGTTATTCGTACAGAAAATAATAGCCACATCTGCAATGAGCAGGTATTGTACCGTTTTAAAAGCCAGGCTTAAAGGATAAGACATCGGTACACCGCCCCGAAGCAATACAAAACCGAATTTTAAAATTCCCCAAATGAAACTGAAAATCGCTAAAATGACTCCCAGTCGAAAGATCAAACTGATAAATTCCACATAGCAAAAATGCGAAAAAGGGTTGAATCTAACAACCCATTTTGGCAGGGTATTGGTATATTTGGGCAAAATTGTGAATATGAAAAACTGTTTGATCGCTTTTATCCTGTTTTTGGGCTTTGTTGTTCGCGCAGAGGAGGGAATGCTTATTCCTTCGTTGCTGCAGGCTTTTGAATCTGATATGAAAGCAAAAGGAATGAAACTATCTGCTGCAGATATTTATTCGGTAAACAACGCTTCTTTGAAAGATGCAATTATGCACTTTGGAGGCGGGTGTACTGCAGAATTGGTTTCGGACAAAGGATTGTTGCTGACAAACCATCATTGTGGATTGGATGCGGTGCAAAGACACTCGTCTACAGAGCACGATTACCTGAAAAATGGTTTCTGGGCAAAGCAATTCAGCGACGAGCTTCCAAATGCCGGCCTGACTGCTACACGAATCGTGCGTATTGAAGATGTAACAGAGGCAATGATGTTCGGTATCCAGGGATTGGAAGACGGGAATAAGATCGGAGAAGTGTTGAAAAGAAATATGAAGAAACTGATCGAAGATGCAACAAGAGGTACACATTACCAGGGAGATGTTCAGGCATTCGACTACGGAAACAGTTTTTACCTGATGGTGAAGGAGGTGTTTACAGATGTGCGTTTGGTTGGTGCGCCTCCAAGCTCTATCGGAAAATTTGGTGGAGATACGGATAACTGGGTCTGGCCGAGACATACCGGTGATTTCTCCGTATTTCGTGTGTATGCAGGGAAAGACAACAAGCCGGCGGCGTACAGTACTGAAAATGTTCCTTACACTCCGATCAAACATTTGAAAATAGCATTCAATGATCGCAAGAAAGGTGATTTTACCATGGTTTATGGTTTCCCGGGTCAAACCGAACAACACCTTACTTCCGGAAACCTGAAATATTACATTGAAAAGCAGCGCCCGATGGAAATCGATATGCGCACGAAAAGCCTGGCTGTGATCAACGAGGCAATGACCAAATCTGATTTGACACGTATTCAATACATGGCAAAGCAGGCGCGTATTGCGAATGCGTGGAAGAAATATATCGGTCAGATCGATGGTTTGAAACAGCTGGATGCCGTTTCCCTGAAAAAGAAATTCGAAGCGGAATACATTGCAAAAGCAAATTCAAAGGAAGAATGGAACCGATTTGCTCCTTTAATCGACCGGATGAATAAACTGGTGGACGAAAAAAGTGTGTACGAATACAATTACACTTTGTTTGTGGAATATTTATTCGTCGGGCCGGAGTTCTTCCGTTTGGCAAGAAGCATGGAAGACCTGGAGCGCAATTACGGGAAATATCGGACGAACAACGAAGTGGATGCTAAGATCCAGAATTTGATCAAAGGTGCTGACGGATTCTTCAAGAATTATGATGTCAATGTAGACAAAGGAATTTTTGATGTGCAGACACCCGCCTTTAAGAATTACCTTGATAAACGTTTCATGATTCCTTCATTGAACAACCCGAAATTGTCAGCTGACATTTACTCCAGGTCGATTTTTGTGAACAAGGAGAAATACGTTGCTTTTCTGAGTAAATTGACCGAGAAGTCATTTGCAAAACTGGCAAAAGATCCGGGGTACAAATTGTTTATGGAGAGTTTCTCCCTGTTGCGTAATGAAATTGCAGCCGGGTCAAACGATTACAACGTAGAAATGGATGCTTTACTGAAAGATTTCGTAGAAGGAAAACTGCTGATGTTCCCGGATGGAAAAAACTGGCCGGATGCCAATTCAACTTTGCGTGTAACTTACGGTCTGTTGGAAGGATCAGCGCCTGTTGATGGCATGGCTTACACAGAGCATACCACCCTGAAAGGAATGATAGATAAATACAACACCGGTAATCCGGATTTTGATTTGGATCCAAGAATGATTGAATTGTACAATTCGAAGAATTATGGGAATTATTCCCAAAACGGAGAGCTTTGGGTGTGCTTTACAGGTTCCAATCATACCACCGGTGGGAATTCCGGATCACCTGTATTGGACGCAAACGGTAACCTGATGGGATTGAACTTCGACAGAAGCTGGGAAAGCACCATGAGTGATTTCTACTTTGACCCGAACAGATGCCGCAACATCGTTGTCGATATCCGCTATGTGATGTGGGTAATGGACGTTTACTGTGGTGCGAAGCATCTGGTGGATGAAATGGTATTGGTTAAATAGACTTCAAGACGTCAGGATTTTAAGATTTTAAGACTTGATTCAATATAAAAAGCCTTTGGAATTCCCAAAGGCTTTTTCTCCTTATCGAAGTCTTGATGTCCTAATATCTTTAAGTCTTAAAGTCTATTTTTCAGGCAGAATATCCATCTTCTCTGCGAAATGGTAGCAATAATCCCTTAAATCTTCCGTGATAAGCGTTTCTCCGGTTGCTTTTTCAAACGTATCTGCCATAGTGAGCAGTGTTTGATGGAAAAACTGTTTCATCTCTTCGATCGACATATCTTTCGTCCAAAGATCGATTTTCATCGTGTTGTTATCTTCCGGGTTCCACAATGAAAGCATCATTGCTTTTGCCGGAGCATTCTTGATTCCGCCGTCATCAGCAGACCAATGCATCTCTAAAGGTAAGTTGTTTGCGTTAAGCCCGATTTGTACAGTTATTGAAGATCGTTTGTTTACTATTTCTTCTTCCATCTTTTCTTTTTGTTATGATGTCGCAAAATTAATGATTCGAAACGAACTGAAACAGCAATTCCTGATTCCTAATCGTCTATCTCGTATTCTGCCAGGATTTCATTATATGGTTTGTCCAACAGTTGCTGCAAAGTCACATCATATTGTTCCATATAACTTGCAACAATGCGATAGCCTAAGAATTGACCCAGGCGGTCCGGTCCTTTTTGCGGAAGTCCGGAAGTAAAAGGTGCTTCCTGCAGGAATGCGGCCTGGTCTGTTTCGCTTTTGGCAAACAGCATGTTTTGTTTCACAAGGTATTCCCAGAAGTTACGTTCGTTCTTTAAAGCCCACTCGTAATCTGCGGTGTTGTATCTTAAAAGAATGTGTTCTTCCTGCTCCGGCAGTGCTGCTTTGGTGAGGTACAGGATTTTTCCCCATTGAATAATTGCTTCAATGTTATTGGCATCTTTCGCCGGTTCGCAGATATGAGTCAATACCCATGCGCAAACAGCATCCCGCTCCAGGTATTCCGGTTCCATGGCTTCTTTGATCCATTCGTAGAAAACATCCCCCGGGAGTTCCTTGATAACATCCGTTTTAGCTCCTAAATAACGTTCCAATCCAACTCCGATCTCGTTTTCGGTACAATACATACTTGACGAAAAGAAAGAGTTCATGAAAAGGATTGTTTTCGGAAGTTTTGCTTCAGGCAGATGCACTTGTATGCGTTTGAAACCGTCTTCAATCGTTTTTTTAGAAGCGGCTGTGTTTGGGAATTTTTCACGGATCCTTTTGGATAAGCGCTTATAATAAGGGTTGTGTGTAAAATCGAACCAGTTTGCCTGGAAAGCAGTGTCCTTTGGAAGCCCTGTTTTGTAGCAGTAGTAAAATTGGTAGTCGATGATCTCCGGGTATTTTTGCGACAAATTGAAAATTTCAGAACCCAGTTGTTCTTCCGGGGTTTGAGTGATGATGCTGTCCAAATGAACACTTTCCAATCGGTAGTTGCTTTTTGAGATATCTACATCCTGCAGATTGTCCGAACAGGATTGGATTGTCAGCAGGGCAGCTGCCGCTAAAAAAAGAGCTCCGGTTTTTCGCGTAAATTTCATATTGGTCAAAAATAATCATTCTAGTCTCATTGAAAGAAACTATATTTGGTTCACTTTTAGATAACTTATGAAAAGATTAATAGTAACATGTTTGGCGGTGACTTTTTCAGCTGCCGTTTTTGGACAAGCGGATGATTCCGGGAAAAAAGTGAACATGGGAATCGCCTACCAGCTGGGATTGAACTTTACAAAACCAGGTACAAAAAGAATCGATAAAGATGGAGTAGGTGTTCAGAACGCATTCGGTTTAAATATCAATTTCAACTTCAATGAAAATATTGGATTTGCTACCGGATTAGAATTCGATTTTGAGTCCTATAAAGTTTCCATGAATACCCTGAACGGGACTAATTATTACCTGTATAGTGATAGTAAGATCATCCAGGAAGAGGATTTGAATGAGGACCCTAACAACATGAGCAAATACAAGGTATTCGAGCTTACTGGGAGAAAGTACAAAAACATCTATGCTACTTTGCCTACCATGTTAACATTCCGGACAAATGCCTTAGGTGATTTCCGTTACTATGGAAAGTTCGGGGCAAGAACGAGCTTTTTGGTGAAATCTACGCGAAATGATGTTGGGAATATTTTTGGTCTTGTTGGTGGCGGCACGGTTACCGGTGCAGATATTGACGATATCATTTTGGATCCGTCATCTTACACGAAATCAAGCTCCGAAATGGAAGGAATGAAGACACCTTACGGAAATGATGTGAGCTTTATCCGTTGTTCCTTAGGTTTGGCAGGTGGTGCACAATGGAATTTTACCGGGAACACGTTGCTGTTTGCTGAATTAGGGTTCTACTACGGGTTAACTCCTATTAACCTTGAAGGTGGTGGGAAAAACAAAACGTTGTTTAATAGAAATCCGGGAAGTTCTAACAGCATAGCTGATGGATCAAGTGACTATTTCGGTTTGAAGACGACACAAACTCAGTTTTGTTTGAAAATCGGTATTTTGTTCTAAAACATACAGAATTAGTTCTGAGAAATCCCGTCACGGCTTAGCCGGGACGGGATTTTTTTTTATTTTTACTAACGAGATTTATGGAAAAAGAACTAGAAGTAATCGATTATATATCAAATTGGTTGAAGCAATATGCTTTAAATGCAGGAGTAAACGGATTTATCATTGGAATATCAGGAGGGGTGGATAGCGCAGTCACTTCTGCACTTTGTGCCAGGACCGGAATGAGGGTGTTTGTTTTGAACATGCCAATCCGTCAAACGAAAGCGGAATTCGGAAGAGCAGCTGAACACATTGACTGGCTGCAGACTAATTTCGCAAATGTAGAAGCACATACCATCGATCTGACAGATACTTTTCATCAGCTGGAGAAAACAGTTCCGGCAGATACGGTGGCCAATCACCTTGCAATGGCAAATACCAGGGCGAGGCTGAGAATGACAACGCTTTATGCAGTAGGACAAACCCATGGACTGCTCGTTGCCGGAACAGGTAATAAAATTGAGGATTTTGGAGTTGGTTTCTTCACAAAGTACGGAGATGGGGGAGTTGATATAAGTCCTATTGCGGATTTAACCAAGACAGAAGTCTTCGAATTGGCAGGAGCATTAAATATCGTGGAATCCATTTTGACAGCCAAACCAACAGACGGTTTGTGGGAAGACGGACGCTCGGATGAAGACCAAATGGGAGCAACTTACCCCGAGTTAGAGTGGGCAATGGATTTCAGCGGAAATGAGGAAACACTGACTCCGCGTCAAAAAGAAGTCCTGGATATCTATCGCAGACTGAACAGACTGAATAAGCACAAAATGGAACCGATACCGGTTTGTATACTTCCTAAAAACGTTAAATGATTAAAAAGGGGACAAATCTGTTAATATGTGCATTGATTGTAGTCTCCCAATCGATCGGACAAAGTGATTTCAACAACTATCAGCCACTGCGAAGCAAAGGTCCCGTTCCCAAAGATTTTTCTACTTCCACACTTACAAAAATTAAGCAGGATAACCGGGAGGACCTGAAATCCCTGAACGGAAATAAGGAGGATTTCTTTGTTGAGCAGATCAACTATTCGATAGATGAAATCCTGCGTTCCGGAAATGTTACTTTCGGAGATACCATCAGTAAATACGTCCAGCAGTTGGGAGATAAGTTGATTGCCGGAGAAACAGACCTGGAAGGGAAACTGCGTTTTTATGTATATAATTCCACCGACGCAAATGCTTTTTCGACCAGGCAGGGAATCGTATTTGTAACCACCGGATTAATTGCTCAATTGACCTCCGAAGCGCAGCTTGCATTTGTTTTGTCACATGAGATTATCCATTACCAGGAACATCACGTGTTAGATCTTTTCGAATATGCAACCAGGGAAAAGTTCTATTCCTATAATGAGAAAGCGCGATTTTTAAGTAATTATTCCCGCGAAAATGAACTGGAAGCGGACCGACTGGCAGTTAAGATGGTTCATGATGCGGGTTACAGATCAAGTGAGATCAACAAAACATTTGATGTACTGCTTTATTCCTACCTGCCGTTTGAAGAGATGAGGTTGGATAAAACCTATTTCAATACAACTGAAATGTACGTCCCGGAGATGTATTTCGACTTCAAAAGAAATGAGATCTCCGCAAAGTTTAAGTACAATGATTATTTAATGTCCCATCCGAACTTAGCAAAACGCAAAGAACAGGTAACGGATCAGGTGAGCAAATTCAAGAATTGGGAAGAGCAGATCCTATATAAAGACAGTATTCAGTTTTTTTATATCCGTGATGTAGCCAGGTTCGAGTACGTTTTAAATAAAGTATACGAAGATGAACCCGTTGAAGCATTGTACGCTATTTACATCCTGGAGAAAAAATACCCGGAATCAGCCTTCCTGAAAAACTATAAATCACAGGCCTGGCTGGATGTTATGAAGCTGACGGTAAAAAAAGAGAGGACTTTATATTCCCCGTATCCATATTCATCGAACCGGAAAAAGCAGCGCTATTATGAAGGACAGATTTCCATCCTGAACCAGTTCATTACGGCACTTCCTAAAACAGGGAAGCTGGTCATGGGCTTGCGCAATATTTATGACGTTTATCAATCGGATACCACGAATAGTATTGCCCGGAAATGTTATGAAGCGGCCATTCAAATACTGGTTAAAAGCGACGATTTTGAGACGGAAAAGTTCTCGTCGAGAAATTTCACCGAAACACTGGCTTACCTGAGAAGCCTGAAACAGGATACGTCATCCAAATCCAAACTGCATGCTGTAGAATGGGATAAATATGCGGTTATTGAAAATCAATCGAAAGGTGTAACAGAGGATTTCGGGATTGATTCCACGAAGTTTTACATGTATGGAATTTCAGATATTATCCACGACAGCAATTTTGTGAAAAAGTTTAAGCAGTTTGCCCTCAAAAAAGACCTTTTGGATAAGGACAATGATGATTTTAATCTCATGACGGATGCCGAGCAGGAAGAGGCGGAATATTTCAAATATGATAACGAAGTTCATCTGGATATGGATTCCATGCTGATTTTTCAGCCGGCTATTTTTGAAACCAACAGAACTGAAATCGATGTGTTTAAAACATTCCGGACGCGGGATTTGGTCTTTCGGGAGATCTATTCCAATGCGGAAAATCTGGACATTCAGGTAAAAAGTCTGAGCCTGAATCAGCTGGAAACATTGAGCGCAGATGATTGGAACGACTATTCGCTGCTTCAGCGCAGTTTAACCCGCGCAATCGCAGATCATGAAAATGATTATTTTGTCCTGGATGTACCGAATCTAAACGGAATCCGTTCAAAATTCAAAACCGGGAAATTGCTGTTTATGGAATACCATCACATGTATTCCCCCGATCTGAATTTCGGAAATGTAGCATTGTTTACCGTTCTGCTTCCGGTTGGATTGGTTTACTTTCCGATAGCAATCCTTTCAGGACATTATTCCGACTGGCAATTTTATGTACTGGATTTGAAAACAGGAGAATTGGTGTTGGACAGATCGTATTATGTCAATGAACCAGCTTCAAAACACAGTATCGGTTCCCGTTTGAACGGTATGTTTCATCAATTAAAACAAACAAAGAATGATTATTAGAAAAATACTTCTTTGTTGGTTGCTGGCATGCGCTTCCTTTTCCAATGCACAGGAAGTCGGTTATTATGGTCGTCGGATTTTCCTGGAATTGGACGGACAGGGGCAGATTCCGCTGCTTCAAAATATCTTCGGGGAACGAAAAGGATATGTTTCAAAGGACGGAACCCTGAATAGCTCTTACAACTTACTGGATGTAGCATACAGAGCGAGTTTGAACGTGGCGATTACCGAGCCGGTAGGTTTCGGGATAGAGTTCTCTCAGCGGTTTTACAAAGTGAACCTGCAATCGATTGACGAGATTACACGCGGTTACACCGACTCAAGCGGAACACTTATTGCCGAATACCTGCCTGCAAAAGTGGCATACCTTCCGATCCGGGAAACCGTATTTATGCCCAAACTACTTGTGGCACTCAATGATAGCCGCGTACCATGTGGTTTTGTTAGTGAAATCGGGATCGGATATTCGTTGATCCAATTCCCGCAGCGGGACCTGGAAATTGAATTACTGAACCAGCAACAACCGGATCAGACCATGCAAGTCAAAGAAAAACTACTGGATTCACGTGCTGAAGAGTTTCGAGGATTGGTTTTCATGTATGGCTTCCGTATGAATTACCCGATTACAAAAAGAGTGCTGTTCCACATCGGTTTCCGTTATCAATATGCCATGCAGTTCAATAAAAAGAAATTCCGCCGCATGGACGAGTCCGAATATTGGTTCTCCGGAAGAGAAATATGGTCGAAAGTCAATCTGAGAAGACAACTCGGGATCTTTAGTTTCGGCACCGGGCTTACATTTACCTTGTAATTACGAATTCCTGATTTGGAATCAACGCACGAATGCTAAGCTGGAAAACAAATTAAATCCATTAACTCGAATTTTTAATTCGTAATTCGGCATTCGTAATTAGGAATTACCACGAATTATTCCGCTTCCGGTGCCAGTCTTAGTACAATTCCGTCAATTTCCTCCGAAATAGGAATCTGGCATCCCAACCGGCTGTTTGGCTTCACGAAAAATGCCTGATCCAGCATATCCAGCTCAGCATCACTTTGCTCCTCCAAAGGCGTGTCGGATTCCAGGTAACACTGACAAGTAGCACACATAGCCATTCCACCGCATTCACCCTTTACCGGAAGTTCGTAAGCTTTACAAAGTTCCATGATATTCATGTTCATGTCTGTAGGAGCGTCCAATACGTGTTCAACTCCTTCACGGTCGATAATTGTTACCTTAATGTCTGCCATTGCATAGAATTTGCTGCAAAGGTACTAACTAACCCGATTTCAGCACATGAAACGATCAGAATTCTCAGGAAATTTCACCGATGAACAAACTTCAACTACTGGACTCTCGTTAATCCTTTTTTAAAAACACTATATTTAATATAAAATCCATTCATGCGTCTCCTGACAGTACTCTCATTCTCGTTCTCATTCTCGCTCTCATTCTCGCTCTCATTCTCATTCTCATTCTGTATTGCGCAATCCAATACCTGGACAGAGAACTCCGAGTTTTTTAAGGATAAATCGCCTTACCAGGTTGGCAGCTACCTTTTTGAAGACGGATCTTTTCAGTTGAGCGAAGGAAATTACCGCTTTAAGTTCAATAACCAGGGAATGCTGGATCGTAGTTTAATCCAGGAAATCGTAGAAATGGAAGGAACTTCTGATCAGAAGACAAGTGGATGTACTGCTTTCGATCTAAAAAAGAACGTTCGTTATACCCTGGCTGATAATATCATTCACATAGAGCACATGTTCCCGGATCGGAACAACGAGTATAAAGCCATTCCACTTGAAAAGCAGGAGCATGTTGTGAAAAGCGTTTGGGACGAGTATTCCAATAATTCGAACCATGTGGATGCCGGCATCATTACTGCCATTGACGGGAAAATGATCCTGTATCAAACTTATTTCGCCATTTCGGCAAATACACATCCCGGAACGTTCAAACCAAAAGGAATCAATACGTACATGAGACTGAGTATTGTAAACCTGGAAGATTTCACCGTTTCATACGAATACGTGCTGATAGATGTATACAATCCGGATTACGGAAAAAAGAAGGAAGTGTTGGATTGGTTCGATTTCAAGTGTATTGGATTGAATGCGAACCAGGAATTGCTCTTCAGCATCAGTAAAACATCCTTTAAGGACAGGGATGCTCCGCTGCTTTCATTGAGTGATTATAAAGGAGTCGATTATTGTAAATCCGGAATAGACGTTTGGACGGTTAACCTGAGAGACTATTCCCAAAAGAAAGTCTATTCGACCGTGATTGAATCCCCAAAGAACGCTTCATCCGTGAGTTTGAATTTTGGTAATGAAGGCTGGTTATTGAGCTGGACAGAGCCAAGAGAAGCGTTTTACACCTTTCATGCGCGCCGATTTAAACTTGACAGAGACTACGATGTACTGGAAACGACTGTGCATTTTCCATCACAAGAATTTAAGTTGGAAAAATCACCAACACCCAATATCCGTGTTTACAAAGATTTGATGGGAAGGGAATGGTACTGTACGGCAATTCCCAATGATTCGAAGATCTTTATGATGGATGAAAACTCCAAACTGAAAGTATCGGACAACAGCTTGTTGAAATGGGACCTGAATAAGAACTTTGTATTATCGGATGCTGATTTGTTATGCCTTCCTTGTTTGAAAGACCTTTCTTCACAGGAGATCAGAATGCTGAGTGATCTGCCGGAAGCTATTTCATCAACAGTGCCGCATACCCGTATCTTGAAACTGAGAAAAGTCGGAAATTCGATCCTTGTTTTACACCTGGAGAGTTTGGATGAACCAAAGAACCTGAAAATGAAAAAACTGTTTCTGAAAACCGGAAAAATAGCATTATAAGTGATTCGGCAGTCATCCAAAAAAGATGTACTGCCGAACCTATATATAGTCGTTCCTGTCTATCCTCGGCTGAGCCGAGGGAAGGAGGATCGGAAAGCCCTCCCCGCCACGGCGGAGAGAACTGTAATTGGTGCAAATTTAATGTAAAACACGTAGGGCCGAAAAATTTTTCGGCCCTACGTGTTTTATGATCTTATAATTACATCATTCCCGGCATTCCACCCGGCATTCCGTGAGAATGCGGAGCTTCCACTTCCGGTTCATCTGCAATCACACATTCTGTCGTCAGTAACATTGCGGCAATAGACGCTGCGTTCTCAATTGCGATACGCGTTACTTTCGTCGGGTCGATTACACCAGCCTCGTATAAGTTCTGGTATTGCTCCGTACGTGCATTGTATCCGAAATCCGCTTTTCCTTCGCGTACTTTCTGAACAACTACCGCTCCTTCACCTCCTGCGTTTGCAATGATTTGGCGCAATGGCTCTTCGATAGCGCGTTTTACGATGGCAATTCCAGTAGTTTCGTCGTCATTTGTTCCTGTTAGTGTGTCCAATGCGTCCATTGCGCGGATCAAAGCAACACCTCCACCAGGTACGATTCCTTCTTCTACTGCAGCTCTTGTTGCAGCCAATGCATCATCCACACGGTCTTTCTTCTCTTTCATTTCGACTTCCGTAGGAGCTCCAATGTAAAGAACAGCAACACCACCAGCCAATTTCGCTAAACGTTCCTGTAACTTCTCACGATCGTAATCGGAAGTAGTGGATTCCATTTGTGCTTTGATCTGACCGATACGAGCCTGGATAGCATCTTTTTGTCCCGCTCCGTTGATGATCGTTGTGTTGTCTTTATCAATCTCTACTTTTTCAGCAGTTCCCAACATGTCTAAAGTTGCGTTCTCTAAAGTAAGTCCGCGCTCTTCTGTAATCACTTGTCCGCCTGTCAGGATAGCGATATCTTCCAGCATTGCTTTTCTGCGGTCACCGAATCCCGGAGCTTTCACAGCAGCAATTTTCAAAGATCCGCGCAAACGGTTTACAACCAATGTGGTCAATGCTTCACCGTCTACATCTTCCGCGATGATGATCAATGATTTCCCGTTCTGAACAACCGGTTCCAAAATCGGAAGCAATTCCTTCATGTTGCTGATCTTCTTATCGTAGATCAAAATTAACGGATGCTCCATTTCAGCGATCATTTTGTCTGTGTTTGTCACGAAGTAAGGCGACAAATATCCGCGGTCGAATTGCATTCCTTCCACAGTCTTAACATCAGTTTCTGTTCCTTTTGCTTCTTCCACAGTGATTACACCGTCGTTACCAACCACTTTCATGGCTTCAGCGATCAATGAACCGATCGTTTCGTCGTTGTTTGCAGAGATCGTAGCAATCTGCTTGATCTTGTCGTTGTCAGAACCAACTTCTTTGGAGATTTTCTTCAAATCTGAAACTACAGAAAGAACTGCTTTGTCGATTCCGCGCTTCAAGTCCATTGGATTTGCTCCGGCAGCAACGTTTTTCAATCCTGCTGTGATGATAGCCTGTGCTAAAACGGTAGCAGTTGTAGTTCCGTCACCGGCAATGTCTGCCGTTTTGGAAGCTACTTCTTTCACCATCTGAGCTCCCATATTTTCAATAGGATCAGCCAGTTCGATTTCTTTAGCAACAGAAACACCGTCTTTAGTTACCTGTGGTGCTCCGAACTTTTTCCCGATTACCACGTTTCTTCCTTTTGGTCCTAAAGTTACTTTCACCGCATTTGCCAATGAATCAACTCCTTTTTTAAGCTTCTCACGAGCTTCAACATCAAAATAAATTTGCTTTGCCATTTTTTTATGTCTGAATTATTTTTAATTAAAAGTTCAAAAGTTCAAAAGTTCAAAAGTTCAAAAGTTCAAATTCCGATAGCTATCGGAATCAAAAGTTTAAATACGTTGAACCTTTTTTGAACCCGTTTAACTTTTTGAATCGATTACCCAATGATTCCGTAGATATCTCCTTGTTTCATGATCAGGTAGTCTTTCCCGTCGATCTTGATCTCAGTACCGGAATATTGGCCGTAAATAACGACGTTGTCCACTTTTACTTCCATCGGTTCGTCTTTTTTACCAGGTCCAACCGCGATTACCGTTCCTTTCAACGGTTTCTCTTTTGCAGTGTCAGGAATAATAATACCACTTGCTGTTACTTGCTCTGCCGCTGCAGGCTCAATTAGCACTCTGTCTGCTAAAGGTTTGAATGTTGTTGACATATTGTTATTCGTTTTAGATAAAATTTGACGGATTTTTTTTGACCAAGATTGTGCCAATGTACGAATTATGTCAATTTTTCATTTTACATAAGTTCATAAATAAAAAATGTCAGTATGTTGTGACATACTGACATTTCAAAAACGTTTATAATCGATTGATTATCGCTGCTGCTGACCGCCTTGAGCTCCACCTTGCTGACCTCCTCCGGGAACTTGTTGTCCACCGGTCTGCTCTTGCTTCTCAGGCTGTTTTACTTTTGCAGGTTTCATCAAACTTGTCAAACCGATACTTGCTACTAAAATTACAGCTGCAAGTGTCCATGTTGCTTTTTCGATAAAATCATTCGTACGTTGTACGCCACCAAGCTGTTGAGCAGCACCGAAATCAGAAGATAAACCTCCTCCTTTTGGATTCTGTACAAACACCACTACGATTAATAAAATACTTGCTAATACTAGTAAAATTGAAATTAATGCTATCATTTTATGAGGTAATTTTTTTCTTTAATTCTTCAATTTGGAGTGCAAATAAACTCTTTTTTTCTGGAAATGCCAAACTTAATTGATGATAAACATGAATTGCTTTTGGAAAATTCCCCTGCGCAGCATATATTTTTGCCAAAGTTTCCGAAACCGGGATGCGCTCATCATCCAAACTTTCTTTTGCTTTTTTCGAAGGGGAATAAAATTCAGCCCTTGGTTTTGGCATAGTCGGATTAGTCTCAATGAATTTATCGATGATTTCCTGTGCCTTCGCAGAAGCGTTGCTGGTACTTTTTGGTGCTTCTGCTTTTTCATGAAGTGTTGCTTTCTCTTCGTCTGAATGATCTCCTGCTTTCAGCCAGCTTGTAAATGACCGTTTGGATTCCGACGAATTTGACGGAGAAACAGATGCTGTTTTTGTCTCAGCTTCTTCCTTCTCCTTCTCGCTATCATTCTGCGAGTGTGGTTCGATATAAGGTTCTTCGATGACTTCCTCTGCAGTTTCCTGTGATTTTAATTCTTCTACTGCAGATTCATTCTCATTCTCATTCTCATTCTCACTTTGAACAAGGTAATCTTGTGATAAGGTAGCTGCAACCGTTTCGAAATCAAAAATGTCCTTTTCTTCGGGTTCAATAATTTCAGTAGCGATCAGTTGCGACTGATCGTCTACTGGGATGTCATCTTGAACAATTTCAATAATCGGCAGCGTTTCCGTAATGTTAATCGCCTCTTCTGCGGATTCTTCGGTTGCTTCACTCGCTTTCTCTTTCTCAACTTCAGTAGCTATCAGCAGTGACTGATCGTCTAAGGGTTCATTCTCCTGAGAGACGGCGACTGGTAAGTCTGCTGTCGGCTCAATAAGTGCTTCACCTTCAAAAGCGGAATGAAGTAAATGGAACAAACGCGCACGATCGGATAATTTATAAGCCTGTTTGGGCAGTGCTTCGTCCAAATGAATGGATTGGAAACGGGAAACTCCCTGCAAATACAATAAAGAATAGACTGAAGAATAAGGATGTTTTTCAGACAATTCACGCAACACATCTACGTCCTCGGAACGCATGAGCTCCGGTCGCAGGATGAATTCGGCTATTTGTTCTGTATTCAGCATTACCAATTGGATAACAGTTTATTGACTACGTCTTGTACCACCTGCTGGTTAATAGATTCCAATAAGCGGGTCTCAACGTCTACCAATTGTTCGTTTGATTCGTAGTCGGCGAAACGCGAGCTTGTAAATTCCATTTTTTCCAAACCTTTGTTAGGTGTAATAATAGTGAAATTAACTGAAACTGTTAAACGGTTCTTTGCTGCAAGGTCTCCCTGCTGGATAGCAATGGGAGAAGTATTATAACCAGAGATAGTTCCGCTTATCTTTACTTCTGCATCATCTATGGTAGAAGCTAATTTTAAACGGGTATTGTTCTGTATCCCGCTTCGAAGTGCTTCTGATAAGTTTGCCGGGTAATTCGACGGAGCAGTTGCTGCACTTAGTTCCAATGGAGTAATGTAGAATTTCTTCCAGTTCTCCGGCATGGAAACTTTATCCATTGGATTCATAAAACCTTTCGGCCAGCAGCTTGTTAAGCCGGCCAATAAAACAAGTGCAATTGCTAGTCTTTTCATCCCTGGATATCGTATTCTTTGATCTTGCGGTACAAAGTTCGTTCCGAAATTCCCAATTCTTCGGCTGCGTATTTTCTTCGTCCACGGTGTTTGTCCAGTGCTTTTTGGATCAATTCCTTTTCGCGGTCTTCCAGTGAAAGGGATTCCTGAACTTCCTCGTGGATCTCAATATCTTCGGTTTCATCCCGGTAGTTGTCAGCATCGTAAACAACCGGTTTGGCTGTTTCGGTCTTGACGACGGGAGCCGAAGGTAAAATGCGCTGTTCTCCATGATTGAGATCGTGGTACAAACGATTCACAACTGCTGCCTGGTCGTTCGACAAACTGAAATCTCCCTGGTGGTTCAACAATTCAACAACCAGTTTTTTCAATTCGTTCAAATCGTTTTTCATGTCGAATAGGAACTTGTACATCAGTTCGCGCTCATCGATCTTGGTTTCCTGGGCTCCTACAACAGCAGGGAAAAATTCTTCAGCCTGCGGCAAGTAAGATTGCAAGCGCGGTCCGTCTATATCGCGTTCCTGCTCAATAACCGAGATTTGTTCTACCAGGTTCTTCAACTGGCGGATATTTCCCGGCCAATGGTAAGCGTTTAGTAATTCAACGGCATCTCCCGTCAATTTCACCGCAGGCATGCGGTACTTTTCTGCAAAATCACTGGCAAATTTGCGGAAAAGCAGGTAAATATCTTCCTGGCGCTGGCGCAAAGGTGGAAGCGGGATAGGAACGGTACTCAATCGGTATAATAAGTCTTCACGAAATTTCCCGGATTGAATGGCCCGCTGCATATTTTCATTGGTAGCCGCAACTACACGTACATTTGTTTTGATGACTTTGGAGGAACCTACACGGATAAATTCACCGGTTTCCAATACGCGAAGCAAACGAACTTGTGTCTGCATCGGCAATTCGGCAACTTCATCCAGGAAAATAGTCCCGCCGTCTGCTACTTCAAAATAACCCTGGCGGCTTCCTGTTGCTCCGGTAAAAGATCCCTTTTCGTGACCGAATAACTCCGAATCGATGGTTCCTTCCGGTATCGCTCCGCAGTTCACAGCAATGTATTCGTTGTGTTTGCGCGCGCTCAGCTGATGAATGACCTGTGGAATGATTTCTTTACCGGTTCCGCTTTCCCCGGTCACCAAAACCGAAATATCCGTTGGCGCCACTTGCATTGCAACTTCTAAAGCACGATTCAGTTGCGGAGCATTTCCGATAATCCCGAACCGCTGCTTGATTTGTTGAAGTGACATATTGCTCATCTTTGTCTTAGTTAGCGTGGTTTACTAATTCTCCGATCAATGTTGCAGAAGTGCAATCGGTAATCTTAACCAGTACGTATTCCCCTTTCTTGGCATTTCCTTTCGGGAATACAACCATGGAGTTTCTTCCGTCTCTTCCGCAGAAATGTTCTTCCGAACGCTTGGATGGTCCTTCCACCAATACTTTGGCGATTTTACCAACCTGGTTTTTATGGGAAGCAGCTGAGCTTTCCAACTGCAAAGCAATGATTTCTTCCAAACGTTTTCCTTTTACGTCGTCCGGAACATCGTCTTTGAACTTGCGTTCAGCCAATGTTTTCGGTCTTTCGGAGTATTTGAACATGTAGGCAAAATCGTAACCGACTTCTTTCATCAAAGAAACAGTTTCGTTATGCTCCTCGTCCGTTTCCCCGCAGAAACCGGTAATAATATCTGTGGAGATCGCACAATCCGGAATGATGCGTTTGATAGCCGCAATACGGTCCAAATACCATTCCCGCGAATACCCGCGGTTCATGCGTTCCAATACATTTGAGTTTCCGGACTGCACCGGTAAATGGATGTACGGACAAATATTTTCATATTTCGCCATAACTTCCAATACGTCATCCGTCATGTCTTTTGGGTGGGAAGTTGAGAAACGGATTCTCAGGTCCGGGTGGATCAATGCTACCATTTCCATTAACTGCGCAAAGTTGGTTGTCGGGATGGATTCATCTTTAATGACACCTTTACTGCTCATATTCCAGCGGTAACTGTCTACGTTCTGTCCCAAAAGGGTTACTTCGCGGTAGCCGTTAGCGAATAAATCTTTACATTCCTGAACAATGGTTTGCGGGTCTCTGGAACGTTCTCTTCCGCGGGTAAAAGGAACCACGCAGAAAGAACACATGTTGTCGCATCCGCGGGTGATCGTTACAAAAGCACTTACTCCGCCCTGGTCCATTCTCACCGGGGAAATATCTGCATACGTTTCCTCACGGGAAAGCAATACGTTCACCGCACGCTGACCTGTTCCTACTTCATCGATCAAATTCGGAAGGTCGCGGTAAGCATCCGGTCCTGCGACCAAATCTACCAATTGCTCTTCTTCCAATAAGGATTGCTTTAAGCGCTCGGCCATACATCCTAAGATTCCAACCACTAAATTCGGTTGGTCGGCTTTACGTTTCTTAAATTCAGTCAGTCGGTTACGAACACGTGTTTCGGCATTCTCACGAATGGAGCAGGTATTAATAAGGACAACATCTGCCTCATCGATGTTTCGAGTAGTGGTGTATCCTTCTTTGGTCATGATGGAAGCAACAACCTCGCTATCACTGAAGTTCATTTGGCAACCGTAACTTTCGACATACAATTTTTTGGCACCTGTTCCTCCTTCCAGGATAATTGCTTCTCCTTGTCTGCTTTCGTCAATAACCTTATTTAAACCGTGATTCTCTAACATGCTTGAATTTTTAGTGTGCAACGCTTATGCTGAAGCTTCAGCGAAGGCACAAAAATAGGTTTTAGGACAGACATGTCAAAATGTCATGGATGTTAATTTTTTAGAAAAGCCAGTTGATTTTGAGATGAAATTTTGGTTTTCAAAAAAATCTAAACTATCGTTTAAATAAGGACTGCCATTTATTTCAACAGGGAATCACTTGTTTTTTGTTTTTAAATCCATTTATATTTGTGCACCGCTTCGAATCGTTTCGGGCCGAAAATTTAGTTAGCATGAGTAAGAATTTAGTAATAGTTGAGTCACCTGCAAAGGCAAAAACCATTGAAGGATATTTAGGAAAAGACTTTACTGTAAAATCAAGTTTCGGACACGTGCGTGATTTGGCTTCGAAAGGGTTAGCTATCGATGTGGAAAATAATTTTACTCCCGAATATGAGGTCAGTTCGGACAAGAAAGCACTGGTTGCCGAATTGAAGAAATTAGCGAAGGAATCCGATGTCGTATGGCTCGCTACCGATGAGGACCGCGAAGGAGAAGCCATTTCATGGCACTTATACGAAACGCTTGGTCTTGCTAAAAAAGATACGAAGCGAATTACTTTCAACGAGATTACAAAAGGTGCGATCTTAAAAGCCATTGAGAATCCGCGCCAAATCAATAAACCTTTGGTAGATGCACAGCAGGCGAGACGCGTTTTGGACCGTCTGGTTGGTTTTGAGCTTTCCCCGGTATTGTGGAAAAAGGTAAGACCAAGCTTGTCAGCCGGCCGCGTACAATCAGTTGCTGTGCGTTTGATTGTTGAGCGCGAAAAAGAAATACAGAATTTTCATGCTGAGAGCTATTTCCGGGTAACGGGCGAATTCCTGAAAGGAAAAGAGCGCATCAAAGCAGAAGTTTCGAGGCATTTCGGGACCGATACGGAAGTGAATTCCTTCCTGGAAAACTGTGCGAAAACAGATTTCAAAGTTCTGGACGTTCAGCAGAAACCGGCAAAGAAAACTCCTGCATCCCCGTTCACGACTTCTACCTTGCAGCAAGAGGCTTCTTTGAAATTGGGATTCTCCGTTTCAAGAACCATGCAGGTTGCACAAAAATTATACGAAGCAGGACACATTACTTATATGCGTACCGATTCCGTGAATTTATCGGAAACAGCTATGCAGGGAGCTAAAAATGAAATTCTTTCGGCTTATGGGGCGCAATATTCTCACCCGACAAAATACACGAACAAAAGTTCCAATGCACAGGAAGCTCACGAAGCCATTCGTCCGACGAACTTTGCCATGCATGCTTTGAGTTATGGAGAAAGAGATGAAGTGCGTTTGTATGACCTGATCTGGAAACGGGCCATAGCTTCTCAAATGAGCCATGCGGAACTGGAGCGAACAACTATTTCTATCGGAGATCAGAAACTTCCGGAAGTTTTCCAGGCAAAAGGAGAGGTGATCAAATTTGATGGGTTCCTGAAAGTATACCTCGAGACAAACCTCGACGAAGAAGAGAACGACAGCGAAACCGAAGGATTGCTTCCTGCAGTTCAGGTAGGGGAAACGTTGAATCGCGATTTTATCCGTGCTACACAGCGATTTACAAGACCTTCTGCACGTTACGTAGAAGCTTCTCTGGTGAAGAAACTGGAAGAATTGGGAATCGGACGTCCTTCTACTTATGCTCCGACGATTTCAACCATCCAGAAACGCGGATACGTTGAAAAGCAGGAAAGAGAAGGGGAAGAGCGAGCTTACCAGGTGTTGGAGTTGAAAGGATCTGACATTAACAAGCAAACGAAGAAGGAAATTACCGGTAAAGAAAAGAATAAGTTGTTCCCGACAGATATAGGAATGGTTGTAACGGATTTCCTGATCGATCATTTCGGCGGAATCATGGATTATCATTTCACAGCGGAAGTGGAAGAGCAGTTTGATGAGATTGCACGCGGTAAAATGGAGTGGACAGAAATGTTGAACTCTTTTTACAAGCCTTTCCACGAAAATGTGGAAGATACGCTGGAACATTCTGATCGTGCTACCGGTGAGCGTGAATTGGGAACAGATCCGGATTCCGGTAAAAAAGTTATTGCACGAATCGGTCGTTTCGGACCGATGATCCAAATTGGCGACGAAAAGGAAGATGGTGATAAACCGAAATTTGCTTCTTTACTGAGTTCTCAAAGTATACATACCATTTCCTTGCAGGAAGCACTGGACTTGTTCCAATTACCAAAAAGTTTGGGAGAGTACAAGGGTCAGGCTGTAGAAGTGAATGTAGGTCGTTTTGGTCCTTATGTGAAATTCGGAGACCAGTTTATTTCACTTGCAAAAGGCGATGACCCAATGGATTTTACCATGGATCAGGCAATTGTTTTGATAGACTCGAAACTGCAGGCAGATGCACCTATCGGAACTTACGAAGGAAAACCGGTGCAAAAAGGTGTTGGCCGCTTCGGTCCGTTTATCAAATGGAACGGGATTTTCATCAATGTCAGCAAGAAATACGATTTCGACAACCTGACCCAAAATGACATAGATACACTGGTTGCCGAAAAAATCCAAAAGGACATTGATAAAGTAGTTCATGACTGGAAAGAAGAGGGGATTCGCGTTGAAAAAGCACGCTGGGGAAAATCTGTGATTCTGAAGGGCAAATTAAAGATCGAACTTCCGAGCACGGTAGACGCCGCTGCATTGACGCTTGATAAAGTGAAAGAAATGATCGAGAAGAAAGCACCTGCTAAGAAGAAAGCATCTGCTAAAAAGCCCGCAGCAAAAAAGAAGTGAGTTTCAATTCAAAATGACGAATGCAAAATGCAAAAAAGGAATTTTAGATCTAACCTTTTTGAATTTTGCCTTTTGGATTTTGAATTCTTCAGAGTTATTAACTTTCTACTCTTTAATTCTTAATTGAAACCGGCGTTTCTTAGAATGTCCATTCGCTTATTTTTGTCAAAAGACATCTCGAATGAAGGACATATCTATTTATTTCAGTTCACTTGAAACCATTGAAAACCCCGTTTCCGAATCGTTGGGAGAGTTTATTGTGCGCCACGACGGGTCCGGTTTTCCTGAAATAGATCGTGCGGGAGTTGCTTTAATTTATGTTCCTGAGTTCAGAAATGGTGAAATGTCCTTGCACGGTCAAACGGATGATCGTTTTCGCAACCATCTCCATACTTACTTTCCGACCGCCAACTGGAATTTTAAGATTTATGACCTTGGTAATCTTATGCCAGGTGAGCGGGTAGAGGATACTTACTTTGCTTTGAGACAGGTTGTCGCCGAATTGGTAAAGAAATCTGTAATTCCGGTGGTAATAGGTGGTTCTCAGGATTTGACATACGCCATGTACCAGGGTTATGAAGAGCTGGAACAATTGATCAATGTGCTGAATGTAGATTCCAGGCTGGATTTGGGAGATCCCGAACTTCCTATCGGGAAAGATGCTTATGTAAGTAAATTATTGATGCACCGCCCGTGTTATCTTTTTAACCTCTCGGTAATCGGATACCAAACACCATTGGTAAAAGCTTCGGAGATCGACCTTTTTGAAAAACTATTCTTCGATGCTATTCGTTTGGGAGAATTTAAGAGCGATTTTCGGGTAGCGGAACCTTTACTGCGGAATACTGACTTGTTAAGTATTGATCTGCAATCAATCAAAGCCTCCGACTTCAAAGGGAAATACTTTTCCCAGCCAAATGGGTTTGATAATATGGACATCTGCCAGATTACCAAATATGCGGGCATTTCCGATAAACTGACATCTGTTGGGTTGTTTAACCTGCTTCCGGGTGATATCGCGGAAAGTACTCATGCAGAAATTGCACAGATAATCTGGTATTTTATAGATGGTTATTCACAGCGTGTCGGTGACTTCCCGATCGGTTCCAAAAAAGATTACACGAAGTTTACCGTTTTCCTGGATGAAATAAATCACGATATTATTTTCTACCGCAGTAATCGCTCCGAGCGCTGGTGGATGGAAGTTCCTTATCCACCAAAGGAAGGAATCAAATACGAAAGACATCACATGGTTCCGTGTGATAAATCTCAGTATAACAATGCTTTAAACGGCGATATACCTAACCTGTGGTGGAAAACCTATCAAAAGCTGGGGTAACCTTTTCTTCTTTACTCCGTAATAAGAGTTTGTGTTAAATATTTATCTCTTCAACATTTCATTGTGGAAAAGATGGATTGATTGCACTAAAAAATTTTGTTTGTTCTAAAAAATACTTATTTTAGTCGCCAATTGGCTAAAATTTGTTAAAGTCAAGCACGTTAAAACCATAATTAGGACCCTTTAATATGAATAAAACGTTACGTATCTTATCAGCGTTTGTGTTGTGTTCTTTTGGAGCTTCTGCTCAGCAAGATATTGCATTAACACATTTTATTTACAATAAGTTCGCCATCAACCCGGGCGCTACTGGTATTGAAGAAGGGTTGTGTGGAAATTTAATTTATCGCAACCAATGGGATAAAGTAAACGGAGCACCGAATTCTGTAGTCTTTAATGCTGAAGCGAACATGGAGAGCTTTGGTAAGTGGACAGGAGGTTTTGGGTTAAACTTCACGCACGATGCAATTGGTTTCCAAAGACAAAACAACGTGATGTTGAATTATTCGCATCACATTCAGTTGGGTAATGGTCGACTAGGTCTCGGATTGGGTGTCGGAATGGTGAATTTCGGTATGAATCCTACATGGATTGGTCCTCAGACACAAATTGACCCTACGTTCCCGGGTTCAAGTTCAGCCATTACTTTTGACTTGAACTTTGGTTTGTACTACCGGGCAGAGAATTGGTATGCAGGATTGTCTTCCACTCACTTGCAGGCTTCTGCTTTGAACCTGACAACACAGCTGCCTTCCAGCAGTGGTACAGGTACTGTTCCTTATGATTTGGCTCGTCACTATTATGCAATGGGAGGTTACACTTTCAAAGCATTAGGACCTGGTGACTTGGATATTCAGGGGACTTTGCAAACAGATTTGCGTAAGTATTCAGGAAACTTAAATGCTCGATATATCTTTAGAGGGTTTCTTTATGGAGGCCTTGGGTTCAGAAACAGCGATGCAGTTTCGGTTTTGTTAGGGTACCGTCCTTTAAATAAAACTTTGCCTAATGGAAAAGGGAGAATGTTTATGTGGGTAGGATATTCTTACGATATCACAATTGGTAGATTATCAAAGATTTCCAACGGTACACATGAGATTGCGCTTAAGTTCTGTTATATCCCTGTGATACCAATTACGAAAGCACATCACCCTAAATGGTTGTAAAATCAAAAAAAAATTACGAATCTTTGTAACCATTTTTTATTCGATTCCGTTATATCGCAAAATTGATCCTGTAGAATGTTAACGATAAATCCGGAACTGTAAAATTGAACTAGAATGAAAAAACTGTTGTTTATCGGTTTAATTGGGGCCTTTATTGCCTCTTGTAGCTCACGTAGTGGCCACTTGACAGGGACATTAGGTCGTAGAGTTTACCAACCTGAGATTCCTCTTGGGATGGTGTATGTTCCTTCGGGTTCCTACATTATGGGGGAAAACGATCAGGATGTGCCTTTCTTGCACCAAACTCGTGCAAAGACTGTGTCTGTTCAGGCATTTTATATTGATCAAACTGAGATTACGAATAACGAGTATCGTCAATTCGTGGATTGGGTGAGAGATTCAATGGCTCGTGAACGTATTTATTCCGGATTGGAAGAAGATGACGAGGCGTCTCGTTACATCAACTACAAAGACATGTACTTCGATGAGGGGGCTTTGGAGATGGTAGAGTTTGAGCCTTCTGACCGTGATGTGAATCGTGCGCAATTCGCATTGAACTGGGATCGTAAGTTTGCTTATGATGATCCGGATTTGATGCCCTTGTTAGCAGATATGTATTATCCTCAACCGGAGCGTTTCTACAAGCGTCGTGAATTTGATACCAGAAAATTGAACTTTAAGTACTATTGGATTGATTTAAGAGAGGCAGCTCAAAGAGGGCGTATCGAGATCGTTCATAATGGAGTTGATAAAGATGGTAATGAGATCGCGCCGGAACACCGTGATTTGAATACGCCTCCGCATCCTTTTACAGAAGAACCTCAAGGTTTGGATAAGGATTTGAGCTACTTCAACAAAAAAGGACAAAGTACAGGTCTTCGCGGTCACGAGAACCGTCAGCGATTCATCATCGATGAAGAAATTAACGTTTATCCGGATACATTGGTTTGGGTTCGTGACTTTACTTACTCGTTCCACGATCCGATGACAAACATGTACTTCTGGCATCCGGCTTACGATAACTATCCGGTTATCGGGATTACCTGGGTACAAGCTAAAGCATTTTCAATCTGGAGAACACAATTGTTGAACAACTGGCTTTCTGCGATGGGAGATTTGTTTGTGAATGATTTCCGTTTGCCGACTGAAGCTGAATGGGAAAGAGCGGCTCGAGGAGATTTGAACAACTCACCATACCCATGGGGAGGTCCATATATCCGTAATCAGAGCGGATGTTTCCTGGGGAACTTTAAACCTATGAGAGGTCGTTATTTTGAAGACGGTGGTTTCCACACAGTGAAAGCATACTCTTACAATCCGAACGGATGGGGGCTTTACTGTATGGCAGGTAACGTGTCGGAATGGTGTGAGACAGCTTATGACGAAGCAATGTACGAATTCTCTCATGACCTAAACACTGAGTACAGATATGACGCAATGGACTGGGATCCGCCTGCAATGAAACGTAAAGTTATCCGCGGTGGTTCCTGGAAAGATGTAGGATACTATTTGCAAACATCAACTCGTACATACGAGTATCAGGATACTGCCAAATCGTACGTCGGATTCCGAAATGTGGCAACACACTTAGGTCGCGGTGGACGAGAATTCTCTAAGGAGGGTGGCGAGGAAATTCGTAGCGATATCCAACTTCGCTAAGAATAACAAACAATTACAAAACAATAAATTTGGTTAAACCTAAAAAACAAAGAAAACTATGAAACCAGGAAGTAAAGGATGGAAAAAGTTTATGGCGAAATTATACGGTTTCGGTGCGGCAGTCGTAATCGTTGGAGCCTTATTTAAAATTATGCACTGGCCTGGAGCTGGTCCGATGCTTGTAATCGGTCTGTCTACAGAAGCTATTATCTTCATCTTCTCGGCATTCGAACCGATTCATGAAGATCCAAACTGGGAGCTTGTTTATCCTGAATTAGCTTTCGCACACAGCGATGATTTAGATCACGATGCATTACCTGCAGCAGGTGGAAGAGGAGGAAGAAATTCCGGAGGAACCGGAATTACCGAGCACTTGGATAAAATGTTGGAGGAAGCTAAAATTGATGGTCAATTGTTGGAGCGTTTGGGAGACGGAATGCGTCAGTTAGGTGAAAATGCTTCTCAATTGAAAGGTGTAACATCTGCAGCAGCGGCAACTGACTCTTATGTTTCTTCATTACAAGCGGCATCTGATAAAGTATCTTCTTTGTCTGAAGCGTATGAAAGAGCATCTGTATCTATTTCAGGTATGACTTCGAATACTCAGGAAGGTGAATCATTCGGTGAGCAAATGCAAAAAGTTTCTAAAAACTTGGCAGCTTTGAATAACGTATATGAATTACAATTGAAAGGTTCTTCCGCTCACTTGGAAGCTACTGAGAAATTCCAGGGTCAGGTAACTGAAATGATGAAAAACTTGTCTGATTCAGCTGAAGATACAAAACGTTACAAAGAGAATATGGCAATGTTGTCTAAGAACTTAACTGATTTGAATGCAGTTTACGGCAACATGTTGAAAGCTATGACAATCTCCAGAGACTAATTTGTCACTGGGAACTTTATTAGAATATTTATTACTAACAGTAAATAACAAAATTTAGAAGTCATGGCAGGTGGAAAAGAAACCCCAAGACAGAAGATGATCGGTATGATGTATTTGGTATTGACGGCGCTGCTTGCGTTGAACGTATCAAAGCAGATTCTCGATGCTTTTGTCGCAATTGAAGAAAACATACAAAAAGCAAACATCGCTCAAATTGAACGCGGTGATAAATTTAAATCGGATGTTAATGAGGAGTTGACTACAACTCCTAAGAATGCCGAGAATGCTGCTAAGAGAGAAAAATTGCAGAAGATTTTAGGTCAGATGGAACAGGTAAATAAAATGTCTGATAAATTGCTTAAAAGCATTGATGCAATCAAATTGGAAATCTTAGAGAAATCCGGTGAAGCCGTAAAGGAATACAAAAAGGATGATGAAAATACCATTCTTTGGGAAAAGGCAGCTGAATGTAAGCCAATCCGTATGAACCTAATGGCTGTTCAGGCGAAAGACCAGTACGATATCCCAATGCATGAGATCGTAGGTGAAGATATCAAAACTCCGACCGGGAAAGGAAAGCAGCTATGGGCTGATTTCAATAAGTTCCGTGAAGATATCGTAAGTACGGTTGGTTCTTATAAAGAGGGAGGAAAGACATATTCTTTCAAACCAAAAGCAATCAATACGTACAAAAGCAATGCTGATTTGGTGAAGCAGGTAACTGATATGGTTAAGAAAAGCAATGTGAATCACATGGAAGATGACCAGGCTTTAAGTGACTTGTATATCAACTTGACAAAGCCTGAGCGTGTAAAAGTTCACGATATGGAAGGTATCCATTGGATTGGTGCTACATTTGACCACTCTCCATTGGTTGCTGCTGTTGCGTCTTTAACTTCTATGCAGCAGGATATATTGGCTGCACGTGCTTATGCACTTGCTCACTTGAAATCTAAAGTTTCTACAGGTGAGTACTCATTCAACAAAATCATGCCTTTGGCTTACGGGCCGGTGATCGCTAACACAGGTGACGAAGTTGAATTGAAAGTTATGATGGCTGCATTTGACTCTGATAACCAACCGGAAGTAACCGGTCCCGGAGCTATTACTGTAGCTGGTGGTCAAGGTACTTTGAAAACGAAAGTTGCCGGAGGTGCAGAGATGGTATTGAATGGTACTGTATCTATCAAGAACAAATCAGGAGTTAAGAAAACTGAGAACTGGACACATACAATTAAGATTATGAAACCACAAGGAACGGTTTCTCTTCCTGAATTGAATGTATTGTACAAAGGATACAACAATATTGTTGAGGGTGTAGCTTCCGGTTACGATCAGACAATCCTGAACGGTAACGGAGTTACTTTGTCCAAATCAGGTTCTCAATACATCGGACGTGTGAGTGGTGCAGGAAGAACAGCTACAATCTCTATCTCCGGTAAAAACTCTGTAACGAATAAAACTGTTGCATTGGGAACATTCACTTTCCGTGTAATGAACCTTCCTCCTCCAACATTGTTCTTCGGAGCAGTTGAAGATGGTGGTAAAGCTTCTAAAGCAGAAACTCGCTTGTTTGCACGTTATGCAGATAGTCCGTTGAAAGCTGAATTCTCTGTTCAAACATGGGAATTGAACGTTGCCGGTGCTCCTCGTCCTGCTAAAGGAACAGGAAATACTTTGAATGCGGACGGTATCAGCTTAATGAAACAAGCAAAACCAGGATCAACTATCAGCTTCATGACGCAAGTGAAGGGGCCGGATGGAATCCTACGTAAGAAAAGTGGTGTATTTACCATTTAATGAATAAAATAAATAATAGAGTGTCAATCATGAAACGTTTAGTTCTATTAAGTACCTTGTTTGCCGGTTCGTTATTAACGAACGCGCAGGAGATCAATGGTGGACCAGTGAATGTTCCTCAGGCGGATGTAATCGACGGGGTGTATATGACAGAACATATACCTACCAAAAGAATGATCCCTTATGAGTTTGTTCGTGAAGCTGATGTAGTCTGGAGTCATCGTGTTTGGCGTATGATCGATATGCGTGAGAAAATGAATCACCCGATTTATTTACCGTTTGATAAACACACTCCATCCGGACAGTATGTAAGAAATACGAGCCGCTGGTCTTTGTGGACAATCATGCGTCACCATATCATCAACGGAGATTTGAAAGTGTTCTCACCTTACAACCCATATCAGTTTGATATGTTGGATGGAGATCAATTCAAATACCCGATAGTACCTGAAGCAGGTAAGAACTATTATACAGATTCTTTATTCCGCGATAAGGTCTTCTATTATTTAGGAAAATTAGGTGCTCAAAGTGATGTTCCATTGACAAATGAGTATGGGGATCCAATTGAAATTACGCTTCCTGACGGAACGATTACTTTCAAATATCCTCCGGCTGATACGATGTGGATCGATTCTGAGAACATTGTACAATACCGTATCAAGGAAGATTGGTTCTTTGATAAAGAAAGATCTGTATTGGATGTACGTATCTTAGGGATTGCTCCGGTTGTATACCGAGAAGAAGAATCTCCAACAGGTGGAAAAAACATTACCGGAATGGATGAAAAGTTCTGGTTGTACTTCCCACATTGCCGTTATATCCTCGCAAATTACTTCGTGTACAATGAAAAGAACGACGCGCAATGGCAAAGTTTTGACGATTTGTTCTGGCAACGTCGATTTACGAGTACCATCTACAGAGAAAGTAACGTGTTTGATCGTAAGATTGACAGTTACAAAACAGGTGTAGATGCATTGATGGAATCTGAGAAGATTACAGAAGAAATTAGAAACTTCGAACACGACGTTTGGAACTTCTAATCGAATCAAAAAAATAAGGAACCCCGACATTGCAAAGCAATCGTCGGGGTTTTTGTTTATAACTACTTGGTTTACAAGTGTAACCAATGGCTGTTTTTCACGCTATCATAAAAACCCAAAGCCATGAAGAGAGTTACCTTAATCTTATTTCTTGCGGCAGCTTATGATGTAACTGCCCAATGTGAATCCACGGATTTCATTTCGATGACCCCAACCCTGGATTATCCCTATGTCAAAGAACACATTCTGACCAAGAAAACGGTTCCTTATGAATACGTTCGTGAAGCCGATGTTGTGTGGAGTAAACGTGTCTGGAGGGAAATCGATCTGAGACAAAAAATCAATCATCCGCTTTATTACCCGTTTGATCATCATACTCCATCCGGTCAGTATGTAAGAAATACCAACTGCTGGTCTTTATGGACTATTATGAGGCATCACATTATGAATGGTGAATTAAAGATCTTTTCGTCTTACAATCCTTATCAATATGATATTGTAGACGGAGACCAGTTCAAATATCCCATTGTTCCGAAACCCGGAGGAAACTATTGCAACGATTCTGTATTTAGAAATGAAGTATTTTATTACCTGGGAAAATTGGGTCCGGGACCTGAGGATCCATATTCGACTATTTATGGAGAAGATTCAACTGCAATCATAAACGGAGTAGAGCAATATGTGTATCCTCCTCGTGATACATCCTGGATCGATTCCGAACACATCGTTAAATACCTGCTCAAGGAAGATTGGTTTTTCGATAAGGAACGTTCGGTGATGGATGTACGCATCATGGGAATTGCTCCGGTGGTACTGAAAGAAGAAACAGCCCCGAACGGACAAAAAATGATTGCTGGTTTGGAAACCAAATTCTGGGTCTACTTCCCGCATTTGAGGTATCTATTGACAAATTATTACGTGTACAATGAAAAGAACGATGCCCAATGGATGAGTTTCGATGATTTGTTTTGGAAACGGCGGTTTTCAAGTACCATTTACAAGGAAAGTAATGTTTTCGACAGATCTATTGACAGCTATCGCACCGGAGTGGATGCATTACAGGAGTCTGCCGATATCATTGAAGGTATCCGGACTTTTGAACAGGATGTCTGGAATTTCTAAATGAAGATTTCAATCCCGATGATCAGTTCCGACATCGGGATTTTTTTTGCCTTCCTGTTACTAATCGGAAAAATGACATTCGATTGGTATAACCTTAAAATTTAAGTCATGGCAGGAGGAAAAGAAACCCCAAGACAAAAGATGATCGGAATGATGTACCTGGTACTGACCGCGCTTTTGGCTTTGAATGTATCCAAAACAATTTTGGACGCTTTCGTTGCAATTGAAGAGAATACACAGAAATCGAACGGAATGCAGGTAGATCGCGGCTCTGAAATTATTGCAGATGTATCTAATGAAATTAATTCGACTAACGGAAAGGAGAACGCGGAAAAGCTTCGAAAATTGAAAAAAGTAATGAAGCAGATGAAACAGGTTGATCAACTCTCTGCAAGTCTGATAAAGGAAATTGACCAGGTGAAGATGGAATTGTTGAGAGAATCAGGGGAGGAGGTTGCTACCGTCAAACCGCAGGACAGCCAAACCATCATTTGGGAAAAAGGTGAGGGATGCAAACCGATCCGTATGAATCTAAAAGCTGTGCAGGCTCAGGATGAATATGATATTCCTATGTATATTTTGATTGGAGATGATATCAGGAATCCTACCGGAAAGGGAAAAAAGATCTGGCAGGATTACAATGGATTCCGGTCGAAATTAATCCAAACAATCGGAACATACCGGGAAGGAAAAAAAGCGTATTCCATCAATCCCAAAGCGATCAATTCCTATAAAAGCAACCAGGATTTGAAAAGACAGGTAGAGCAAATGATCCGATCATCCAAAGTGAATTTGCGGGATGACGAAGAGATCCTTTCAACAATTTACATGAACCTGACCAAACCCGAACGCGTTAACCAAAACGATATTGAAGGAGTTCACTGGATCGGACAAACATTTGATCATGCTCCGCTTGTTGCTGCTTTAGCTTCTCTGTCTTCCATGCAGCAAGATGTACTTTCTGCACGTTCACTGGCATTGTCGCATTTAAAGTCGAAAGTCTCTGTAGGAGAGTATTCTTTCAATAGTATTGTTGGATTGGTTTACGGGCCTGAAATAGCCAATGCAGGAGATGAAGTGGAGTTGAACGTGATGATGGCGGCCTTTGATTCCGATAATCAACCAACTGTTACCTATAATGGAAATTCTTTCCGTGGAACAGAGGGAAAAGGCCTGATCAAAACAAAAGTGGGCTCAGGAACGGAAATGACTCTGAACGGAACTGTTTCCATCAAGAATAAATCAGGACAGACAAAGACAGAGAATTGGGCGCATACCATTAAGATCATGAGACCACAAGGTACTGTTTCGCTGCCACAGTTAAATGTACTTTACAAAGGATACAGCAACATTGTGGAAGGTGTAGCTTCCGGTTACGATCAAACGGTTTTGGATGGAAACGGTGTTTCATTGTCCAAATCCGGGAATCAACACATTGCGAAAGTGACTACCAGCGGAAGAACTGCTACGATTGATGTGTTTGGAGTGAATTCCGTATCTAAAAAGCGTGTGAAACTAGGTTCTTTCCCATTTCGGGTAATGACGCTTCCGAATCCTGATTTTTTCTTTGGAGCTGCTGAAGAAGGAGGTAAAATTTCTCCGATGGAAAAGAATTTGATCGCCCGGTACAAGAACAGTCCTTTGGACGCAAAATTCACGGTACTTAATTGGGAATTAAGCTTAAGTACCGCTCCGAAACCTGAAAAAGGAAAGGGAAGCCGGATTTCCGAGGAAGGAACGAGATTGCTGAGACAGGGAAAACCGGGAACGATTGTTATCGTCAGAACGGAATACATGGGACCTGATCAAATAGTTAGGAAGAAAACAGCTTCCTTTGTGCTTTAGAATCAAAAAAATGTAGGGGCGTAAAATTTTACGCCTCTACATTTTATACCTTTGCATATGCTTGTTTTGGAAAAATTGGGAGTGCATTTCCCACAAGGTTATTTATTTGAAGAATGTTCTGCCCAGGTGAATCAGGGTGACCGCATTGGTTTGGTTGGCAAGAACGGGGCCGGGAAATCCACCTTGTTGCGACTGATCGCCCAGACAGAAAAGCCAACAGATGGCCAGATCCATCGTCAAAAAGGATTGGAAGTCGGTTTCCTGACCCAGGATATCGTCATAGATACGGCACAAAGTGTGTTTGATTACCTTTTTTTTTCCAATGAACAGCTGAATCATTTGAGAAAGCATATCGATGAGATTAATAAACAGCTGACTACACGTGAAGATTATGAATCCGAATCTTATTTGGAGTTATTGAACGACCTGAATGCGACCAATGATTTGTTTAACATTCACGACGGATTCCAATGGGAAGAAAAAATTGCTTCCGTGCTGGATGGACTGGGATTTCGGAAAGATGATTTTGAAAAACCGCTGAATGCTTTCTCCGGAGGATGGAAAATGCGTGCGGAACTTGCAAAGATCTTAGTGAACAGACCCAACCTGCTTTTATTGGATGAGCCGACCAACCACCTGGATATCGTTTCGATCCAGTGGCTGGAGAATTACCTGACAAAGTTTGAAGGAGCAGTTATCGTTATTTCTCACGATCGTTTATTCCTGGATAATGTGACCAACAGGACCTGGGAAATTTCCTTCGGGAAAATCCTTGATTTCCCTTATGCTTATTCAAAATATAAGGAATTGCGCTCCGAAGAATTGGAACGCCTTGCGGAAGCTAAGAAGCAGCAGGATAAAGAGATTAAACATACGCAGGAATTAATTGACAAATTCCGCGCAAAAAAGAATAAGGCAGCATTTGCACAGTCTCTGATCAAGAAACTGGACCGTACCGAACGCATCGAATTGGAAAGCGATATCGTAGCAAAAATGAATATTTTCTTTCCGTTGAATGTACAGCCCGGAAAATGGGTACTTGAAATGGAACATTTAGGGAAAAGCTATGGTTCCAGGACCTTGTTTAAGGACATTTCAATCACCGTTGGAAGAGGAGAGAAAATTGCGCTTCTTGGTCCGAACGGAGTTGGTAAATCTACTTTGTTTAAGTGCCTGACAAAAGAAATTGATTTTGAAGGGAAAGTGGAATATGGTCACAATGTGAAGATTACTTATTTCGCGCAGGACCAAGCAGAACGGTTGAACAAGAATTTAAGCGTTTACGAAACGGTAGATTTGGTTGCATCCGGTGATGTTCGAAAAGACCTACGTTCTATTTTGGGAGCATTTTTATTTTCCGGAGAGGATATCGATAAAAAAGTGGGGGTTTTGTCGGGAGGTGAACGAACGCGTTTGGCTTTATGCCAATTGCTGTTAAGTCCTTCGAATGTCTTGATCCTGGATGAGCCGACGAACCATTTGGATATTCAAAGCAAGCAGGTCTTGAAAAAAGCATTGCTTCAATACGAAGGAACATTTTTAATTGTTTCCCATGACCGGGAGTTCCTGGATGGACTTACAAATAGGATTTGGGATATTGAAAACCAAACGTTGAAAATCCATCACTTTGGCGTGTATGAATACCTGCAGCGCAAATTATCCATGGAACCGGCTTCTGTTAAAGCAGAAAACAAACCGGTACAGAAAGTGGTAGAAGAACCTGTAGCAAAAGCTCAGTCGAATGAAGAGCGCAAAGAATTAAAACGTAAAAAGAACCAGCTACAGAACAAAGTGAAACAGCATGAGGAACGCGTTCAGGAACTGGAGAAGGAAGTAAAAGTGCTGGAAGATCAATTAGCAACCATGGATTTTTCGGATTCTGCAAAAACAACTCCGGTTTTGAAAGCGTTTGAAGAAGTTAAATCAAAACTGGATTATTATTCGGATTTGTGGATGGAAGCAGCGAAAGAATTGGAAAGTATACAAGATTAATATTTTGAGACATTAGACAAAAGATGAAAGACTAAAGACAAATCTGTCTATAGTCTTTTGTCTTCAGTCTTAAAACGTACGAAAATGAAAGGATTATTAGATAAAATGCGGGTTTCATTCGGGGAACCGATTCAATACCAGCTTGTTTTAAACAACGAGCCGCAGATTGGTATGAACGCTTTGATCGGGAAAGAGGTCGAATTAAACTGGACCGGAAAGATTATTTGTTCGAATTGCGGTAAGCAGACTAAAAACTCTTTCGGGCAAGGTTTCTGTTTCAACTGTTTCCAGTCAGCACCTCAGGCCTCACCATGTATTATCAATCCGGAACTATGTAAAGCGCATTTGGGAGAAGGAAGGGATATTGAATGGGAGAATAAGCACCACAATCAGCCACATGTAGTTTACCTGGCAGCTTCCGACAGCATTAAAGTGGGAGTAACGCGTGCCGAGCAAACATTTACACGTTGGATAGACCAAGGAGCATCTCATGCAATCATTTTGGCTGAAACAAGCAACCGCTACGAAGCCGGGATTATCGAGGTGGCTTTAAAATCTTACATGACAGATAAAACAAACTGGCAGCGGATGCTTAAGAACGAGATCAACCATGAATTGGACTTGCTGGATGAAAAAGGAAGAGTAGAAGATTTACTGCCCTTCGATATGCGTGATTTTGTGAGTATGAACGATGACATTATTTCCCTGAATTACCCGGTAGAAAAATACCCCGTAAAAGTGAAAAGTGTCGGCTTTGACAAATCACCGGTTATCCGCGGAAAGTTGGTCGGGATAAAAGGCCAGTACTTGATTTTTGATGATGAACGCGTAATGAATATCCGCAAGCATACAAGCTATGAAATCGAATTTTCGCATGAATAAGTTTTGAACTTAAGGATGTTGTTATTATTCTCGTTAATTTCTGCCAAAAAAAGAACCAATTGAATGTATTCATGTTAACTTTAAACTTGCTCTGAAGTCAAATGATCAGTCTTTCTCTTTGAATAAAGCACTGTTCAAAAGTTCAACCGTTAGAAAGTTCAAAGGGATTAGGAAGTAATTTGAACATTTAAACTTTTGAACCCTTGAACCTTTTATTTCGTTTAGGAAGAAACCATTTAATTTTAGGTCAAAATATAAACTATCAATTTCAATTATCATGTTCGACAAAAACGAATTTAATAAGTACGCAACAAAGCATGTCGGAATTTCAAGCATGCACTTAGAAAGCTACATCGAATCTTCTTTAACACCGTATATTATCGAAGAACGTCATTTGAATATGACACAAATGGACGTGTTCTCACGTTTAATGATGGACCGCATTATTTTCCTTGGAACAGGGATCAATGACCAGGTTGCAAATATCATCAATGCTCAATTGTTATTCTTAGAGTCGGTTGATGCGAAGAAAGATATCCAAATTTACCTGAATTCCCCGGGAGGATCTGTTTACGCAGGTTTGGGAATTTATGACACGATGCAGTACATCAAGCCGGATGTTGCAACGATCTGTACAGGAATGGCAGCTTCTATGGGGGCCGTTCTGATGTGTGCAGGAGCTGAAGGAAAACGTTCTGCTTTGAAACACGCACGTGTAATGATCCACCAACCGCTTGGGGGTGCTCAGGGACAGGCTTCTGATATCGAAATCACAGCTCGTGAAATTCAAAAGTTGAAAAAAGAGCTGTATGATATCATCGCTACACACTCCAAGCAATCTTACGAAAAAGTATGGGCTGATTCTGACCGTGATTACTGGATGACGGCTGAAGAAGCAAAAGAATATGGAATGGTAGACGAAATCTTGCTTCGCAACCCGAAATAGTCTAACTTTGCACAATACTAACTAAGTCATCTCGGTTCAACCGAGGTGACTTTTTTGTCGATTAAAATTATACTATGTCAAAAAAGGAAACTTCCTGCTCGTTTTGTGGAAGGCCACGAAGTCAAGTAGGGTTACTTATAGCGGGTTTATCAGGCCACATTTGTGATCATTGTATTGCCCAGGCACGAATGATTGTAGATGAAGATCAGTCAACCAAAACAGCTTCTCAGGGTGCTCCGGTAAATGTGTTGAAACCGCAGGATATCAAGGAACGATTGGACGAATATGTAATTGGTCAGGACGATGCCAAGAAAACACTTTCTGTTGCCGTTTACAATCATTACAAACGTTTGCACCAGACAAAGATCGAAGAGGTAGAGATTGAAAAATCAAACGTGATCCTGGTTGGGCGCACCGGAACAGGAAAAACCTTGCTTGCAAAAACCATTGCGAAAATGCTGAACGTTCCCTTCTGCATTGCAGATGCAACCGTACTTACTGAAGCAGGTTATGTAGGGGAAGATGTAGAAAGTATTCTTTCCAGGTTGCTCCAGGCAGCTGATTACAATGTGCAGGCAGCTCAACATGGAATCGTATTCATTGATGAGATCGATAAAATTGCACGCAAGAGTGATAATCCTTCCATTACACGAGATGTTTCCGGGGAAGGAGTTCAGCAGGCTTTATTGAAATTACTGGAAGGCTCTACGGTGAATGTTCCGCCACAGGGAGGAAGAAAACACCCGGAGCAGAAAATGATCTCAATCGATACGAAAAATATTCTGTTTATCTGCGGTGGTGCTTTTGACGGAATCGAACGGATTATTGCAAGTCGCGTGAACAGACAGACAATCGGGTTTGGCTCACAGGTAACAGAAAAAGTAGACGAAGACAATTTCCTGAAATACATTACTCCGACCGATGTAAAATCTTATGGTTTGATCCCGGAGTTAATCGGACGTTTCCCGGTACTGACTTACCTGGAGCCTTTGGATGCAAAAAGCCTGAAGCGAATCATTACAGAGCCTAAAAACGCAATTATCAAACAATATATACGATTATTCGAAATCGATGGTATCCGTTTGACATTTGATGCAAACGTCCTGGACTTCATTGTAGAGAAAGCAATCGAATTTAAATTGGGTGCCCGCGGATTGAGATCCATTTGTGAAGCAATCCTGACAGATGCGATGTATGAACTACCATCGAAAGATGAGAAAGAGTTCCGCGTTGACCTGGAATATGCCAAAGAACAATTCTCAAAGAGCAAAGTGGCACGATTGAAAGTCGCATAGAGAATTATCAATTATAAATACTTCAATTATCAAGGGGATTTGTCTTAAGAGATGAATCCCCTTGATAATTTATAATTGATCATTTTTAGTTTATTTTAAACGAGCAATACTTGATCACAGAACCTTTTGCGGTAAACAACTGTTCGTAATGCGTTTTAATATGCAGAATCTCACGAATGGTCGGATCTAAATCTTCCGGCATGGACTGGTATAAATCCCATGTGGACTCGATCAGGTCATACTTGTGTTCCTGGATTTGTTCTTCCGTAGATTGAAATAAGAGTGTGGAATCTGTTTTAAGATGAACAATCCCTCCTGGTTTCAAAATGCGCCTGTAGCGCGCTATGAATTGTTCCGAAGTCAATCTTTTTCTTGGTTTTAAGGGTTGAGGATCTGAGAAAGTCAACCAAATCTCATCTACTTCACCCGGCTCGAAATACGAATCAATGAAATCAATTTTGGTTCTGAGGAAAGCAACGTTTAACAGGTTTTCATCCAATGCTTCTTTTGCCCCCACAAACATGCGGGAACCTTTGATGTCAACTCCAATGAAATTCTTGTTTGGGTAATGTTTTGCCAGTCCCACGGAATATTCTCCTTTTCCGCAACCCAATTCCAGTACAATCGGATTGGAGTTCTTAAAGTAATCCTGGCGCCATTTTCCTTTCAGTGGAAATGCGTCTTGCGGATTGGGTTCCAACGTCGGTTCGAACACATTGTCCCACGATTTCATTTCCGCAAAGCGTCTTAGTTTATTCTTTCCCATAAATCAGTGCAAAAGTACATAATCTCTAAAAGTTTTTTGCGGATTTTTCATCAAATCGTAGCAAGTGATTTTATCAATATGTACCTTTATGGTTTAATTTTTACGCCTTATGTCAAAAATTCATCATCACGCGCTTTCATTCGCGGGATTGATTATCAAAT
>CBINBC010000015.1:0-93870 GCA_966248825.1 uncultured Fluviicola sp.
CAACGATTGAGCTCTCTGATGCAGATGTCAACTCCAATTCTCTTCCGCCATTACCGGTTCCATCCAATCGTGTGATGCGAGGAGTAAGTCCATAAGAAGACAAATGCATGGTTCCCATCGCTTCGGGAGCCGGGTCATGCGGAATCAATTCCAATACTTTCACTTCTCCAATCGCAGCTTTACGACTTCCCAGGAAAGGTTTCTTCTGTCCGTCCAAAGCAATCGGATCTGTTGGATCGTAGGTCTTGTAATTGTTGTAAGCATAAGAAATAGCCATGAAGTAATAGCGCTTGAAATTAACCAGACGCCTGTCACCTGAAGAGAATAAATCTTCTGTGACCCGGAAAGAGTGACTGATCCCCAGATCTGCACCTTTCACCTTTTCCACCGGAAATGATGCCTCAAGGTTTTCATCGTATTCAAAATTCACCAGGCGTTTAATTCCGTCCTTCAAATCCACTTGCGCAACCAGGCGCGCCTTGGTTGGATCCTCCAAATCGGATACACTGACATTTGATTTTTCCAGCTGATAGATCATGTATCCCTGGAACCGGTAATACTTATCCGCATTAGGAACCGAAGTAACAATAAACGGATCCAATTCTTTGTAATCTTCCCGTTTATTATTCGAGGCAGAACCGTTGGATAAATAGAGAATCAATTCGTTCTTCAATTCCTGACCGGTTAAATCAGGAGCATGCGGTCCCTCAAGTACCCGGAAACAGTTTTCGAACAATGCCTGTGCTTTGTCATCTGCCAAACGCAGTGCTTTAACGGATTCAAAAGGGTCTCCGCCGGCAGACCTTGCCCAAACCATTCCCACGGTAATGTTGTTAACAGCACCGGGTTTCAGAACAAATGGTCCTGCTGATTGAAGAAAACGCCGGTCATAGGGCAAATTATTCGCAGTTTGTTCCGTCCATGCAGGTTGTGGAATTCCGCCTGTCCCCCATCCCAACGGATCAGTATCATCCGGGAACATGAAATCACAAGTTACACTCGGATTGACAGTCGGATCGGAAATATGCCCGTTGCCACCGTAGTAAAAAGGTGTATTGTCTTTCCACCTTCCTCTCAGGAAATTGTAATAATCCGCTGCAGTCGTTGGATCAGTCTGATTCGGATTTGCACCTCCTCCGGTATTGATGTAATAGAGGAAGCGTCTCATTCCATAACGTTCATTGTCCACAATTCCATCTCCGTAACCGATTCCGTTCAGTGCTTCTCCCGGACCAATTCCATAAGCATTATCTATCGAATCATTGTCCTGGTAAGGACCTTCAAAAAAATCTACCCCGGCAGCCGGTGGATTTGCCCCGTAACCGTAAAACCCCTGGTTATCTGCATCTACAGCATCTCCATTGTAGAAATATCCCAATCCGCGGCTCACATCACAACCCACGTAATCATCAAAAGGATCTCCAAGTGCTCCGTCCACAAAAACCCCGAAATAGGTATTGTACAAAGTTTGGGTACCGCGGTTTATCAATTCGTAGTTGTAGAAGGTCATGTTATTGACCTCATCATTCGTAGCAAAAGCAAATGCCTGTGCACGGATTTCCATTCCAATAGGTTCACCCTGGGATTCGGTGTGGAGATTCCCTTTGTCATTCATTACCCACCACATATTAAAGTCTCCGTAAAGAGAAACTCTCCGGTCGGTTTTACAATCTTTCGTACCGTTAATGTCATACCAGGGATAGTCTCCCTCTTCCCATTCATAATCTCCGTCATTATCCCGGTCAAAGAAAGGCGCCAAATGATAATCCTGTCCTTTACTCACATCTCCATGAGCCGGCCAGTTCTTAATAAACTCAGGGACCTGGTAATTCGGAAAATTGGCAGATTGAAGGCTTGTACCATTTTGCTGGTCTTGTATCCCGGCATTGTACCATGCATCGAACTGTCTTACCAGGTCTTTACTGGAAGTAAAGTGATTATCGTATTTCAGGCATTCGCTCGGATCAATTTCGGCTGTTCCGTTGGATAAAGGTCCGGTCCAGTAATCTTGTCCCTGGCGGTAACGCAGGGCAGCTAATTTCAACTGTCCGTTGATATCTGTTCCACCCAGCCAAAGAGCCGAAGTGAAAAAACACATGATTTTTGAGTTCTTAGGAATTTCATATTGGGAGAAATTTTGACCGGGAACCTGCCATAAATTTCCTGCTGTGTGAACCATCGCACGCACATTGTTGTACTCCATATAAGTGGTTTTATTGGGAGGCGAACAACTGGCAGCTTTTGTCTGAACAGGATTTGTTTTGTTATCAACTCCTTGGTATACCTGGGCTGACAGGGATTTTGAGCCAATTAAAAAACCGATGAGAAGGAATAATCGCATTTTCTTCATAAATAGTTGCGAGTGAATATAGGCAAAAAACCAGAGTTCTAAAAAAGCAATGAGACAAGGACATGTCGTTCCTTGCCTCATTACTTATCTAACCGACTATGGGTACTTATGTTATGTAGCAGCAGCTACTTCCGGAAGAAACGAAAACTAACTAACCTAAAACTAACCTATCATGAAACAACCCTTCCGGAAGCCGGCTTTGTTTTGAATACAAACACATGGTTTAATCCGATAACTCAAAAGTAGCTTCGGAGTTGTTGTAATGAAATACCCGAAAAGGTTGTTTTTAAGTACTTGTTGGAAGTGAATGGATATCACTCAAACATGGAATTAGTCTACAATTATCGTTTCCAGGCTACGACTTTTTCGAAATCGATCAGGAGCTGGTAGATGCTGTTGAATTTGTTGAAACTCAATTCTTCGTAGGAATCATACACATCGTGGTAATGTTTGTTTGGTCCCATGGTGTACATGAAGAATGCCGGAACACCTTTTTGCGTGAAGAAGTAATGGTCTGAATTCGCTGCCTGGCCTCTTGATCCGATCTTTGGCAGGAATTGTTGTTTGTCGTTGATGGATTTCAATACTTCAAACTGTTCCGGGAACACGGTCGCATTGACAACCGTCACTCCTTCTTCACCGCTACCCATGATATCGAGGTTGAACAAGAATTGGATTTCTTTCAATGGAAAAACCGGATTCTCTGTGTAGTGCTTACTTCCCAGCAAACCTACTTCTTCTCCGGCAAATGCCATAAAAACGATGTTTACTTCTGCAGGATTATTGACGTAATAACGGGCCATTTCCAGCAAAAGCGCCGTTCCTGAAGCGTTGTCATTCCCACCCGGAAAATAAGCTTCCTGTCCCATCTGTCCGAGGTGGTCGTAATGTGCGCTAAACACAAAATATTTTTTGGATTTCTTCTTTGCCGGAACGTAAGCAATCACATTTCTTGCTGTATGATTCACCAGTTTTGCATCAATCTGAATACTGAAGACCCATTCATCCAGGGAAGCATCCAATGCACTTGACTGCACCTGCAATAGAGGAAAACGACTTTGTTCCTGGCTTACACTCCATGTAAACTTAGTATCAAACAATTCAACAACCGGCATTGACTGACCCAGGGTATTTGCCAGCTCTTTGGCTTTTTTCAGAGTGTCTCCTTTCCACAAACTGAAGTGAAATGCAAAACCAATTCCCGTTTTGGAACCGTTCATGGCTGCCTGGCTGATCTTATTTTTCAGTTTTTTGCCATTGAAAATTTCTTCGGTTGAAATGCGGTATATTTTTAAGCTGTCTGTAAAAAATGACGGGCAGGAAGGATCAACTACAAATTCTTTTCCCGGTATCAAAGCTTTCCCGTTTACGGAACAAGACATGCGATTGGGAAAAGTATTGACTTTGAATTGAAAAGGCTGATAGGGAGATTCCTTAAAGAATTTACAGCCCATTTTTTCGAATTCGCCTGCTATAAAATTGGCAGCGATAGAATCCCCTCCATTTACATAACCCCGACCGTGAAAAGCCGGTGAACATAATTTCTCAACGGTCAAACGACCCTGTTCTACCTGCCCGAACCCGAGCAATGGTACAAAAACCAGCAGGAAACCGAATTTATGCATATTTGCGCTCTACTTTTTGAACGAGTTCAATCGCCAGTTGACTGTCTGCGTCCCAGTGATACTTATTTGCATAACTGCTTACCAAAGACCTTGCCTGATCTTTCGAAGTAATATGCTCTATCTGGTCTATCAGGCTGTTGAATTCGTCATTGGAGCCATTGAATAGTTCCTGGATAATCTGCAGACGTTCATTAAATCCGAAAGCACCTTTCAGGGTTTCCAGTCGAACAGACATTAAACGTGCTGCCAAAGTACCGTCATTGGAATTCAATTTTCCATAAATCGGATGTAGTCCCTGTGTATTCTCGATCGGTGCTGCAAAAGCAGGTTCAGGAATCACCGGAGCTTTTTCTTCTTCTTTTTCAATTTCCCTTACAGGTTCAACAAATGGCTGGACAGGATCCTCTTCAACAGGCTCTTCCTCCACCTTATAATCAATCAATTCGAAAGGAATTTCTTCTTCTCTCGATGTTATATCTTCGTCAGATACAATCTCAGTCTTCGGAAGCGGTGCTTCCTCTTCGGCATCCATTCCGAACAGGTCAAAAGACGGTTCTTCTTCTGGTTCCGGGTGAACTTCCTGGGCTTCGATAATCGGAACAATTTCTTCCTTTACTGCAACAGGAGTTTCCGAAACAGGAGCAGTACCCGAACGTCCGTAAACCTTTGACTCTATAGCTTTATACCGCAAAATAATTGCGCGCTCATTCAATTGATTGGCAGCTGCCGCAAAAGCTTCCAATTCATTCATGGTAGCTTCTCCGGACTTTATTTTTGCTAATAAGGCTGTCATTTCTTCGATCAATGCGTGCATTTCCATATTTCCTGTATTTCGAAATTTTTCAACATTTGCTGCAACTTGTAAACCTCGCTTCGATTCGGAACCGATAAATCACAATTTTTGCAGTATAAAATTACAATTCGTAAAAGTCCTTTTCGTTTCAAATATGAATAGTTGTTTATACCGGATTGTTGATAACCCTGAAAAATGATGTTTTTAGAGCAAATTCCTTCTGAAGCAAGACAAAACGGATGGATTGAAGTGATCTGCGGATCGATGTTTTCCGGAAAAACCGAAGAATTGATACGTCGTTTGAAACGCGTTGAATTTGCACAGCAAAAACTGCTACTTTTCAAACCTGCCATTGATAATCGTTACCACGAAGAGCAAGTCGTAAGTCACAAAGGTTCTTCCCTGGAAGCAATTCCCGTAAAAAGTTCGGATGAAATCATGAAGCATTGGAAAAAAGAACGCATTGTTGCAATCGATGAAGCCCAATTCTTTGATGAAGGTTTGGTAGCTATATGTACTGATCTGGCCAGGCAAGGTGTCCGCGTGATTATTGCAGGATTGGATATGGATTATTTGGGCAAACCATTCGGTCCGATGCCTTCCCTGCTTTGCATGGCAGAATATGTGACAAAAGTACACGCGATTTGCGTTTCATGTGGTAACTTAGCACAATACTCTCATCGCACTTCCAAGGATGAGGGACAGGTATTGGTTGGTGCGGTTGAGACATATGAACCGCTTTGCCGCAGTTGTTACAATAAAATTGAGCATTGAGATTAAATTATTCCATTGAAGCGTGTGCGGAAATTTTTGAAGCAGAAGTAATCGGTTCAAGCATCGATTCCATTCTGCACGTTTATTTTGATTCCCGCAAAATTCAACAGTCAAAAGGAGCACTTTTTTTTGCTTTATCCGGTCATTCAAGATCTGGAAATGACTTTATTGACCATGCCTATCAACAAGGAATCCGTTTTTTTGTAATTGCGAAAAATACAAACCTCACTTTCCAACCGGACGCAGTTTACTTCAAAGTAGAGGATGTTCTCGGTGCACTTCAAAAATTAGCCGGATATCACCGCAGAAAATTCACTTATCCGGTTGTTGCGATTACCGGAAGTGTCGGAAAAACAACGTTCAAAGAATGGATCTTTCACTGTATTTCTGACAAATTCAAAGTTGTCCGAAGCCCCAAGAGTTTCAACTCACAGATCGGCGTGGCTTTGTCGCTTTTGGAAATGCATGAAGACGCTTCCATTGCCTTTATCGAAGCCGGGATTTCGAAGCCGGGGGAAATGAAAATTCTGCAGGAAATGATACAGCCCGACTACGGGATCTTTACAGCCTTTGGAAAAGCGCATCGCGAGAACTTTGCAAATAACGAAGCTCATTTGTTGGAAAAATGGGTGCTTTTCCGCGAATGCCGTTTGGCGTTTATCCCACATACATTTGCTGATCTTGAAAACCGTCTTCCCGGAAATTTCCAGGTTTGCCAATCTTACGAGAATCATCGTTTTCCGGCGGGATACAATGGGATGCTGGGTGTTCTGAAAACATTCCTGGCTTACCTGCAGTTGGACCCGTTAGAAATTAAAGCCCGAATGGATTCTCTTCCGACACTTGCACTGCGCATGGAAGTTTTCGAAGGAATCAACGGGAATACGATCATCAACGATACATACAACATGGACCTGGATGCGTTGGGTGAAGCACTGATTTATCAACGACAGTTAACCCCGGAAAAAAAACGGATTGTTGTTATCGGTTTATCAGAAAGGCATCAGCACGAAAAACTGGAAATTGAAAAACTGATTCAATCATTCAACCCCGACGAATTCCATTTTATCCCTGAAGGGAAATCTATTCCATGGGAGAACTTCCACAATTCGGTTGTCCTGGTAAAAGCGCATAGAGATCGTGCTTTCGAGTATGAAGTTGCCCGGGGGAAAGCATTGAAACACCGCACCATTGTGGAGATCAACCTGAGTGCTATCAAGCGGAACATTTCGTTCTATCAATCCCGTTTACCGAAAGACGTGAAAATCCTGGCCATGGTCAAGGCTTCTTCTTACGGATCAGGCGCTGATAAAGTTGCCCCGTTCCTGCAGCAAATCGGTATAAGAAATTTCGGAGTAGCCTTTGCCGATGAAGGAGTTGAATTGCGAAAAGCAGGAATCGGTGTTTCTTCATCAATTGTTGTGATGAACCCGGATCCGGAACACAGCGACCTGATTATCGAATACCGCCTGGAACCGGCTATTTATTCTTTTGAACAACTCGATGAATTCATTACGACTTTGATCCACCGCAATATTTCTGCTTACCCGATCCATTTGAAATTTGATACGGGAATGCACCGCTTGGGATTTGCACCGACCGATAAAGAGCGTGTTTTGGCAGTTGTCAACTCGCAGCCTGAAGTACAGATCAAAGGAATTTATTCGCATCTGGCAGATGCCGATAACCCAAACCACAGCTCATTTACACAAAAACAGTTGGCTTCCTTCGATTCGATCGTTTCTTATTTCCGGGCACACAGTTCGGATTCCTTTTCAGCTCACATTCTCAACTCGGAGGGTTCTCTGCGTTACCCTGAAAATTGTTACGACATGATCCGTCTCGGGATTTCCATGTACGGATATACCGAAAATCAGGAATTGAAAGCTTCTCTTGAAGCAAGTGTTTCCTGGTACAGTTCCATTTCACAGATCAAAGCCGTTCCCAAAGGTGATTTTATCGGTTATGGGATTTCTTATGAAGCCATGGAGGATATGAGCATTGCAATTGTACCTGTCGGTTACGCGGACGGTTTCAGACGCAGTTTAAGCAACGGAAAGGGTTCCGTATACATTCACGGGATTAAATGTCCGGTGGTTGGCCGCGTTTGCATGGATATGATCATGGTAGATATCAGCTCGGTGAATGCGAAGATCAATGACGCGGTTGAAATTATCGGACAGAACCAACCCATGGATGTGTTTGCGAAAGCTATGGACACCATTCCATACGAGGTGATGACCGGATTATCGCGGAGGATGCACCGGGTCTATGTGGAAGATTAAGGTTTCCCGCAGAGGTTCGCAGAAAATATATAACCGCGGAAAGCGCAAAGAGCAGTATTAACAATTTCTCCGAGCAATTTTTGGAAACAAGCGGTCTTCACTATAAAAAGAAACTTATTCTTTCCGGTAGAAAATGGCCTCCACCCGGCGGTTCATCGACATGTGTGTTTCCGAGTCGTCGGGGAACAATTCCATGGTATTGCTAAAACCTTCTGCTGACATGCGCGCCTTGTCCACACCATTCGAGATCAGGTATTGTCTCACCGCTTCAGCTCGTTTGATAGAAAGCGGCATATCGTTATCGCAGCAGACATGGCCGTGAAGCTTCACCAGAAGTGTGGTATCTTCCAGCATCAACGCTTTCAGCTTTTCAAGATTCGGATAGGAAGTGGTCAGAAAAATCGCTTGTCCGCCAACGAAATTAATGTTCAGGTTGACCGGTTTATTGAGTTCAAAAGCGAGCTTTGGTTTCTCAACTACCTTTTTCTCATAAATCAACACATCCACCCTGCGATTCAATTCATCCGGAGCGGTTCTGAAACCGGAAGTTTCATTCGCATTTACAGTCTCCACGCTCACTTGCTTTAACCCGGAACTTTTCAATAACGTTTCAACTGACCTTATCCGGTCGGCGGCTAAATCCCTGTTTCTTTTCAAAGATCCCGTTGAATCCGTATACCCGATCAGTTTTAGGTTGGTCACTGAAGAAGCATCCAGTTTATCCAATTGTGCCAATAGCTTTTCTGCATCCAGGATCTCTGATTGATTGTATGCGAAAGACGCGCTAAGTGAATCTTTGAGGATTTCGTTTTGTGTGAAGCAAGGCACCGCTAAAAAAAAGATAAATAGGGAAAGTATGATTGGTTTCATAAGTCAATTTTAGATGAAACGGAAAAAAGCTATTTTGTTACATCCAGCTTCGAAATCCAATCGCGGGCATCTTCAAAATTAGAAAAAGTCTTCATCGGGATCGGAGGTTTTTTCATTCCGTAAATAAGATTGATGATAAAACCGGTTAATTTATTCGGAGCGATCATTGCCATTGCCGAATACGTCAAAGGAAGTTCTTTTGCTGCCAATTCACGCGTTGGTTTATCCGGTACCGGTGATTTCGCTATAGAGATAATCAGCTTGACCGGCTTATAATCGTTCAATGATTTCACCAAAGCCACATTGGAAGCAATGGTTTCCACCGTTCTGTTTGTGGATTTAGATGCTGCATATATGATATCCGGAGATACCCGCCAGTATTTAGCAAGCTCCGATTCTCCGATGATGGGATTCCGGATCAATTCTTCAAACTTCATAATTATTTTTCAATTGCCAATATAATACGTTTACGCCAGTTTCCCCAACGGAAATTCCCGATTTTTCCACTTTGCTTTACTGTTCGGTGACAGGGAATTAATAAAGCAATAGGGTTTGAAGCAACAGCTCCCCCAATGACTTTTGATAAATTCGGATCGCCCAGTTCCGCGGCAAGATCACTATAAGTAACTAAATCTGATCTACCAAGAGCCTGAAGCCGGTTCCAAACACTTACCTGGAACGGTGTTGCCTTTACAGCAACCGGAATAACCGGAATATTTTCTGTTTTCACAAAATAGCTCATCAACGCCTGGTAGGCCAATTCATGCAATGCTGTTCGCTCTTCTTTGATCATACTTTTAGGAAAAGTTTTCCTCAAACGGATCGGCCCCACTTCCGAATCTTCAAATGTCACCTGGCAAATACCGGATTCATGGCTTGCGATAAATACATTTCCTAAAAAATAAGGAAAGATGGAATAGTACACTTCTTCGGGTGATTCCTCGATTATCTGAATGTCGAGATCAATTTGCACGGACGACTTTTCGAGTTCATCAACCGAATCAAAAATGGAAATTTGCGCCTGTTGTTTATCAACACGAGCCAAAGACGGAGAAAAAGCATCCTGCACAAAACGGGTGGGATCTTTCCCTAAATACTCCTGGAACAAATGCTGTGTTTCCCATTCTCCAAGTCCCAAATATTTTGATAATTCTTCGATAGTAATACCAACCTGCTGGGAATCAAGCATCCATTTCAGGGTCTTGAAAAGTAAATCAACTCGCGGAGATTGGTATGAAAAATCAGCTTCCATTGCAGGCCGAAAGTTAGGCAAAAGAAGTGAACTGTTGATGTTTTAGCCGGTAAACGGTTAATTTCTTGTCAGAATTGTGGATAACAATCCGGTTGTGAATCTGATTACAACATGAACACTTCAAATTAGCTAAAAATTATCAGCTGCTATTCCGCCCACATACGAATCAGGTTGCTGTGTGTCTGCTGAAGTACGTTGGCAGGTTCTGAAACCAGGTCCTGTCTGCGGAGTTCGTCTATCACTTCCTGGATATCTGACAATACTTTACGCTGATCTGCGCTCTTCACCATACTTTGGATCCAGGTCACAGCTACTTTTCGTTCACCGCTAACGACTTCACGCACCTGGTGCAGTTGGGTACACGGATAGCAGACAGCATCTCCGGCGGCTAGTTTGTAAAGGACCGTTCCGGATGCCGTTTGAAGTTCCAGCTCCCCGCCTTCGTATTCTTCCGGATTGTTCAGGAAAATGGTCATTGCGATATCCGTACGCATCATATTTGCCATCAAAGGACTGTCTACATGCCAGCCATAAGTCATTCCTTCGCGGTAAGTACTAATCAGAAAGGGATAAATCGTTTTCAGCAGGACAGCATTTCGAAACTGCATATTTGCGTTAAGCGCCTGAAGCAGCACTTGCTGTACCATCCCGTATTCCGGGCACTGCATGTCCATTTGCAGGTTGTTCTTCACTTCACGGGCAGCTGCCGAAGCGGTTTTCTTGCCATCTTCAAAATTTGCACGGGAGCTGAAAGCATCGATTTGCTGGATTTGCTCTTTGGTAAGCAGTCCGGAAATAGTCAGGTAGGTATTTTGAATAGTCATCATGTTGGTTTATTTAAACGGTTAAGAGCTTTTTCTATGAGAACTCTTCACAGCACGAAAATAACCTTCAGAAATGAAAAAACCTACTTATTTTGAAAAGCAAAGCTGTTAAAGATCCTTTGGCTCAAAACCAAGAAAAGGAGTTCCATCATTTGACAAACTCCTTCTTCTAATTCGGATTTACTAATGTTATGCTATTATTCTTTAATCACTTTTGAATGAACGTAACGCGTTCCGTTCTTAATGTATAACTGGTACATTCCTCCCGGTAGATCGTGAATATCAAACATCCATTGTGATGATCCTGCCTGCGCTTTCCATTCTTTGAGTGAGATTTTTTTTCCGGATTGATCAACGAGGAAGATTTCGCTGATTTCCTGGAACGGCAAACTCACATTCAGGAATAACTGATCCGATGCCGGATTAGGGAAAAGATTCAAAATAACCGGCACATCTTCGTTCAAACCTGCTGTACTTGGTGGAACGTAAGGATAATACGGACAATTCGGAAGCTGGAATCCCTGGATATTATTCCGTGGAAGACTTGCTGCGTTCACCGATGTAAGATTCCGCGATAAATGAGTGGTTTTAAATGAAGCCGCATAAGAGAACCCCGTATTCCGGCTGTCGATTGTATTTACATAGTACCAGTCTGCCTGTGCTCTAACTTTATTGACATCCAGCATAACAAATCCATGAGCCGATAATTCTGCATATTTGATGTGTGAATTCGCCAGCATCAAAGCAGAGGCTCCACCCGGGATATTCATTCCCGGAGAGGTAACACTTGGAGCCACAAATTCCACTCCTGCAGAGCCGCTTCCCGTTGAACCATTATAACTAGCTGTTGGAATATCGTTCGCCCAGGAAGAATGGATATCACCCGTAATCACTACCACATCCTTGATGTTGTATGTCAGGATGTGATTAAGTACCCGGTTCCTCTCTGCCGGATATCCATCCCATTGGTCACCATTTAATGCTGCTCCGAATAAAGTGAGCGGGGCAATCATTACCTGCTGCCCAATAATTTTCCATTGCTGTGTACTTTGTGAAAGTCTGTTTCCTAACCAGGAAAACTGATCTGTTCCCAATAATTGTCTTGTTGAAGCTGTTACAGTGCTTCCGCTGGTACCGGCTTGCACATCACGACCATGCAGGCGTGTATCCAGCATGACCAGGTCTACCAAATCTCCGTATTTAATCTCTCTGAAAATCTGGTAGGGATCCGTAGTTCCGGTAACACGAATTGGAAGCCATTCGAAATAAGCTTGTTTAGCAGCAGCTTTACGCGCAGTAAAACTCCCTTCATTTGCCTGGTGGTTCTCAGCTCCATTCATCCATGCATCATTCGCAGTTTCGTGATCATCCCAAACAACAATCATCGGGAATTGCTGGTGCAGCTCACGCAAATCATCGTCCAGGCGGTAAGTAGAGTAACGTGCTCTGTAATCGGATAAAGAAAGGATTTCGGTTGCCGGCTCCCACTGCCTGTTTACAGACGGATTCGGAGAATACCCTCCAGATTCATACTCATAAATGTAATCTCCCAAACAAATAACCGCGTCAAAATCATTGCGTTCCCTTAAGGCACCAAATACATTAAAATATCCCGCTTCAAAATTTGCACAGGAAACCACCGCAAAACGCAAACTGTCGCAATCCCCCGAAGGAGCTGTTCTTGTGCGGCCGATGACACTTTCCAGTGTATCCGATTTAAACTGGTAATAATAAGTGGTATTTGCTTCCAATCCCGAAGGATCCACTTTTACAGTATAATCCTTGGCCTGGTCTGTCAATACAACGCCACTTTGCAAGCCGATAGTAAAAGAAGTATCTTTTGCGATCTTCCACTCAACTATTTGAGGTGTATTTACTCCGTTATCCGGAGTTATCCGTGTCCATAGAATAACCCGATCTGATAACGGGTCTCCGGAGGCAACTCCGTGGTAAAAAGGTTTCAGACAGGCGTTCACCGATTTAGGAGTATGCTGCCCCAATCCGGTAAAAGAGAGTGTTGAAAGGGTCAAACAAAGAGATACCAGCTTTTTCATTAGTTTTTGATTATCTTTTTAACGATTGAATTTCCTCCCTGCTCCATGAATAATTGGTACGTTCCGGAAGACAAATGCTCTATGGAAATTGCAGTTGGCTCTGAAGAAAGAGAATGTGTATCGGAATAAACCGTTCTTCCCGAAAGGTCAATCAAACGGATCTCCGCATTCTCGATGAATGTACTGGTTGTCAATTGGATTTCATGTGTTGCCGGGTTCGGGAAAATATCCAATTTAATATTGGTAGACAATTCCATTACGGATAATTCACTGCAACCCAGGAAGTATGTTCCGTTTCCGGCAGAACCGTTTCCAGTTCCGGCAGACAACAAAGTTGTAGGCGTTATTACAGCTGCTGAGCAAATCGGAACGAAAACCTTTATACGTCCGCCGCCTCCGGCACCACCGCTTTGTCCGGGATTTCCATTGTTTGAAGTCAATGACTGCGAACCGCAAAAAGTAGCTGAATAACTACAAGAAACACCATTTCCGCGTACTCCGCCGTCACCTCCATTTCCACCTTTTACGGAAAGAGTCCCTGTAATTGACGCATACGTATCTGCAAACAAAAGAATTCCACCACCGGAACCACCACCGGCACCACCAGCTCCTCCAGCTCCGGTTGAAAGTGTTGCTTCACCACAATCGTCACATCCATCCGAACAGCATTTAGGTGTTGCTCCACCATTTCCGCCGTCTCCACCGGCCTCACCATCTTCGCCATTGACAGAAATTGTTCCTGCTACTATCAGGTTTGTTGAAGCACGTAAAATAACAGAACCACCACCTGTTCCTCCGTTTCCACCGCCAAGACCAATATCAAAAGATCTTCCGCCACCTCCGGCACCTGCTCCTCCAGATCCCAACTGAATATCCATTCCCGACAGTGTTCCATATACTGTTCCCGCAGTTCCGCTTGCTCCGCCGGCCCCACCCTGAACCGGGTAAGCAGATGAAACACTTAGACCTGTTGCCACATAATCTGAAGTTCCGGCTCCGCCATTTCCGCCGACGCTTCCGGCTCCGCCGTAACCAGCACCTGAACCGGCTCCGCCACCGCCGGATCCCCCAATCATTCCAGGTTCATCATCGTTACTTAAGCAAATTTGTTTTGGGCCGGAACCAATCCCTCCTCCTGTTGAGGCTCCAGCTGCTCCCGGACCTGTACCCGGCATTCCGGATTCTCCTCCGCTTAGCTGTACCAATCCGGTATTGTCTTTATTCGAACATGCATTAATGGCCGTTTGATCACCTGTCAAACTGTTTACGGACTGACCGGGAGCACCACCTGTTCCTCCGGAATAACCTGAATAATCACCATTGATCGTTCCGTCAATGATTATTTCAGAAGCAATTATTTCCAAAGAACCGCAGGAATTGGTGCTATAAGCCTGAACAAAAACGGTTGTTCCTGCCGTTACCTGGAATTTACCGGTGATACGATATACCCCTGACATGAAGGTAGAACTACTCACAATCATGTTACCTGAAACATCTGTGGTGTCACATTGAGCCGTTGCCAGTTGTGAAAACACAATACAAAGCCCTAAAAGGATTTTATTCTTAATCATTCTATAATCTGTTTTAGTGTAAAAACTTGAGAAAAACGGTGTGTTCCTGATCGCTTAGCCGCAAAAGATATGTTCCTGAAACGAACTTATCGGATTCAATCAGAATCAATTTATTGGAACTATTGGACACTTTTTCGGAATATATGAGCTGCCCCTGAATGGACCAGATTTCCATATTCAGATCCTCCCCGTTGAATCCGGACCATTGCACAGGAATAAATTGATCATCTTGCCAGGCATTTGTCCAGACTTTAGGCATGGTGGTTGAAGGGTCAGAAATTCCCGCTGTTCCGGGACAAGCCGGTGAATTATCCAATTCCACGTAGAAAGTATCTACGATACATCCGTTGGTATCACTGGCCAAATACATGGTTGTATGCGTTACCAGAACAGCTAATGAATCCGCAAGCACCTGGTTAGGATACCAGGATACTTCTCCCGGAAAAGATGGTTTCAGGTTCAGTATTTCGTTCGGACAAGCAATCAAATGCTCTGTTTTTCCCGCATTTTTGATAATGGAAAACTGATCTAAAACAGAACCTGTTGTTGAAACAAATTGTGCATCCAGCCTATTCTGATGGATTGTTAAGCTCAAGCTTCCCATATTATCATGATCTGCATAACTGCAAACCGGATGTGGCCAGCCAGATGCCACCGAGCTTAATTTTCCCGAACATCCTACTACTGCATAAACTGTTCCCTGGTGCGCTTTCGTATAAGTTGTTTCTTTTTCATAAGGACAGTCGTCCAAACGACCGCCTGAGCCATCATCTTTAAGCATTTGCTGCGTTAAAGTTCCTGAAGTTCCATAATGAGAATCAATAAGGTAACTTCTCTCATAGGAATGGCTATGCCCGTTCAGAACCAAGTCCACTCCGTATTGTTCTAAAATAGGGAGAATATTTTCCCGCATATCTTCGCATTCTCCATCAATGAAAATGGGATTATCCGAATCATGGCTTCCTTTGGTATAAGGTGGATGATGCCAGTAAGCGACAATCCATTCCGCAGTCGTTTGCTGAAGATCGGAAATAAGCCATGCTGCCATTGGAGCAGTTGCCGAACGGTCTTCATCATAGCTGTCCAGCACTATAAAGTGGGTATTTCCGTAATTGTAAGAATAGTATTTTTCTGTTCCGGAAGCAATTCCACCCGCCTCTCCATTGGTTGGCAGATTAAAAATATCGAAATATGCCGGAGAAGGTGAAAACGGAATATGGTTGTTGTAATCGTGATTCCCAAGAGCTGGCCAACAAACTGTCTTCGAAATTAAATCTGAATACATTTGGCTGAATAAAGCAGTTTGGTAACAACTTTGGTTTCCGTCATTGAGCCCGTTTCCATAGGCATTATCTCCCAGCATAATCCAACCGTCTACATGCCGGTTCTCATTATAGATAAGGTAACCGTCACGAACTGCCCGTTGATTTCCATCCGACATTCCAGCATCCCCGATTGCCCAAAAACGATAAACATCTCTTGCTCCTTCCGGCGGACTTGTTTTAAAATATTGACTATTACTGGCAGCGACCAATTCCTGGGAGGATGTTCCGATTGAATAATAATACTTTGTTTGCGGAAGCAAGCCGTTTATTTGAACTGTATGCTCCGTTGTGTATGGAAAAACAGAAGCAGACAAGTTCAGGTTGTTGGGATTGGTTCCATAGCGCACTTTAGAATCACAAGCAACATCTGTCTGCCAGCGAACAATCATGGAATTCGGAGTTCCCGAATTGAGGTAGGGTTCCCGTGTTACCTGTATTACCTGAGCATTTTGCGATCCGTTTAAAGAAAGATTAAAACTGATGTCCGAACTGCTTGCTTCATCCTGGTGAATTTCAACAGCAATGAGATTATTCCCGTTATTTAAAAGTCCCGGGCTGAATGCAAAGTTATGATAGGTATCTTCGGATGTAAATGCTACAGTTGAAGAAGCGACTGTTTGGTATGAAATGGTTCCTCCGGGCATATTTGTCCGAAAGATTTCTGTTCCGTTCACATAAACAACAGCCCCGTCATCACGACGGATCGTTCCTAAAATTTCCTGGAACTGGGTAGGATTTGAAACGAAAAAAGTTTTTCGGAAGTAAGTAGTAATGTACTTATTGCCGGAGCTAGGGCCGTAAGAAACAACGGTTTGTTCATCTCCGTCGCCATATCCCAACTCAGCCGGTCCGGCTAACCAGGAGTTGTCACTGTAAGCAGGATCTTTCCAGGAAGATCCCAGATCCGTTCCGGAATCATTGTATTTCCAGGTACTTCCCAACGGCAATAAGATTTGTCCTGCGGCAAGGAATTGGAAAGACACAAAAAGAAGTAGTAGAAGTAGATTTTTCATGATGTATTTCGCAATACAAAGGAACAATGAAGCTTTAAACGGATTATTTTCAGCCTGTTAAATAATTAACCTCAAATGCAAACCCTATGTTAAATTTAATACCACTCAAAGTTATGCACTCCTAGTACTTGCCTCCCCACACACGTGAGTTTAAACTTACGGGAAATTCGAAGGAAGGCAGTTTAAAAGGACGCTGAACCAATCCGGAAGTATCCGTCAACGACTTCAAAAAAAGAATGATATCTTCCTGCTCGTAATCACTAAGCTGTAAAGAATCAAAAGGAAGTGTCTGGTTCGGTACCGGGTACTCAAATCCTTCGCCTCCCCCTTTCTGATAAAATTGAAGGACCTGTTTCAAATCAGAATAAACTCCATGATGCATATAAGGAGCTGTCAACTCACTGTTACGTATAGTTGGCGTTTTAAAGGCATACATCTGTTTGGAAACTTTGGTTACTTCATACCGGCCTTTGTCCTGGTCCAAAGATTTGTTTTCACTGGTTGCAGGAGCCCCCAAAATCTCATATTCCGAATCCATGAAATAAGGCGGGACAGTTCCGTTAAAAAGCGGGAAGAAATGACAGGAGCCACACAATGCTTTTCCTGCAAATAAGTTATAACCGTTGATTTCACGTTGTGTCAGGGAGTTTCGTTCTCCTGCCAGGTACTTATCAAAACGGCTGTTCATCGATATTAATGTTTTCTCATATTCCGCGATAGCCTTTTGGATTGCATATTCGGAAATAGCAGCGTCTTTTTTGGTTGTAAATGCTTCTTTAAATAACTTTTTGTATTCTTCGCTTCCTCTTAATTTCAAAACAACATCGGAAAGTTTTGCTCCCATTTCGTGTTCGTTGTGAACCACATCCCGGATCTGCTGTTCCAATTGATACGCTTTTCCGTCATAAAAAAAGGCTTTTTGAAAAACAGCATCAATCAAAGTGGGAGCATTTCGCTGTACGGAACCTTCCATGTTAAAAGCCATACTGGTTTTCAATCCATCTGTAAATGCCTTATCCGGCCGATGGCAGCTGCTACAGGCGCGCTCATTGTTTGCTGAAAGAACAGGATCATAGAAAAGCAATTTACCAAGTGCGGCCTGCTTCTCTAAATTTGATTCGTCGGAATAATAAATGGAAAAAAATTGGGGATTTAAAGATTCCTTTGAAAATAAACGTTCGGAATCCAAGCGAAGTGCCTGCTTGTGATCAGACCAGGGAAGGCCTAAATCCCGATGGAGTAGTACCAGGCCCCGATTAATTTTTTCAATATGGAAGGTGATAAAATCGAGCCTGTTGAAACGGTCAAAATCCGGGTTCTTTCGAAGTACTTTCTGTGCCTTTTGAATCTCTTCGTACAACGACTGAAATCGTTTTTTCAAGGTTCCTTTTGTTCCGAATTTCAATCGGAAAGATTTAATTATCTGTAACAGGGAGGAAAGGTTTTCATCTACCTCCACCAGGTTTGTCTTGGTAAACGTAGCATCATAGCCATTCAGATTCATCGCTGCAATCCTTACTAACTGTAATTGAAGCATTTCCAGGTAAACATAATCGTTTAGAGATATTGTTTGGTATGCGTTTTTCAATTCCTGGAAAACCATCATTAAGTCAAGCAGTTCTTTTTCCAAAGCTGCCGGATCGATCTCGTCTCCCGAAAACAAAATTTCTTCCACACGCTGAAGACCACACGGATCAACAATAAACCCTTCTTCGTATTCCGAAAACTTGGGAACCAAGGCCCCGTTAATCTGATATTTAGCCTGGATCGGAGAGACGTGCTCTACAAAGAATTCAATGTGTTTGTAATGTATCCTTACCTTAAAATAATGTTCCTTCGATTTCACCGAATCCGTTCTATCGATGTAAAAATCCTTCAATTCATTGATCACCTGTTCCAACTCCTGCAATACATACTGATTGAAGCCCTGATGCGTTATTACAGCAGACGAATTTTCCCGCGTACTCATCAATGAACCAACCGCAACAAGAAGTACAAGCAAAAAGACCGAAAGACGCATAGCCGAACCGGAAACTTTTTAGTTAAAGCAAATCTTTACTCGTTTTTCAATTCCGTTTACATGCAGTATCAGGTTGTAGACTCCTTTGCTTAGGTTCATTTCCCGGGCATTCAACTCAAATTCATGAATTCCGGAAGATAATTGTGTAAACCGGACCAGTGAAGCAACATTCCCAAGTATATTGACTACTTCAGCATCCAGCGAAAAATCCTGTCCGGACTCCAAACGAATAATTGTTCTTTCTTTTGCCGGGTTCGGATATACCTTAACAGCAACTCCACTTACGGATTCCGAGATTCCATTCGTCTGATCCTGTGTAACGGAAGTATATGAAGTGTCGCTTGAGGAACAGCCGTTTGAATCAGTAAAGGAATAAATAATCTCGTATGGACCACCAACTCCCGCAACAGACGGATCAAAACCCGAACCGGTAATTCCCGTACCGCTGAAAGTTCCTCCGGAAGGAACACCAGTCAATAGCGAAGTCGGATCGTTTTCTACATAGGAAAGGTTTAACCCTGAGAAACTGACAACCGGCAAAGCATATATTTGTATCGGATCTGCCAATTCTTCCGTCAAAGACGGGTTAGAAGCAACTACACGTAACAAATAACCTACTCCAGTCGCCAAATTTGAAGGAATGAACGAATTGAAGATTCCGGATGAAGTACCTGTCTGGGTTTCCAAAACGACCGGATTTGAGAAACTTCCCACTGCATCACTCAATTGCAATTCAAAGCTATTACCCGGATCAAATGTTCCCTGGGTAATGTAAGGTACCTGAATTTCATCGCCCACACAATAAGCATCGATTGCCAAAGAAGGGAGCTGAACTCCCGGTTGGATCGGCATTACAATTACAGAATTGGTATCTGCATTGTAACAGGCATTCAAATCGGAATATTCATAAACGATCGTGTGTGTACCAACCCCAGCAGCAACCGGACTAAAAACAGCTGCATTTACTCCAGGACCTGAGAAGTTCCCTCCCGCAGGAACACCAACCAGGTTTACATTCGGATCATTTGCAAAGTAACTCGCATTCAATCCTGTAAAACTAACCGCCGGAAGCTCATTCACCTGAATTCCGGTCAATACCGTTTCAGATATAACAGGATGCTCTGTCAAAATTCGAAGGGAATAAGAACCGCCAGTCAAACCAGATGGAATAAGTGCGGAAAAAGTACCTGCCTGATTTCCTGCAATCGTATCCAATGAAATTGGTGCGGCAAACGAACCATTCTCGTCACTCAGTTCCATGCGGTATTGATTATCCGGATGAAAATATCCGTTTATCGTATATGAAACCTGCATTTCACTTCCCACACAATAGTTCATGGTTGAAGGTGTCGAAATACTAAGTGTCGGTTGAATCACCTGAACAAAAATACTGTCCGATACACATTGGTACTGGTCACTAACAGAAATCATCTGGGAAGTCTCCGGTGAAACTGAAATACTTCTACTTGTTTCTCCGTTAACCGACCAAAGGTAATCCCCAACCCATGAAGCATTCAGCTGTGTCGTATCACCGTAAAGAATGGTTACCGTATCACGTTTATTTGCGTGTTTGATAATTGTAAAGTTATCCCGAATGACTCCATCTGCACAAAGCCATTTAGCATCTAATCGATTAGCATCAAACTCCAGAATCAACGAGCCTCCATCCGTAGAATTTGCATAAGGTAAAGCGTCGTGCGGGTAACCGGCCTGAGTTCCTCCCAATTTTCCGGAAGCACCGCTCAGCACATAAACGGTTCCTTCAAGGGTCTGATTCGTTGAATCTTTGACATAAGTACAGGAATTCGGAGATCCGTCATACTTGCCCGAACTTTGGCTCAGATTATGAATTGCAGGATTAAAAGTAGATTCGTTTCCATAATGTCCAAGCATCAGTTTTGAACGTTCATAATCATGACTATGTCCACACAGGATTAAATCCACCCCTTCCCGTTCCAGGATACGGATAAAATTTTGACGAATATTTATTAGTTCACTTTCCGTATCGGAATTATGAGATCCTTTTGTATATGGCGCATGGTGCCAGTAAGCGACTATCCATGGTTTTGTATTTAGTGCCAAATCTGCTTTAATCCATTGTACCTGCGCACCAAGGGTGTCGTATAAACGGGTTGCATTGTCTTCCTTTCCATAGGAATCCAAAGCAAGGAAATGCACATTTCCATAATCGTATGAATAGAATGCTTCAGTGCCGGAAGGAACACCTCCTGCTTCTGCATTTACAGGCAAATCAAAAATGTCGAAGTAAGGAACTGCATGATCATTCTGCCGTGACCCGCTATTTGCATAGTCATGATTTCCCGGCACAGGCCACAGAGGAGTGTTACGCATCAAGTTCGATTGGTAGATATCAAAGAAATTGGATGAATATTCCGATTCCGTTCCACTGTTATAGGCATTATCTCCGAGTAATAACCACCCATTGGCAGATTTACCATTCATGTATTCCATATAACGGTCGCGAACATTTCTCTGGTGTGTCGTATTTGTACCACAATCTCCACTAACCCAAAAAGTATATTTGCCTTCCGTCCCGCTTACCGGCGCAGTCGTAACATAGTTATTGGTGTCTCCCTGGATCACTCCAACTGTACTTCCTATTGAATAATAGTACTTGGTATTCGGAAGTAATCCTGAAATAGTCACAATATGATCTGTCGTTGGAGCCGGAAGGATGATCTCCTGGTCGAGCAATGAGGAACTTGTTCCATATTGAACTTTTGTATCGATAGTCACATCTGTTTTCCAGTGCAAAATAACCGAATTTTCTGTCAATGATTGAATATACGGACCCCTGGTCAGGGTTGCCCCTCCGGGTACGGGTGCCAAAGCAATCACTTCCATATCAAAGCTTAAATCACTGCTTGTTCCGTTGTTTTGATGTATTTCAACCGCTATGGTATTTGTTCCTGAAACGAAAGCAGAAGCCGGCACAGAGAGGATAAAAGAATTCAAATCTGCTCCGTCATCAGAACAGGCTGCACTTGCAAACGTAGTATAAGTAATTGTTCCCGAGGGCATATTATCTCTCCAGACTTCTGTTCCGTTAACGTAAACAACAGCCCCGTCATCACGTCTCACTTTGAACTGGAACGATTGATACAAATTCGTATTAGAGATAGAAACTGTCTTTCTAAAATAGGTCGTGGGATACTTATTTGTACCTGAAGGTCCATAACTAATAACCGTTGATTCATCTCCGTCACCGTAACCGAGTTCTGCATTTCCTGTCGACCAGGAGCTATCGTCAAAACCACCGGAAGTCCACGCAGTACCCTGGTCTGTTCCATTGTCTTTATATTTCCATAAAGCTCCAAGAGCAACAACTTGGGTTTGGGCTGGTGTTTCCAAACCTATCAATTCCATATCAAATGATAAATCGCTGCTTGTATTATTTCGCTGATGCACTTCAACGGCAATCAGATTCGTCCCTGTGGTAAACCCTGCCGCTACTGCGTCAACTGTGGTTGTCTGGATTCCATTACCATCGTCTGATGCATCACCCGATGCAGTTGTCGAAAACAATACTGTTCCGGAAGGCATATTATTTCGCCAGATTTCTGTTCCATTCACATAAACCACAATTCCATCGTCGCGCTTGCAGTTTAACTGAATTTGAGCAAAATCATTGATGTTTGCAATTACAACTGATTTCCTGAAATAGGTTGTGATGTATTTATTCGTACTTGAAGGACCGTAACTTACAACGGTTGTTTCATCTCCGTCACCGTATCCAAGCTGACCATTCCCGGAAGCCCAGGCACTGTCATCAAAACCTACAGCAGTCCATGCTGTCCCCTGGTTACTCCCATTATCCAAATATTTCCAATTCGAATTATAATTAAACAGGGTGGTTTGTCCGATAGCAAAATGACAAAACAGCAAAAATGTTAAAAAACAAGTTTTCATAAGTGCACTAATTTTGTTGCAAAGAAAACAAGGCACTTTATCGTTTTAGTAGGGCTAATATTAAATCCCATTCTATTAATATTACTATTTCGGAAACTGAATCTATGTTCCAGATTAAGAGATATTAAGTAATACTTAATTATGTTACCGATCTAATTTTAAACCGTAAAAATCGCAACAATCGTTTCTTTTTACTTGTTCAACTTACCTATTGAATATTGAATCTAATTCTGATTTGATCTGATTTCTGAAGAAAAGAAATACAACCTTTCATAATTTTTTAATCAATTGAACAAACCGATCTCACATGAAAGTATGTTCATTTTTTATTTTATTCGTTCTATGTTCTTTTACATATGGACAAACCGGATACAAATCAATTCCGGAAGATAGTGCTACCTGGATACAGGTACAATTTCTCTATGGTGGTTTTCACGAACACGAAACGGTTACTACTGCTGTTTACTTATTGGGCGATACGTTAATTAATGGACAAACCTACATCCGATTCGGAAGTCATGGTATGCGCAAATGGATTGATGGATTCGGTTCTCCAAACCAAAACAGCGGAGGTGGTTCAATTCCTTATGAAGAAGGATACTTCCGACAAGATCAGCTTCAGAAAAAAGTATTCATCCGGAACACTTCCAACCAGAGTGATGAGTTACTTTATGATTTCGGAAGTTTAGTGATTGGTCAGCCGTACCCGGAAACAATCACCAATTTGTACTATCCGAATCTGTTGGTCATGGGCCAGGATTCCGTTCAGTTGATGGATGGTAATTATTATAAACGTTGGGTTTTGGGAACAAATTCTCTAGACTCCGCCTATACAGCTGTTATTGAAGGGGTTGGCGGTACACATGGATTCAACACACCCATTCACCCGGTCTTTGAGCAGGAATCACATTTATTGTGCCATAAGGTTGGAACACAACACATATATGAAGATTGGCAAACCAGTGTTATTTCACCGGAATATTCCGAGGATTGTTCCAGAACTCTTTCGTTTGAAGAAAAAGCTGAAGGAAGTGTGCTCATCTATCCCAATCCATCAAAATCTCACATATCAATTGAATCAAGCGGATTAATCGAATCGGTTAAAATCTATGATTTGAACGGTCAATCTCTGCTTCACCTTGAAAACATCAATGAAAACATTGTGAGTTTTGCCCCGGATACTTTGCTGCAAGGTGTTTATTTGATACATATTGTATCTGCAGATGGAAATTTCATCATGCGGAAAATCCAATTAATCCGATAGGATTACACTAAATCAAGTAGTGGCGCGATAAATCGCGCCACTACAGTTTTTATTCTGACTTCGCAGGACCTTGCTTCGGTTTTGCTTCCGGCTTTGAGATCTTTTGAGGGGTTTCCGTTTTCTTTTCCGGATCCATCATTTCCATCAACTTCAACCCCAAGAGGCCGTCCATTGCCGATCCGCCTTGCTGACCGTTTCCACCGATCAACACATCCGGGATCAACTTGATGTTTCCTTTCGACAGCTCTTCGGTGATCTTGTAACGCGTGAAGTTCTCGCCGCCCAGCGCTTTCACAGCCAGTTCGTAAGCTTCGGCAGTAGATTTACCAATCGCCTGGATCTTGCTCGCTTCTGCAATACCTGTTTTTGATATGCGCTCTGCTTCCGCATCTGCTTTCAATTTTACCGCTTCGGAATCTGCTTTTGCACGCGCTCTCGTAGCTTCTGCTTCTGCCAATGCACGCATTTTTGTTGCTTCTGCTTCCGCACCAACGGCCAATTTCACTCCGGAGGCGTCACCCTCGGCTTTTTTCACTGTAGCATTTGCGGTACGTTCTGCAATCTCCACACTTTGCTGCGCTTTTACGATGTCTTTCTGCATGTCTGCAATAGCCGTTTCCTTTTCCATTCCCTGGCGTGTTTCCTGTGCCTGTTTCTGGGTTTCGTAGGTCACTTTCTGCTCTTCCGCAATCTTACGATCCGTTAAAGTCTTCATCAGGGATTCCGGCGGAACGATATCCCCGATCAAAGTATCCACCGCATTTACGTTGTACTCATCCAATACTTTCTTGATGTGGTCTTTTGCGGATTCCTGGCGCTCCTTACGGGTTGACAAGAAGGCAATCACATCACTGTCCTGTGCGGAGTTCCGGAAGTAGTTACCGATAGTCGGTTCCAGTACCTGTGTTACCAGGTTCACCATATTACCAAAACGCGCAATTACTTTTGGTGCTTCCGTAGTTGGAACGTGAATGATCTGAGAGACATCCAGGTTGAACGGGAAACCGTCTTTTGAACGCACTGTAATCGTAGACAAGTTCTTATCCAGGTTGTGCGATTCACTTCGAGCCTGAGCCCAGTTCAATACCAGGTTTGTTGTTGGTACCAACTCCACTTTCATGGTGTATTTGTTCACCGGGTACTTTCCGGGACCAAACGGTTCCGACCAAACACCTTTACTTCCTTTCTCCACGATATTTCCATGCTTGAAGTCTGTTCCGGTAAGATCTTTCCCATCATGCCCAATGTACGAGATTACTACTCCCACATATCCGATCGGAATTTCTGTCATGGGGGTTTCTTCTACCTGTAATGCCCATGGATTCAAGTTGTAGGATCCTGCCAAAATGACTGTTGGCTGCAAACCGCGGTTTCCACCATTTTCCAAAAAAGTGTCAAAATCCTGGAAGTTGTTGTGTCCGGCAACTGCTTTACCCGCAATTTCTCCGTGTTCGATCGGCATACCATCCAGCGTTGTAACGATACCTACCATGCTTTCGCGAATACGCACCATTTCTGTGATCGAAACCTGGAACAACATCGTATTGATACGGTATGAACCCGCCGTAATGTAGTTTGTTTGTCGACCACGCTGACCGTTATTTCTCAGGAACATGTCTGCGTCCTGGAAATTATCGCATTCTACTTTACGTCCCAGGATATTTCCCGTTGGGATTTCAGCACCGTCTTTTGAAAGCACCAATCCAATTTTTCCTTCCGGAATAACAGTAAACTGCTCCATCGTGATTTCGTACTGCCAAACCCACATTCCGAAATACAATCCCGGAGCAAGTGTTTTAGCCTGGAAACCCGCCTCGCCGTTAATCGCCACAATGCGGCCATCCGGAAGTTCTTTGTGTTCACCGAAGAGGACGAATTTTTTGGTCACTAATCCAATCCTGTCTTCGGGAACGATGACCATTCCGAACAGGAATCTTAAAATAAATTTGTAGAGGATCAAACAGATGACAATCAATCCGATCCACCAATAACTAAGTAACATTTCTTTCATAGGTTTCTATTATTTAATTTAAAAGTTGGCACGTTACTTGCCGTGTCAAATTTAGAAGAAAAGCATTCAAAACTCCCAGTCGGACCCAATTTCTTATACACAGAAACCCTTATCAAAAGTTCATGTATTTGATATGAGTCCCGACTTGGGAGCGCCTTTGGCGGCAGGTTGACAAAACGCATCATTTACCGGCCGGGCAAAAGACACATTTGGTCAAACTGCTTTGATCCAATTTCTTTAAAAATGATTCACTTCAGTAACGTACAGTTTGTAATACAACTGAACGTTTCTATTCCGATCGAAGGCTTGAGGGAAGTGGCCGAGTTCCGGTGGGCTGTATCGCGAATGTGACATTCACGGGGTAAATGTATATAACCTGGGATAATCCGGAAGATATTTAGGATATTTTTACTTAAAATCTGTTATTTTCAAGACAATTTTCAGGTGCTTTTTTCAAGCTGTTTCCTCAGTAAAAACGGGAGTTACAGAAAGGTTTTTGACCTTACTGATGTTATTCCTGTTACTTTACAAACTTCACGTGCTTTTCATTACCGATATTATCCTTGATATGGGCAATGTAATATCCTCCGGGGAAAGAAGAAACATCTAAATTTTGAGATCCTTCCATCGTATTGCTGTGTATCAATTCACCTGAAAGAGCATATACTTCCAAGTTCCATGTACAGCCTTCCACTGCATATACAGAAAGTGTGTTTTCAGCACTCATCCATAACGAAATATCATTGATGATTTGCGGAACGACCAATGGTTTAGGCGCGTCCTGGAATTTGACACGGAAGAAATAACCCTTGGAACCTTTTTTAATTTTAAACAAACATGGATGGCTTATATATCCTTCCTGGGATATGTCATAATAGCCCGGGTAATAGTATCCATGATATGTTATCGGAAATACAGTTCCTTCCAAAACGGATACTATGTGATTTTCAACAGTAGTATCAATAGGGTAGCATATACCATCTGCGTGCCAGTAAGCTGTATACTGCAATGAATCTCCAAAAGGCAGTGTAAGATCATAAATTATGGAATCTGACCAGGTAGTTGAATCTATCTGAAAATTCCCATAGTATGAAAAGTTATTGGAGTAAAATCCATCGATCCAAAAATGGTCATTGGAGTTCCAATCACCTCCATTGTTATGAAATAATTGAACTGATGCAGAACAAATTCCTTTTTTCTCCTGGTCCTGGGCGAAACCAAAAAGAGAAATGAGAATGAAAATGAGGGTAAGATTTATAGGTCGTTTCATGAATGCATAACGCAGAAAAAATCAATTTCGTATAGCTGTTCGAATCTATTATTGCATGTTCGCGGTATTTAGCATCAATATCGGGGTCAGCTCACAAACAAAAAAAGGCTCTTCCACCGCAGCGGAAAAGCCTTTCTTTATTATTCTTTTCAAATATTAGCCGTTCAATGCTTCCGCACCACCAACGATCTCTAAGATCTCGTTTGTAATTGCAGCCTGACGGGCTTTGTTGTAGCTTAATTTTAAACTACGCTGTAACTCCTTGGCATTATCCGTTGCTTTGTGCATGGCGGTCATACGCGCTCCGTGCTCGGATGCATTTGAATCCAACAATGCTTTAAACAATTGGATTTTCAACGTTTTCGGGATCAACTCTTCCACGATCTCTTCTTTCGAAGGTTCGAAGATATAATCTCCGGCTTGTTTATCGCTTGCCTGCTCTGTAGGAACAATAGGCAATAACTGCTCTTCTACCACTAACTGAGAAGCAGCATTAACAAAGCTGTTGTAAATCACAACCACTTTATCAAACTTCTTTTCAAGAAAGGATTTCATAGCGAAATCAGCAACTACGGATACGTTTCCAAAAGACAAATCAGCAAAGATATCTTCTGAAATACCTGTTCCTACCGTATCAAAATACATGTCTGAACGTTTGAATGCATCCTTTGCTTTCTTCCCTAAACAAAGTAGGTTTACGTTTGCATTTGAATATTCTTCGGTAATTGCCAGGTTCACGCGTTTGATGATGTTGTTATTGAAACCACCGCACAATCCACGATTGGAAGTAATAGCGATAATCAATACATTTTCAACAGGACGTGCAGCCGCTAAAGCATTCTCAGAAATATCCAAAGAAGCTGTCAAATTACCCAGGATCTCCTGCAATTTCTCAGCATACGGACGCATTTGAGTAATTGCATCCTGCGCACGCTTCAACTTTGCAGCAGAAACCATCTTCATTGCAGAGGTAATCTGCATCGTAGATCCTACTGAAGTAATTCGATTTCGTATTTCTTTAAGATTCGGCATATCTTTAATTTAGAATTGAAAATGCAAAATTGAAAAGACTGTGCTCTCCCCTTTTACATTCTCAATTTTCAATTTTCAATTCTATTAATATTTAGCAGCGATCTCTTTCGCAACTTTTCCTAAAAGATCTGTATCAGCATCTTCGTATTTTCCGGCTTTCAAACGAACCAATACATCCGCATGTTTCGCCTCCAGGAAATCCAAATATTCTTTTTCGAAATCTTTTACTTTGTTCACAGGAACGTTCTGCATCAATCCTTTTGTACCAACGTAGATGATAGCAATTTGCTTTTCTACCGGGTATGGATCACCTTCGCGCTGCTTCAGGATCTCTAAGTTACGAGCTCCTTTGTCCAATACAGACTTCGTAGCCGCATCCAAATCAGAACCGAATTTCGCGAACGCTTCCAACTCACGGTATTGTGCCTGATCCAATTTCAAAGTACCAGCTACTTTCTTCATGGATTTAATTTGCGCGTTACCTCCTACACGAGATACAGAGATACCTACGTTAATTGCAGGACGGATACCAGCGTTGAACAAGTCACCTTCTAAGAAGATCTGACCATCTGTAATCGAAATCACGTTTGTAGGGATGTATGCAGATACGTCACCCGCTTGTGTTTCAATAATTGGAAGTGCAGTCAATGAACCGCCACCTTTCACAATTCCTTTCAAAGATTCAGGAAGGTCGTTCATTTGAGCAGCGATTTTATCATCAGCGATGATTTTCGCAGCACGCTCCAACAAACGGGAGTGAAGGTAGAATACGTCACCAGGGTAAGCCTCACGGCCCGGAGGACGGCGTAGTAACAAAGATACCTCGCGGTAAGCAACTGCCTGCTTGGAAAGGTCATCAAATACGATCAATGCAGGACGTCCTGAATCACGGAAGAACTCACCGATAGCAGCACCAGTCATTGGAGCGTAGAACTGCATTGGAGCCGGATCAGAAGCATTTGCAGCAACGATTACCGTGTAAGCCATTGCACCTGCATCTTCTAATTTCTTATAGATTCCCGCTACCGTTGAACCTTTCTGTCCGATTGCTACATAGATACAGAAAACCGGTTCCCCGCGGTCATAAAATTCTTTTTGATTGATGATTGCATCGATCGCAACCGTTGTTTTTCCTGTTTGACGGTCACCGATGATCAACTCACGTTGTCCACGCCCGATCGGAATCATCGCATCCACTGCTTTGATACCTGTTTGAAGCGGCTCAGTTACCGGCTGACGGAAGATAACTCCCGGAGCTTTACGCTCGATCGGCATTTCGTATAACTGACCTGCGATAGGTCCTTTACCGTCGATTGGGTTACCGATAGTATCCACAACACGACCAACCATTCCGTCACCAACGTTAACAGAAGCAATGCGGTTCAAACGTTTTACCGTATCACCTTCTTTTACAGAAGAGGAACGACCCAATAATACTACCCCTACGTTGTCTTCTTCCAGGTTCAATGCAATTCCCTGCAATCCACCGTCGAATTCAACCAATTCTCCGTATTGAACACCTTTCAATCCGTAAACGCGAGCGATACCATCACCGATCTGTAGTACCGTACCTACTTCCTGCAATTCAGCTTCCGAACGGAACCCTGATAATTGCTCTCTTAAAATCGCAGAAACTTCTGCTGGTTTAACATCTGCCATGTCTTTCTAATTAAACGACGAATAATACGCCTATCTGGTTAAACGTTGTTTCAATTTATTAATTTGTGATGCAACGGATGCATCGATTTGAGTATCGCCCATACGAACGACAAAGCCTCCGATCAGGTCCGTGTCAATCTTCTCAGTCAACTCAACAGTTCCTGATATAGAAGCCTGAACTTTGGAAACGATCTCTTTCTTTACTTGTTCATCCAATTTATGTGCGCTGATCAATGTCACCGGAACAATTCCCTGATGTACTTTCAATAAGCTATCAAAGGACGCTGCGATTTGTGACAAATATGCTTCGCGACCATTCTTCACAATCAGTTCCACGAACATGTTTGTTACTTTATCGAATTGGTCAAAAATTGCATTCAAAACAGCAATCTTCTTATCTGCTTTCACAATCGGACTTTGAAGCATGTTCTCCAAATCCGGATTCTCAGCACATATTGTTGCCATGTATTTCATGTCTGCCGCAACTGCATCCACTTTGTTTTGTTCGATTGCAAGATCCAACAAAGCTTGTGCGTAACGGGAAGCTGATTTCGAACTCTTCATTTCTATCGATTAGTTCAAGTTAATATCACCTGCCATTTTCTCAGCCAACGCCTTTTGCTTCTCATCGGAAGATAATTCTCCGCGGATGATTTTCTCAGCGATTTCCAATGAAATTGCAGCAACTTGTGTTTTCAATTCAGCGATTGCAGCTGTTTTCTCCGTGTTGATGGTAGCACGTGCCGACTCAACGATTTTGTTTGCTTCTGCTTTCGCAGTATTCTTAGCATCCTCTACCATTTTCACAGCTGTTTCTTTTGCATCTTTCACGATTGCATCACGCTCAGCACGAGCTTCTTTCAATAAGTTCTCGTTTTGAGCCTGCAAAGCATGCATTTCAGCTTTTGTTTTTTCAGCCAATTCCAATGCATCGGAAATTTTTTGCTCACGTGCATTTACGGAAGTCAAAATCGGTTTCCAAATGAACTTGGTTAAAATAACCAACAACAGAACGAATACTAAGCCCGTCCAAAAAAGTAATCCTAAATCTGGTGTAATTAACCCCATCTTATCTCTGTTTTAATTTTTCAATTTTGTAAAAAAGGCTTGCTGCAACCAACCGTTGCAACAAGCTTTTTCAATTACTTCGCGTTTCCTAGTAGACCAACTACTACACCGAAAAGTGCAACACCCTCGATTAACGCTGCTGCGATAATCATAGCTGTTTGAATTTTTCCAGAAGCTTCAGGTTGGCGAGCGATTGCGTCCATTGCTGAACCACCGATTTTACCAATTCCTAATCCTGCACCTAAAACTGCAAGACCTGCTCCGATTGCTGCGATACTTCCGTACATGCTATATGTATTTAAAAAATTACTAATTAATGATGCGCTTCTTCAACAGCCGCACCGATAAACAACGCTGACAACATACAGAACAGGAATGCCTGTAAGAATGCTACCAACAACTCCAACACCGAGATAAACAATGCCATCGGAACGGATAATGCTCCCCAAGCTGCACTCTGGTTAATGAAGATAATAGAGATCAATGCCAATACGATGATGTGACCTGCTGTCATGTTCGCAAACAAACGAACCATCAACGCGAAAGGCTTTGTAAAAATCCCAACGATCTCAATCGGAATCAAAATGATCAATACCGGCCACGGAACTCCCGGCATAGCAAAAATGTGCCCCCAGTAGTTTCTATTCCCCGAAAACAACGTTACCAACAAAGTTGCAACAGCCAGGAATAAGGTCACCGTGATATTTCCTGTCAGGTTTGCTCCTCCCGGAAGGAATGGAACCAATCCTAATAAGTTATTAATGAAAATAAAGAAGAAAATTGTCAATAGGTAAGGTACATACTTCTGGTACTTATGATGATGAATGTTGGCTTTCGCAATATCATCGCGCACCATTACGATCAACACTTCCAAATACTTAGCCAATCCTTTCGGGGCCACCGGACCGTTTTTCTTGTAGAAACGAGCCACATTACTCATGATCAACAAGATCAATACAGTTCCCATAAATAAGGAAAGTACATTTTTTGTAATGGAGAAATCGTATGGCTTTACCGCCCCGTGAACATGTCCGTCTTCGAAAGACAATTCACCGTTTTCCAATTTATAAATTTCTTCGTGAAACATCGCATAACCCGCAGCAGGACCAACCCCCTTTACATATGCAACTGCTTTATTTGTTTTATGATCTGTTGAAGAAGCGTGTTCACCGTGGTAAAAATGTTTGGAAGAAAAAGTCTTCAAACCACCATCTACTAAAATAATCGGAAGGTAAACCGATACAGAATTATGATGTCCTCCCCATAAGTGCCATTCGTGCGCATCCGAAATGTGATGCATAATCATTTCCCCTACTTCAAACTCTTCTTCAGGGATTGGCTCTCCCGGATGAAAGGCATTTGCCGGGGTCAAGATGACCATTGCCGCAATTAATGTAAAAAATCGTTTTGCACTGAAAATTAATGACATCGCTTATTAATATTTAGATAAAACCCTAAATTTTGGCGCAAAGGTAGTTAATCTTTCAGAAACACCAAGAAAAAATTGCAAACAAATGGGATATTTACCACAATCATGGTAAAGATTAGTAGCCCTACTTTTTTCCAAGGCAAAAAAAGTAGCAAAAAATGCCTTTAGGCAATTACACCGATCAAAAAGGCTACCTTTTCTGACCGCTCGGCGGAAAGGAGGGATCAGGATCCAAAATGCAAATCTAAAGCCGTTTTACAAACACTTTAGATTTGACACTTTCCGAGAGCGGTTAACCGAAAAGGTAGCCTTCCATTTTCACGAAAACAATATGGAATAAGGCTTGTGATTTTTCAATTCAACTCAGAATTTCTCCAGCGTGTAATTGCTATTTTAGCATCTCTTTAAAATCTGAGGAAACTATCAGCTGCTTTAGCTTTTTCGGACTTTCAAAAGCATCCAAAGTGCCTGTGTGAAAAGCATAACAACGAAGAAGCTCATGAAGTACCAAACGAATTCTTTGAAGGAGTCTTTCCAAACGTATTTAACGATCAGCACAAAAAACAAAACCAGTATCATCTGAACGGCAGTTCCCAGGATAAAGCGTTGAGCACGCGATTCAGCGGTTGCCTTCGATCCGGACATCATAATTGCTGTACTTGAGAAAAAGATTCCCAGCAAACCGATTATTCCGGCAATATGACTTTTTGGTATTTCCCAGTTATGATTCATTCCTATCAGCACCAAATAGGTGGCTGCTATCACAGTTAAACTCAAAAAGGCTCCCAGGCTTTTACTCATTCTCTTTTTCTTTAGACATATTAATCACTTCCTTGATAATAATGTACATAGAAACCACCACTCCGGTCAGGGTACAGATCAGCGTCCACATGTTTCCTCCCGGATTGAATTTCTTGTCCAGCCAGACACCAAGGAAAGCCGTTGCTACGATCGTTCCGGCCATTTGAAATGCTGCACCGGTAAACCGTACATAATTCTTAATTTGTTTTTTCGGCTTATTTTCCTGATTTTCTTCCATGACATTCTTATTTGAATCAATAGTTCTCATCAAAGAACAACTGGTATTCTTCCAGCTTGTTTGTATCAAATAAGGTAAGCATATTTTTCTCGGAAATGAATAAAATTTTCATTTTTTGCATATCCAGCAGGTGGTTACGCGTGCGTTTGTAGAACGAAACATAAGAAGCCGCCTCAATATCATCCTTGAATTGTTTCACAAAGATCACATTGTCTTCTTTAAACACTTTTGAAGTCACACTTAAACGCAGTTTACCGTAATATTCCTTATTAAAGTCTACCACCCGTGTTTTCGCCACCACATTATTGATCTTATCTGTCAGGAAAATCATCACAAACATCGGTTCACCTTCCTTGTATTCGTAGATACTTTTCTTGGAAAAATCAACCGCTTCGTTTGTAGAATACCCGTTCAGGATAATCTTTTTCATTTCCAGAGCCTTGTCAGATTCCGGTGTTTTCGGGTAAAGGGCTATCAACGTATCCAAAGTCGGGATAATGGACTTTTTATCTTCTGTCATTTTAGCCTGGGCCATTGCTTTCAGTAACAAATACTTGCTTCTGTATGGATTATCCTTTTCTTCAGCCAATACTTTGTCTGCTTTGGCTACAACCGGATAATACAATCCTCTTTCGTAACGGTCCAAATCTGTCAGGTAAGCTTCCTGGGTCAATTTTTCACGTTCTTTCTTCTTCAGGAAGTAATCTGGATCCCGCAGGTAACCCGCATAATCCGAAGTCGGGTAGTTGATCAGAATGTAATCTTTCTGCTCTACTGCAGCCGGATCTTCCGGGCTGTGCAAACTATAGATCTGGTAAGCCGCCAACAATTTCATGTCGTGGTTAAAATCCTGGCCCAGCATCGTGCGATACTGCTTTTCAGCAAGTGCTGTTTCACTCAATTGTTCATCGTAAATACCACCGGCATCAAAATACGCATTCATCATTCTGTCACGGGAAGCTGTCAAAGCGGAATCAGACAGCGGAAGTTTTGCCACCAGCATCTCCGGTGTTAATGAATCTAATGCAGTTATGTCCGAAGATTCGGGTGTATCGGAAATTGCCGTAGAATCTTCCGGATCTACAAAGCTTGCGAACACAATTTTGTCTGATCGGCGCCAATCATCTTCATTGGCACGCTGCCCCCATTGCTTTCTAAATTCTTCCAATCCTTCAGCTTTCGCTTTTTCGTTGTTCCAATAGAACTTATTCCCGCTTCCGTCAGGTGATTTTTTGCTTTGGATTTCCTGTAAAGCTGCCAGACGAATTGCGTCTTGTCTTTTGCGCTCCTCTTCTTCTTTCTTCATCTTATTGATGACACCCTCGGCAAAAGCCAGCTGATCAGACGGAGAAAGTTTAGCAATACGCTGGATACTATCTTCATAATGAGCAATTTCCAAGGCATTCACCAAACTTTGCAATTTGGACGCCTTATTTTTAATTCCTTCGTAATTCGGATAAGTCTCCGGAATGACCTTCGCACAACTATCGTAATATTTCTGCGCACTCAAATAATCTTTTTTGGCAAAGCTCATATCTCCCAGCTTCTCGTAAGCCATCCCTTTTTGGCGGTTATTTGAAGTGGAATAGAATGCAGAACGGGTGTAGTTGGTTTTTGCTCCTTCTTCATTCGATTCCTGTTGATCCATTTTACCCAAAGTATAATAGATCTGGTCTTTGAATTCGGCATTCTTGGTATCACGAAGCATTTTCTTCAGGTTCTTGCGTACTTTTTCACCTCCTGCATTTAATGCATTCTTCAAATTCGCGTTGAAGCTCATTTCATAACCTGCATTATACTTTTTCACCCGGCCGTAATGGTAAGCAGCCTTCCCTCTGTCGCCGGCATTTTCATACAATTGACCAAGGATGTAATTGATGCGTGCTTTATCGCGGGATTTTTTTGCATATTCCAATGCTTTGGTTAAAGCCTTTATTTCACTTTCCGGATCCTTTTTCTTTTCTGCAAACATTCCTCTGGTAATAGCCAGATCGTATCTTAATTTCTTAGGGAACGGCGGAACTTCTTTGTCTTTATTTTTCTTTTTGCTTTTCTTCTTTTTTGATTTCGAAGATTTGGAACTTTTCCCGCCTTTAGGTCCTTTCGAGTCCCCGTTTTCCATGGACTCCTGTGCTTTCTCCAGGTTGGTAATTGCGTAATTGGCTTCGGTTAATTTACCCTGTGCGATGTAAGTTCTTGCCATCCACATTTGCGCGATGTAGGAAGATTTATCTTCCGAGAAAAATTTCCTGGTATATTCAAAATTCTTGAACGCCAGGTCATAATCCCTTCTGTAATAATTCGCAATCCCGATTGTAATCCAGTTTTCATCGATCCAACGGTTGTGTTCTTCTTTTTTGGAAGCCGGCTTTTCCATAGACGGCATCGCGTGGCGCTGGATGACCTTTGTACATTTGGAAATCGCAGTATCAATAGGTGCATACATGTTTTTTACTTCCTCTTCGCTAGGGAGCTGAATGATGGGAAGTACAGAATAGTAATCTTCTTTTTGATTCTCACGATAGGTTTTCATTGCTTCTTCAAGCAAATCATTCGCGTTGAAGTATCCGTTATAATGAGCTGTGGTACCGTGATAAGCCCTGCTAAGCATGGTGTTCTTCTCAGTAGAACATGCCCATACCAGGGAAAGGATTCCTATGTAAACAAAAAAATATATTCTCTTCATTCGAATGAAAAATCTGCGCCGATGTGATTAACGATTAACTAAGAAAAGGCAAATATATTGTTTTGTTTATCAAATCAATTCCAAATCCGGCAATTAGATACTGTATTCTGTTAAAAAAAACGGATTCTGATGTGAGTTTTAGATCTCGATATGCAACTCTCACAAAAAGACAGAAAGACATCCATCTATTTAAGCAGTAGCAGCAAGAATACGGATCATTGTATTAAGGCTCTGTATTCACTTCCTTATTACCATATTTCTGATGTATCTCCAGTATTTCCTTTGCATCGTTGGCATCAATCCCCAAACTATCAGCGATTTCTTTGGCTCGAAGTACCTGATCAACTGTCAATCCGGTACTATCGGTTTCATTATGCAATGCATTTTTCAGGAAGATGGTACTTTCTCCGAGCGCCGGAACTGTTTTGGTCGAAACAGCCTTCACCGGTTCGTACAACAAGGAAGATTTCTTTGTTTTAGCAGGGAAAAAATTACTTTTCTCATCGTATGATTCTACCAGAACAAGCACCACACTCACAATATAAAGCGATTTGATGGTAGCAAACAAAACTCCCAAAAACTTGTTTAGCGGAGAAAGCTGAACGACTTTGATCATCTTTTCGATCATTTTTCCGGCAAAAAAGATCATGGCCCCAACAATCAGAAAGGTAAATGTAAATGCGATCACCGGAAGGTATTCCGAATCGATTTCCAGGGATGATTTCAACCAGTTGGCCGTGTAATCTGAAAAATGGATCCCGACGTAGATTCCGACTAAAATAGCCAGTAAAGTGAAGAGTTCAATTACGAACCCATGCTTAAATCCTTTGTATGCACCATAAAGGATCGGAATAAGAATCAGGATATCCAGAAAATTCATGTCCCAAAAATGGGAAATTCCGGCAGGAAAAAAATAGATGATTCGGAAAGATACAAACGAACCATTGTTAAACAAGTGGGGGCGCGATTAATCGCGCCCCCACCCTATATTATCTGTTATCAGATCACCCCATATTGGTAAAAATCTGCTGTACGTCATCGTCATCGTCGAATTTGTCCATCATTTTTTCGATATCCGCCAATTGCTCTTCTGTGAATTCAACCGGTGTTGTCGGGAAACGTTCCAGGTTTGATTTCAACACTGCAATTCCGCGCTCTTCCAAAGCAGAACCGATTGTTCCGAATGCGGTGTAATCCCCATAAATAAAAATGCGGTCATCTGTTACTTCAATTTCCTCGCATCCCGCATCGATTAATTCCAATTCCAGTTCTTCCGGGTCAATTGATCCGGTATTTTCCAATTCGAAAACAGATTTGCGGTTAAACATGAACTCTAACTGTCCGTTCGGAACAACCCCACCACCGGCTTTATTGAAATAAGATTTCACGTTGGCAACGGTACGTGTCGGATTGTCGGTTGCGCATTCCACATACACCAATACTCCGTGAGGTCCTTTTCCTTCATAATCCACCTGGGTGAAAGAAGCAACATCTTTTTGAGCTGCTCTTTTAATCGCTGCATCGATATTGTCTTTCGGCATGTTTTCAGCCTTCGCATTCTGAATAGCCGTACGCAGCTTCGCATTTGTAGCCGGATCCTGTCCGCCTTCTTTTGCCGCCATCGTGATTGCCTTTCCTAATTTCGGAAATAATTTAGACATTTTTCCCCAACGCTTTTCTTTAGCTGCTCTGCGATATTCAAATGCTCTTCCCATTTCTGATGTTTTTATTGTGATCGCAAAAATAATTCTTTAATTGAAAATGTAAAATCGAAAAGATAAAAAGAGTCATAAGACAAGACCGTAAGAGTCAGGACTGAAAATTTTGTTTTGTTTTGTCTTGTCGTGACTCTTATCTCCTTTAGTCTTGACTCCATCTAAAAAGTTAATATCTTTACAAAATGAAAGTCTTAGTGGTAATTTTTGCGATTTTCAGCTTCAATTATTCTGTGCATGGCCAGGAGAATGCTTTACGCAGGCCACAATTCCAAACAAAGACCAGCCTGGTTTATTATTATTTTTGGGAAGAAAATGAAGACGGGACCATTACCAACGCTCGAACTTATGCTCCTTTTAGCCTAAACCGTGTGGTGATGATCGATACCACCAAATCCAAGAAGAAATGTACGATCAGTGATACTCTATTCATGCAGCAAGTATTGAAAATCGGGAGGAACTATATGCATAAAGATCGATTTACCCAAAAATTACACGGCAACAAATTCTTTTTCAATTGTACTTACCCGTCGGAACCGCAAACAGTTATTTATATCAAACGAAACCAGAAATGGTATAGCTACAACGCCGGTTTGGTGTTGAACTTCCTTTCCCTAGAAAACAAACTTACTTTCAATTCCTCCGGGGGAAACCTCTCTCTTTTTAACCAAAAGAGCATTGAAATCCGGAATAACACTTACCGGGTTGTTTCTTATTACCTGGCCGATAATACCTCCGGGGAACGGAAAAACCCCGCTTTTCAACATGTTTTTGCCTTTACCGGAGATGAACTTAGCCAGGAAATCATTCAGAATCAGCATCCGCAGGCAAAACGTTATTTGATTTTTGTCAATGGTTACCGTGGCCCCAAGTACGATAAGAACGAAAGCAGGAATGAGGTTTATATGAATGACCGAACCAACTACTGGTTTAAAATAGACGATCGCTTTATCAAACGCTTAAATCCGGATACCAGCTTTTACCTGGACGGTAGTTTCCCGGTAAGCACTTCAAACCATCATTCAAAGCTGGGTTTCGGGTGGAGTTTTATCCGTTCGGTCAATTCACGGCTCTCAAACAAAAAGTATAAACGGTTAAACCAGGTTTCGAATCCGGAAGGTTTTGATTACCGATTTTCCCGCGGAATACTTGTAGGAAAAGCGCTTTTGAACCAGATCCGCAATACTCCTAACAGCTATTTAGTGAAAGATACCATAGATATTGTTTGCCACAGTATGGGGTACGCATATACACTTGGTTTACTGGAAACATTGAAAGACGAGGTTGTATTTGGCAAATTGTATTTTCTCGCACCTGAAAATGCCGGTTACAAAGGAATGGACTGGGATCAGTTTGAAGAAGTCTGGCAGTACGGTTCGAACCTGGGACAAAAAGATGCTGATCCGCTTTGCTACCAGGATGGTGTGGCACCACAGGCTACTGTTTGGGGAATTGATAAGCAGCAATCAAATCACGTTGGAAGAATCTGTTCACCCTATAACTGGCCGAATAAGCATTTTGTGCACTCGCACATGGTTTACAGCTACGACTGGATTTTTGACCGCATCCAAAAAGGACAGCCGGGATACATTCATTAGATTTTAGGACATCCCGATTTTAGGATATTAAGACTTTTTAAGATAGTCCTAACATCCTAATGTCTTAATATCCTGATGTCCTTAAGCAGTAAATAAGTAATTTTGTAATTATGGATTACGCATTGGAATTACGTTACCAAAACCTCACCAAGCAATTAGAACCGACTTTCGGGCCGGGCATTGACCTTCAGGCAATGCTGTTCTTAATTGGTGTAGAGGAATTGGGCATCGGATATAAATTATTTAAAAAGCACGAGAAGACAGATTTAATGCACGTTGCAATCTGCACTTTGCTGGAACCTTACGGATATTACGCTTTCAAAGGGCGGGATACGGACAATTGGCCGCATTTTGAATTCCTGAAGGAACTTCCTCCTTTGAACGAAGAAGAACAGCAGGCTTTTATGAAAGAAGCCATTTTGGAATACTTCGAACATCATGGCTATTCTACCAAACATGTACAACCTTAATTTAGTGAATAGGCATTGGTGAATAGGCAATCGTTAAATAATCATCGGAAACCAATCACTATTGCCTAATGCCTAATCACTTATTAACTATATTTGTCCACTTTAAATAAAAACTATGGATTTTTGGGTTCGCGCAGCTCAGCTGATTTTATCACTTTCTCTTCTGATTGTATTGCATGAGTTCGGTCATTATTTACCGGCAAAATGGTTCAATACCAAGGTGGAGAAGTTTTACCTGTTCTTTAACCCTTATTTTTCGGTTTTCAAGAAAAAGATCGGGGAAACAGAATGGGGATTGGGTTGGATTCCGTTGGGTGGTTATGTAAAAATTGCCGGAATGGTAGATGAATCCATGGATAAAGAACAATTGGCACAACCGCCTCAACCCTGGGAATTCCGTTCAAAACCGGCCTGGCAGCGTTTGATCATTATGCTTGGAGGAATCATTGTGAACGTGATCGTTTGTTTCGCGATTTACATCATGGTATTGGCTGTCTGGGGTGAAGAAAAGATCGACCAGGACAAAATGGTGAATGGAATGGCTATTCATCCCTACATGGAACAATTTGGTTTTCAGCAGGGAGACCGGGTTTTAACGGTTGACGGCAAGAAACTGGATGAACTGCAACAATTGGGCGGAGAGATCCTGATCTTCAATATGCGTCATTTCAAAGTAATACACCCCGACGGAAAGATTGAAACAATTGTTCTTCCGGAAGATATCGGTAACAAAATGTGGGAAAACGGTGCGGAAAAAGGAACTTTCGACTTCAGAAGGTTTATGGGTGCTGCAGATTCTGTTGCTCCGAAAAGTACAGCTGCAAGAATCGGGATGAAAAAAGGAGACCAAATCTTAAAAATTAATAGTAAAGAAATCAACTTTCACGATGAATTAACCTCCCAATTGTATCACAATAAAGGAAAGAAAGCACACCTGACTATTTTAAGAGATGGAAAGGAAATCGAAAAAGATGCGTTCATCGGGCAGGATGGTATGTTGGGATTAAGCTATAAGAATTTGAAAATCAGTACCGATACCAGTGCTTTTTACACACAGAACTATTCTTTCGGCGATGCATTTGTTTCCGGTTTCGGAAAGGGACTTCGAACGATGTACATGAATGTGGCTCAATTCAAATATGTTGCAACCAAAAAAGGAGCAAGCTCAATCGGTGGTGTAGGTTCAATTGGGAAATTATTCCCGGCAACCTGGAATTGGCAAGCATTCTGGACTCTTACTGCATTCCTTTCGATGATGCTGGCTATTATGAACCTGCTTCCTATTCCGGCACTGGATGGAGGGCATGTCATGTTCTTGCTGTATGAAATGATTACGGGTCGTGCCCCAGGACAAAAGTTTATGGAATATGCCCAATATGTTGGATTTTTCTTACTGCTGGGATTAATTCTTTACGCGAACGGAAAAGATTTGATCGGGGCTATTACGGGATAAAAAATCGTTCAAAATGTTCAAAGAGTTCAAAACAGTATCACTTTATAAATCGTTGAACTTTTTAATCCTTTGAACTCACTTAGGAAATTAAATTTTACGAAATGTATAAAAGGTGGCATAAGTCGAAAGATTTATGCCATTTTTGTATAAAAGAAACACCCTGGCTATAAATGTCGGGATCAAAAAAGAACAACATGAAACAATTACTATTATCAATTTTATTTTTTGCTGTAGCAGGAAGTTCTATAGCACAACAAACAACGGGGCAGATTTCATACTCGATGGATTTTGCCAGCGATAATCCGGATATGGCTATGGCGCTTCCGATGATGCAAGGTTCAACTATGGAAATGTACTTCATGCCTAACAAATCCAAAATCGACATGACGATGGGTACGTTCATGAAAATGAATACGATTGCTGATACAAAAGCAAACAAAGGATTAATGTTGATGGAAATCATGGGTAACAAAACAGCTACTGAATTGGATCTTTCCAAAACGGATAAGGAAGAGAAAGCAGAACCTACAGTTGAAGTAACTACAGAGACAAAAGAGATTGTTGGTTACAAGTGTACAAAAACCATTGTGCGTGATGCAGATGGAAACGAGGCCATCATGTGGATTGCAAGTGATTTGAAAGCATCTTTGAAGGGACAACAGCAATTCGGGAACAGCAAAGTAGAAGGAGTTCCATTGGAATTCTCTACGGTAAACAATGGAATGACTATTCACTTCGTTGCTACCAAGTTTTCAAAGAAAGTAGATAAAAAAGCATTCAGCTTAAAGATTCCGGAAGGATATACTACAGTATCCGAAGATGATTTGAAGAATATGGGCGGCGGAATGTAAATTCCAAAATCACTAAAAAAACAAACCCCGACATTTATCGTCGGGGTTTTTTAGTATCAGATATTTTTCAGCTTAATGAACTTTTTGGTAAACGTTCCTGAGTTCTTATGCACGGTAACAATGTAGTTCCCGGATGGTGTTCCGTCCATATTGATCGGTACCAAATGCTCTCCGGGCTGAAATTCTTTTGAGCAGACTTCACTGATCAATGTACCTGTAGTATCGTAAACACGAATGGTTACACGTTCTCCTGCACATTTGAATTTCAAGGTAGTTTGGTCCACACATGGATTCGGGAATATCAATACATCATTTTCCATTGATTGCTCGTTCACTCCTAAATTGCATGAATCCAGCACAGAAATGAAATTGATGGTTTGTTCGAACATTCCCTGGATGTCTGCAACATCTGCCTCAAACCAATCTCTTAAAATCGAAGCATAGATGTCTCTAAAGTCGATTTGCATCGGTACCCCTGCCTGGTCGGTAATTGTATTCGGAATCACCGGATTCGGGCCAATGATACCGCTGCTGATACACGCACCGAACAGGAACAATGGTGCCGCATCCCCGTGATCAGTACCATCACTCGCATTCGAAGCGATTTGTCTTCCGAATTCTGAAAAAGTCATTCCTGCAACCCTGTTTTCAAGCCCTAACAAACTTAAATCGTTTTGGAAAGCGGCAACTGCGGTAGATACACGGGAAAGCAAATTTGCATGTGTACCGGTTGCAGGTGCTCCGTCAACCACCTGAGCATCGTGGGTGTCAAAACCGTTTACATTGACAATGTAGATTTTCGTTTTCAAACCTCCGGAGATCATTTGAGCAATGTATTTGAGGTTTTTCGAGATCTCATCATTGGGATCATACATGGTTGAAAGTGAATTCCCGGCATTCGCTGCGGCATTCACCTGTGCTCCGTAAGCATTTGCCTGCATGATCAGGGTAGACAAATATTCCATGTGAGCACCATAATAGGTACCGTCATTTACCTGCCCGGTTTCAACCAGGTTATAACTGTCGAACGGATTATTGATCGCCACAGAAAAGTTAGCTGCCAATCCCTGACATGTTGCAGATACTTCGTATCCCATGCTGATGGCAAATGGATCCGGGTTGGCGGTATCCGGGTAATCATCCGGGAAGTTGGGGAACTCCTGGTCCAGGTACCTTCCCAGCCAGCCTCGCGTGGCATTTTGGTCCAGCATTCCGGAAGTCCAGATATCCATCGATCTGAAATGTGAGCGGTTTTGCTCCGGATATCCTACATTCTGAATAATGGATAAACGCTCGTTATCAAACATATCCCGCATTCCCGACATAGCAGGATGCAATGCATTGGTCGGTGTAATTGTAAGCAATTGATTCTGTGGAATCAGGATATTCGGACGTTGAATTGCCAGGTTGGCATATTGATCCAAGGGAACCAAAGTCCCCAATCCATCATTTCCTCCGTTCAAACGAATAATGACTAAAACCCGGTCTTCCGCTGCTCTGGAAGACTTAAACAGGTCCTCGGTAACAGCTCCGAATTTAAAGTTCTTTAAAACCAGTGGTGCTCCAATAGACGAAAGCGCGACCGACTGTACAAAATTTCTTCTTTTCATAGTTTCTGATTTTGGTCTACACTTACATTACTTGAGATTCAGGAAGCTGAAACAACCTGTAAAGCACCAGTTCCACCCGTTGGCGGACCGGACCGCTTACTGTTGTATTTCCGGGATCTGCTAAATAATCATTGTATTGGATTGTCCATTCAAAATCAGGCTGTCCGTTGGTCAAAATGGATTTCAAAACCGTTTTTTCTATCACAGAAACACCTTTGCAGGTGAAAACGGTCAAAATATCCTCTATTACCTGCGGAGCGCTGGAAGGTATGCTCAAATTATCCAGGAAATTTAGCGTATTGATCTTAAACGAATTTCCATTCACTACTATTCCATTCGTGAGTGTCATCAATGCACTCAGGTCAAACCGCAATTTCAACAAACTTGAATTTGCCCACAATCGCGAGAAAGCCGGAGTTTGATAATAGGCTGTCCAGCCGCCAACACTCGGAGTTCTTAAGTATTCCATTCCCATTACCTGTGATAAGTAATAAAGGTTCAGGTAAATTTCATAATTAACCGGAACGGAATAGTTCGGAACCGAACCGGAAGCATTGAGCATCGTGAACAATAATTCCAATGGATTTTTAATAATGGCTCCGCGCACGGAGATATCGTAAAAATGTTCACTTTTCAGCAATTCCTCTATGACCGGCATGACTTCAAAATTATTGGAAGTCAGCGTAGCTGCCATATCCGTAATAACGGTACTTTCCACACTCGGTGTCAGGTCGTAATTAACAAACCAGCGGTAAATCTTCCGGCATAGGTACTTAGCCATATCCGGCTGGCTGAAAATAATATCGACATAGTTGGCGTATTCGGTATTTCCGGAGTCCGGAACTACTGTCGAACCGAAATAAGCGCTCAGGGTCTTGCTCGATGTATCATGGAGAATCGGGTAAAACACACTGGAAGGCTGACTGGCAGAAGTACTGTATAGATCCGTAACCGTCCACCCTGTTAAAATTTTTGCACCGGCAGCGACATCTGCTTCCGTATAGTTGGTATAATCACCCGTTCCGACTTGCGGACCTTTCCCGACCGTAAACAATTCCAAAAGCTCACGTGCATAGTTCTCATTCGGGGAGAACTGATTGTTTGTTGCACCGTTCAGGAACAAAAGCATCATCGGATCGATGGTCATGTCTTTTACCAGCTGTTTAAAGTTCCCCAGGCAATTCAAGCGGTACTTCTCATGCATTCCGTAAACCGCTTTCGCCTCGTTGGTACCGTCTACTCCAAAATGGTTGTCCCAAAACAAACACATTTTCTCCTGGATACTAACCGTGGGTTGGTTAATCCGCTGCATGAACCATGCACCCAACGAGTATAAACGTGCGTTATTCGTTGGTCCGGGATTCGCCGGATATACGTCATTAATCCACGTTGAACCGATTGCAGTAACTGCTTCGTCGGGGTGAAAAGCCAAAGGCGGTGAAACACTCGGAAGTGCCAATAATTGAGCAACAGTTGCATTCATCCCGTTTGTTACAGCTTGTGTAATCTGGGTGAGTGTAGCACCAAACATGGTCCTGCGCAATAAATGCGCTGCTTCTGCCTTTGTCCAGGCACCTGCGTATGGTGTTAAACTCAGTGAAATGGGCTCCTGTACATTTTCTTCAGGAATCATAATAGTAAGTTTTAGCGAAGGGAATTTAGTATAAAAAGCCGTAACGGACAAACTAAATTGTTCATCTTGTAATTTTCAACTAGTTTGTCCGGTATTGACCCGGAACTCAACACTATCTATCAATATTTGATCAGTTGAATGGTACGGGTATTTCCTCTTTCATCCGATACATTCGCCAGGTAAGTTCCGGACTGCCATTCCTGAGCGGTTAATACCGTAATTCCATTTTCCAGGCTGCCTTCTGTTATGCGTCTTCCTGACAAATCATAGACTGCATAAGTTCCTTTTACTTCACTTCGAATGGTGAATGAACTGTTGGAAGGATTCGGATAAATCAGGACCGAAGACATTGCAAGCTCATCCAATTTCAAAGCACAATTATTTAGTGCATCAAACGTAGGATCTGCAAATGTAAATGTTCCTCCATCGGGGCATCTTGCATAGGAAATATCCTGTGACTGCTGCCCGAAATCTACCTGGTCATAGATCGTAGTTCCATCCGAAAGGATGAGTGATTCACCGGCGGAGCTGAGTTTAAAATTCGCATGCAATCCGCTTTGTTCCGAATCATTATCTGTCCATATAATTAGTACATCGTTTGCATTTACAGCCGTTCCAAGCGGAATTTGCCACTTCATTAAATTACTTACATCGTCTGTCAGGTACAATCCCGAAAGATTTTTTGCTGTTGAGGTATGATTGTACAACTCAATCCAGTCATCGTTTTCCCCGTTTGAATCGTATGCTGTTGAACCGTTATCAGCCATCAACTCATTGATTACAATATCTCCCGGGCCAGGTAAATCCATTGTAATATTCACGGTATGAAATTCGTGTTCAGCACGAGCAGGACTAAAAATACCCGCATTTGTGTTTTCTGCATAGATGTAATATTCCATCACGATTCCATTTAGCGCTATATCAGCTCCATATACTTGGTCACCTGCCGATCCGTCATTGTGCATCCCGTCATCAAACATCTGAACCCGATTAAAGCGCAATGGATGTTCCAGGCGGTATCCCATGAAAACGTTTGTCTCATTCGAACAAACTGCTGTAACAGTTATCGTTTCGCCATAGTTCGGACTATTATTACTTACTGCATGTGACGTAATTGCAGGAGCAGATAACAGGTAGTCTGAATTTGACTGAAAGAATGAAACACGAGATGCCATCAATTGCTGAATTCCCGGAATGGATGATCCTCCTCCCGGTCCCCCGCCCCCCGTCACACTGGTTGTCATTCCATTTTGGAATTGCGTATAAGTGTAAAACTTGTAAGGATCTACCTGCACGGATGCATCAATTGCAGTGCGTAAAGTATTTGCAGTCGCCAGGTAATCTCCCGAAACAAAGACCTCTTGTAAAATGGTTCTTAAATGCGCCATGTACATCCGTTTGTACATCGGATCAGCCATCATTTTCTGGATCAGGGGATGGTTAGCTGAAGTACTGTTCGAAAAAGGATCAAGTGTAGCTGCCGTATACGATTGTCCCTGCGCAGGACCTCCGGGAAAACCGGCAAAACTCATATTCAGATCCCAAACTGTCGGAACGAACCGATCATTCAAATCCCGGTACAGGTAATAGTTCTGTCGAAAGGCTCCCGAATAGGAATCCAGGTTAACCAACACATTATTGAATGCAAGCATCCATAAAGCCCGGTCCACATCCAATTTCGCTTCAATGTCTGAAAAGTTATTGTTCAATGTATTTGTCAGATCAACCAGGTTACTCCATCCGTAATCCGATTTCAATTCATACCCATTGGAATAAAGTGAACTGTCGGACCCTAAATACTTCAAATCGGGGTTTACTCCGGCTCCGGGGCCAGCTCCTCCGATAGGATTGCATTTAAAGAATGTTCCATCGGAAGTGTAATAATGATCGCCGTTAAATCTCTTATTGATACTTTCTGCGTTTGAGTATAAACCACGCAAGGTTCCATTGATATACACGTTTGCAAAATTGGCCTTCGGGCAATCCATGTATTGTTCCAATATTGCATACGAAAGTACCTCACGGATCATAGACGGATCCTGGTAACCGTTCTGTAGTTTGATATCCGTATATCCTTCATAATCATAACTTCCATGTATGTAATCTAGCTCAATATGGATCGGATTTTTATTGTTATTTGCATTGTAGGAGCTGTTTCCCTTATATTTTACACCGACGCTGTCGAAAACAATTCCATTGATACGAACAGAATCTGCCAGCAAATAATCTTCCGTTGTGGAAGCAAGCGCATCCAGTTGGGAATCCCAATTCGAAAAGCCAAAGAAAATCTCAATTTTCTGAACGGTTGATCGGTCATACAATCCCTGGGCTCGGGCAGAGCTGCTAATAAAGCTGCACACAATTACAGCCAGTAAGATAGTTTGTTTCATGTTGTAGTTTTTCCTAGGATAGGATTTATTACCAAAGGTTTAACAGATCTTTAAAATAAAAAGAAGGATTGTTTCAGAATCCCGAATCGGTGTTTACAAAAAGGATATTCCGTTTCAATCCTGAGAACTTGGTCCTTTTAACCGCACTGCCTTTAAAAATGGCTTGAAAGGTTAGCTCGTCCAGCTCCTTCCAGTCTTCCTTCGAAAAGGATAACAGCTCTTTTTTCGGTAAAAATTCGGGTTCCGTATGCGGCTTCGAAAAACGGTTCCATGGACAGACATCCTGGCAGATGTCACAGCCATAAACCCAATTATTCATATTTCCGCGAAACATTTCCGGTAAATTCGCATCTTTCAACTCGATGGTAGCATAGGAGATGCATTTGGATCCGTTCACAATATAAGGAGCTTCGATCGCATCTGTGGGGCAGGCATCTATACATTTCGTACAGGTACCACAGTAATCACGCATTGGTCCGTCTGGTTCGATTTCCAAATCACAAATGATTTCGGCAAGGAAGAAAAACGAACCGGTCTTCGGCCGGATTAAATTCCCGTTCTTACCTACCCAGCCCACACCACTTTTTTCAGCCCAGGCTTTTTCCAGTATCGGTGCGCTGTCTACAAAAACGCGACCTTCTATTTCACCTATTTCTTCCTGCAGTTCGGAAACCAATTGTTTCAACTTGGATCGGACTACATCGTGGTAATCTTTACCATAGGCATATTTGGAAATTTGGAACGTATCCGCTCGTTGCGTTTCCGCCGGAAAATAATTGTAAGCCAGCGAGATCACGGTTTTGGCTCCCGGAACCAAAATGCGCGGGTCCAGCCGCATGTCGAAATGGTTTTCCATGTACCCCATCTTTCCATGCTTTTCTGCTTTCAGCCAATCAACCAATCGCGGTTCTTCAGAAGCTAAAAAATCAGCTTTGGAAAAACCCACGTGCAGGAAGCCGATGTCTTCAGCTTTCGTTCGAATGCGTTTTTTTAACTGGTCCTGCTGCATGATTTAAAACAAAGTCTTCTCCGGAATACAGAAGCTAAATTAGTAATACCTGCCGAGTTTTGAAAACCAGTGAACCCGATGTTCCATTTCCTTCCCGGGTTTACCGGGAATATGAAAAATGAATTAATCCGTTGACACTAAATTGTTTTGGTATCTTTGTTGAACACTTTAACCGCTTAGGTGTAAGCAGTCAAAACAAAAATCAGATTATGAAGAAATTCTTTTTATTGATGCTTCCGTTATTCGGAGCATTCTCTTTACTAGCTCAAAAATCCGAGTATACCTATGTAGACGGTCTTTTAACGATTGACGGTGTGGAAGTAGCTAAGATTACCAAAATCAAAGATTCCGAAAACATGGGGCTTACCAGCACGTTTGAAGTGAGCTCGATGGACGGGGAAAAACTGATCATTGCGGCTTACGCAGGAGAATTTGAACAGGATCCCAATAATAACATGGACCATTTCTACCGTCTTACGTTTTTAACCGCTAACCAAATCGGGATTTTTACGGTTGCTAAAATGGGAACTGAGAAGTCCTTCGCCAAACTATTGGGAAAAAGCGGAATTTTCGTTGATGGAAAACTGAATGACCAAAAAGTACAGGAATTCATTGCTAAGAAAGGAAAAGCACCTAAGATCGCTATGGATTACACTTTGGTAAACCGCAACAAAAGCTGGCCTCTTAATCTAAAAGAAGACAAAACCATTGAGCAGGATTCCAAAACAATCGGAAGCTTTAAGGATATCAGCGTTAAAAGTACTGGAAACGATACTTATGAGTTCAAGCTGCCTTCCGGAGTAACTATTGCCAAAGCGACATTCACAGGAGGCAACAATGCGAAGAATTGCGAAATGCAAACGATGAAAGACAATTTGAAGCGTGTGGTTCCGATGGCTTCTGCAGACAACGTGACTTTCAGCGCATCAGCTATTGACCGTAACCAATTGGTATTGGAACGCATCGTGAAATGGCTGGTTGCTAATCAGTATTTGTAACCCAAGAACCATTGAAAACAGTAGGGGTGTCTCGGTTAAACGGAGACGCCCCTAATTATTTAAAACATGATATCATGTTATAATGATTTCGTTATATAACGAAGGATTTTAGAATAATCCACCTTGCTGCCACCCCATATCGAAGCCCAGGTGTTTGAATGCTTTTTCAGTCGCTTTTCTTCCGCGCGGGGTCCGCATCAAAAATCCTTCCTGGATCAAAAACGGCTCGTAAACTTCTTCCAGTGTTCCGGCATTTTCTCCGATTGCAGTTGCAATGGTTGTCAATCCAACCGGTCCGCCCTTAAACTTATCGATCAGTGTTTTTAAAATGCGGTTATCCATTTCATCCAAACCGTATTTGTCAACGTTCAATGCATCCAGTGCATGTTGGGTAATAGCCAAAGTAATTGTTCCGTCTCCCTTTACCTGTGCAAAGTCACGAACCCTGCGCAAAATTGCATTGGCAATTCGTGGTGTTCCACGGCTTCTCCTGGAGATTTCAAAAGCTGCTTGCTCCTGGATTGGAATGTCCAGCAATTCAGCCGAGCGTTCCACAATGGAAGCCAGCGTTTCAACGTTGTAATACTCCAAACGGGAATTAATACCAAAACGGGCTCTAAGAGGCGCTGTAAGCAATCCGGAACGCGTTGTAGCACCAATGAGGGTAAATGGGTTCAAACTGATCTGTACCGTCCTTGCATTCGCTCCTGAATCAATCAAAATATCGATGCAGTAATCTTCCATTGCTGAGTACAGGTATTCTTCTACTACCGGACTCAACCGGTGAATCTCATCAATGAAAAGCACATCACCTTTACTGAGATTGGTTAAAAGTCCCGCAAGATCGCCTGGCTTATCCAAAACAGGCCCGCTGGTGACTTTAAATCCAACATTCAACTCATTCGCAATGATATTTGCCAAAGTGGTCTTTCCAAGTCCCGGAGGTCCATGCAGCAAAACATGATCCAATGGCTCGTTGCGCTTAACAGCAGCCTGAACAAAGATCTCCAAATTCTCCACGACCTGAGGCTGGCCGGCGAAATCGTTCAATAATTTCGGGCGTAATACTTTGTCGTATTCCTTCTCAGGATTCGAGGACTCTGATCTGTAATCGAATGATTCTTCTTCCATGTACTGATGACAAAAATACAAAATCGGAATCATCTTCTACCACATAGTTCGATCAGATTTATCCTCCCCCATAATCCCCCTCCAAAGGGGGAGTTGTCTAAATCCTCTTAGGCAAAGAAAATTACATATCGATTTTAAATTTTTGAAGAGCAAATTAGTTTTTAAGAATGAATTTTAGGTTTCCCCCTTTGGAGGGGGACGCAAGGGGGAGGAAGGAAACAATCAATAAAAAAGGCGACTCTTTCGAACCGCCTTCAAATATATTAAGAACAATAACTTCTAGTGATCTCCTTCTTCGCCTTCAGCCAAAGGAACAATCTGAGGAATGAAATCCTCTTCTGCTCCTGGCTTCGAGTAATCGTAAGGCCAACGGTGAACTTCAGGAATTGCTCCAGGCCAGTTTCCATGTACATGAACAACCGGTGTAGTCCACTCAAGTGTATTTGATTTCCAAGGGTTCTGAACCGCTCTCGGACCTCTGTAAATACTGTAAAAGAAGTTGAACAAGAAAATCAACTGACCAAATGCTGCGATGATCGCAAACACCGTGATAATCACATTCAAGTCCATAATCATATCTTGTGTCGGCTTGTCGAAATCGCCATATACTGAGTAATCATAATAACGACGTGGTGCTCCCGCCAATCCAACGAAGTGCATTGGGAAGAATACCCCGTAAGCTCCAAAGATAGTTACCCAGAAGTGAGCGTATCCTAAACGAGTGTTCAACATACGTCCGTACATTTTAGGGAACCAGTGGTAAACACCTGCGAACATTCCGAATACAGCCGACATACCCATTACAATGTGGAAGTGAGCGACAACGAAGTATGTATCGTGAACTGCAATATCCAAAGCAGAATCAGCAAGGATAATACCTGTAACACCACCTGTGATGAATGTAGAAACCAATCCTACCGAGAACAACATAGCAGGAGTGTAGATGTTGGATCCTCTCCAGATTGTTGTAATGTAGTTAAATACTTTTACTGCTGAAGGAATTGCAATCAACAAAGTTGTAAATACGAATACCGATCCGATGAACGGGTTCATACCTGTAATAAACATGTGGTGACCCCATACAATGAACGATAAGAAACCGATCGCGAGGATCGAACCGATCATCGCACGGTAACCGAAGATAGGCTTACGTGAATTTGTAGAGATAATCTCCGAAGTCAGACCCAATGCAGGTAATAATACGATATATACTTCCGGGTGACCAAGGAACCAGAATAAATGCTGGTACAACAACGGAGAACCACCGTGGTTTTCCAACATTTCAGAACCAACAATGATATCAGAAAGGTAGAAAGAGGTTCCTGCCAAACGGTCCATCATCAACAACAATGCAGCAGATAATAAAACCGGGAAGGATAATACACCCAAGATTGCAGTAATGAAGAATGCCCAGATTGTCAACGGCAAACGAGTCATTTTCATTCCTTTTGTACGCAAGTTAAAGATCGTAACGATGTAGTTCAATGAACCCAATAAGGAAGATGCAATGAAGATCGTCATGGAAACCAACCACAAAGTCATACCCAAACCGGAACCTTCGATTGCTTGCGGTAAAGCGGACAAAGGAGGATAGATCGTCCAACCAGAAGATGCAGGTCCTGTTTCAATAAACAACGAGAACAACATGATCAATGAAGAGATCAGGAACATCCAGTATGACAACATGTTCAAGAAACCGGAAGCCATATCACGCGCACCGATTTGCAACGGAATAAGTAAATTCGAGAAAGTACCGGACAAACCACCTGTCAACAGGAAGAATACCATGATCGTACCATGGATTGTAACCAAACCTAAGTACATGCTTTCCTTCATTACTCCTCCCGGAGCCCAGGTTTCACCCAAGAAAAATGATAAGAAATCGGATTCCTCTCCCGGCCAAGCCAGTTGGATACGGAACAAGATTGATAGCAACATTGCTACTACCCCCATAAATACAGCAGTCATCAGGAACTGCTTTCCAATCATTTTATGGTCTTGACTAAAAATATATTTAGAAATAAAACCTTCTTCATGGTGGTGATGTCCATGAGCGTCGTGATGTGCGTGTGCTTCGTGAGCTGCCATGATTTTATTTTTTTACTTTATTGTTTACTTAATTAATTATTGCGTGATTACATTACTGCAGGAACAGAATCTTTTGCTGCTACAGCAGTTGAATCAGCCGGAGCCGCTGCCTTTGGTTTACCAACTGCATAAATGTTTCTGAAGGTCTTGCAAGCATCAGCTGCCTTAGGATCAAGCTTAGAAACTTTTTTATACCACTTATTGTAAGCCGGTTTATCCAATACAACAACCATCAACTTCATTTTGTAGTGAGAAGAACCACAGATCTTATTACACATCAACACGTAGTTAAACTGCGGGTTATGCATTTTTTCACGCATTTCCGACGTTGTAATAGACGGTGTAAACTTGAAACGTGTAGTTTGTCCCGGAACCGTGTTCATTTGAGCACGGAAGTGAGGGAAGTATGCAGAGTGAATAACGTCTTTCGAACGGAAATTGAACTCGTACTCCTGTCCTTTACATAAGAATAATGTATCATTTGCGTTGAATACGATATCATCCATTGCACGTGCATCCAATGCGCTGTTATGACGCGCTTTCAATTGGTACAGCAAACGGATCATACGCTCTTTTCTTGCCAAATCCTTTACCATTAAGTCATGGTCCTCAGGAACAAAAATCAATTTAGGATCGTTCAATTTAGCTTCCAATGCACGGATACCAGTTGAACTATTCTCCATACTATCGATTGCATCCTGGATTGTCTTTGTTGTCAACAAAGCCATTGGGTTATTTTCGTTTGTCAACTTGTAATCGAAATACCCCAGTGTATTATCATCACCGGACATACGAACTGTCCAGTCGAACTGCTTGGAGAACAACTCGATTCTGATTGCTTCTTTGGAAGCATTATCAGTCTGTTCATTCCATGATCTCAAACCTAAGATGATGATTACTGCAAGAACAATTGCCGGAACTACTGTCCAAACCAACTCCAAACGGTTGTCATGCGGGAACCAGTATGCCTTCACTCCAGGTTTACGTACATATTTAAATGCGAATCCGAACAATAAAGCATTCGTTAAGAAGAACACCGCAATAATGATCCACAGGTTCAAATCCATCAACCAGTCAGTTCCTTTTCCATGAACGGAAGCAGCTTCTCCACGACCAGTAAATCCATATTCAGCGAATAAGTACAATACGGACGCGAAAAACGCGAACATAAACACCAATAATAAGGTTGCGTTTAAACGGTTATCGCGATTCGGGATATCTTCCTCACGACGGTTTCTTAATTTAGAAGAAAGCTCATACATGCGCACCAACTGTGCGATGGCAATAACTCCTAGAATGATAACTATTAATACGATTAGCTTTGTCATGTTTTTTATTTTATCGTAACAACAAGTGCCTTATTAAATTTCGTGGTGAATACTTTCGTCCAGGAACGGGTGATTTACCGGCATCAATGGAGCTTTTGTCAGGTTCGTTAAGATCACTCTGATAAAGAATCCTAAGAACAATAACGCCATTCCAATTTCCATTGCTCCGATGTAAGCATGTTTACCCATTGAACCTCCCATTACCATTAAGTAAGCATCCACCCAGTGACCTGCGAAAATGATTACCCCTACTGCAGTCAATACACCAGCATGTCTTTTTGCATCACGTGACATTAACAATAACATTGGGAATGCGAAGTTGATGAAGAACATACCGAAGTATAACATTTTGAAGTCTTCAATACGCGTCAAATGGTAAGTTACCTCTTCAGGAATGTTAGCATACCAAATCAACATGAATTGTGAGAACCACAGGTAAGACCACAAGAAAGAAGTAGCGAATGTCCATTTTCCTAAATCGTGGATGTGGTTTTCATTTACCTTAGAAAGGTATCCTTGTTTTTTCAGGTACAATGTCAGGGTTACTAAAACAACCATTGTAGAACACCACATTCCTGCGAATACGTACCATCCGAACAATGTCGAGAACCAGTGCGCATCAATTGACATAATCCAGTCCCAGGCAGAAGTTGAGGAGAATACCGCAAAGAATACCAGGAACAATGCTCCTTTTTTATAGTTCGTGAAGTGAATAGCTGATCCACCTACGCGATCCTCTTCCAATGAACGCATTTTGAAACCTCTCCAGAAGATGAAGTAAACTCCCATGTAAGCTAACGTTCTGATCCAGAAGAAAACCTGGTTCAAATAAGCTGACTTCTTTACTAAGATCGGGTCGTGCTGTACGTGCTCATTGTCCATCCAAACGTAGATTCCTCCACCTTTCGTTAATGAAAGAGTCAAAAGAGTAATCAACATCAATGCGATACCGTAAGGCAAGTAACCTGCAACCCCTTCAATAATGCGCTTTACAGATGCATACCAACCGGTTTCAGTTGCGTATTGTAATGCTAAGAAGTACAATGCTCCCAAACCGATCGCGAAGAAGAAGAAGCTATCTACCAACAAGTTCCCTAAGAAACGTGTTTGAAAATGCGCTCCGTGGTGATGAGACTCTGTAAACTCCACCCAAACACCTAAACAGATGCCGATAACTCCTAACAACATCAGGACTACCGTAAGGGATTTTGCTTTTGATGAAACTTTGAATTCCATTTTTATTCGTTTTCTATCTTAGTAAATATTACATTCCAGTTGTGTCCGCTTTAGCTGCAGTTGTTCCCCAAGCAGGAGCATTATTTGCATCAAACGTTCCGTACTTTTGGTCCTGGAACTTTCTAACATAATGTACCAAAGTCCAGATCTCTTTCTTGTTTAACAAAGATGCGTGTGATCCCATCATTCCTTTACCGTAGTAAATAGAATAGAACATTTGTCCATCAGCGATCGATAAGCCACTTAATACAGCCGCACCGGTATAAGCTCCGGATTTCACCATCGGTCCTTCTCCGTCACCTTTTTCACCATGACAGTGATTACAGTTTACCTGGTACAAAGCCTTTCCTTCAGCAAAAATCTTATCGGCAACTTCCTGAGAAGTCAACTTCAATGGATTCACATCAGCAGCAGCCATTTTGTATTCGTAATCCGCATCTTCATTCGAAGACAAATCATATTGGTACAAACCGTGAGTTTCTGCAAACAATCTACCTGGCATACGGTGGTATGGAAGTAAGGTATGAACAGTTGCCGAATCAGTACCCCAATAAGGAATTGCATAACGTGGCGGAACCATTGCGGAACGGCGCATTTTGAATTCGTCATTGATTTGTCCGCGAACTTCACCATAGTCAACATATGGTTCAACCGCAGGAGAACGATACATATCAGGCATGTATTCTAAACCTGCACTATCAGGATCCGAAGTACACGCTGCCGCTAGCAACGCTACTACTGAAAACTGTGCAAATGCCTTGAATTTTACTTTCATCTGTATTGGTCTTTAAACGCTGTAAGACTTAAGATCTACAGTTAATTAATGAATATCTTTTTGATCTATTTCTATCACTCCTGTCTCATTCAACATCGTCATCAATTCTCCTTCTGAGAACTGACCGTTGTCTGACAAACGCAATTCCATAACGAATTTATCATCTGTCGTGCGAGGATCAGGGTTTGTTGCCGGCATTCCGGGCAATGTCTTATTCAATAATAAATAAGTGATCGCCATTCCGTGAGCTGCACACAATACCGTGAACTCAAATGTAATCGGAATGAAAGCCAAAACGTTATCCAAATAGGTCATACTTGGTTTACCACCGATGTTCATCGGCCAGTCATGAATCATGAAATAATTCATTCCCAAAGTTGCCAGTGTAGTACCTGTCAAACCGTATAGGAATGCCATAATACCCAAACGTGTCTGCTTTACACCGATAATCGGATCAATACCGTGAATCGGGAACGGAGAAAACACGTCAGCTACTTTAACTCCTTTAGCGACTAACTTCTTTGCGCCATCTTTTAGCACATCGTCGTCGTCATACATTGCATAAATTACTTTCTCTGCCATGTTTCTCTATTAATGATTATGAGTATCGTGATCATCGTGTCCATGACTACCATGACCGTTTTTTGCAAAATAAGGGTGAACCGGAGCGGTATCGTTCTTATAGGATTCACCGGATGATTTCAAGATTGTTTTCAATTCGTTCAATGCCAATACCGGGAAGAAACGAGCAAACAATAAGAAGAATACGAAGAATAAACCGATCGTTCCTACATATACACCTAAGTCGATGTGACTTGGGTAGTGCATAGACCAGGAAGAAGGCAGGTAATCGCGGTGGATAGAGGTAACGATAATTACGTAACGCTCGAACCACATACCGATATTTACAACAATTGAAATGATGAATGTAAACAATAAACTTCTGCGTAATGGTTTGAACCACATCAACTGAGGAGAAACCACATTACATGTCATCATTGACCAGTAAGCCCACCAGTATGGTCCGGTTGCTCTGTTGAAGAATGCGTATGCTTCGTATTCAACACCTGAGTACCAGGAAATAAATAACTCGGTAATATATGCTGTTCCTACGATGGATCCCGTAACCATGATTACGATATTCATGTACTCTACGTGCTTCGTGTGGATGTAAGCTTCCAACTTCATAGCCTTACGCATCACCAATAGAAGTGTTTGTACCATCGCGAATCCGGAGAATACCGCTCCCGCAACGAAATACGGAGGAAAGATCGTTGTATGCCATCCAGGAATAACCGATGTAGCAAAGTCAAAGGATACAATCGAGTGAACCGAGAATACAAGTGGTGTAGCAACACCCGCAAGTACCAGGGATACCAATTCGAAACGGTTCCAGTGTTTAGCACGACCAGACCAACCGAAAGAAAGGATAGAGTACATTTTCTTTGGGATCGGCTTTTTCACGCGGTCACGGATTGTAGCGAAATCGGGAATCAAACCGATGTACCAGAAAACCAGTGATACGGAAAGATACGTAGAGATCGCGAATACGTCCCACAATAGCGGTGAGTTGAAGTTAACCCATAATGAACCGAAGTGGTTTGGCAATGGAAGAGTCCAGTAACCTACCCATAAACGACCCATGTGGATTAGCGGGAACAAACCAGCCATAAATACCGCAAAGATTGTCATCGCCTCAGCAGAACGGTTAATCGCCATTCTCCATTTTTGACGGAACAATAACAATACGGCTGAGATCAGGGTTCCGGCGTGACCGATACCTACCCACCAAACGAAGTTGGTAATATCCCAAGCCCAACCAATGGTTTTGTTAAGACCCCAAACTCCGATACCTGTTCCTAACAAGTAAAAGATACATCCTACTCCGTATAATCCGATAACTAAAGCGATACCGAATAAAATGTACCACATGCGCGGTGCTTTATCCTCAATCGGTTTACATACGTCCTCGGTAATCTCGTGATACGTTTTGTGACCTAATATGAGGGGTTCACGAATTGCAGCTTCCTTATGCATTAGACTTTAATTTTAAGCAATTAATGATTTGACTTACTTTCATGTTTTCCAGCGTGTGCTCCATGGCTTCCATGGTGCTCTTCAGCGACCAATCTATCCAGTTCAGCATTTTCGTTGTTACGAACTTTCACCTGGTACCAAACATTCGGCTTCACTCCTACTTCTTCCAAAGCCTGGTATGAACGCTTATCTGCAGATACTTTACGGATCTTAGAGTTTACATCATTCCAGTCACCGAATACGATTGCTCCTGCAGGACAAGCCTCAGAACAAGCTGATTCAAGTTCATTGTCCTGAACTGTTCTGTTTTGAGTTTTAGCATCCAATTTCACAGACTGGATCTTCTGAACACAGAATGAACATTTCTCCATCACACCACGTGTACGAACTGTAACGTCAGGGTTCAATACCATACGTCCTAAATCGTCCTGAGCAGGGTTGATCTCTGTAAATTTCTTATAAGATGGGTAGTTAAACCAGTTGAAACGACGAACCTTGTAAGGACAGTTGTTAGCACAGTAACGAGTACCGATACAACGGTTATATGTCATTTGGTTTAATCCTTCATTGGAGTGTGTTGTTGCGGCAACCGGACAAACCGTTTCACACGGAGCGTGGTTACACTGCTGACACATCATCGGCATGTGAACTACAGCCGGGTTTGCTGTAGGGATTTCAGATTCTACGTAATCCAAATGTCCAAGAACAGGATCTTTACGTGTTCCTACTGCTGCTTCCTCGCTGGATGCAAAGTAACGGTCGATACGCAACCAGTGCATTTCACGGCCTCTGCGTACCTCGTCTTTTCCAACTACCGGAATATTGTTTTCAGCCTGACAAGCAATGACACAAACTCCACAACCAAAACACTGGTTTAAGTCGATTGTCATTCCCCAACGGTGACCGATATTTTCTACCGGATGCGCATCCCACAAATCGAATTCTGAGATCGGAACTTCACCTTCATGTGTATGTAACACGTGCTTGTGGTTGTAAGCTCCAGGCTCTTCGTTTTGGTAAATATCCAACGTTGTTTCTCTAACGATAGAGTTACGGGACATTACTGTATGGTGGATTTGCGTTGCTGCGATCGGATAAAGGTCGTTTCCTGCTTTTGCGATAGACCCAACCACGTTGTTTTGGTAAGTCCCATTTTCCCACGTAAGGAAGCGGAATGCATTTTTACCAACTGATACGCGGTTACCTTTTTCATCTGTTTCGAAACCTCCGTATTGTTTTGTAACGAATGCTGCGTTACCGATGTTTTCGTTTCCTTCTCCACGTCCGTATCCAAGAGCGATACCGATAGTACCCGCAGCTTGTCCCGGCGAAGGATAAACAGGAAGCGTGATGGATTCACCGCCAACTTTTACAGTTGCCGTGTTCAATCCGTTCTCCTGGTCGAAAATGGTTGCGTAACCTTCTTTTCTCATGGTCTCAGGCGACATGGTGATGTAGTTATCCCAAGTCACTTTGGAAATCGGGTCCGGCATTTCCTGTAACCATGGGTTACCTGCCATATCTCCGTTTCCGATACCAGCTTTTTGGTACAATACCACTTCAAGAGAACCTGATTTCGGCAATTTACCGGCTACTTTACCCATTGATGCATCATTGAATGCAATCGGAGTAGCAGCACCAGGCATTACCATATCTTCGTGACAACTATTGTGAATAGCCATCTCCCAATATGTGTTGAAGTCTGAATATTTTGTTTGGTAAGGGAATCCATAGATTTCCCAATTCTTTTGAATGTATTCGTATGCTACACGTGAATCTTTTCCTCCACGATTTTTCTTTCCTGCCCAAACCAATAGAGACTCCATAGCTGAAGCTGTATCGAATAACGGACGGATTGTAGGCTGTGCAATTGCATAATGACCTGCTTTCGGATTGTAATCCATCCATGATTCAAGTGCATGGTGGTCAGGAGCAATGTATGTACATTTTGTAGCTGTTTCGTCTCCGTATCCGGACAATGAAACGCTGATTTTAACTTTTTCAAGTGCTTCTGCAAACGCTTTACCGTTCGGCAAGTTGTAAACAGGGTTTGTTCCTAAGAAGAACACTGCATCCGGTCCTTTTCCTGCGATCACATCAGAAACCAATTTCTGCATTTTCGCATCTTCGGATTGGAATAGTTGTAACTGCTTATCGAAAAGGATTGTTTTTCCGTAAGCTCCCAATACGTTATTCAGTTTGTTAGTCAAGATCTGAATCGCTTTGTTATTGGAACCGGAAACAACCACTGACATTCCTTTGGAAGCCTTCAATGCTTTTACAGCCTGATCAGCAACCGCTTGTGCTTCTTTCGGAAGAGCAGAAGAAATTCCTGCATTCACCCCGAATTTACCCAGGATATAAGCCAATACATTTGCTTGCTCACTAGGTTTGATCATTCCGCGGTAATCTGCGTTTGAACCTGTGATAGACATTGTTGATTCGAACTGGAAGTGTTTGCTCATCCATTCTCCATCCGGGTTACGGCGTTTTCCGTAATCAGCAGAGAAAGCATTTCCAAGCAACCAAGTACTCAAGAAGTCCGCACCAATACTAACAATTGTTTTAGCCTGTGTGAAATCATAATCAGGAATAGCGCGCATTCCGAATGACTCCAGGTTAGCCTCACGCATTCCGGCGTAAGAAATTGCATCGTATTGGATAAAGTTAAAGTTCGGGTGAACAGTTGCCATTCCGTTTGCATCTTTCACTTCGCCGTAGATGCTTGTAGACAAGTCTACGATTGCACCTTGCATAGAAGGAGAAATTACTGAATTTGCAACGAAAGCAACTTTACCGTTTGATTTCTTGATCTTAGCCAATTCTGCCTGAACAGCATCGTCTAATTTATCCCATGAAATATCTTTCCCGCCTTTAGCCTGAGCTGTTTTCAGACGGGCGTTATCGTAAAGAGAAAGAACGGATGAAACGATCTGAGGAGTCAAAGCTCCCTGTGTAAATCCGAAATCACGGTTTCCTTTGATATAAATAGGTCGACCTTCACGCGTTTTAACAACAATACTTGCGTAAGCATTTCCATCGTAATAAGTGGATGCATACCAAGTTGCAACACCCGGATTTACGTTTTCCGGTTTCACAACGTAAGGAATAGCTTTTGTAACCGGAGCTTCACATGCAGCAACTGTAGCAGCTGCAACACTGAATCCTAAGAATTTCAAGAAGTCACGACGTGCCGTAGATGTTTCAGCAAGTTGATCATCACCTAAGAATTCGTCAACAGAAACAGACGGAGAAAACTCCTGGTCTCTTGACTCAATGAATGCTGGCGTTTCATGCAATTCATCAAGACCTTTCCAATATTTTTTTGACATAGCCATAATCTTTGTTCTACTGTTCTGGATTGATTAATAGTGACATTTAGCACATTCCCAACCACCTAATTCTTTAACCGTTATTTTCTTGTCCTCAAGGAACTTGTTGTATAATTTTCTGTCTTTTAACAAACGGTTATGTATTTCATTGTAATAATTGCTTCCTTTTGAATCCAATGACCCTGAAGAGATTTCTTTCTCAGCGTGACATTCGATACACCATCCCATTGTCAAAGTTGCTTTTGTCAACGGAACGTTACCTTCGATCTTGTTCAATTCGGAAACCGGCTGAACTTTAGCAGTTTCATTCATTTTTGTCATATCACCGTGACACTGCTTACAATCTACCTGTCCTGCAACTACGTGCTGCTGGTGGTTGAAGTAAACGTGATCAGGTAAAACGTGAACTTTGTTCCAGATAATTTCTTTTGTTTTCCCGGAGTATTTCTGAGTTGCAGGATCGTAACCGGCAGCAGCATAAATCTTAGCGATTTTCTCTTGCTGTTCCGGAGTATTTCCGTTGATCTGCTTGTGACAGTTCATACAAACGTTCACCGTTGGAATACCTGCTGTTCTTCCATCAATTGCAGAGTTGTGGCAATACTTACAATCGATCCCGTTCTTTCCTGCGTGAATATCATGCGGGAATTCGATCGGCTGTGATGGTTGATAATCTTCCAATACTCCGATTGAATACAGTGAAAGGAATAATGACACGATCAAAGACATCACGATCACCAATCCTCCAAGACCAACATAACGCTTGTATTTCCAAGCCCATGCCTTGAATTCCTGCCCGAATGAAAGCTCATCATTCACAGCCTGACCTTCATGTTCTCTTGTTGCATTTCTCAACTGACGACGAACTCCGCCAACAGCCATAATAATTACTGCAAAGACAACACCCATCAAGATCCAAACCCATGAAAGTCCGTCCTCTTCTACTTCTCCTGCAACGCCTGCGCCAGCCCCGGCATCTCCAGTCGCAACAGCAGCAGCCGGATCAGGTTGCTCATCAATCCAATTAAAGATTGCATCGATCTCTTCAGTTTTTCCAGCCAAATCCGGGAATGTATTCATTGCCGTCGACTTTAAACCAGAAACTTTTTTCGCATACGGGTCTGCAGCAGCAGCAGCATTCCAGTTCGCTACCCACAAATAGATAGATCCTTCCTTCGCACCTTCTGAAGCCCATTTTTCACGGACTTTAAAAAGTTTCGGACCAGTACCATCTTTGTGCGGAGAGTGACATGTAGCACACTTCGCTTTAAATAACGCTCCGCCATCAACCTGAGCGAAACTATCAAATGCACCAACAACAAATACTGTTGAAAGCGCACCGATACACCATTGTTTTATACTTCTAAACATCTGATTATTAGATATTTTTGTTTCTAAAATAAGTTGTCAACCCTCTATTAATACAGCAATTGACGATGGCAAATTTAGAAGAATAAGGGGTTTCTGTGACAGTTTTATGACAATTTCTGCGCCCGTTTTTTTAATTTAAAATGATTCTAAATAACTTGATTCTTTCACATTTCTTAACAATCCCCTAATTTGCTACAACTTACGTGCTTTTATGGGGTTTCGAACGGGATTTTTTGGCATGATTTTTTTCAGTGAAATCAGCAAAAACAGAATGAATCGAGCGCCTAAAAAAAATCGGTTAACTTTGCCAAAAAGCTATCGGATATGAAAAAATTGATTTTGGTAACAGCACTTACTATTACTTCCTACTTTGGAAGTGCACAGGTAACTATTGTAAAAGACAGTAGAATTGATGATTTGGTGCATGCTCAAAGTCAGGGATCTTCTTCTGAAATCATCGGATACCGTTTGCAATTGACATTTGATTCCAGCAAGTCGGTTATTGATGATTCCCGATCACGTTTTTCAGCACAATTTCCCAAAGTGGACACTTACGTGGAATTCGTTGCTCCGCATTATTTTTTAAAAGTAGGTGATTTCAGAACGCAGCTGGAAGCCGAGAAGGTAAAAACTGCTACAGCCGCACAATTTCCTACCGGTTTTATCGTGAAAGAGAAAATTAATTTGCCCAGGATCGATCAATAATTATCAATTATGAATCAGGTAATTATCAAGAAGAACAACCTCGACTATTGATCATTCAAAAATTGATAATTTCCCAAATCATTCTTCGAGCAGGCGATTTCGTATCCTTTTACCAGAAATGTATCCGCTCGAAACACAACCCTGGATTAAATAACCGCCTGTAGGTGCATCCCAATCAATCATCTCACCTGCAACAAATACATTTGGACATTTATTCAGCTCACCCGATTCCGAGATTTCAGCATCCGAAACACCACCTGCACAGGAAATAACTTCTTCAATGGGGCGAAAACCCTTAATTCCTATAGAAAACTCTTTGATTGCCTTCGCCAGTTCCTTCGGGTCCAAAAAACGCTGCTTCGAAACAAAATTCCTGATCCAAAAAATGGCTACTTCACCTAGTTTCAGTTCTTTCAGCCCTTGTGACGGATTTTTTGCCTTTTTCAAAACTTCAAACACCTTTTGCTGTGTCATCTGAGGCTTCAGATCTACTTTGAAAACCGGTTTTTCCATTTTTCGCAGTGCTCCATTGATCGCATAAGCCGGTTTTCCTTCCAACCCGTAGTTTGTGCATACCAAATCCCCGGAACAACTTTGATTACCGCAAAAAACACGGATATTCTTCAGGATTTTGCCTTCCAAATCTCCCAGCCAGTTCTCATAAAGAACCAAGCCGGAATTACTTGCCTGAAAAGGATTCAACTCAATGCCTTTCTGTTCAAAAACAGGAGCCCAAAAACCGTCGGAACCGGTAACCGGCCAGGATTTTCCTCCCAGCGCCAACACCAGGTAATCAAAACGGATTTTTTCCAACTTTCCGTCCCGTTCTACCTCTACTTGCTTTTCCCCGAAGTCAACAAAGCGGGTGTTTAGCATAAACTGAACTTTCGGTTCCAAAAGCTGTTTCCAGGCATTCAGTACCTGTATCGGTTTAATGGCATCCTCCGGAAAAATTTTCCCCGAAGAGCCAATCTTCGTCTCAATACCGATTTGTTTCAGGAACTTAATCCAATCCTTATTCGAAAACTGTCTGACGGCCTGCCTCATCCAGTCTGAATCGTACTTCTCCCTGAATTCGCTCGGAGTTTCGGAATGTGTGAGATTAAACCCACCGTCTCCGGCAACCAGGAATTTACGTCCTACGCTTGCTTTTTGGTCCAACAGCAAGATCTCACAATCACTTTTCAGCAATTGCGTCGCAGCCATTAATCCGGCTGGACCTCCGCCAATGATTATTACGCGTTTCAAATCAGCGATAATTAATCGTGATCTTCTTGGCCAATTCCTTTGCTTTATCCGTAATTTTACTCACTTCCTCATCACCGGAATACAATACCACCGCCATTCTCCGGTAAGGTCTTGTTGTTGGCTTTCCGAAAATACGCACATCAGAGCCTTCCACTTTCAATACTTCTTCCAAACCAGAAAAAGTGGGTGCATGATCGGACTCTTTATCTGCCAAAACCACTGCACTTGCTCCGTTTTTCAAAGAAACAACCGAAGGAATGGGCAACCCAAGTATAGCACGGGCATGCAGTTCAAATTCGCTGAAATTCTGAGTTCCTGCAAGTGTTACCATACCTGTATCATGCGGACGCGGGGACAATTCGGAGAAATAGGCACCGTCTTTCGTAATAAAGAATTCCACTCCCCACAAACCTGAACCGCCAAGTGCTTCCGTCACTTTTGCGGCCATTTCCCGGGCCTCCTTCAAATGATCCGCATGCATTGGCATTGGCTGCCAGCTTTCCTGGTAATCTCCGCGTTCCTGTCTGTGACCGATTGGCGCACAAAACAAGGTTTCGCCGTTATTTTGTGTTACTGTTAAAAGCGTTATCTCGTAATCAAAAGGAATAAATTCTTCCACAATCACTTCTTTCAAATCCCCCCGGGAACCTTCAATGGCATAAGTCCAGGCTTTGGAAATCTCTTCTTTCGAACGAATAACAGACTGGCCTTTCCCGGAACTCGACATGAGGGGTTTTACCACACATGGAATGCCGATCTCCAAAACTGCCTGTTCGAATTCTTCACCTGTTTTAGCATACCGATAATTAGCTGTTTTTACTCCCAGGTCTTTAGCTGCAAGATCACGGATCGCCTTGCGGTTCATCGTGAAATTAGCCGCTTTTGCAGAAGGAATGACCTGGATTCCCATTTTCTCGTATTCGTAGAAACGCTCTGTTCGGATTGCTTCGATTTCCGGAACGATTAAATCGGGGTTGTGCTTTGCAACAATCGCATCCAATGAAACAGCATCCAGCATATTGATCACTTCAAAGGAATCCGCCACTTGCATGGCAGGTGCGTTCTCATAGCTGTCAACAGCAATTACTGTTTGTCCCAGACGCTGCAGGGCTATTACCAGTTCTTTTCCAAGTTCACCTGAACCAAGGAGTAAAATTTTCTTTTGCATGACACAAAAGTAATTGAAAATGGAAAAATTAAAATTGAAAAGTTCAAAGACTGCACTAATTCGGAATTCTTTGAAGTACACCTCACTTTTTTAACTATTTACATCAAAAATTAAACAACTTCACCAGTAAAAATCACGTCATTTAGAATATTAACTATATTTGAATCTATCATGAAGGGAAGATTAATTGATTTGTTACACACTTATGACGGAATTTCATTAGATGAATTATCCCGTGCTCCCTTAATGAACCGTGTGGATGAAAAATTTGCCTTTCCGATCAGTAAACTGGAAGCTTTCCTGGATGAGATGCGCCCCTATTACGATGTTTTGAATATAGACGGAAAGGTAATCTTTGATTACACCAGTCAGTATTTCGACAATCCTTCCTATTCTTTTTTCCAGGATCATCACAAATCGATTCCCAACCGTTTCAAGGTACGTATCCGCACGTATCTGGACAGTAATAAATCGTACCTGGAAGTGAAAGAAAAGATCAAAGGCAGAACAGACAAGAACCGGATCAACATTGATGGTTTCACCTCTGACTTTTCACAAGAGCAGCGTTCATTCCTGCTTGACAGGCTCCGCAGACATATCGACCTGAAACCGGTGATGGTGAACAGTTACCGGCGGATTACGCTTGTAAACAAATTGGTTGAGGAACGCCTTACGATTGATTTTGACATTGTCAACGGAACGCTGGATGCACCTGAGTCCAAAAACCAAACACTTTCGGCAATTGTTATTGCGGAATTGAAACAGCCCAAACTCGATAGAACATCTCCCTTCTATCAATTAATGAAACGCGAATTAATTCGTCCGTTTCGCATATCTAAATTTTGCTTCGGAATGATTGACCTTTATGAGGAAACCCAATTAAAGGCAAACCGATTCAAAGCAAAAAAGCTACTTATACAAAAACTAATAAACAATTCATCACATGCTTCTCGCCCATCAGCCGGATTTTAAATTGTTCGGTATCTCCTTTTTCAACGAAGATCTTTATTCGCTTTTATTCAGAATGTGCATCAACTTAACGGTTCTTGTCATCCTGATCCGCTTCATGTATTACACTAAAGCAAGGCGAAAAGACTACCTCTTTACATACTTTTTGATCGGAATGATCACTTTTTTCCTGTGTTTCGGACTAAAGAAGCTTGATATTGATACAGGAATGGGGCTCGGACTTTTCGCCATCTTCGGAATTTTAAGGTATCGCACGGAAGGAATCGAGATCAAGGAAATGACATACCTGTTCCTGGTTATCGGTCTTTCGGTAATCAATGCCCTGGCATCCAATAAAATCTCATTGTCCGAAATGGCTTTGATGAACGGTTGTTTGATCCTACTGACTGCCGGTTTGGAATATCTATGGCTTCTGAAGCACGAAACCAGGAAGATCATCGTTTATGACCGCATTGATTTGATCCAGCCGGAGAAATACAACGAAATGATGGCTGACGTTCAACAAAGAACAGGTTTAAAGATCAACCGTATTGAGATCGGTAAGATTGATTTTCTGCGGGATGTTGCCCAAATCATGATCTTCTACGACGGAGACATTCAATCCTTCGGAACCGGTGCCGGACCAAGTGATTCGGAGTAATGAATATTAGATATTAAAAAAACGTAGGGCTGGAAAATTTTCCAGCCCTACGTTTTTGATTATGATTTTCCTTATTTAACCGCATCCGCCTTCTCCTGGGCTTTATTCATAATATTATCGGCCTTGGTTTGCGCTTCCTGTTCGATCTTGGTCGCACTGCTTTCTGCTTTTTTCTTGAGTTCTTTACAAGTACCTTCAGCGAGTTTCTTCTTGATCGGATTGCTTCCGGCTTCATTCATAGCAGCCGTACATTGTTTATCCGCCTCTGCACGTACCTGGTCTGCACCTTTCTTCGCTTCAGCTTTCAGTTTGTCCGCTTCCTTACGGGCATCAGCCATAATTTCTTCCTTTTTCTTGTTCAGATCTTCCTTCACTTCTTTCACCTTGTTGTCAACAATCGTTTTTACGGAATCTTTTGCCTTGTCCAGCATTTCCTTGCCTTTTTCTTTCAGGTTATCCTTTAGGTTCCCCGTTGCTTTCAACAAAGCCTCTTTGAAGTCGGTTTTAATTACCGGTTTGGTTACCGTTCCTCCAACCAATGCATTTACAGGGATAACATCCGGAATAGAACCTAAGTTCAATTTCGGAGCAATCCCATTCACCTTCGCGATTCCCTGTTCAGCTGCTTTGATAATTCCGCCCGGAATCATTGCTTTCGGAATCTGCATCGCCATTTTATAGTCGATATCCTGTGTGAATGATGTAGAACCGGTAACTTCGGTGTCAATTCCACTCATTTTGATCTTCAATGGCTTTTTCAGGCTCATTTTTCCATCCTTAAAGCTGAAGAATGCTTTTACGTCTTTGAATGTCTGGTTGGAAATCTTATCCATGCTCAATGCATCTCCCAGTTTTTTCAATGGTTCAAAACCGCTCACTGTTACAGCATTGGTAAAGAAATCACCGTCTCCGGTCAATGTATTGTAAACAGGCTCCAGGGCTTTTGTCAAATCACTCTTCATGTTTAAATTGGAGCTGAATTTCCCCGTCGCATACTTAGCAACCGGTGCCAGTTTCCCGATCGTTAAGAAGTGGGATGTAATTTCCTTGATATCAATCTCTTTCAGGTTGTAGCCTAAATCGATGGCCGGTTTGTTATGATCTTTCGAACTATAGCTTCCGCGAAGACCAACTGTTCCACCCATCGTGTTCATGGTCAATCCGTTCAAAGAAGCAACTTCTTCCTTCACATTTACATTCCCTTTGATATTGTTCACATCAATGCCGTTGTAATGCAGTTTCTGAACGTTCGTATTCAGGTTGAAATCCACATTTTCAGGAATCAGTAAAGGCTCTACATTCGGATCTACCGGAGCAGGCTGAGCAGATTCCGGGTTTGCTGCCGGAGTACTTGTTCCGGAAACACCCATCAGCTGATCCAAATCCAGGTTGTTACTGTTGAAATTGAACGCTCCCTTCAACAACTGGTCTTTCTCGTTATTTCCGAATAAATAACCCAAATAGTTATCGATCTTTCCATCCATTGCAAAATCGGATTTACCCATGCTTGCGTGCATTTTTTCCAATGTCAGGTTTTGCGGACTGAAACGGAAAGTCAAATCCTTCACATTCACATCTTCGTTCAGGTCTTTGGATTTGTACAGGAAGTCGAATAGTTCGATCAAGCCTTTCGCATCAAATTTCTCGTATTGCTCCGTTTCGATGGCACTCATACGTCCGTTCAAAGCTACATCAGCGTTTAGTTTTCCTTTATACGATTCTCCTTCAGCCAAAGGCATTACTTTACCGATCGTAGCCATATTCACGCGTGCTTTGATATTGGAATTGATCAACGGATCTGTCATCGGATTGCGTAATTTCAGGTTTGCATCGATCAGGTTCCCCACAAACTCCGAATGGAATTTTGTGACATCTAAGGTCATTTTATCCAGGTTGGAACCTCCTGCAAACTTAGACCCTGCATCTACAGTAATGTTGCTGATAGATCCCAAACCTGCATATTGGATCATCGCTTTGTTGACATTCAATCCAAAATCCCATCCCGGAAGATTTTTCTCGTCCAAACGGCCTTTTACTTCCCCGTTCATTTTCAGGTTCCCTTTCGCTATCATGCTTTCATAACCACTCTGGTAGAAACTCGGAACCAAAGACAATAAGTCCTTAAAACTGATTTCTTTGGTGTTCAGTTTCAAATCGATCTGGTCGTGATCTTTCAGCATTTGGTAGAACCCATCCAAAGACATGTTGAAATTATTCAGCGTAAACTTGTTTTCTTTCAGCGTGAATTTGGAATCATCTTCTTTGAATTCCATCAACAGATTTACATCTGCATTTGTTTTTACTTTCGAGAGGTAGCTCAGTCCCTCCATTTCGAAGGTCAGCTCATCCATTTGTGTACTGGTTGCAAAATCAATCACATCCGCTGTCAAATCTCCTTCACCCGTATGATTCAGGTTCTTGATATTGGCGTACATGTCTGAAGCCTGGTCGTCATAAACGATTTCGATGTTTTTCAACGAATATTCTTTCAAAGACATTTTGAATTTCGATGGTTCCTGATCTGCTTCGGGTAGTGAATCAGTTGGAATCACAATATCATAGTTCGCTTTTCCTTCCGGATCCACACGTACATCGAACTTGGCATCTGAGATATGTACCTCATCAATTTCGATCTCATCTCCACCGATTACATCCCATAAACCTACATGTGCCTCAATATTTTTGACACTTGCCAACTCTACGCCCTTAAATTCCGTTCTACCTGTTACCTTCGTGTCATATAATTGGATAGTGACATTTGGGAACGTGGATAGAAAAGTCAGGTCAAAGTCTTTGATGGTTACATCAGCCTTCAATGATTTGCTCACCTCTTTTAATACCATTTCCTTAATCTCATCCTTGAAAATTATAGGAATAAGGATGATTGCGATTAATAAGAATAACAGGGTAAGTCCTGTCCATTTGAAAAGTCTGCGAATGAAACTTTTCTTCTTTTTAGGCAATTTTTCTTTTCTAGCCATTGATAGGTATTTTAAGTATTAACCAAAGATTGTATCTTTACAATTCTACCAAAAATAAGCTTTTCATGAAACAATTAGCAGTACTAACCTTATTAATTTTTAGTCCTTTTGTGAATCAGGCGCAAATCTCTACCGGAAAGGTAGAAGACACTAAAAAGAAAACCACTTCCGAGTCCGGCAAAGAAGCAAAAGACCCTTCTGCTAAGTATAATCCGGAAACAGGAATGATGGATTTTACTGTATTTATCGGGGCTGGATACAGCATCGGATCTCATAAGCTGGAAGAAAACGGCGATCTGTTTGGTAGACCGCTCGGCATTCGGGCAGAAGAAAAAATGGTAAACCGCTGGACCTACCAGGCCGGAGTAAGAAACCGAATCAACAAGTTTCTGAGCTTTGAAGCCGGATTGTCCATTGACCGTTACGGTGAGTCTTATCAGTTTAAGTCAACGGCACCAAATAATGACAGTGCTTATTCTTACGATCGAAAATACAACATGCTGGCACTTCCGGTTATCCTGTACTTTACGTACGGAAAACGCGTACAGGTTCTGGCAGGGGCAGGGTTCCAGCCCTATATTCCTATAGATATGAGAACAAAGTTTACTATCATCGATTCATTGGGGAATGATATTAGTCCCGCGAAAGACACTAAGACTATTGAAGGGTTGAATAGTGCGGGAATTAATTTACTATTCTCGGCAGGTGTTCAATACCGTTTCTCCAAATATGTTTCCGCTTATGTCATTCCGGCTTATTCCTTGGGATTGACCAACATTTACTCCAAGCAGGAGCCACACAAGGAATGGTTGAATGCTTTCAACATCCGCTTCGGGGCGGCATTCCATTTCCCGGAATCTACAAAAACCCGCACCAAAAAGGTAAAAGACCCGAACGCAAAGAAAGTGTTTGAGTGGTAACATCTATTTTTTATTATAAAACAGTAGAGGCGCGATTAATCGCGCCTCTACTGTTTTCACACATCCGGTTAGAAATGAATTTTCCTGCTGTAAAATTCATTCCGCATTTTCAACAGTCCTTCCAAAATTTCCGCAGCGAGGTCCGAAAGAGTTTGTTCATCGGGTGTGACTTCTATGCCATTCACCCGTTGTGTTTGCTCAAAATACCAGTCTTCTAACTCTTCGGTGATATCGGATTCCTTAAAACCGGCCAGTATAAAAATGCCGCGGTAAAGATTTAACTGCAAAGTGGCGTGAAGCCCGCCCAGGCTAAGATGGTACAAGTGCTTCTGCACTTTCAAATCATCAACGATCAGCCCCAGGGTCAGTTTAAACAAGTCCTCGAAGGCGATATTCAGTAAATTAGTGTTGTTCATTTTAAAAGGTTTATAATTTTTAATCATTGGCAGTAATGTCATCCGTCTTAGCGGAAGTCATACTCAACTAGTTCCAGTAGTCGAAGGTCAAGCTGCAGTGTTTCGTATACTATTCGTTTTTGCTGCCATTCCATAAAAACCGTTTGTATTTCCGGGTAAGTTAAGCGGCCCTCTATGTAAAGCAGCAGACTCTTTTCATAGATCATCTCCAGGTTGTCGTTTATTTGTTTGCACTGTTCCAGCTTTAGTTTGAGGTTCAATCGTTTTTGTTCCAGCTCCAGCACTTGTTTTTCCAATTGCAGATCGATCTGCTCTTTCCGGCTCTCCAATTCTTCCCGCTTAATGGCATCGATCCGTTTGGTTTTGAGCCATTCTCCGCGGTTGAACAAGGGCATATTCAGATAAATCCCGATTCCTTCATATAAATTCTCATTGATTTGCCTGGAATAGGATTTTGTTGGATTTCCGGCAAGGAGATAATCTTTATTATTGGTTGAAAATCCGGTTCCCAAAAGTCCGTTCAGCGAAATAACCGGAAGAATTTTCGCCCGTTCGGTTTTCCATTCATCTTGCACTGATTCGGATTCCAGCTCTATCAATTCTACCTGGAACACCTCGTCCAGGTGAATCTTTTCCCTCACTGCGGCAATGGATGACAAATCAACGCTGTAGAGCGATTTCAGGGGCTGTCCCATTTGAAAATTGAGATCCATCCATTTCAATTTGGATTCGTTTTCCAGGTTTCTCAATAAATCTTCTTCCTCCATCAGCATATTATGGCTTCTAAGTGTATCAATCACATGAATCCTGCCTTCCTTTATCAGCAATCTTTGAACAGTTTGGATTTGACGGTATTTTTCCTTGCGTGATTCTGCCAACTGTACCTGAACAGAAAGTTTACATAAATCCAGGTAGGTTCCGACCGCCCGGACCTTTAATTCATTTCTTTTCCTCTCCAAGCCAATCTCATCCCGTTCAATAGTTACTTGAAGTAAATGCTGTTTGTAGAAATAAGAAAAACCATTAAACAACTGAAGGCTCGCATTCAACCCGTAAGACTGGGAATTGACAGAACTCGTTGCAAACGTATTCGTAAAAGGGTCCAATCTTCTGCCAAAAGAAGTATTCAATGCGGCATTTGCACTGATGTTGGGAAGCAAAGTCCACCAATGGAATTGTTTATTAATACCGGAAATGTTCAGTAATCCTGATTCAGCAGCCGTTTGAAGTGAGTTATTCTCTACTTTATCCAGGCAGGATTGTAATGTGAGTATTTCCTGACCTAAGGCGGGCGTTGAGAAACATCCAAACAAGAAAAAGAATACCTGGTAATTCATTTGATCAGTGCTGTAAATTGTTCCAAAAACCGCATCAACAAGCGCTTATTTTTTATAATGACAATAACTTTCCCTTTCAGCTGTGCCTTAGGCGGAATCTGCTGGTTGTACGTTGTTTTCAACTGATTCGGAAGCTCAATACGCAGTTCATATTTTCCGTTCTTGTCCATTTGAGTAATAGCGCCCACTCTTCCCTCCAGCATTCCGAATTCTGTTTTCGGATAATCTGTCAATTCAATCAATGCTTTCTGTCCTTTACTAAGTTTTCCCGATCCGGAACTTATTACGGAAGCCACCGCCTGATAGCCGTTTCCTTCGGGAACAATAATGAGAGACGCTTCTTCGGCCTTGTAATACCTGTTAACCTGCAGTATCTTGTTAAAAATCACTTTACCTGAACATGGAGCAGTCCACGCAGCATCTTTCTTCCAGTTCAGCAATTCATTGATCAATCCAGTAACCGTCTGCCGAATTTCAGCCGTTCGTTGAAGTCGTTCCGCACGTGCATCGTGTTCGAGCTTCAGGATCTCTTTACGCAAATTGTTCAATGTGATCAAATTCTGAATGGCTTGTTCTTTTTGTCCTTCAACTGCCTGCATGGACTGATTCCTGGAACGTTTTTCCTGAGTGAGGGATTGTCTGGAAATAGCATTTTGAGCGGCCAGGCGTTCCCCGCCGGCCAATTGTTCTTCCATCAAAGCATATTCGCTCTCCGAAAGTTTCATTTTCTTAGCTGAAATCACCTGCAACTGTTCCCGGAAGGCAATTTCCCTTCGAATCAGTTTGAGCTCTTCCTGTTCCGGGTTTGAAGCGTATTGCAGGTTCCATTCTTTGATCTTTGCAAGCAGGCTTGTCCAACGCTCCCCGAAACTTCCCAATTGCAACTGTTGATCTAAAACTGGAATTTTCGATGGGAACTCATCAGCCGACTTTTCCAGTTCCTTCAAATAAACAAGTGCTTTTTCAAAGTCATGCGAATTGACCCTAAAGTCAAACTGGGCAAGCAGATCTCCTGCTTCAACTTCTTGGTTTTCGACGACGTTCAGTGTCTTTAACTGAACATAACTCTGGTTCGAGAGTTCGATCGGCGCTTTGGATGTCGTAACAATGACCACACCGGGAATCTCATCCGGGTATCGGACAAACCAGGCCAAACTTACCAGTAGAAACAAGACCAGCAGCAGCACACCACCTCCCGAATGGACCATCCATTTCGGTGGAGTTGTGAGCAGTTCATTCATTTCCTCACTTCTTAACCCGGTGAATTCTTCGTCTTCCTTTTTCATTGGTTCTAATTTATCCGGCTGCTTTTTCCAATTCCAATTGACTATGTACCAACGAATAATAAGATCCCCTAAGAGCCAACAGCTCATGATGGGTTCCTTTTTCAACCAGCGAACCGTTGTTCAACACCACAATTTGGTCTGCATTCTTTACGGTACTGAGTCTATGTGCTATGACAACTGCTGTTCGACCGCCAAAAAATGCATTCAGGTTGTCCATAATAATCCGTTCGTTTTTAGAATCGAGTGCACTGGTTGCTTCATCAAAAAATAAAAAATCGGGATTTTTGTAAATGGCTCTGGCAATCAATATGCGTTGTTTTTGTCCGCCACTGATCCCCATTCCTTCATTCCCTATTTTCGTGTTGTAACTTAAGGGAAGCGCTTCGATAAATTCACGGATATTTGCTGTTTCAGCTGCATTTTTCAATTTCTGACGATCAATCATTTCCTCTCCAAGCGCAATATTATTTGCTATTGTATCATTAAAAATGTATCCGTCCTGCATAACAGAACCGCAATGAGCCCGCCAAACCTGCTGCGTAAAGTCTTCCAGACTCATGGAATCAATCCTTATTTTTCCGTTTGTAGGCTCGTAAAACCGCAGAAGCAGTTTCATCAAAGTTGTTTTTCCGCTCCCGCTTGCACCCACGATTGCTGTCAAACTACCCGATGGGATGGTGAGGTCAATGTTTTCCAGCACATCTTTTTCTGCTCCTTTGTATCGAAAGCTTATTCCTTCCAACACCAGGTCTTTCTGCCTGGGAAGCTCATTGAACCTGTGCGAATTCTCCGGCTCTTCGTCCTCTTTGTTATGAATTTCATTCAGACGTTCCAAGGAAATTTTAGCATCCTGAACCGAATAAATGAATCCCAAAAACTGGGAAATCGGGGCATTTAACTGACCGATGATGTACGAAACCGACAACATCATACCCAGGGTCAGCTGTCCGTCTATTACCAACTTGGCGGTATAAAAACTAACAAGGATGTTCTTCAGTTCGTTGATGAATGTTGCACCGTTACTTTGGAACTGCTCCAATCGCAGGGTTTTGATGCTTAGTTTGAACAGCTTCACCTGTATGCGCTCCCAATCCCAGCGCTTTTGCCTTTCTGCATTGTGGAGTTTGATTTCCTGTATCCCGTGGATCAACTCAACTATTTTCGACTTGTCTTCTCCACCTCTTGAAAAACGCTCCTGGTCCAGGTCCTTTCTCTTCCTTAGAAAAAGCTGAACCCAGCCAAAATACACGATGCTTCCTGCCAGGAAAATGAAGAAAACAGGCAGACTGTAAACCATCAACACAATACTGAATATCAAGAAATTGAAAAACGAGAATAATACGCTCAAAGTCTGATTGGTAAGCAGGGTTTCTATCCGGGAATGATCGTCAATCCGCAGCATCAAGTCGCCCATCTTCTTACTATCGAAGAATGAAATGGGCAGTTTCATTAACTTGACCAGGAAATCAGATACCAGTGAAATATTGATCCTTGCGCTCAAATGCAGCAAGATCCAGCTCCTGACAATGTCGACACTCATTCTGCCCAGGAAAACAAATAACTGTCCGAAAAGGATTAAGTACAGGAAGTGATAATCCTTGTTCTGTATCCCGATGTCCACTACACTCTGCGTTAAAAAAGGAACGATCAGCTGCAGGATACTTGATGCCAGCAATCCGAAACTGAGCTGAAGCAGGAAACTGCGGTACTTTTTCAGGTATTGGAATAAAAACCGGAATCCGTTTTCTTCTGTTATTTCTTCCTTTTCCATAAACGAAGGCATAGTTTCGAGCAGCAGGCAGATTCCTTCTTCGGTATTTTCATCGGCATGAGTGCCAATCCAGTTAGTTAAGAATTCCTTTTTGGAATAGATACGCCTTCCTTTTGCCGGATCGGCCACATAAAACCGGTTTCCCCTGATCTTGTACAAAACAACGTAATGGCGCTCGTTCCAAAAACAAACACAAGGCAATGGAGCATCTTGTTTGAGACTCTGTAAGTTAATTTTCACAGCCAGTGTGCGCAACCCGATTCTTTCCGCTGCATTGCTGAGTGTCTGCAGACTGCTCCCCAAACGAGTTGTTTCCGAAAGGTCCCGCAGTTTCTCCAGGCTGATGGAACGACCGTAATACTTTGCAATCATGCGAATGCAAGTCGGGCCGCAATCCATAGAATCTGGCTGTTTGTATACCGGAAAAGGTTTCACGATTGCTAAGGTTTAAGAAAGACAACATCCACACGCATGTTCTTGCTCTTATTCAATTCATTGGACTCAGGAAAGAGTTTTGCTTCGTTGGAATACCCCTTACAATTGATTCTGTCGGATTGAATTCCGTGCTCAACCAGATAACTCTTTACCTTTTCCGCTCGGTCCACAGAAAGTTTCATATCCGGTTCACAACAAACATGTCCGTTCAGTTTGATACGGATCTCCGTGTCACTCTTCATAAGTATTTCAAGTGCTTTTAAGTTTTCCATGGAACCATTAACAATATTGCTTGTTCCGGAATGAAAATTAATTCTCAGATTCATCGGAACATTGTACTTAATAGCCGGCTTCACACTATATACAAACACATCCACCCTGCGGAAAGTTTCTTCGTTATTCCTTCCCTTTTTGCGCTCTTCATTCTTGTTCAGCGTATCAATCACAAATGCTTTTATGTTTGACGACCCAATAAGCTTTAAGACCGAAGTCATTCTTTTGGAAGCGAGGTTCTTATTGTATGCTGCAGTTCCCACCGTATCCGTATAAGCAATGACTTTTATTTTTCCGTAAGCCAGCTTTAAGTGATTGATCCTGCTTAAAAAAGCTGCCGGATTTTTAACGGTCGAACTGCCCACATCAAATGAGATGGAAAGGGAATCAGCCAATTTCACCTCGGCAAAATCCTGTGCCTTTAATCCGCTATAAGCAAACAACCCAATTATCAATAGATATACTTTCATCCCCATATTCTTTCATTTATCTCATTCACTTTTTCTTCCGGAATGATCATGTTTCCGTTTTCAATACATATTCCGCAATCTTCTTCCGACAGGTAGTTTTCGTCGCCTTCCCATAGACTGATGAATGGATTGTAACCGCATTTGGAAGGTTTGCCATTCTCCTTATTGTCCACGGTAAAAGCCCTGCAGTCGCTGCAAATGGTCCGGAACTCGCAAACAGAACAGATGCTGATTTTATCTTTTGTCAGTTTCCATTTCTTTTGAAATTCATGCTCCGAAACCACTTCGGCGAAGGAAGTACCGTCTACATGACCAAATATTTCGCGCATGGAAGGACAATTTCCTATCCATCCATTCCGGTCAACACTTATTTTGTGAGCCAGACAACTGTTGTAATTCATGTTCCGAACATAGGCTTGCGTATTTTGTCGAAACTGAGCCGTCGAAATATTTCCGCAATGTTCGTGTGAAACCGCTTCCTGCCGGGTAAACACCAACTTGTAAAAATTCACGTCCAATTCGAAGCCTTCCGAAGCGTTGTAAACCAGAATCGTACTCAAGCGAAAAAAGTGCTCTTTCAAGGCTGAATCCAAAAAGGTTTTCAGATCTTTGTGAAAAGGGACCAATATTTGGATCGACTCGATAGTTGTTTCATTGCTGTAAACCTGCAAAATCCGCAGATTCTTCACTACCGAATAGAAATCCAAAAACCGCACTTCCAGGAATTGTGCTCCCAGTTCATCCAACTGATTCAGAACGGAAGGAATACTCCAGGATGAATTTTCATCCACTTCAAAGATGGCGTTATTGATAGCTGATGCCGGGACATAATTCGTCGGGAGCGGTGTTAAACATCCTCCGATTTCCTCGTCAACGAATAAACCCAATTCGTTTTCAAGGATAAACGTTTCATATTCTTCCACTAACGTCCTATCCTGTTCCAGGCAATCCACCAGATCATTCGGGACCAAATGCGATTTTGCTTTTTGCAAATCGACCAGCAAAGAACGATTGTATCCCTTCACCGGAATCACATTCGGATATAATTTCAGTACCTGCCTGCTTTCAACCGTATTCATAGCTTTTGGGAATAATCGATTATTAATGAAATGGGCAGCATTGGTTCGTACAAACATTCCAGCCTATCCATCTTTAATTTTTGGATGGTAATCCTTGCACGTTCTTCCCTTTGCTTTCTTTTTTGGTCCAAGTCCGCACCGGGAAATTTTTTAGCTAAAATTGCGTCTGCTGTTTCAATTCCTTCCATAGCATTCAATTCATTAAAAATTTGGCCACTTCGTAATCCACATTCGAGTTTATTGTCTGGGAAACCGCTCCGTACTGACCGTTCGGATTGACTTCCAGGAACACGTATCTTTTATCTTTCGTAACCACGATGTCCAGCGATCCGAAATTCAGATCCAATTTTTTCATCAGCTCACCCACTTGTTTTTCAATTGCTTCCGGCAGGGTGTAATTGCACATCCGCATTCCGGAATCGTATCCCAACCGATAATCCAATGCCGCAACCTCCCGGCTTTGAGAGAAAATGGCTTGCGAATAAACCTTGCCGTCCAGGTAAATCGTCCGGATCTCAAACAGCTTATCGAGTTTTTCCTGGAACATGCTCAGATCAAAAAAATCCGGCAGTGACTCCAATTCCACTTCACCCACCGGAACGGTATACCCCATCCGGTAACTGTCTGCTTCTCCCGATTTGGTATAATCGACACATTCAAAAGGGAATGCGAGTGATTTCGTAATAATTGCTTCCCCATTATTCTTCCAAAAATCCAGCAGGTGTTGTTTGGACCTTGTGATCAGGGTTTTTGGAACCTCGATATTCAGCGAAGTACATATTTCCAGGAATTCAATTTTATTGTAGTTTCCATGTCCGAATTTCCCCAAACACCTTTTCGCGTGAAAACATCGTCGGATTTGTTCGGTCCGTGTTTTTAGGTGTTCCTCCGAATAAACTTTTAATCCTTCCTGGGAAAATTCACCGGTCCCGAAACGATACACCTGGATATCCGTTCTGCGGTACCAAACAGCTTTCACATCACCGGAACTACATACGAAGCGATCATTTCTGTAAATCCGGTAATCAAAAGTGTTGCGATCGATCAGGTATTCCAACTCAATCGCATCATCTTCCAGGAACACTTCAAAAGGTTCCCGGTGATTGTTCAAATAAGCAAGAACATTCCGTGAATTCAAATCAGCCCGTTCCGTAAAAACCAGTATCATTCGAACATCAGTAATTGAGTGGGTATCGGGCAATTCTTGATCAAACCAATCTTCAACCGTTCCGCGATGATCTCCTGTTTCTGTTTTTCCGAAAGATTTAAGTTCTCAGGAACAGCCAGCATTCCATAAGATTGGGGTAAATCCGCCACGGAATAATGCCTGTCGAGCCAGATTGCATAATGACTTGGCGGCATGCGGCCGGCAATCACTTCCTGTAAGAAAATCGGTTTCATTTCATCAAAGAATGCCTGGTTGTAAGATGAGTGAATGAGTAAGACGAATACTCTGGAAACATTGAGTGGTAAAATCCATTCTCCGGGATAACCAACCTTGTAAATAATATCGCGAAACTCTAACAAATTAAGTGAATCAACTAAATGCATTTCCCGATTAAGCGCAATTGTATCCACAACGGAATCCTGATAAAACTTCATTCTGGGACCCTGGTCTCTTTCCTCTATCTTTTCAAAAACGATCTTTAACGAGTCGGTATTAATTCTATTCAATTTCGGAAAATTATCATAGCCCTGTTGCACGATTCGTTTCTGTTTTTTGCCATATCCCTGGTTAATACCGGTCAAGTTCAGTTGGGGAATTTGATCTATACATACCATATCAAAACCATAATTGGACCAGGCACTTCTCAAGCATTTTGCACTTTTGGTTTCTTTGCCCATTTTCTTATAGCAATAAGCCATGAGGATGTATTCCTCACAATACAGCTTTCCGTACTTTTTATTTACTTTTGACAACTGCCCCAGGCATTTCGAATAATCCGAATCGTCAATTGCCATGCGGTATGCAACATCACAATCCACTTTATAATCAATATGATTAATCTGAGCCGACATACCAAAAGGCAAAATGGAGATTACAAGAATAAGAATGGTTTTCATTGAATCAGTTTTTTGGTTTTTGAATACCTGGTTCTGTTAATTTGACAGAACCAGGTGTTTATTCAGTAATTAATACTTACGATAAGTATAATCTGTGCCTTCAGTTCCAGATGGATAATTCGGTGGATTATAGGTTTGACGCGCAAGATCACCATCTTGTCCTCCAAATCCATCATAGCGAGTTGGCTTTTCAGGTCCGTAAGTAGTTTCACCTCCTGATATTCCCATCAGGTTCTTTGAATCAAACTTCTTTGATTGTAAAGATTCGAGTGTTTTATTCATAATTGAATGTGTTATTTTGTTTTGCCTACTCTATTTCTTTAACTTTACCCCAGCATTTTCGGCTGCACTGCTAAGGCAGAGTGTTTGCATTGTCAGGAGCCGGTAAACTGCCGAAATGCAAGGAGGTGTTACCGCACCTCCATTTTTTTAAAACTATTTTCAAGGATTTTGCCTGCCTTCGAATCAGGTGTTGGCAAAAATGTCTTTTCCGGAATGGGTTCTTTTCATATAGAATAGGGTATTTAGAATATTTAGTAGTTATAAGTGAACAAACGTCGGCTATTTCTAATTTTTCAGGGCTTTCCTTCGTTATCAAAAATAATCAAAAACATAAAATAACCCATACATGGGCTTTTATGGTTTTTACGAAACCTCCACTCTTGTATGTGCAAAATGTGGTTGACAAAAATTTCCTGAATGCCCTTGGAAACAGGGTGCGCGAGCTGAGATTGGCCAGGAATATGACCCAGGAAGACCTGGGATTTCTTGTTGGAAACTCCGGCAAACAAATCGGACGTATCGAAAGGGGAGAAAACAATGTTTCTACCTGCATGATCTATCAGATTTCCAAGGCTTTGGAGATTCCACTGAATGAACTTTTCCATTTTCCGATCGAATAAAGAGGAATGGCATGGGAATCGCAATTCCCACACCACCCGGTCACTTCCACCTGACCAATAATCCACATGGGATTTCTTAAATTTCATATCCAATTATTTAAAATTCAATGAGTTAAGCCACACCCCTTTCGTAGTATTCTCTTTTCCAAACTTCGTTTTTCATTCTTAGTTTCTCAAGCTCGAAACAAATCTATAAAATATTTCTCATTGTTGTATATTTTTTGGTAATTAATTTACTCAAATAAGTAAACAATTTTGTCTCTATGCAGCATCGTGGTGAAATAGTGGAAAGAGCAATCCGGAAAAGTGGGTACCCCATCAGTACAATTGCCAAAAAATTGGGAAAAAGCAGGAGGTGGATGTATCTCATGTTCGATAATTCCCAGGTTGACATCGAATCAATTATTTCGATCGGCAAGATCATACACCATGATTTCTCGAATGAAATCAAGGAACTCAGCGTCGTAAATCCGGGTTCCTTTTCCGAACAGGAATCCAAATACAATAAACAGAACAAAGATTACTGGAAAAATAAGTACCTCAAACTATTAGAAAGTTACAACGCATTACTTAAGAAAACCAATCCGGATAAAACGGACTGAAAAAGGCAAAAATAAAGGCGAAAAATCATTCTCACTTATAGCTCACATCTGCGTAATTACATTATTTTTGCCCAAAATTTCCACATCTGACTACAAATTCCCGCAAACGAGTATTTTGTGTTTAACATCTTACTCGGTCAAGTGAAGATTTTTGTCACTATGCAACACCGTGGTGAAATAGTAGAAAGAGCAATCCGGCAAAGTGGATATCCCATCAGTACAATTGCCAAGAAATTGGGTAGAAGCCGTAGATGGATGTACCTGATGTTTGATAACACGCAAGTGGATCTGGAAACAATTATGTCCATCGGGAATATTATTCACCACGATTTTTCGGATGAGATCAAGGAACTCGGATCCATTAGCAACCATTCTTTCGAAGACCCTGAAAATCCGTACACCAACCAATCAAAAGAATACTGGAAAAACAAGTATTTGAAATTATTGGAGGATTACAACGATTTATTGAAGCGTACAAACGAGAAGTAATTACGAATTACGAATTACGAATTACGAATTACGAATTACGAATTACTTATTAAAACAATTCGGAAATCGGAATTAGGCATTCGGAATTAAATCAATGCGTGGAAAGCATTGTTTCATTCACCACCACGATAAAATCAGCGCGATTCAAATGTTCTCTCTGCAGTTTACGTACATCTTCCTGTGAAACCGTTGTAATTGTTCCCACACTGGTTCCCGGAGCATATTGCTGCACATACCACATGATTCCCTGGTGGAAATCCGAATGGAAAGCACCGTTTAGGAAATACACCCTTTTTCCGTCTTTTACCTGTTGCACAATGGAATAGCCCATTGTAGCATCTTTGATTGCCTGTGCATACGCAAAATTGATACCTGAAGCATGCATTTCTTTCCCCATTTCGATTAATTCCACATATTGTGTCAGTGTAGAATCAAATGGAAAAGGCAGCGGGGCCATCCATCTTTTCTGGCCTTCCGGAAGTGTATCCAAAGCAGCTAATCCTTTCTTAAAGATTAAACTGGCGTACTTTCGGGTCACATTTGCCGCAAACGGAATATTCCCCTGCGCAATGGCAGAATCCAGAACCGGTTTGTAATCCGTTTTGAAATTGGTCCACAATTCCGTTGAATCTTTCAAAGCCTTGTAGGATTTGTTCCTGATGTAATCATTCAGTGCCTTTGCCTGATGCAGCTCAAACATTTCAAAGCCGACAGCCAGTTTAGGCCCTTTGGCATGTTTATTCAATTCCATCAGCACATTTAGCTCCAGCCAGTGTGAAATCGGGTTATCGTGAAATTCGCCGAACAAAACAACCTGGTTCTGAGAAACTTTATCCATCATTTTCCCGAAAGACACTTCTTTCCCCTTCGCATCAAAAATGCGGAACGCCTCCAGGTCCTGTGCCTGTGAGCCGAAACCTATCAATAAACAGATTACAAGATATTTCATGCATCAAAGATAGGAACTTTGAAAAAGTCATTCCTAACCGTTTTAAGTAAGATAGATCAACTTAACTACCTTTTACCAAGTAGATGATCTGTTAAATTGTGGGAAAAACGGTAAAATTACCGTTGGTGTTCGGTAAAAATAACTACATTTATTCTCAAGATAAAAATTATGGGCGCTGCGGAAAAAATATACAACACCATTCCTTCAAGAATTGATCAGAATGAAATGCTCAGCATCATATACTATATTTCCAATGAAGGGCAGAGTAAACAATACTTCAACGCCCTAAAATCTATCAGTGAGGAGGATGATAAGGAAATATCAGACTGGCTCGGCATGACAGAAAAAACTTATAGAAACTATCGAAACGAGGACCGGGCGGTTAAATCCAACCTAATGGAACATCTTGTTATGTTGATTTCATTATTTAAACATGGCATTGAAGTCTTTGGCACTCCCCACCAGTTTAAAAAATGGCTGACAACTTCAAACTTCTATTTTGGTAACAAAGAACCGGAACACTATATTGACACGGTAAGCGGAATTAAATTTATTGATGACCGGTTAACCGGGATTGAATTCGGAGATAACGCCTAAAATGGAGGTTTTCAGGGTATCAAGCACAAAATATTCCAAAGAACTGACTGCATCAGGGAAAGCAGCTAGATGGAACAAAGATGGTGAGTTCGTTATTTATTCCGGAGAAACCAGGTCCTTAGCAATGCTGGAAAACATCGTCCATAAGTCCATTCAAACAGGATTGGATTACGAGACTATGATCCTATCAATTACAGATTCAGAAGATCTTTTTTCCAGGAAGAAAATAAGTGATTTACCTTCCAACTGGAGAGATATTTCAGCATATTCAAAATTACAGGACATAGGAAGCAAGTGGTATCATAGTAAAGAATCACTAGTCTTACAGGTGCCTTCGGTAATTGTTCCCCAGGAATTCAACTACATTATAAATGCCAACCATCCCGAATTCAAAAACCACATAATACTGGTTCGCCAGGAAGAATTTGTATTGGATAACAGACTGCATTAATTTTTTCGTCATCACGCAAAAAAACGGTGTGATTCGCACGAAAATTCCGGAACAGAAATTCTGACTATTCTTAACCCCTTAACATCTTAATGATTCATTTTCAATTACTAAAAAATAAGATCTATTTAGATAAATTAAATATATCCAGGGATGTTTTTTCGTACCTTTGAATAGGTATCTCAATCACAAGAATTATGGTAACAGTTCGCATAGATGATTCAACCAGCAAAGGAAAAGCTTTGCTTGAATACATTTTGACACTTGATTTTGTTGAAGTACATAACGATGATTTTGTGTTGACCGAAGAGCACATTCAAATTCTGGATGAACGAAGAAAGAAGCATGTTTCCGGTGAGAGCAAATCCTATTCCTGGGACGAAGTGAAGAATTCCTTAGGTAAAAAAAGAATTGCTTAATCCAAGTCCCCTTCCCGGTTTATGAGAAAAAAGTACAACCTGTAAATTAAACAGGAAGCTGTTGTAGAAATTGAAGATGCCTATTACTACTATGAAGAACAACAAGCCGGTTTAGGAGATGTTTTTCTAAAGTTTCTTGATAAATGTTTTCAATCAATCACGAACTCTTCTTCCGGGTTCAAGAAAGTTTCCGGTGAAAGGAGACAAATAGCCGTAAGGAAGTTTCCATTTGTTGTTATCTACGAAGCATTTGATGATACCATTGTTGTATTTGCAGTTTTTCATACCAGCAGAAACCCGAGCAATAAAATTCGACTTAAGTAAAAATAAATCTGACTTATCTCAGTTAGTTCCGGATTAGCGGCAAATCAAAGTTCCTAAGTGAAAAAAAGGAAATTCTATCTATTTTTAAGTAACACAAAGACAACACCCACCTCAAAAAGGTTCCTTATTTTTGCACTATGTTGAAAAAACTGCGTCATGCTCTTCCGATAACCCTGTATAGCTTGTTGCTCCGGATCGGAATCCTTTTGTTATTGATGACCGTAACGCGACTGGTATTCTATTTTTTCAACCTGGATTCCTTTGCACATGTAAGTTTCACAGATTGGCTGGCCGGAATTTGGTTCGACCTTTCCACCATAGGATTGCTACTAATGCCTTTCATTGTTTTCAGCTTACTCCCTGAAAAATGGCAGCAGAATTGGATCGTCCGGGCATTGCAGGCAGTAACGTTCTTCATTCCAACTTTATTGATTGTTGCCCTGAACCTCATGGACACGGCTTATTACAATTTCACATTGAAACGATCCACTGCCGACCTCTTTGTGATTGTATCCGCCGGAAATGATGTGGGACAATTACTGGGAAGTTTCTTTGCCGATTATTGGATGCTCATCCTAATCTTCATTATCGGGACATGGCTCCTGGTTAAATTTTACAGAAGAACCAGTATCCGAAAATTGAAAAATACTTCAAGGAGCACCCTGCGAAAAGAACTTGCCGTCTTCTTCCTGGTTGTTCCCTTGTTTTTCCTCATCGGGAGAGGAGGATTTGGTCTGCGGCCTATTTCATCCATTGATGCAACTTTATATACACAACCTGAAAATTCGGCATTGGTACTCAATTCGGCGTTCACCTTGTTGAAGTCCATCGGAAAAGATGATCTAACAGAACAGCATTATTATTCGGAAAAGGAATTGGATAAACTTTTCAATCCGAGAAGGACCAGTCATCCGCAGCATATTCTCCCGGACGGCACCAACGTCATGATCATTATGCTGGAGAGCTTCGGAAATGAATGGGTCGGACAATTCAACAACAGTGTTTCCTACACTCCCTATCTGGATTCTTTACTAGATGAATCCTGGTACTTCGAATACGGAATCTCTAATGGAAAAAAATCCATTGAAGCTGTACCGACCATTTCCGCATCGATACCGACATTAATGGACAATCCGTACATTTCATCAGCCTATTGCAACAACCAGCTACAAAGCCTTCCGAATATTCTGACAAAACACGGGTACAGTACGGCATTTTATCATGGAGCAACCAATGGCTCTATGCGCTTCAACAGCTTTGCCTCTCAAATGGGTTACCAGGAATACATCGGACGTTTTGAGTATAACAACGACAAACATTTTGATAAAACCTGGGGAATCCTGGACGAATACTTTAATCCATGGACTGCCAGACAGTTAACCAAACTAAAAGCGCCTTTTATGGCGAACCTGTTTACACTTTCTTCCCACCACCCTTATTTTGTGCCGGAAGAATGGCGGTCAATGGTTAAAAAAGGACCACACCCGATTTGTAAAAGCATTCACTACGGAGATATCAGCTTGCGCAAATTCTTCGAACAGGCAGCCAAAGAACCCTGGTATAAGAAAACACTTTTCGTCCTTGTAGCAGATCATACTCCTTCCAGCAACAGCGAAATTTACAACCAGCGCACGGAAATGTACCGCATCCCTATTGCGTTCTATGATCCAAGCGGAAAGCTACCGCGCAGACGTGAAAAAGTAATCTTCCAGCAAATAGATATTATGCCTACTGTGCTGGATTTGGTAAACATCAAAACCAATTACTACAGTTTCGGGAATAGTTACTTCTCCAAAGAACCACGTGAAGCAGTTACTTATCTGGAAGGATCTTATTACTACTTCCGAAACAATAAATTATTGGTATATTCGAATAATAAGATTGCCGGATTATTTGACTTTACCATTCGTACCAGGAACCCAAAAAATCTGCTGCCAGCCAAAAAAGCCGAAGCAGAAAAGATGGCAAGACGATTGAAGGCCATTATTCAAAGATATAATCATGATTTAATCCACAATCAGACGATTGTTCGATGAAAAAAAGAATTCGATTCATAATCAATCCCATTTCGGGCGGGGTCAAAAAGGCCAGGGTTCCTCAGATGATCGAGGAGCACCTGAACCATGACTTGTTTGACTATGATATCGCAATTACACAATATAAACAACACGCCAAATCCATAGCCGAGGAATCTGCCCAGGAAGGAATCGACATCGTATGTGCAGTGGGCGGAGATGGTTCTGTTCACGAAGTAGGAACCGCACTGATCGGAACAAAATGCCACTTAGCAATTATTCCAACAGGTTCAGGTAACGGGCTGGCAAGACATTTAAAAATTCCCCTGAAAACGCCCCAAGCCATTCAAAATATCAATGAACTGAATAGTATCCGCATGGACACAGGCCTGGCAAACGACAAACCTTTTTTGGGTGTGGGAGGTTACGGCTTTGATGCTTATATTGCCAAACGGTTCGATGAGTATCACATTCGCGGGTTTTGGGGGTATACTCAATTGGTTTACGAAGAATATTTCTCTTACAAACCACCAAGAATGAAGATCATTCTTCCGGATGAACAGATCAAGGGAAACTTCCTCTTGTGTTCAATAGCCAATTCTTCCGAGTTTGGAAATGGATTTTGTATTTCTCCCAAATCGAACGTTATTGACGGACAAATGGAATTGGTGCTTTTGAGCAAGTTTTCCTGGTGGCGAACCATGGGAGTAATCAGCCGTTTTTTCTTTAAAAAGATTGAAGGGTCCCGGTATATTCGTATTATTCCCTTCCAAAAAGCGCGTATTATCCTGGAAGTTCCGCTGGCCCATTATGACGGTGAACCCTTTGAAGTCAGAAAAGAAATTAATTTAGAGATAGTTCCTTCCAGTCTTTCCGTACTTTGCGGAAAAGCTTACCTGGATCTCGCCCATTTGAAACTTAAAACAGAATAAGATGTTTATTGAAACTGATTTGGAAACCGTATTGTCACATTTGAATAAATTGACAGCAGATAAAAAACCGGTATGGGGAAAAATGTCCGCTCAGCGAATGGTGGAACATTTAACAGATACCCTCCGCATTGCAACAGGAGAAAATCCACAGCAATTACTCATCCCGGAAGATAAAGTAGAACGGATGGTTGCTTTTTTGTATACCGATAAACCAATGGCACAGAACATGGAAGTTCCCTTTGCTAAAGAAGGCACTCCGCTTCGCCATGAAGAACTGGAATTGGCTATTGATGAGTTTGTGGAAGTTTACCTGGATTTCCAGGAACTTTTTGCTGAAAACCCCGACTTAAAAACGGTCCATGCGTATTATGGTCCTTTGAATTACGAACAGTGGGACTTACTGCACAAAAAACACCTGACCCATCATTTTACCCAATTCGGGATTCTATAAACAAAAAACCCTGACATTCAATCGTCAGGGTTTTTTGTTATTTCTTCAACTTCTCTGCTGGAACCTCTTTTTTCTTCTCAACAGAAATTTGCTTCTTAGCAGGTGTTCTGCGCTCTGTTTTTTTAGGTTCTTGTTTCTTTGTCCCATCTTGTGCAAAAACTGCAACAGAAGTTCCAAGAACAGCAATGGTAATAATCGCTAAATTTTTCATGCTCTTAATTTTTTACGAAGGATTTACAATTTACATGCCAATATACACAAAGTTCAAATCAGTTCAAACGGTAAAACGATTCAAAATCATTCGGTAGTCAAAGAATTGAGCATTTGAACGGTTTAAACCTTTTAACTTTCACTATATTTGAAAGCGAAACAACAAAGACATGGTTCAAGCCTTTAAAAATCATTGGACAGGAATAGAACAAGTCGCAAAAACATTACTGAAAGGGAAGTTTTTGTGGTTTTTTGTTCCCGGACTAATCGTTGGATTGATTTACCTCTACTACAAATGGCAGGCTGAAAAAGTTCTGGCTGTTGCTCATATTGCTGATGATGTTCCATTAGTTGGATCCGCAATAGGATGGCTGGCAGATGGCATCTTCAGCATCTTCGACCTGATTGTTTCGGAATTCTACAAATTCGTCATTTTGGTGATTCTCTCTCCGGTAAATTGTATTCTTTCGGAGAAATTTGATAGTTATCTGACCGGAAATGAGTATAAATTCGATTTCATTCGATTGTTTAACGACTTCCTGAGAATGATCCTGATTGTGATCAGCGCCTTATTTTTAGAATATGTTTTCCTGGGCATTTGGTGGCTTTTCTCCTGGGTGATGCCTGATTTTATCGGAGAAGCCGTATTCTTCCTGATTGCTTCTTTCTTCGTAGGATTCTCTTTCTACGATTACAGCATGGAACGCTACGGTTTGAATTTCTTTAAAAGCTGGGGAATGGGATTCTCCAGAATGAGCTATATGCTGATCACAGGAGGAATTTTTACCCTGATGATCAAAATACCGTTTATCGGTATTATTGTTGCGCCTGTTTTAACAACAATGCTTTCAACAGCTGTTTATATCCTGATGAACAAAAAACCAGAAACACAGCCTGCTCCTGCTATTAAAGATCAAGATCTATTAGATACCTAAAAGAATAAACACATGAATGAATTATTCTCATCCTTCCGGGCTAGTTCTAAAGAAGAATGGATCGCCATCCTGAAAAAGGAATTGAAGGGTGAATCGATCGATACATTAAACAAGATCAATCGCGTAGAAGAAATTGCTTTCCCGGCCTATTTCCACCGCGAAGATCAGAAAAGTCATTTCTCCGATCCGGGTTTAGCTCCTTACACACGTGGTATTCAATCCAAAAACAACGACTGGACGATCGCAACGACTTTCCGCATCGGTGATTTAAAGGAAACCAACCGGGAAATTATTGCTGCGCTGATGGCAGGTACGAATCACCTGGTACTGGAAGCAACAAGCTCAGAGCCCATTGATTTCCAAATACTTTTACATGAAGTTGGTTTATCCTTTATACATACCACCCTTAAAGCGAAAAGTATTGATCAGGTAAATCAATTCTTAATCTTCGCCAAAGAAGCTCCTGTTTTGATCGAATATGTTTACAATGATGAATTGTTAGAGAGCGATCTTCGGACTTCCGCGGATAAAAATCCAAATCTGAAGCTATACCATATAGACGCATCTCTGGTCCAGCAAGCCGGTGGAACAACCTGGCAGGAATTGAGCATTGCTCTAGCGGAAGGTCATGAACTACTGATCAAACAACTGGAAAAAGGCATCGATTGTGATACAGCCGCAGCAGCCATTCATTTCACCTTTGGCATCGGAAGCAAGTACTTCTTCGAATTGGCGAAAATCCGTGCATTCAGAACTTGCTGGGCACAAATTGTTTCGGCTTATTCGCCTAAACACACATGCTCGTTAGCTGCTACTATTACAGCCCGTACCGGATTTTTGAATGTGAGTTTGAAAGATCCCTACACCAATTTACTGCGCCAGACTACCGAGGCAATGTCTGCAGTGTTGGGTGGAATTCAACACCTGAACATTCAGCCATACGATTGGTACTCCACGAATTCAAATACCGCATTTACGCGCCGCATGGCAACCAATATTTCCCTGCTTCTGAAAGAAGAATCCTACCTGCAATTCGTACTTGACCCTGCGGGTGGCTCTTATGCTTTGGATGCTTTAACCGAAACCATTGCCGAACGTGCATGGAGTTCGTTCCAATGGATAGAACGTAACGGAAGTATTTCCAATTCCGAAGTCCGAAAAACACTTGCTTCGGAAATTGCCGAAAAAGCGGCTATGCGCACTGCAGAGATCAAAGACAAAACGGAAAAAAGGATCGGAATCAACATCTTCCCGAATCCGGAACAGGTTGAGAACAGCTGGACAGAACTTCCTGCATGTTGGAATAATCTGAAACCATTAATTTTAGAACAAACCCTATGAGTATCCGTCAATCATTTGAAAACGTATCCTTAAATACGGACGCGCTGTCAGGGAAAGCCGAACAGGAAGTTTTTTCCACACCGGAGAAAATAGAACTGGCAAGTTATTACAATCAGGCAGATCTTGACAAGGTCGGACATTTAGGATTCGTCAGTGGTTTGGCTCCGTTTTTGCGCGGACCATACGGCTCCATGTATGCAATCCGTCCGTGGACCATCCGCCAATATGCGGGATTCTCTACAGCAGAAGAATCAAACGCATTTTACCGCAGGAACCTGGCAGCCGGTCAAAAAGGACTTTCCGTTGCATTTGACCTGGCAACGCACCGCGGGTACGATTCAGACCACGAGCGCGTAGTCGGTGACGTTGGTAAAGCAGGAGTGGCGATTGATTCCATCCTGGACATGAAAATTCTCTTCGACCAGATTCCATTGAATGAGATGTCGGTTTCCATGACCATGAATGGTGCCGTACTTCCGATTATGGCATTTTACATCGTAGCAGCCGAAGAGCAGGGAGTTAAACAAGAGGAACTTTCCGGGACCATTCAAAACGACATTCTTAAAGAATTCATGGTGCGGAATACGTACATATACCCCCCAGCTCCATCGATGCGCATTATTGCAGATATTTTTGCTTACACGGCTGAAAAAATGCCGCGCTTCAATTCTATTTCCATCTCCGGTTACCACATGCAGGAAGCAGGTGCAACTGCCAGTATTGAATTGGCTTACACCTTAGCAGACGGATTGGAATACCTGCGTGCAGGAATTGGTGCAGGAATGGACGTAGACACCTTTGCTCCGCGTTTAAGTTTCTTTTGGGCCATCGGGATGAACCACTTTATGGAAATCGCGAAAATGCGCGCAGGAAGACTGCTTTGGGCAAAACTCGTTTCACAGTTCAACCCGAAAAGTGAGAAATCATTGGCACTTAGAACGCATTGCCAAACTTCCGGATGGAGTTTGACGGAACAAGATCCGTTCAACAACGTAGCAAGAACCTGCATCGAAGCCATGGCAGCCGGTTTCGGGGGAACACAATCGCTCCATACAAATGCACTGGATGAAGCCATCGCATTGCCGACAGATTTCTCGGCACGTATTGCCCGGAATACGCAAATTTACCTGCAGCAGGAAACAGGAATGACAGACCTCATCGATCCGTGGGGCGGAAGTTATTACGTAGAACACCTGACACAGGAATTGGTTGATGAGGCCTGGAAACTCATCCAGGAAGTAGAAGAATTGGGTGGAATGGCCAAAGCTATAGAAACCGGAATTCCTAAAATGCGTATCGAAGAAGCGGCAGCACGCAAGCAGGCCCGGATTGACGCAGGAAAAGACATTATTGTTGGCGTTAACCGTTACCAACTGGAAAAAGAAGACGCAATTGACATTCTGGAGGTAGACAATACCAGGGTTCGTGAATCCCAATTAAAACGATTAAAAGTACTTCGCGAAACAAGAAATCCGGAACGTGTGAAAGCTGCACTGGAAAAATTAGCTGAAGCAGCACGCACGGGAACCGGTAATTTACTGGAACTTGCCGTAGAATGCGCGCGGGAACGTGCATCCCTGGGCGAAATCTCGCTGGCAATGGAAGAAACCTTCGGAAGACACCAGGCAACCATCCGTTCAATCAGCGGAGTTTATTCAGCGGAAAGTATGAGCGATATTGATTTTGAGAAAGCTAAAACTTTGGTCGAAACCTTTGCAAAACTCGAAGGAAGAAGGCCGCGTATCATGATAGCAAAAATGGGTCAGGACGGACACGACCGCGGAGCAAAAGTCATCGCTACCTCCTTTGCTGACATTGGTTTCGATGTAGACATAGGACCTCTTTTTCAAACACCTGCAGAAGCTGCCAAACAAGCTGTTGAGAACGATGTTCATGTATTGGGAGTTTCGTCATTGGCAGCCGGACATAAAACTTTGGTTCCGCAGGTTATTGCCGAATTGGAAAAATTGGGCAGGCCGGATATTATGGTGGTTGCCGGAGGTGTTATTCCGGCGCAGGATTATGATTTCTTGTATGACGCCGGAGTTTTTGGAGTATTTGGTCCCGGGACAAAGATCTCTAAGGCTGCGCAGAAGATCCTGGAATTACTGATCCAAAGTGCTCAATAATTGAAGGTTCAAAAACGTTCAAAAAGTTCAAATCTTCTTTCACTGACGACCCTCGGTGTCGGGATTTGAAAACGCTCTTCGAGCTCCGAAGGTTCAAATCTTCTTCGTTCTTCGAACTTCGAAGGTTCAAAGAGTTTAAAAGTTCAATTTGAACATTTGAACATTTGAACATTTGAACATTTGAACATTTGAACAT